>NZ_CP048263.1:1202246-1803369 GCF_019469165.1 Gilliamella sp. ESL0443 | reverse complement strand
CCATTCCATAAGGTTAAAATACATTCCGCTTGATCGACTAACCATTTAGCATTGTCACCTACAGCTTTTGCATCAGCAGAAAGTTGTTCAAATGTATCATTATTCATAAAATGCCAAAACTCACCATCGGTATAAAGATAAGTTAAGTTCATATCAACGACATCAGCCGCTTCAACAGATTCTCCTGATTTAAATGTTTTATCAACAGTTTTACCAGAAAGTAATTTTTTAATTTTTACACGGTTAATTGCTTGTCCTTTACCTGGCTTGTAAAATTCATTTTCAACAATTACACACGGCTCGCCATCTTGCATTATTTTAAGACCAGCTTTAAACTCATTAGTACTATAAGATGCCATAAAAGCTCCAACTATCATTCTGAATTACAAAAATGGGTCATATTATACAGCAAAATGTTGAACAACCAAATAAAGATGAGTGGATTTTTGATCTCGCTAATGTAGTGACAGATATCAAAAAGCTTTATCATTGTCTGGATTTAGATTCTGAGGAAATTTCTTTACCCATGTTACAGGCAAGAAAGCAATTTCCACTTCGTGTGCCTATGGCTTTTATAAATCGAATGAAAAAAGGTGATCCTCAAGATCCTTTACTGCTTCAAGTACTTTGTGATGAACAGGAATTAATAAACGTACAGGGTTTTACTAAAGATCCTCTTGATGAGCAACATAACAATATTCCAGGATTACTACATAAATATCATAATCGCGCATTATTAATGACTAAAACTGCTTGTGCGATTAATTGCCGTTATTGTTTTAGGCGACATTTTCCTTATCATGATAATCAAAGTAACAAAAAGAATATTAGTTTCGCATTAGAGTATATTGCACAGCATACCGAACTTGATGAAATTATTCTTTCGGGGGGCGATCCTTTAATGGCAAAAGATCATGAAATGGCTTTTTTAATAGCTGAATTAGAGAAATTTCGTCATATTAAGCGTTTACGTATTCATAGTCGTTTAGCGGTGGTGATACCTAATCGTATTACTTCTGAGCTGTGTCGATTATTTGCAAAAACACGTTTACAAGTTGTGTTAGTTACCCATATTAATCATCCGAATGAAATTGATAATAATGTAGCTCATGCCATCAAAGATTTAAAGAAAAGTGAGGTAACAGTACTAAATCAGAGTGTTTTATTAAAAAATATTAATGATGATGCTGATGTGCTAGCGAAGTTAAGTAATAAGTTATTTTCAATTGGTATTTTACCTTATTACATCCATTTATTAGATAAAGTACAAGGTGCGGCTCATTTTTTAGTCGATGATGATGAGGCCAAAAAAATCATGCGGCAATTGACAAAAAAACTATCAGGTTATTTAGTTCCAAAATTAGCGCGTGAAGTTGGTGGTGAAGCAAGTAAGCGAGTTTTAGCTATTAGTGATTAATGAAATTTGAAAAGGTCCTTACAATTTATGTTTCAAAATCCCGTTGACGAAAAATAAAATAGACTCTATAATTCGGACCTCTTTAATTAATGCTGTGGAGTTTATACTCTACAACTTGTTGATAAATTAGATTTGGATATAAATCGTCATGAAACGCACATTTCAACCATCAGTATTAAAACGCAATAGAACTCACGGTTTCCGTGCTCGTATGGCTACTAAAAACGGTCGTCAAGTTCTTGCTCGCCGTCGCGCTAAAGGCCGTGTTCGTTTAACTGTTGCTAGCTAATTTAAAGTTGAGTGACTAAACTCACTTTTCCTCGGGAGTTACGCTTGTTAACTCCCTTTGATTTTAATCATGTATTTCAAGAATCTATTCGTGCAGGTTCGCCTTTCCTGACTCTAGTTACACGTAAAAATAATCTAAGTCATCCCAGATTAGGCTTCGCTATAGCTAAAAAACAGGTTAAAAGAGCCCATGAGCGTAATCGTATTAAACGGTTAGTCAAAGAATATTTTCGTCACCACCAACATCAGTTTCCTAATATCGATTTTATTTTGATGGCTAAACAGCCTGTTATACAATTGAATAATCAACAATTAGTTGAGACATTAGATAAACTATGTCAGCAAATCATCAAAAAAAACTAAGTAAATTAATATTAATTATCAAACAGCATGTTTATGCGGTTAAAGCTTTGATTATTAATGTTTTTGTTTTTATTATTAGTTTATATCAACGTATCATTAGTCCGTTATTTGGTCCTAAATGTCGCTTTACTCCCAGCTGTTCACAGTATGCCATAATCGCATTAAGGCGATTCGGATTGATAAAAGGTGGTTGGCTAACGGTCAAACGTGTATTAAAATGTCACCCTTTACATGAAGGAGGTGAAGATTTTGTTCCTCCTAAGAAAACTAAAACCAATAGAGAAAAACACTAATGGGATCTCAACGTAATATATTAGTCATTGCTTTACTTTTCGTTTCTTTCCTGATTTGGAAAGCGTGGGTAGATGATCATGCACCAAAACCCCCAGTTGCTAACCAATTGACACAACAAATAGGTGAAGATAGTTCAACAGCGGATTCAGTGCAAGGTAAAACTATCACAATAAAATCTGATGTATTGTCATTAACGGTTAATACCTATGGTGGCGATGTGCAATCTGCTCAATTGTTGAAATATGAGCAGTCTCTTCATTCAGGTACACCTTTCCAACTACTTACTTCTAAACCTGATTTTATTTACATTGCTGAAAGTGGGTTAACAGGTAAAGATGGTCCAGACAATGCAACTCAAGGCTCAAAAAGACCATTATATCAAACTGATCAATCTGAATATGTTTTAGCTGATGGTCAAGATGAGTTGAAGGTTCCATTTACCTATCAAGTTAATGGTGTAACTTATACTAAATATTACATCTTACATCGTGGTAATTATGCTGTTGATGTACAGTATGACGTGAACAATCAAACCCAAAGTCCGTTAGAAGTATCAATGTATGGTCAGTTGAAGCAGACTATTGAACTCCCTAAAGATGCCGTTACTGAAGGCGGTGGCGGATTAGGACTAAGCGCATTTCGCGGTACAGCTTATTCCAGTGCCAACACTAATTATAGTAAATATAGTTTCAGTGATATCAAAGATGATGCTTTAGAAGTCAAAACTGAAACTGGCTGGATTGCTATGTTGCAACACTATTTTGCTTCAGCTTGGATTCCTACGCAGGAACAAAATAATTTATTCTATTCACGTGCAACAGCTAACAATTCACAAGCAACAATTGGTTTTAAAGGTGAAACAACAGTTATTCAACCAGGTGAAACGAAATTAATTAATGCCAAATTATGGTTAGGTCCTGAAATTCAAAGTGAATTAAAAGAAACAGCTAATCATCTTGATTTAATCGTTGACTATGGTTGGTTATGGTTCTTATCTCAACCACTCTTTTACTTATTGAAATTTATCCATAGTTTTATTGGAAACTGGGGCTTTTCGATCATTGTGATCACTTTTATTGTGCGTGGTATTTTATTCCCATTAACACGAGCACAATATCGTTCAATGGCTAAAATGAAGTTATTGCAACCTCGTTTACAAGCATTAAAAGAGCGTTATGGTGATGATAGACAAAAAATGAGTATGGAAACAATGGCACTTTATAAACAAGAGAAAGTTAATCCTCTTGGTGGTTGTTTACCATTATTGATTCAAATGCCTATCTTTTTGTCATTATTTTACATGTTAGGTAATACGGTTGAGCTACGTCATGCTCCATTCGCTCTTTGGATCCATGACTTATCTGCACAAGATCCATATTATGTTTTCCCATTGTTAATGGGTGCAACTATGTTCTTAATTCAGAAGATGTCACCAACACCGGTTACCGATCCTTTACAACAAAAATTAATGACTTATATGCCATTAATCTTTACGGTATTCTTCTTATGGTTCCCATCAGGTTTAGTTTTATACTATATTGTAAGTAATTTATTTACGATTGCTCAGCAACGTATAATTTACTGGGAGCTTGAGAAAAAAGGTCTACACGAAAAGAAAAAGAAATAGTATTGCCAAAAAGGAGGATTAAGATCCTCCTTTTTAATAGTTATTTTTTGGTATTGATGTGATGAATATACAACAACAATTTAATTTAATTGGTAACGAAAAAGGTTATTGGTTTGTTAGTCAAAATTGGCGATTATGGTTGCCAAATGGCGAAGTTCCTCATGGTATTGCTAGTGAATTAGGTTTTACCAACAAACTAGCTCAACCAATTGGTGAGTGGAATGGGCAAACCGCTTGGTTGATTTGCCAAGAAATGAAAAACTCTATGTCAACGATTCGCCCCTTACTTAATAATGCTGATCAATCATTATTTAATATGGCTGGCAGGGCGGTACAATTGTCTGAGTTTTATCGTTCTCATAAATATTGTGGTTATTGTGGTCATGAGATGCATATTAGTAAAACAGAGTGGTGTTGTTTATGCAGTAATTGTCACCAACGTTATTACCCACAAATTTCCCCTTCAATTATCGTTGCTATTCGAGATAAAAATAAAATTTTATTGGCAAAGCATGTTAGGCATAATCAAGAAAATTTATATACCGTTTTAGCTGGTTTTACAGAGATTGGTGAAACAATGGAAATGACGGTTGCCCGAGAAGTGTACGAAGAGTCAAAAATAAAAATTAAAAATATTCGTTATATTGGTTCACAACCTTGGCCGTTTCCTAACTCCATGATGATGGCCTATTTAGCTGATTATGAGAGTGGTGAAATTACTATCGATAAAAATGAGTTAGTCGAGGCAAATTGGTATCATTATTCTCAATTACCTAAAATACCCGAATATGGCACGATAGCAAGACGTTTGATTGAAGATACAATTATACTTTGTCGTGAATATGATGAGTTTGGTGAGTAAAATTCATCATATTCACTTAATTAACAATTTATAAATATTCAATGGTTCTGGTTAAATCAATTTTACTTGAACCTTCTCCTACTGTTTCACAAACAGCTTTAGTCCAGTCGTTATTTTCGTTATAAGCGAAATAGGTACAAGTCTCAGTTGATTCTAACTCTTGTTCATTTTTATCATTGATGATTACATTACCTTTTGCTGATAATTTATATGTTCTAGTAATTGTTTTTTCGAGCTGATTATTAGTGTTATAAACTATATCTTTCTCTCTCACTAAAACGGGCAGTTTAGTTCGTTCATCTGATTTTATATAAGCATTATATAAAACTTGTTCAACCAGATCGCCGTTATAAATAATTTTACTATTAAAAACAATATTATTATCGGCAAAGTTGGATAAGGTTGTTTCAACTAAATGACCTTGTTCATCAAATTCATTAATGGCAACAATGTCACCATTATCATCTTTCATACCAATAATATTTTTTGAATCGTCAAAAGAAACATCGTAATTATTCCTAACATCTTTCATGCCATAAATATATTTGGCTGTATCATAGTTTATTTCGCCATATAAACCTTCAAGATCATAATTCTGTACATAACCTTGAGCATTATAATTGATCGTTTTTTCTGTCGGTCCTTGGATTTTTTGGTGTTTGATCAGTTTTTTATGAGGTAGGAGTTCTGGTTCGGTATGAAAAAGATAACTATTACTTACCAATATTGATGATTGGGATTTAAATTCATTATTTATATTTTTGTTTACAGCATTATTCTCAGTTTGGGCCTCTTGATTTTTGCTTGTACTAGAGGCGGCATTTGTTTCTGCCTTTTTTTGATTATCACATCCCGTTAATAAAAAAATAGTCAAAAAGAATAGATAGATATAATTTTTCATAATATTAGTCTCTTAATGTTAGAGTTAGAGTTTTATTTATATCTAATAAAAAAGCTTAATCAACTTCAGTATTTTATTGCAATCTTAGTCTGTTTAGAGCATAAATTTGAATTTCATTAGTATTCGTTTCTTATAGATAAGCTTTACAAATATTAGCAAATTGGAGGTCAAAGATATAGTTTTCGTCAGAATTTTTATTTTTAAATTAACAGATTACTTCGAAAAAAATGATGAGGTAAGAAAATTTAAATATTGATCATATCAATCTGCGATAAGTTGCCGATTGATATGAATCAGATAAAACCATCAATGCTCTGGGTTATTGAGCCATTGAGCTATTTGTTTGGCAAAATAAGTTAAAACCCCATCTGCACCCGCGCGTTTAAAACAGAGTAATGATTCCATGATGACAGATTTTTCATCTAACCAACCGTTTCCAATTGCGGCCATCAACATTGCATATTCTCCAGATACTTGATAGGCAAAGGTTGGTACCGCAAAAGTGTCTTTTACTTTACGAACAATATCTAGGTAAGGCAACCCAGGCTTAACCATTACCATGTCAGCACCTTCACTTAAATCTTGGTAAATTTCTTGTAATGCTTCATTAGCGTTGGCCGGATCAAGTTGATAGGTTTTTTTATTACCACCTTTAATGTTTTTTGCTGAACCTACAGCATCACGAAATGGTCCATAAAAGCTAGAGGCATATTTTGCTGAATAAGCCATTATTTGCGTATTAATAAAATCATGTGATTCTAGCCCATTACGAATTGCGCCAATTCGACCATCCATCATGTCACTGGGTGCAATAATATCAGAACCTGCTTGAGCTTGAACTAATGCTTGTTTAACCAAAGTACTAACAGATGTATCATTTAAAACATAACCACTATCATCAATAATACCGTCTTGGCCATGAGTGGTATAAGGATCGAGTGCAACATCACTTAAAATTCCGAGTTCTGGTAACTCTTTTTTTAGTGCCCTAATTGCTTTAGGAACTAATCCATTTTCGTTATAAGCTTCTTCAGCTAACAGTGATTTTTGAGAAGGCTCAATAGCAGGAAACAAAGACAATATAGGAATGCCTAATTTGGCAACTTGCTCCGCCTCTTTCACTAATACATCAACGCTCATTCTTTTAACATTGGGCATTGATGATACAGATTGAATAATATTTTTCCCTTCAACGATAAATACTGGATAAATCAAATCATCAACTGTTAAACGATTTTCTGCAACTAGGCGACGACTAAAATCATGAGCACGATTACGACGTAATCGTCTTTGGGGATATTGACCGGTAAAGACTGATGACATATAAATACCTATATTTTTGATTAAACGGTCTTATTATCTGACTCAAAAGTAAGATTAGCAAATAATTTGTTATGTCGTAATTATACGATATTTTACTTTACAACTTATATGATTTAGAGGTAAAATTGCGCACTAATTTTTAGTCCCTTGTGATATTAACCAAATTTGAGGTGAGAGGCACATGCCAGTAATTAAAGTACGTGAAAATGAACCTTTCGATGTAGCATTACGTCGTTTTAAACGTTCTTGCGAAAAAGCAGGAGTTTTAGCTGAAGTTCGTAACCGTGAATTTTACGAAAAACCAACAACTATTCGTAAACGCGCAAAAGCAGCTGCTGTTAAACGCCACGCTAAGAAATTAGAAAGAGAAAACGCTCGTCGCACTCGTCTATATTAATATTTATACTGAAAATTTAATTTATTTATTTTTTTAATATAAAAATTTTAACAAGCCGTACTTTTACTACGGCTTGTTGTCTTTGTGTAATGCCATAAATGGTTGAATTTTATCATGAAAGGTCTTATTCCTCGCGATTTTATTTTAGATTTGCTTGCCCGCACAAATATCCTTGATGTGATAGGTAAGCGCGTTAAAATGAAAAAAAAAGGAAATAACTATTTTGGTTGTTGTCCTTTTCATGATGAGAAAACCGCTTCTTTCTCATTAAGCGAAAAAAAGCAGATTTACTATTGTTTTGGATGTGGCGCGACTGGATCTGCAGTAAATTTTTTGATGCAATATGAGCGATTGTCTTTTCCTGAGGCAATTGAAGAGATAGCTAGTATGCAAGGAATCCGTGTTCCATACACGGATAACGAAAATAATCAAGCTGATGCATCAAAGCAAATTGAATCTCGTAATGTTCGTCGAGATCTTTATTCATTGATGTCTAAAATAACTGATTTCTACCAGCAGCAATTAGCATTATCGACTTCGGTAGATGCTCAAAAGTATCTTGAACAACGCGGATTAAACGCAGAGATTATAGCTAGGTATAAAATCGGTTATGCACCTAATTCAAAACAACTAACTTTTCAAAATATAGTTAAGACTGAAAATGAAGTGGTGCTATATGACAAGGCAGGGATGTCTGTCAATAACGATATAGGTAATCGATATGATCGCTTTCGTGGGCGTATCATGTTCCCGATTCGCGATAGACAAGGTAATGTTATCGCTTTTGGTGGAAGGACGATCTTCAATGAGTCGGCGAAATATCTAAATTCACCTGAAACTCCTATTTTTCATAAAGGTTTTCAATTATATGGACTTTATGAAGCTCAAGAAACTAATCGTAATTTAAAGCAATTAATCATTGTTGAAGGTTATATGGATGTTGTTTCTCTTGCACAGTACGGTATTGATTACGCTGTAGCTGCTTTAGGAACAGCAACATCAGAAGAGCATATTAAGCTTCTATTTAGAGCAACAGATTCCGTCATATTTTGTTACGATGGTGATAAAGCCGGGCGAAATGCTGCATGGCGAGCGCTTAATGTATTACTACCTTGTTTGATTGATGGTAAAGATATAACTTTTGCTTTTTTACCACAAGATGAAGATCCAGATAGTTACGTGCGTAAAGTCGGAAAAGATGGCTTTGAAGATTACATAAAAAAGGCGCCTAACTTATCTGAATTTTTGTTCGATGAGTTATTAAAACAGGTCGATTTAAAATCAGCTGAAGGTAAAGCTAAATTGAGTTCACTTGCTATTCCTTTACTTGAACAGGTAAAAGCAAAAGTATTTAGACTTAATTTACTTCAAAAATTAGGGCGTTATTTGGGGCTATTGGATCTATCCCAAATTGAACAATTAATCGCGAATAATAATATAAGCGAAAATAGAACTATTGATTCAGCACCTGTGCCAAAAATGAAATTGACCACTATGCGGATTTTAATTGGTTTGTTACTTCAATATCCAAATCTAGCTAAGATGGTATCTGATATTAACGTTATGAGGCAAGTTAACTTAGCGGGAATTGATATATTTATTGAACTACTTGAATTATGCCAACAATATCCAAATATAACTACAGCACAAATATTAACTGAATGTATTAACCGACCATATAATAAACAGCTAAGTCGTTTAGCAACCTGGGAGTACCATTACCAAGATGATGAAATAGAATCAATTTTTTCTAATACTTTAAAAGAGTTATATGATAATATACTCGCCCAAAGGCAAGATGAACTGATCGCAAAAGAGAGAGTCTCCGGATTAAGTACCGCAGAGAAAAAAGAATTAGCGACACTAATACTTGTTTTATCAAAAAAAGACTAAATATATAGGGTATGTGTAGAAAAATACTTTTTATTCTGCACATATAATACACATGACCGAATAACTAAATGGTGATACTTTATGGAGCAAAATTCTCAATCACAGTTAAAACTCCTAATTATACGGGGTAAGGAGCTGGGATACCTGACCTATGCTGACGTCAATGATCACTTGCCTGAAGAAATCATTGATTCAGATCAGATTGAAGATATTATCCAAATGATCAATGATATGGGGATTCAAGTACTTGAAGAAGCTCCAGACTCAGATGAATTATTACTTTCAGATAATGTTCCAGATGAAGAGGCAGTTGAAGCAGCAACAGCATTAGTTTTATCTAATGTAGAATCAGAAATAGGTCGAACTACTGACCCAGTACGTATGTATATGCGTGAAATGGGTGCGGTTGAACTATTAACCCGTGAAGGCGAAATTGATATCGCAAAACGTATTGAAGATGGGATTAACCAAGTTCAAACCTCAGTATCTGAATATCCAGAAGCCATTACTTATCTCTTAGAACAATATAATTTAATCGAAAGCGGCGAAGTTCGCTTGTCCGACCTTATTACTGGTTTTGTCGATCCGAATGCTGAAGAGTCAGAAGAAGAACTTCCTGAAGAATTGGAAGACGGTGAAGAAGAGATTGATATTGACGATAGTGATGATGAAAGTGAAGAAGAAAGTGATTCTTCAGCTGATGATGATGTCTCTATCGATCCAGAAGTAGCAAAAGCGAAATTTGCTGAATTACAAGAGCAACATGATAAAACTTCTGCAGCAATTAAAAAATATGGACGTGCTCATAAAAAAGCACAACAAGAAATTGAAAATCTATCTGAAGTTTTCAAACAATTCCGATTAGTTGGCAAGCAGTTTGATATTCTTGTTAATAATATGAGAAGTATGATGGATCGAGTAAGATCTCATGAGCGTATTATTATGCGAATTTGTGTCGAACAATGTAAAATGCCGAAAAAACAGTTTATGACTCATTTTACTGGCAATGAAAATAGCATGGACTGGTATAAAAAAGCGAGTACTGGTAAAGGTGCATTTGCTGCTAAATTAAAAGAATTTGAATCATCAATTGAAGAGCAAATTAAAGCTTTACAGCAAATTGAAACAGAAACTAATCTTTCTATCGAACAAATCAAAGATATTAATAGAAGAATGTCTATTGGTGAAGCTAAAGCTCGTCGAGCCAAGAAAGAGATGGTTGAAGCAAACTTACGTTTAGTTATCTCTATTGCTAAAAAGTATACTAATCGTGGTTTACAGTTCCTAGACCTTATTCAAGAAGGTAATATTGGTTTGATGAAAGCGGTTGATAAGTTTGAATATCGCCGAGGGTATAAATTCTCAACCTATGCAACGTGGTGGATTAGACAAGCTATCACTCGTTCAATTGCTGACCAAGCAAGAACAATTCGTATCCCGGTGCATATGATTGAGACAATTAATAAACTAAATCGTATTTCTCGTCAAATGCTTCAGGAAATTGGGCGTGAACCAACACCAGAAGAGTTATCTGACCGCATGCAAATGCCTGAAGAGAAAATTCGTAAAGTACTAAAAATCGCAAAAGAACCAATTTCAATGGAAACACCAGTCGGTGATGATGAAGATTCACACTTAGGTGATTTTATTGAGGATACTGCACTTGAGCAACCACTAGATGCAGCTACATCGGAAAGTTTACGTAGTGCAACACGTGATATTTTATCTGGTCTAACACCACGTGAAGCAAAAGTCTTACGTATGCGATTTGGTATTGATATGAATACAGACCATACTCTTGAAGAAGTAGGTAAACAATTTGATGTAACGCGTGAACGTATCCGTCAAATTGAGGCTAAAGCATTACGTAAATTACGTCATCCTAGCCGATCTGATGTTCTTAGAAGTTTCTTGGAATAAATTATAACTTTAGCTAAATCGCCACTTATGTGGCGATTTTTTTAACTTATCAAGCCAATATCATGAATATACTTCAACGATTTAAAATTGATCCCTTCTTGCTGACTTTGATTTGCGTTGTCACTACAGCAAGTATTTTTCCATGTAAAGGACAAGCAAAAGTGTTATTTGAAAATCTTACAACTTTTGCTATTGGTCTATTGTTTTTTATGCATGGTGCAAAACTGTCGTTTGATGCGATAGTTGTTGGTATAAAAAATTGGCGATTGCATCTGTTGATATTTACTACTACCTTTGTAGTATTCCCTATTTTAGGGGTGATGATGCAGGTACTGGTTCCAACTTTTTTATCAGAAGATCTTTATTTAGGCTTTGTATATCTTTGTGTCCTACCAGCTACCGTTCAGTCAGCCATAGCCTTTACATCAATTGCAAAAGGCAATGTTGCTGCTGCAATCTGTAGTGCTTCTGCATCGACCCTATTAGGTGTCTTTATCACGCCGGTATTAGTTGGATTATTAATTCATACTCAAGCTGCTGCTTCAATGAATATATTAGATGCCATTGAATCTATTATGCTTAAACTGATGGTGCCATTTATTGTCGGTCATTTATCAAGACGTTTTATTGGTAAATGGGTTGATAAATATAAAGGTGTAATTTCTAAGACCGATCGTATATCGATATTATTAGTTGTTTATGTGGCTTTTAGTGATGCAGTGGTTAATGGTATTTGGTCGAAAGTCAGCTTTTTATCTCTTTTAGAAATCATTGTGTATTCAATCATCTTATTAACTATTGTGTTATTAATTACGACTTATAGCTCGAGATTCTTGGGTTTTAACAAAGAGGATGAAATTACTATTGTATTTTGTGGCTCTAAAAAAAGTTTAGCGAGTGGTATTCCAATGGCTAGTGTAATTTTTCCTATGTCTATAACAGGCATAATAATTTTACCGCTAATGATTTTCCATCAAGTACAATTAATGATCTGCGCTGTTTTAGCTTCTCATTACGCGAAAAGAAAAATATAAAAATTGTTTTGCTCATTGGGTTATTCTCAAGGATAATAGAAGCGCTATTAACAACAGAAAGATATATTATGTTTCATCTATTTGCTGATTTAGAATTTTCTACGATTATATTACTAGTTTTAGCGCTATTTTTTGTTCTTTTTTATGAGGCAATTAATGGATTTCATGATACCGCAAATGCAGTTGCGACAGTAATATATACTAGAGCATTAAAAGAACAGCTCGCTGTTTTTATGGCTGGTATGTTTAACTTTTTTGGGGTATTACTTGGCGGGCTTAGTGTTGCTTATGCAATCGTTCACCTTTTACCTACTGATTTATTACTTAATGTAAGTTCTTCTCATGGACTTGCGATGGTCTTTTCAATTTTATTTGCTGCTATCATTTGGAATTTGGGTACTTGGTATGTAGGTATTCCTGCTTCTAGTTCTCATACTTTAATTGGTGCAATTATTGGTGTTGCATTGGCCAATGCATTTATTATGGATACATCTATCATTGATGCACTTAATATTCCAAAAATGATACAAATTTTCCTATCATTAATTATTTCACCAATTGTTGGTCTTGTTATCGCTGGATTAATGATTTTTTTATTACGAAAATATTGGACCCGTAAAGGTCAAGGTAAAAAACGTAGTAAAAAAAGAGAACGAATTTTTATGACACCAGAACAGCGTGAAAAGCTATATGGTAAAAAGAAACCGCCATTTTGGATTCGTATTATGCTTATTATTTCAGCCGCTGGTGTAAGTTTCTCGCATGGCGCAAATGATGGGCAAAAAGGTATTGGTTTATTGATGTTAGTATTGATGGGCATTGCACCCGCTGGTTTTATTGTTAACATGGGGGCATCAACTTATGAAATTACCAATACCAGAAATGCGATTCATAATATTGAAGAGTACTTTATCACTCATAATGATGATCTCAATACAGTAATTGGTAAACAATCAGCAGTTGATACTGCAACTCCTGAAAATGATTTAAATAAATATCATTGTGATTATTCTCGATCCTTCACTACGTTAAGTATTGCTAACAATTTGTTCAATAAAATTAACGATTATGGTTCGCTTAATGTAGATCAACGTTCTCAAACTAGACGTATTTTATTATGTTTATCTGATACGGTATCTCATGTTGCTAAACAACCAAATGTATCAGCAGAAGATAAACAGTACCTAAAATCATTAAATAATGATTTATTAAAAACAATTGAATATGCACCAATTTGGATAATTATCGGAGTAGCTTCAGCACTTGCAGTTGGTACAATGATTGGTTGGCGGCGAGTAGCTATTACTATTGGTGAAAAGATTGGTAAAAAGGGAATGACCTATGCACAAGGGGTTTCAGCTCAAATTACTACAGCGTTATCAATTGGTATAGCAAGCTATACAGGAATGCCTGTATCGACAACACAAGTCCTTTCTTCATCTGTTGCAGGTACGATGATTGTCGATGGTGGAGGAGTGCAAAGTAAAACGATAAAAAATATTGCATTAACCTGGGTTCTTACTTTACCTATTTCAATTTTGTTATCTGGGTCACTTTTTTGGCTTGCTCAAAAATTAATTTAGTAGTAAAAAGGAAGAATAAAATCTTAATTTAATTAGAGCGTCAAAATAGGAAGGAGTGAATATTATGGCTTATAAACACATTTTAGTCGCAGTGGATTTATCACCTGAAAGTGAAGTTCTTGTTGAAAAAGCAGTCTCAATGGCTAGACCATATAATGCTCAAATATCACTCATTCATGTGGGCATCAATTACTCTGACCTTTATACAGGCCTAGTTGATATTAATATGAATGATATGAAAGATCGTATCACTGAAGATGCCCATATTGCATTAAATAAATTAGCTGATGATGCAGGTTATCCAATTGCACATACTCTTTCTGGTAATGGTGAATTTGGACAAGTATTAATTGAAGCTATCCACGAATATGGTGCAGATCTAGTTGTTTGTGGTCATCACCAAGATTTTTGGAGTAAATTAATGTCTTCAGCACGCCAGCTAATTAATAATACCCATATCGATACATTGATTGTTCCTTTGAAAGATGATGAGCCATCCGAAGAACCATCTAAATGAAACATACGATATGAACCCGCCTTGTAGCGGGTTTTTTTATATATTTTTATCTAAAATTTAGATAGTTATATTTTCAAACAAGTTGTATATATTTTGGCACCTATTTTTCTTTTCATTCAATATCGTTATACACTTGTAATTATTATGAAGGAGATTGGATATGAATATTGCTTTAGTTACTGGTGCTTCTTCTGGCTTTGGTAAAGCAATTTGCCGAAAACTTATTACTGATGGTTATAAAGTAATTGGTGCAGCCAGACGACTTGATAAATTACAAAAACTTGCACAAGAATTAGGTGATAATTTTTTACCGCTAACTCTTGATGTGACAAAAAAAGACTCTGTTGAAACAATTTTGTTACAGCTGCCTAAAGAGTTTCAGCCTATCGATATATTAATTAACAATGCAGGATTAGCTTTAGGTTTAGCACCAGCATATGAAGCTGATTACAATGATTGGGAAACAATGATTGAAACCAATGTTATTGGATTAGTGCATTTAACATATCAAATATTACCTGGCATGGTAGAGCGTAACTATGGTTATATTATTAATCTTGGATCAGTAGCCGGTACATATCCGTATAAAGGTGGAAATGTTTACGGTGCAACAAAAGCATTTGTTAAGCAGTTTAGTGCTAATTTAAGAACAGATTTATTGGGTAAAAAAATCAGAGTAACAAATATCGAACCCGGATTATGTGGAGGAACAGAGTTTTCCAATGTCCGATTCCATGGTAATGACGAAAAAGCTGCTGCGGTTTATAAAGATGTGGATTTTATTACACCAGAAGATATTGCCAATACCGTCTCATGGTTAGTTAATACACCAAATCATTTTAATGTGAATTCAATTGAAATTATGCCGGTCGCACAAGCTTCAGCAGGGTTATCAGTTTGCAAAGAAGTTTAAGGTGAAATTAAATTACCATTATATGATACCGAGGTTTTAAAAAAATAATAAAAAAGTGAATTGAAAAACAAAATAGACTTGCACTTATGTTAATGGATTGCTATTCTTCTTATTTGTGATTTTGATTGAGGTTTTAGCAATGACATTTTCAGAAGTAACAAAAACATTTGCGACAAGCTTACCTGGTACCGATTCGTATGTAAAACTACGTAAGGCTATGAGGTCATTAATCCAAGAAGATCCGAATAACGCATCGGTTTACTTTTTAATCTTTGGATTTGCTCGCACTTATGTGATGTTATATGAAGATCAGGAAGTTTCACCACAATTTGCTGAAGACAATCAAAAATTAATGTTATCGTATCTCAACATACTTGATGAGGCATTACAAAAACAAAATGCCGAAAGTATCTATCAAGCCTTAAATAAGGTAGTGAATGAATACGAAAACAGCAAAAAGGTATTTTAATTATTTACAGCCTGACATGAAAATGTCGGGCTGTTTTGTTTATGGTTTAGTTAAGGAAAAATAATGAAAATGGTAATGATGATTTCAGGCATTATTGGTACCACCGGCACTATTATGAAATATAGGGCGGGTTGATTTTTCCTTAAAAATATCGAAAAACCCGCCCCCAAAGGCGGGTTTTTTACTTTGTGAAATAAAAAAGTTCTTAAATAGAAATTAAAGTAAAAAGAATTCAAAATTTTAGTTTTATCAGTATTTTTTAAAAATTGCATTTTGAATTATCATTGGCATAAGTTAGAAAAATAAGTAAGGTGTGATATGAAAGTTTTAAAATTTGGAGGAACATCTGTTGCCAACGCAGAACGTTTTTTGCGTGTAGCAGAGATTATTGAAAATAATGCTAAACAAGAACAAACGGCAACGGTTTTATCTGCACCAGCTAAAATTACTAATCATCTAGTGGCAATGGTTGAAAAAACCATTGCAAAACAAGATATCCAAACTAATATCTACGATGCTGAAAAAATCTTTGCAGACTTACTAGAAGGTATTTCGAAAGCGGTACCTAATTTTGCCTATGAAGAAATGAAAAAGTTTGCTCTAGATGAGTTAAATAACGTTAAACAACTATTAGAAGGTATTCGGCTATTAGGTCAATGTCCGGATAGTATTAATGCAAGTATCATTTGTAGAGGTGAAAAACTTTCGATTGCAATTATGCAAGAATTGCTTAAAGCGAAAGGTCATGCTGTAACAGTTATTAACCCTGTGGCAATGCTGATTGCTGAGGGGGACTATCTAGAGTCTACAGTTGATATTGTCGAGTCATCGCATCGAATCAGTGAAATGCATATACCTCCAGAAAATATAATTTTGATGCCAGGGTTTACCGCTGGTAATGAAAAAGGAGAATTAGTTGTTCTTGGCCGTAATGGCTCTGATTATTCAGCTTCAGTATTAGCAGCGTGTTTACGTGCCAACAGCTGCGAAATTTGGACTGATGTTGACGGAGTTTATACTTGTGATCCTCGAATTGTGCCTGATGCTAAATTACTAAAAACGATGTCTTATCAAGAAGCTATGGAACTATCGTATTTTGGTGCAAAAGTGCTTCATCCAAGAACAATATTACCTATCGCTCAATTTCAAATTCCATGTTTAATTAAAAATACTAATAATCCAGATGCAGCAGGCACGTTAATCGGCGCTAATGTTGTTGATAGCTCAACACCAGTAAAAGGTATCACTAATTTAAATAACATGGCTATGATTAATGTATCAGGTCCAGGATTAAAAGGAATGGTAGGTATGTCAGCGCGGGTTTTTTCCGCTATGTCTTATGCTGGTATTTCTGTGGTACTTATTACGCAATCATCATCTGAATATAGTATTAGTTTTTGTGTGCCTCAAACTGAACTCTACCGAGCTGAAGAGGCATTAAGTGAAGAATTTTACTTAGAGTTAAAAGATGGCTTACTTGAACCAATTGAAGTTATCGAAAAATTAGCAATTATCTCAGTTGTTGGTGATGGTATGCGTACTTTACGTGGTTTATCGGCTAATTTCTTTACTGCATTAGCCCGTGCCAATATTAATATCGTAGCAATTGCTCAAGGCTCCTCGGAACGCTCAATCTCGGTCGTCGTTGATAATGATGTTGCCGTAATGGGTGTACGTGTGACGCATCAAATGCTATTTGGTACTGACAAAATGTTAGATGTGTTTGTTATTGGTGTTGGTGGTGTTGGTGGTGCATTGGTTGATCAAATTGGTCGGCAACAAAAATGGCTTAAAAACAAACAAATCGATTTACGTGTTTGTGGATTATTTAATTCCAAACATGCTGTACTTAATCGGGATGGTATTGATTTAACAAATTGGCGCGATCAAATAAAACAAAGCGAGACCAATTATACTCTAAATAGCATTATTGATTTTGCTAAAAATAACCGGCTCCTCAATCCAATTTTAGTCGATTGTACTTCAAGTAGTGAAGTATCAGATAAATATGTTGATTTTTTAGCTAATGGTTTTCATGTTGTAACGCCAAATAAGAAAGCCAATACAAGCTCGATGGCTTATTACCATCGTTTACGGCAAGAAGCAGCTAATAGTAAGCGAAAATTTCAATATGATACTAACGTTGGTGCAGGTTTACCTGTGATAGAAAATTTACAAAATCTACTGAACGCGGGTGATGAATTAATCAAGTTTTCAGGGATTTTATCTGGATCATTGTCTTTCATTTTTGGTAAGTTAGACGAAGGTATGTCATTGTCAGAAGCAACTAAATTAGCGAAAGAAAAAGGTTTTACCGAGCCTGATCCTAGAGATGACTTATCAGGAACAGATGTCGCAAGAAAGCTATTAATTTTAGCTCGGGAGGCTGGATTACAACTAGAACTTGATCAAATTAAAGTTGAGTCAGTATTACCAGCTGAATATTCTAAAGGTAGTATCGATGAATTCATGGCAAAACTACCACAATTAGACGCTCAGTTTAAAGAAAAATCAGAAAAGGCAGCTAAAGAAGGAAAAGTGTTACGTTATGTTGGTAGTATTGATGGAAACCAATGTAGCGTTAAGATAGAATCTGTTGATAATGATGATCCACTTTATAAAGTTAAAAATGGTGAAAATGCTTTAGCATTTTATACTAGGTACTATCAACCAATTCCATTAGTATTACGTGGTTATGGTGCTGGTAATGACGTTACAGCTGCGGGTGTGTTTGCCGATATTTTACGAACCACATCTGGAAAAATTGGAGGCTAAATGAGTCAAAAATCATTAACTGTGTATGCACCTGCATCAATGGCAAATATTAGTGTTGGCTTTGATATTTTAGGTGCAGCAATCAATCCAATTAGTGGTGCGATGTTGGGTGACTGTATTACTATCGAGTCTGCAACTGAGTTTAGCTTTACCAGCCAAGGTCAATTTGTTAAAAATTTACCAAAGGATCCCAAATTAAATATTGTTTATCAATGTTGGCAGCGTTTTTGTAAAGCCATGGGGAAAACATTACCGATAAAAATGACGCTTGAAAAAAACATGCCAATTGGTTCTGGATTAGGTTCAAGCGCTTGCTCTGTTGTTGGTGCTTTTGTTGCGTTAAATAAGTTTTTTAATGAACCATTTAATAAATTTGAATTGCTCTCCATGATGGGCGAACTTGAAGGCTGCATTTCTGGTAGTGTTCATTATGATAATGTTGCTCCTTGCTATTTAGGTGGAATGCAACTTATTCTCGACGAAATGGGCATCATAAGTGAGTCAATACCTCATTTTGAAAATTGGTATTGGGTGATGGCTTATCCTGGTATTAAAGTTTCTACAGCTGAAGCTCGAGCAATATTACCAGCTCAATATCAAAAAGCCGATTGTGTCGCGCACGGTCGTTACGTAGGTGGTTTTTTACATGCTTGTTATACTAAACAACCAAAACTTGCAGCAGCAATGTTGATTGATAATATTGCAGAACCTTATCGTAAACAATTGCTACCTAATTTCGATGAAACACAAAAAAAGGTCAAACAACTTGGTGCACTAGCCTCGGGTATATCAGGCTCAGGGCCGACGATGTTTGTGGTGGCCGACAACCTTGAAACTGCACAGCAGATTGAGTCGTTGTTAAAAAGTTCTTATCTACAAAATGAAGAAGGTTTTACTCATATTTGTAAAATAGATCCACAAGGTGCAAGAGAGATTTAAATTATTAAACAAAACAATAATATTAAATCAATAAGAAAACAATTAAAGCATAAAAGAATTGGAACACATTATGAAACTGTATAACTTAAAAGATCATTCAGAGCAAGTTAGTTTCGCGCAGGCGGTACAACAAGGTTTAGGGAAAGAACAAGGTCTATTTTTTCCAGAACAATTGCCAAAATTTTCATCAGCAGAAATAGAAGCACTTTTAAAAATGGATTTTATCACACGTAGTGCCAAAATCTTATCGGCGTTTATTGGCAATGAAATTAGCGATAATGATATGCATCGACTAGTGCAAAACGCATTCCAATTTCCAGCTCCAGTTAAATCAGTAGAAGATGATATTGGAACATTAGAACTTTATCATGGCCCAACATTAGCATTCAAAGACTTTGGTGGACGCTTTATGGCTCAGGCTTTAGTCCAAGTGGCAGCAGATAAAAAGATTACTATCTTAACAGCAACCTCTGGTGATACTGGTGCTGCTGTTGCCCATGCGTTTTATAACTTACCCAATATTCGTGTAGTGATTTTATATCCGGAAGGTAAAATTAGTCCGTTACAAGAAAAACTATTTTGTACTTTAGGCGATAACATTCACACAATTGCTATTCAAAGTGATTTTGATGCCTGCCAAGCTTTAGTTAAAAAAGCGTTTGATGATGAAGAGCTAAAAACTACAATTGGTTTAAACTCAGCTAACTCGATTAATATCAGTCGGCTTTTAGCTCAAATTTGCTATTATTTTGAGGCTTATGCACAGCTTACGCCAAAACAACGCGAACAATTAGTTATTTCAGTACCAAGTGGTAATTTTGGTGATTTAACTGCTGGTTTACTAGCAAAAACGATGGGGTTACCAATTAAACGCTTTATTGCTGCTACTAATGCTAATGATACGGTTCCACGTTATTTAGAAACAGGAAAATGGGAACCCCATGAAACTGTGGCAACATTATCAAATGCTATGGATGTTAGTCAGCCAAACAACTGGCCAAGAATCGAAGAAATTTATAAACGAGAAGGTTGGGTACTGAAATCATTAGGGCATGCTGCTGTTTCTGATGCAGTTTCCGTAGAAACGGTTCAGGAATTAGATAAAAAAGGATATTTATCCGAGCCTCATGGTGCTATTGCTTATCGTGTATTACGAGACCAGTTGCAAGAAGGAGAGTATGGTTTATTTTTGGGTACAGCTCATCCAGCTAAGTTTAAAGAAGTAGTTGAGGATATCCTTGGCCGATCAATCTCACTACCACAACCTCTGGCTGAACGAGCTGATATGCCTTTACTTTCTCACCATATGCCTGATGATTTTAATAAATTACGTGATTTCTTAATCTCATTGACATGGTAAATTCAATTCCCGTCACCAGATTGGTGACGGTTTTTAGCTTTTTTGAATTACAAGTTAATTAATAGAGCTAGTTTATATTACTTTGTTGATAACTTGTTTAAATGGCTAATTTCGGCTATTGTAATGTAAGTTAAAACGTTATCAGGATATATTTATGCACTGTCCGTTTTGTAATGCAGATGATACAAAAGTTATTGATTCTCGTTTAGTTGGTGAAGGGTTTCAGGTTCGTCGTCGTCGACAATGTGTCGAATGTAATGAACGTTTTACGACATTTGAAGTGGCTGAATTAATTATGCCTAATGTTATTAAAAGCAATAAAGTTCGCGAACCTTTCAATGAAGATAAACTCCGAAATGGTATAAAACGAGCACTAGAAAAACGCCCTGTTAGTTTTGATGCAATTGAAGATGCAATTACTCGAATTAAATCGAAACTGAGAGCAACAGGAGAAAGGGAAGTACCGGCCAAATTAATTGGTAATTTTGTTATTGAAGAGCTTAAAAATCTTGATAAAGTTGCCTATATTCGTTTCGCATCTGTCTATTTTAGCTTTGATGATATTGAACAATTCAGTAATGAAATTGCTAAGTTACAACAAAAGTAATCCTCATTATGACTATGAATAAAGATCAATTTTATATGCAGCAAGCTATTGAGCTTGCTAAATTTGGTCGCTTCACTACTACCCCTAATCCTAATGTCGGTTGTATCATTGTTAAAAATGATCACATCATTGGTAAAGGTTTTCATATGAAAGCTGGTTTACCTCATGCAGAAGTCTATGCACTAAAAATGGCTGGTGATGAAGCTAAAGATGCTACGGCTTATGTAACGCTAGAGCCTTGCAGCCATTATGGAAGAACACCTCCTTGCGCAGATGCACTGGTTAAATCGGGAATTAAACGAGTTGTTATTGCTATGCAGGATCCTAATCCCAATGTCGCAGGACAAGGTATAAAGAGATTAACTGATGCAGGCATTGAAGTTTGTGTTGGTGTGTTAGCTGATCAAGCCGAAGCCATTAATAAAGGCTTTTTAAAACGGATGCGAACAGGTTTGCCATTTGTACAACTTAAAATGGCAGTTTCTTTAGATGGTAAAATAGCTATGGCATCAGGCGAAAGTAAATGGATAACCTCCGTTGCGGCAAGACAAGATGTTCAGCAATATAGAGCTCAGGCAAGTTGTATCTTAAGTACCAGAAAAACAGTTCAGGAAGATAATGCGAGTTTAACGGTTAGATATAATGAATTACCTATTTCAATTAAAGAAATTTACCCTTCTACCGAAATTCGTCAACCTATACGAGTGATAATCGATAGCAAAAATCAAATGACGGGTGATGAAAATATCTTTAATCAGCCTGGTGAAACTTGGTTGGTTAGAAAGCAAAATGTTCTAATATCATCACCAAATACAAAACTTATCATTGAATCATCAAACAGTCATCAAGTCGACTTATTAGAATTATTATCCATATTAGCCAAGCAGCAAATAAATTCTGTATGGGTTGAAGCTGGATCTCATTTAGCCGGTGCGCTAATTGAGCAAAATCTCGTGGATGAGTTAATCATCTATTATGCACCTAAATTGCTTGGTCATAATGCACAAGATATGTTTGTATTACCTCACTTACAAAAACTTTCGTTAGCACCTCAGTTCCGATTTGAATCTGTTGAAATGGTGGGAGATGATCTGAAAATAATGTTGAGGAACGGGGTTTTTTGATAACTTTTATTTAAATATATTGTGCTATTTAACAATTTTTGAGTTGTTAATATTCTATTTTAACGATTAACTATATCTCTGTAATTTAAAAATAAAGTACAAACTGAGTATATTTTTACACTACTTAATCGGTTCAGTTCCTTTCTAGGGTTTATCGTTTACAACTTGTATGATAAATTTTATCTGTTTTTGAGTTAGGTATTTATCTTTTAACATAGGATGTGAAATGGCTAAAGTATCTTCGGCACAATTAAAGCGGCGATTGGAAATTGCTGCGATTGTGCGCAAAAATGGAGAAATAAAAGTTGATGAGTTATCTGACATGCTACAGGTTTCTAATGTAACTATTCGTCAGGATTTAACATATTTAGAACATCAAGGGTATTTAAAACGTTTTTTTGGGCGAGCTATCTATATTTCGCCTGAAGATTTTATTAGCAATTCAAATAGTGTGTATCCAAGTCGTTTGGCATCATATCTTAATACTGATAATAGTGATGTTAATTTAGTAAAAACTTGTCTAAATTATATTGAAGATGGTGATACAATTTTTTTAAGTCATGGTCATTTGATTCGAAAATTGATTCCTTTTCTGCATAATAAAAAATCATTAACAGTTATTTTAAATGATATTAATAACGCAAAACTGGTTAGAGAATTCTCAGATGCAGAAGTGATTCTTATTGGTGGTTTTTTAATAAATGGTAATGTACTACAGCATCCTAACTTTTCGTCATCTATTTTAACGCAATTCCCAATATCGCACTTTATATTCGAATTCGCAGCTATTAATACTAACAATTATTTAGCTATTCAAGATATTGAACATCAGGAACTTTATCAACAGATATTAAAAAGTTCAGATCATTCTATAGGTATTTTACCACCAAGAATCAGCAGTAATGATAATCATACTATTGGTAAATTAAAAAACATGGATGTTATTATTTTATCCCGCTCCGCTGTTAATGAATATCATCAACTATTGCTTAATTCTAATTTTAAGCAACATACAACAACTAAATATTCTGTGACTTATCATAATGCATTGGAGGCCTAATTAACATGGATGTTAAAATTTGTACAATGGGCGAATTGTTTGTTGAATTTGTTGCTAAGGAATTCAATCAACGGTTTGATTATACAAATGAATATATTGGACCATACCCTAGTGGAGCCCCGGCTATCTTTGCAAATCAAGTTGCCAAATTAGGTTTTCCAGTTATCTTTTTAAGTTGTGTAGGAAAAGATCCTTTTGGAAAGATGTGCATTAACCGACTTAAACAAGATGGGGTAAATGTTAATGGGATCACTTCTCACAATAAAGTAAAAACAGCTAGCGCATTTTCAACGCAAATTGGTCCAAAAGAGCGAAGTTTAATTTATAACGTTTTAAATAGTGCCTGTGGCTTAATTTCATTTGATCATGTGAATGAAGCTTTATTAAAAGACTGCAATCATTTACATATTATGGGATCATCACTTTATTCATTTCGAGCCATTGATGCGATGTGCAAAGTAATAAATTTTATTAAAAGCCATGGTGGAACTGTTTCTTTTGATCCTAATTTGCATAAAGAAATGTCGGAGATTCGTGAGATAGAACAGTCTTTTAGTTATATATTAGAATTTACCGATATCATTTTGATTAATGAAACACAAGTTAGGTATTTTTCTGAAAATTATGAAAGTGATGAAGAAACGATTAAAGCTTTATTGGAGAAAGGTATCAAACATCTCGTGGTGAAAAAAGGCAGTGATGGTGCAAATTATTATTGTTGCGATGATAAAAATAATATTAATACAATTTATTCTAAAGGTTTTAGTATTGATGCGATTGACCATTCGGGTGCTGATTACTGCTTTGATGCAACTTTTGTGAGTTTACTACTGTCAGGATTTAGTGCTGAACAGGCTTTAATGTATGCAAATGCTTGTTATGCGTTGTCTTCATCTTATAAAGGACCAATGGAAGGAACATCATCCCTTATCGCGATTGAAAAATTCTTATCGGAAAATATAAATAATTAATCTTATTTCAAACCCTAAAAAAATCCCAATAACAATGTTATTGGGAAAACATAAGGAATAGGAAAACAATGAAATAAATGCATTGTTGTACATATTATGCACTCTTTTCAGATAAATTTTAGTTAAGATATGCGTAGGTTTAGTTAAATTGTTAGTATTTGTTTTGTTAATAAATAGTAAATCTTTTAACTGATTTCGTTATAAGAATATTTCAAGTAATGAATTTAAAAATAATTTCCCATGCTCTGTGATTTGCCAGCATTGGTTGTTATCAATCAAATATTTTTTTTCAATAGCAGTCGATATCTGCTTATCAATAGAGTGTAAAGGTAAAAAAGTTCGTTGTTCAAATTCGGATTTAGGTGTGGCTTCAAATAATCTAAATCTATTCATAAAAAATTCAAATGCTAACTCATCTTTAGGGACAGTATAAGATTGCTCCAAATAACGTCCTTCTAAATATCCTTTAGGATGTTTTGTTTTTACGGTGCGAATAATTGTGCCATCATTTTGGGTTAATTTTCCATGAGCACCACAACCAATACCGATATAATCACCAAACCGCCAATAATTTAAATTATGTTGGCATTGATAATTGGCCTTTGCATAAGCAGATGTTTCATATTGTAGGTAACCATGCTTAGTTAATAATTGATGGCCTTGTTGATAAATATCCCATAACATATCATCATCAGGTAAAACAGGCGGTTTAGAACCAAATAAAGTGTTAGGTTCTATTGTAAGTTGATACCAAGATAAATGTGGCGGTGAAATTTCTATTGCCTGTTTTAGATCACTCAATGCATCATATACTGTTTGATTAGGTAAGCCATGCATTAAATCTATATTAAAGCTTTTTAACTTTAAATTTTGTGCTAATTTTCCAGCATCTATTGCTTCTTGCGGATTATGAACTCGTCCTAATTTTGCAAGCTTATCTGCTTGAAAGCTTTGTACGCCAATTGATATTCGATTAATTCCAGCTTGTTGATATCCCTTAAATCTTTCTACATCAACTGAATTAGGATTGGCTTCAATTGTTATTTCTGCGTCGTGATTAATTGGTATAATTTTATTTATACTCATTAATAATTTATTAATTAACTCCGCGGAGAAAAGACTGGGTGTACCTCCACCAATAAAAATCGAGTCAATAGGACGATCATTTGAAAGCACGACGTCTTGTTTTAAATCATTAGTTAAATGATTTATATATGCTGAATAATCGGGCGTTTTCTTCATGTTATGTGAATTAAAATCACAATAAGGACACTTTTGTACACACCATGGCATATGTATATATAAACTCAACGGGATTTCATATTGAACCATATACCTTTCCTCAAATTTTTTAAAAAAGTGTCAGCAACTGATAAGAAATAGCTGGCTATATTACTTCAATTTAGTAAAAAAAGCTTTTATTCCGTTTTTATAATTAGAATAATGCGCGTACAATTAATAGTTAAAGACGATGTTCGCCAAGCAAATTAGATAGTTAGGAGTAAATATGAGTATTATTAAGCAGATTTTAGATAGTGATTTATCAAGTACATTAGTGAGTGCATCAGTTAATCAATGTACATTTGGTGAATTGCCTGTCATAGTGATTAAACATAAAACGTGTTCAGCAGCAGTATCGTTACAAGGTGCTCATCTTTTATTTTGGCAACCTTCAACAGAACCGACACCGGTTATTTGGTTAAGTCAAAAAGCTAACTTTAAAAAGGAAGTTGCAATTAGAGGGGGAGTACCAATTTGTTGGCCATGGTTTGGTAAATTGGGTGATCCTATGCATGGTTTTGCGCGTCTGGTTGAATGGAAATTAGATTCTTGCAAAGAAGATAATAATGGAGTGAATTTAACTTTATCATTAACTAATAATCAGCAAACAGAACAGTTTTCCACAAAACCTTTCCAAGCCTGGTTAACCATTCATGTTGGACAAACGTGTGAAGTGAATTTATCTTGCACTGGGGATTTCGAAGCAACAAGTGCATTACATACTTATTTTGAAGTTAATAATATTAATGATGTCACTGTTAAAGGTTTAGGCGATTCTTATCAAGAACGCTTAGCAGTTGAAAATAAACCATCAATTTCAGGGCAACTTACCTTTAATCAAGAGGTTGATCGCATTTATACCCATGCGGATGACTCAATCCTTATTACCGATGGTAAACGAACAATTAAATTAACTAATGTTAATGCAAGTGATGTTGTTACTTGGAATCCTTGGATAGATAAAGCTAAAGCAATGGCGGATTTTGCTGATGAAGAATATCAATCTATGGTATGTGTTGAAACGTGTCGTATTAATAAGGCGTTAAAATTATCGCCAATACAGAAATCAACATATGGATTTAAGATTGAAGTTATTTAATCATTAGGTTTTGATATTGCAAACGCAATCAATATAAGACTATATCTTTATTAAACTGATTATTTGATTGCGTTTACAATCATAACACTTTATAATCCTTAGCGCTTTTTAGGGCATCAATTTTATAGCCAACTACTGGGTCGCCTGTAATTGGTTTTTTATTTAGAATAAACAAGAGAAATCAATATGTTTAAATTTAAAGCAGAAGTTAGAAAAGAGCATGGTAAGGGTGCGAGCCGCCGCCTGCGTCACGCTGGTCAGTTCCCAGCAATTGTTTATGGTGGAACAGAACCTGCAATTTCTATTGTGTTAGATCACAATCAAATTTTCAATATGCAAGAAAAACCAGAGTTTTATTCTGAAGTACTAACTATTGAAATCGACGGTAAAGCAGTTAAAGCTAAAGTGCAAGCAGTACAACGTCATCCATTTAAACCAAAATTAGTTCACATGGATTTTGTACGCGCATAATCATATGTTTGTTGAAAAATCATTCAACAATATCTTTAAATAAAAGGTCACCTAAATGGTGACCTTTTATTTTTTACTATAGTCTTAAAACGACAAATACCTATTGTTATAATTTATTCTATTAACTTGATGTATATTGGTATCAAACATAATAAAATAAATTGTAGATTACACCATTTTAGGAGAAACTCATGTCTGATATCCCAGCTTGCGATTTGGTAATTTTTGGCGCTAAAGGGGATTTAACAAGGCGCAAACTCTTACCGTCTCTATATCAATTAGAAAAATATGGAAAGTTGCCAAAGCAGACAAAAATTTTAGGTGTAGGTCGAGCTGATTGGGATCAAGCCGCTTACACTGAGGTTGCAAAAGATGCGTTAACCACATTTATGACTGAACCACTAGATGAAAGTATTTGGCAACGTTTTAGCCAACGTCTTAACTTTCATAAATTAGATGTTAATGACATTGCCGGTTTTAATTTATTAAAAGATAAGCTTGAAAAGTCACATCCTGCTATTTTCTATTTTGCGATGCATCCCAATGCCTTTGGTACGATTTGCCAAGGGTTAGCTGAAGCAGGTTTAAATCAGGCTCAAAATAGAATTGTAATGGAAAAACCACTAGGTTTTGATCTGCAATCATCAAAGGAAATTAATGATTCAGTTGCAAAATTTTTCAGTGAATCACAAGTTTATCGTATCGACCATTACTTAGGAAAAGAGTCAGTTTTAAATTTACTCGCACTTCGTTTCGCTAATCCTGTATTTGCTTCGCTTTGGGATAGAAATTCTATTGATCATGTTGAAATCACCGTTGCAGAACAAGTAGGAATTGAAGGTCGCTGGGGTTATTTTGATAAAGCGGGTCAAATGCGTGATATGGTGCAAAACCATTTATTACAAATTCTGACGATGATTGCCATGTCTCCACCTGCAAATCTTGAAGATAATAGCTTGCGTAGAGAAAAGATTGCTGTACTTAATGCATTACGTCCAATTAATAAAGCAAATATCCGTGAAAAAGTTGTTAGAGGACAATATACTGCAGGGTTTGTTAATGGTATCAATGTTCCTGGTTATTTAGAAGAAGATGGTGCAAACAAACAAAGTAATACGGAAACATTTGTTGCTATTCGAGTTGATATTGATAATTGGCGTTGGGCGGGTGTGCCTTTTTATTTACGAACCGGCAAACGTTTACCAAGCAAGTGTTCTGAAGTAGTAGTTTATTTTAAATCTTTACCCCTTAATTTATTTAGTGAGTCTTATTCTGAACTACCGCAGAATAAACTAACAATTCGTCTACAGCCAGATGAAGGTATGGATATTGAAATTTTAAATAAGGTGCCAGGATTAGACAGTACACATAATTTACAAACGACTAAGTTAGATTTAAGTTTTAGTGAAACTTTTCATCAACAAAGTGCTGATGCTTATGAGCGGTTGTTACTTGAAGTGATGCGAGGAAGACAAGCATTATTTGTTCATCGAGATGAAGTAGAGGCAGCTTGGAAATGGGTTGATTCAATTATTAGTGCCTGGAAATTAGATAATGAACAACCTAAAATTTATCCTGCTGGTACTTGGGGGCCTGTCGCTTCGGTTGCTTTGATAACTAAAGATGGTCATTCATGGCATGAGTTTGAATAGAGGAATTTAACAATATGTTTACATTAAAAAAATATCCAAATAGTCAATTATTAATTGAAGATTTAGCTGCTTATATTGTCAAAGATTTGAAACAAGCTATTGATAAAAAGGGACATGCTTCTATTGCTGTATCAGGTGGTAAAACACCTATTCCATTATTTAAACTATTAAGCCAACAAGATTTAGATTGGCACAATGTTTTTATTACATTAGTAGATGATAGATGGGTAGATGATACCGATGATGCTAGTAATGAAAAATTAGTGTTAACTTACTTATTACAAAATAAAGCTAAATTGGCCAATTTTGTAGGTTTAAAAAATAGTTGTGATAATCCATTTGATGGTGCAGAAATTACAGACAAAATTTTAAATAAAATTCCTATGCCTTTAGATGTTTTAATCTTAGGAATGGGAGAAGATGGTCATACTGCCTCACTTTTCCCGGGTGCAGCAAATTTGCGGGCTGGTTTGGATATGAAATCAGGTCGCAAAGTTGTTGGAATGACTCCATTGACGGCTCCATTAGACCGCATTACTTTAACATTACCAACTATTTTAGATAGTCAAAATATCTATCTGCATTTAGTTGGAGAAAGCAAAATGCAGGTATTACAACAAGCAGAAAAGGGAGATGATATTAATCAAATGCCAATTCGTGCAATACTGCAACAAAACAAAGTCAATGTAATTGGTTTTTGGACAGCATCTTAACTGAACAATCAACTTTGCCAGTTTTACTGGCAAAGCTCTCATTTCTGGTCTTATATTAAAACACCTATTGAGCTATTTTTAATTATTAATAAATTGATTATTTGTGACTTTTTTTATTATTAGTTTGTTTCGGATATTAATAAACACTGTTAATAATTTCGTCTTACCATTTCTAAGCGCTTCACTTAATTTGTTAGTGCTCACTTATTATCTTATTAATTTCTTAAATTGTTAGAAATTAATTGATTAAATATCTATTATTTTTGTAACTTTTGTGGTAAAAAGTGGGGTTAAGTGGTAAAAAATAGGTTTTTAATTAACATATTGATTTTTTAATAATTTAAAAACAATAAAAATTAACAATTACGGTGCTTTCATGTTTAGTGGTGCAATTTCAGTCAATTTAGATAGCAAAGGGCGAATAGCAATCCCTACTCGTTATCGTGAATTTTTGCCTGATGGTTTAGTTTGTACCATTGGTTTATATCACCCCTGTTTGACACTTTATTCAATGACTGAATGGCAAAAAATTGAATTACAGCTATCAACATTATCAACAGTTGTTGAAGCAGAACGAAGAATTAAAAGACTATTATTAGGTTATGCAACGGAATGTAATTTAGATAATGCAGGACGTATTTTACTTCCACCAACTTTACGTACTTATGCAAAACTAGAAAAACATACCATGTTTGTTGGCCAATCTAATAAATTTGAGATATGGGATGAAGCAATTTGGTATCAACAAATTAGTGATGACATTGCCACATTATCAACAGATGTTGAAAACTTATCAGAAAATTTAAAAAGTCTAACAATTTAATAAGAGTAAATAAAGATGGATTATCAACATAAAACTGTTTTGTTAAATGAAGCTGTGGCTGCATTAAATATAAAAAAAAACGGTATTTATATTGATGGTACTTTTGGGCGTGGTGGTCATTCTAGGTTGATTCTTGAACAATTGGGCGAACAAGGGAAACTAATTGCAATTGACCGAGATGAACGTGCTGAACAAGCCGCACTTAATATAACCGATCCTAGGTTTATTTTTATTCGAGGAGAGTTTTCGAATGTACATCAATATATCAATGATTTAGGGTTGTTAGGTAATATTGATGGCTTTTTATTAGATCTGGGGGTTTCGTCTCCACAATTAGATGATCCTGAAAGAGGATTTTCTTTTATGCGAGATGGACCACTTGATATGCGGATGAATAACCGCAAAGGTGTAACTGCAAGTGAGTGGTTACTAAATAGTGATGAAAATGATATCGCATGGGTTTTAAAAACTTTTGGGGAAGAAAAGTTTGCCAAAAGGATTGCACGTGCAATTGTGGAACAGAATAAAGTTTCACCAATTACTCGTACATTAGAATTAGCAAATCTAATTGAAAAAGCAACACCGAAAAAAGACAAAAATAAACACCCAGCAACACGCTCGTTCCAAGCTATTCGCATTTATATAAATAGTGAATTGGAAGAAGTTGAGCAAGCCTTAAATAGCAGTTTGTCAGTGCTTGCTGCTCAAGGAAGACTTGCAGTTATTAGTTTTCATTCATTAGAAGATAGAATTGTAAAACAATTTATAAATAAACAGAGTAAAGGTCCTAATTTACCAGCTGGCTTACCATTAACAGAACAACAAATTAAACAATATGGTGATGCTAAATTAAAATCACTTGGCAAAATTAAGCCAAGCAATAATGAAATATATGGTAACCCGCGTTCTCGAAGCGCGATATTAAGGATAGCAGAAAGGAAAAATGAATAGTAACAATGAAATTTATCAAAGAATAAGTGTAGATATACACAATCAAAAAAGACCCAGCAAAAGTTTATTTGGATTAATCCTTAGTGATTTGCTCGGCCATCAAAAAATTTCATTATTGTTATTGGTTTTTATTGTTATTTCTGCTGGAGCTGTATTAGTTATAACCCAGCAAGTCCGTAAACAATTATTTGAACGTGAACAATTATTACTCGAACAAGATGTTTTAGAAAGTGAATGGCGTAATTTAGTTATTGAGGAAAATGTACTTGCTGATCCAAAACGTGTTGAAGATAAAGCTAAAAATCAATTGGGCATGTCGTATGTGACACCGCAAAATGAAACCGTTATTGTGATAAAGAGTAAATAATGAAGTTTGCTAATAAAAGAGATAATGTAAAACATACTACAAAATCGAATAAAGGGAATAAATTAAATAGTAAAAAACAAATTTTTACCCTCACTCGATTTTATATTGTTTATGGTTTTATTATTTTAGCAATTATTGGTTTACTTGTCCGATTGGCAATTTTACAAATAATAGAACCTGATAAGTTAATTGCTGAAGCCAATAAACGCTCAATTCGTCATCAAGAAATGAGCGCACCTCGAGCAATGATTACGGATCGTAATGGCAGAGCATTGGCTGTTAGTGTACCTATGTATGATGTTTGGGCTGATCCGAAAATTGTTGTACAAAAAGGCGGAGTTGATCCTAATGATATCCGTTGGCAAGGATTAGCAAAGACATTGAATATTCCAATGTCGACACTAGAGCAAAAATTGAGTAATCCATCGATGCGTTTTGTTTATTTGTCTAAACAAATTACACCAACAATATCGGATTATTTAAAACAATTAAAATTACCTGGTATTTCGTTTGCCAAAACATCTAAACGTTATTATCCAGCAGCTGAAAATATAGCACAATTAATTGGTTTAACTGACATTGATGAAAATGGAACGGAAAAAGGTTCAGAAGGAATTGAAAAAAGCTTTAATAAATGGCTGATTGGTGAATCAGGACAACGTGTTGTTAGGCGAGATCGTGTTGGTAGAGTTATAGAAGAATTAGAAAGGACTGAAAGTGAAGTTGCTTCTGATTTGACATTAAGTATTGATGAACGTTTACAATCGCTCGTTTACAGTGAACTTAGTCAAGCTGTGGAATTTAACAAAGCTGATAGTGGCACAGCTGTTTTAATTGATGTTCACACGGGTGAAATATTGGCCATGGCAACCAGTCCATCCTATAACCCGAATAATCGCTCTTCAATTGATTATAGTTTATTACGAAATCGAGCGATAACAGATGCATTTGAGCCAGGTTCAACAGTTAAACCTTTAGTTGTTATGGCTGCATTAGAGAAAAAAATAGCTGATTTAAACACGGTTATTGATACTAGACCTTTTTTGGTAAATCGTTATGAAATCAAAGATGTGTCTTATCAAAAAGCCCTAAATTTGGCTGGTATCCTTGAAAAATCAAGTAACGTCGGTGTGAGTAAGTTAGCTTTACAAATGCAATCAGGTGACCTTGTTGAGTTTTATAGCCGTTTTGGGTTAGGACAACCAACTGAACTCGGTTTAGGTGGAGAAGTGAGTGGTTCAATTGCTGCTGATAGAACAAGAAAATGGGCTGATATAGAAAGAGCGACGTTTTCTTTTGGTTATGGATTAAGTGTTACCCCACTACAGCTAGCTAGGGCTTATGCAACTATCGGTAGCTATGGTGTTTATCGACCTGTTTCAATATTAAAAATTAACGAGCCAGTAGAAGGTAAACGTGTTGTAGCTGAAAAAACAGCTAAAACAGTAGTGCAATTAATGGAAGCGGTTGCTGTGACTGGAGGTGGTACCAAAGCTTCTGTCCCTGGATATAGTGTAGGTGTTAAAACGGGTACAGCTAAAAAACTATCTGGTGGACGATATGTTAATCAATATTTAGCTTATACCGCTGGTATTGCACCAGCAACAGGACCTAAATATTCACTGGTTGTTGTTATCGATAATCCAAAAGCTGGGCAATATTATGGTGGTTCTGTTTCAGCCCCTGTTTTTAGCCGTATTATGGGGGGAGTTCTTAGAACAATGAATGTAAAACCAGATCGTCAAGTTGATGGTCAAATGATTGTATATTAATAGGTAATAAATAATGGCAACAAGCACATTTAAAACTTTATATAACTTATTAGGTGGGAATCAACTACCAGTAGATGATTTCCCGCTTAATCAATTAGTAATTGATAGTCGGAAAGTGCAAAAAGGAGATGTGTTTGTAGCTATTAAAGGGTATACCGTTAATGGTAAAGATTTTATTCCTCAAGCAATTTCATCAGGTGCTGTTCTTGTTCTAACTGAAACAAACAGAAAATCAAATGATTTGAAAATTGATTACCTAAATCAAAAAGACGAGAAAGTTATTCCACAAATAAGTGTGTTTCAACTTTCTCAAAAATTATCAAAAATTGCAGCTGATTTTTATCATTCACCTTCTAAACATTTATCTGTAATTGGAGTAACGGGGACAAACGGTAAAACGACAATTACGCAGTTGATTGCACAATGTGCAACTTTATTAAATAAAAAATCCGCATTGTTAGGCACGATTGGTAATGGTGTTTACAATCATCTCGAACCCTCGCCAAACACAACTTTATCTGCTGTAGAAGTTCAGTCTTATCTAGCTGATTTTGTAGCAAAACGTGTTCAAGTTGTGGCAATGGAAATTTCTTCCCATGGGTTATCGATGAATCGGGTAAAAGAATTACATTGTGCAGCGACAGTATTTATTAATCTAAGCCGAGATCATCTTGACTATCATAAAACGATGAATAGATATGCTAAGGCAAAATGGTCGCTATTTAGTTCTGATGAAAAAGAAAAGCAGGTAGCTAGTTCAGGAAAACCCATTATTAATTATGATGATGCTTATGGACGACGTTGGATTGATAAATTATCAAAAGCGACTGCAGTATCATGCCAACCTAAGTCCTTGCGACGCTTGAAGATGATGGACAACCCTTTTGTTGGTGTGTCGATGATTGAATATCATGATAAAGGTGCCGAAATTCACATGGAATCAAGCTGGGGTAATGCCATTATTCATAGCCGATTACTAGGTGAATTTAATGTATCAAATTTACTATTAGCAATCGCAACATTACTAACACTTGATTATCCATTTTTTGCAGTAGTCAATATGGCATCGTACCTTAAGCCAATATGTGGTCGCATGGAAGTGATACACGTGAAAAATAGCCCAACGGTAATCATTGATTATGCCCATACACCTGACGCTCTACAAAAAGCATTACAAGCAAGCCGCATTCATTGCAAAGGTAAATTATGGGTGATTTTTGGCTGTGGAGGCGATAGAGATACAGGTAAAAGACCATTAATGGGGGAAGTTGCTGAACAGTTTGCCGATAAAATTGTATTAACTAATGATAATCCTCGTACTGAAGATGAAATAAAAATTATTCATGATATACAAGAAGGGCTAACTGACGTTAAAAATACACAAGTTATTACTGATAGAGTTGAAGCTATCACAAAGACCCTAGCTCAAGCCAAACCTGATGATGTTATTCTAATAGCTGGGAAAGGACATGAAGATTATCAGATTATAGGTATAACAAAGCATCATTATTCAGATCAAGAAACCGTAAAACAGATTTTAGGAGTAGAGAATCAATCATGATTCCTTTAGATATTAAGCAAGTTGAAAAAATAGTTAATGGGACTTCTTATCATATTCAAGATGAGAGATTAACTATTGAAGAAATTTGTACTGATTCACGAAAAATTACTCATAAATCACTATTTATTGCATTAGTGGGTGATAAATTTGATGGTCATTTATTTGCTAAACAAGCTATTAAAGATGGAGCTTGTTTGGTAATTGCTAATCACAAACTCGACGATGATATTCCTCAAATAGTAGTAAATGATACCCATTTAGCATTAGGTCAAATCGCTTCATTTGTGCGAGATCAAAGCTCAGCTAAAATTGTCGCGTTGACTGGTTCATCAGGTAAAACATCTGTGAAAGAAATGACTGCTACTATTTTACAGCAGTGTGGTGAAACACTTTATACTCAAGGTAATTTTAATAATGATATTGGAGTTCCATTAACGTTATTAAGATTATCAAAGCAAGATCAATTTGCAGTTATTGAACTGGGTGCAAATCATATTGGTGAAATTGCTTATACCACTCGTTTAGTTAAACCAAATAGTGCACTCATTAATAATATTGCTTTAGCTCATATTGAAGGTTTTGGTTCACTTGAAGGGGTAGCAACAGCTAAAGGTGAAATCTTTGAAGGGCTTTCAGAAAACGGCATCGCGATTATTAATTTAGATAGTTGTTCTGATAATTGGTTAAAAGAGCTAAATAATAAAACTGTTTGGACCTTTTCTTTACATAATTCTTCTGCTGATTTTTATGCTAGTAATATAAAAGTAATGGATCAGACTATTTTCACATTGTGCACACCAATTGGTGAGAGTGAAATCACCTTACCATTAGTTGGTGAGCATAATGTATCTAATGCAATTGCTGCTGCAGCTTTAGCAATATCAGTAGGTGCAACTTTAATAGAAGTTAAGAAGGGATTAGCAACGTCGAAATCTGTGAAAGGGCGTCTTTACCCAATTAAATTAAATCAAACTCAATTAATTTGGGATGATTCCTATAATGCTAATGTTGGGTCAATGTCGGCTGCTATTAATGTTTTAGCAACTCAACCAGGTTATCGAGTTTTAGTTGTAGGTGATATGGCGGAATTGGGACATAACGCAAAAAATTATCATCAACAAATTGGTGAATTAGCTAAACAACAAAAAATTGATTGTGTTGTCAGTGTTGGTGATTTAAGCGAATTGATTAGTCAATTTAGTGGTGTTGGACACCATTTCGTTGATAAACATAAAGCAGTGGAGTTTTTGTTAGCGTTATTACAAAAATATCCAAACTTAACTATGTTAGTTAAAGGTTCACGTAGTGCAAGAATGGAAGAACTAATCACAGAAATTCAATTAAAAACAGGTCAGGATTAAAAATTATGTTGGTGTGGATATCAGAATATTTAGTTAAATATTTTACTTTTTTTAATGTTATTTCTTATCTAACGGTAAGGGCTATTCTTGCGTTATTAACATCATTGGCAATTTCGTTAATTATGGGGCAAAAAGTAATTGATTGGCTTCAAAAATTACAAATTGGTCAAGTTATTCGCCACGATGGTCCTGAATCTCATTTAAGTAAGAAGGGAACACCAACAATGGGTGGAACGCTTATTTTAGCTTCTATTTCGTTTTCTGTTTTTCTATGGGCAGATCTACGAAATCCTTATGTTTGGGTAACCTTATTTGTTTTACTTGGTTATGGTCTTGTTGGGTTCGCTGATGATTATTTAAAAGTTATCCGTAAAAATACTGCGGGTTTAATTGCTAGGTGGAAATATTTTTGGCAGTCAGTTATTGCATTAATTGTGGCTTTTGGTCTTTATGCATATGGGAAAGATAGTTCCGTAACAGTATTAGTTGTTCCTTTTTTCAAAGATGTTATGCCGCAATTAGGGTTATGGTTCATTTTACTGACTTATGTGGTTATTGTTGGTGCAGGTAATGCAGTAAATCTTACTGACGGTTTAGATGGCTTAGCAATTATGCCAACTGTGTTTGTAGCTGCTGGTTTTGCTCTTGTTGCTTGGGCGACAGGTAATGTTAACTTTGCTGCATATTTACATATTCCATATATCAAATTTAGTGGCGAACTAATGATTGTTTGTACTGCAATCATTGGTGCAGGTCTTGGCTTTCTATGGTTTAACACCTATCCGGCGATGGTTTTTATGGGTGATGTAGGCTCGTTAGCTTTAGGTGGTGTGTTTGGGATTATCTCAGTACTACTGAGACAAGAATTTTTATTATTAGTAATGGGTGGAATTTTTGTTATAGAGACATTATCCGTAATTTTACAAGTAGGCTCGTTCAAATTAAGAGGTAAACGAATTTTCAAAATGGCACCAATTCACCATCATTATGAATTAAAAGGTTGGCCAGAACCAAGAGTAATTGTTCGGTTTTGGATTATTTCACTGATGTTAGTCGTAATTGGTTTATTAACCTTGAAATTACGTTAAATAAAATAGAGTAGGATTGCATCATGGTTGACTATCAAGGTAAAAAAGTTGTTATTATCGGATTAGGGATAACAGGACTTTCGTGTGTTGACTATTTTCTTGCTCAGAATGTTATACCGAAAGTGATTGATACACGTTTATCTCCTTCAGGATTAGAGCAATTAGATGATCGTGTTATTTATCATTTAGGAAATCTAAATATAGACTGGCTATTTGAAGCAGATCTGATTATTGCCAGTCCTGGTATTGCATTATCTACACCTGAATTACAAAAAGCCGCTGAAAAAGGTATTGAGATTGTTGGTGATGTCGAGCTTTTTTGCCGTGAAGTTAATCAAGATAGAAATAAAAAAATTATTGCTATTACAGGGGCAAATGGTAAAACAACCGTTACTACATTGGTTGGGGATATTGTCAAAGAGGCTGGATTAAAAGTTGGCGTAGGTGGCAATATCGGTGAACCTGCTCTTTCACTATTAAAACAAGATTGTGATATTTATGTGTTAGAACTTTCGAGTTTTCAGTTAGAAACGACATCAAGCTTACAAGCTTCTGTGGCAACAATATTGAATATTTCCGAAGACCATATGGATCGTTATCCTCTTGGTTTAATGCAGTATGCTGAAGCTAAACAACGTATTTATCACAATGCAAAATGTTGTGTAATTAATCATGATGATAAATTAACTAAACCAAAGAATAATCATCACCACTGTGTTTCATTTGGAATAAAGGCTGGAGATTATCATTTAGATGATAATTATGAATACTTGATTGCACAACAAAAGCCAGTCCTAGCGACTAACGCAATGAAATTAATTGGATGTCATAATTATTTGAATGCATTAGCAGCATTAGCTATTGCCGATAGTTTAAACATTGATCGTGATTCAAGTTTGAAAACTATTGCTAATTTTCAGGGGTTACCTCATCGCTTTGAGTTAGTATTTGATAGTAATGGGGTAAAATGGATTAATGACTCTAAAGCAACAAATGTAGGTAGCACAGAAGCTGCTTTAAATAGTGTTATATGTAATGGAAAATTGTTTTTGTTGCTAGGTGGAGATGGCAAATCAGCAGACTTTTCACCTTTGATTCCTTATTTAAAAGGTAGAAATATTGAAATTTTCTGTTTTGGACGAGATCGAAATTTACTTGCTAATTTAGCTCCTAATATATCAACGATTACAGAAACGATGGCTGAAACTATTGAATGTATAGCTAAAAAAGTAGCACCAAAAGACGTGGTGTTGCTTTCGCCTGCTTGTGCAAGTTTAGATCAGTTTAAAAATTACATTGAACGCGGAAATCTTTTTGCACAACTTGCTAAGCAGTATACTCAAAGGGGTGAAAAATGACATTCTTTTGGATAAGAAAACAAGTAAATCCAAATATTCCTTTCGATAACCAGTTGCTTTGGACAGTGATTGGTTTAATGATATTTGGTTTAATTATGGTGACATCCTCATCAATGGCATTTAGTGAAAGTGCTCCTTTCTTTTATACCCAACGCGAGTTAATCCAAATTGGAATGTCGCTATTTTTAATGTGTATAGCTTTATATATTCCTATGCAACGTTGGCAACAATTTGGATCAGTTTTATTAATTATTTCAATTATCATGCTGATAGTGGTTTTGGGGATTGGTTCTTCAATTAATGGTGCGTCGCGCTGGATTCCGTTAGGTGTTTTTAATTTTCAACCAGCTGAGCTTTCTAAATTATCATTATTTCTATTTTTAGCAGGTTATCTAGCTCGTAAATCAGATGAAGTTCAAAACGGATTTTGGGGCTTTTTTAAACCTATGGTGGTGATGGCTGTTTTATCAATTTTATTACTAAAACAGCCTGACTTAGGTACGGTGATTGTATTATTCATGGTCACAATTGGCATTTTATTTATTGCTGGTGCACAATTATGGCAATTTATTGCCATTTTACTAACTGGGGTTGGTGCAGTTGCTTGCCTTATTTTATATGAATCTTACCGTTTGACACGTTTAATGACATTCCTTGATCCATGGCAAGATGCCACTGGAGCCGGTTATCAGCTTGTTGCTTCATTAATGGCTATTGGTAATGGTGGTATAACTGGACAAGGAATTGGTAATTCTATTTTTAAATTACGCTATCTACCTGAATGTCATACTGATTTTATTTTTTCAATTATTTCAGAAGAGTATGGATATATCGGTGTCGTAGCTTTGTTGTTATTACTTTTCTTTCTAACATTTAAAGCATTAGCTATAGGATATCGGGCGTTAAACGAAGGATCTCAATTTTCAGGCTATTTGGCTTGTGAAATCGGCATTTGGTTTGGTTTTCAAACTTTTGTTAATGTTGGTGTAACATCCGGTATGTTACCTACAAAAGGTTTAACTTTGCCATTTATTAGTTATGGCGGCTCAAGCCTTATTGTAATGAGTATTGCAGTTGCAATATTACTAAGAATAGATTTTGAGTTTAGACAACAACAAGCTCAAGCAAGAATAAGGTCAATTAAATAATGAAAAAGTTATTAGTCATGGCTGGTGGTACTGGTGGGCATGTATTCCCTGGTATTGCTGTTGCTCATCATTTAATGAAACAAGGTTGGCAAGTAAGATGGTTAGGTACAGCTGATCGTATGGAGGCACAGTTAGTGCCTGAAAATGGAATTGAAATAGACTTTATTCAAATATCAGGACTACGTGGCAAAGGTAAACTAGCATTATTAAAAGCGCCTTATAAAATATTGAAAGCTGTTTTACAAGCTAGGAAAATTTTAAAAGCGTATCGTCCTGATGTTGTTTTAGGTATGGGCGGGTATGTTTCAGGGCCTGGTGGAATAGCTGCCAAAAGTTTAGGTATTCCAGTGGTACTACATGAACAAAATGGCATTGCGGGATTAACAAATAAATATTTGGCTAAAATTGCAACTAAAGTTTTACAAGCTTTTCCAACAGCATTTAAAAATGCTGAAGTGGTTGGTAATCCAGTTCGTAGTGACTTATTAACAATTGAAGAACCCAGTGAAAGACTCAAAAATAGACAAGGCCCTATTAGAGTCTTGGTTATGGGTGGTAGTCAAGGCGCCAAAGTAATCAATACTGTTGTTCCTCAAGCAATATCAAAATTGTCTGATAAATTTATTGTTTGGCATCAAACGGGCAAAGGAATGTTAGATGATGTAATTAAATCTTATCAGAACTGTAACATTAACCAAGTAACAGAATTTATTAGTGATGTTAAAGAAGCCTATAGTTGGGCTGATATAGTTATTTGTCGAAGCGGTGCATTAACTGTGAGTGAAATAGAAGTTGTTGGTATTGGTGCTATTTTTGTTCCTTTTATGCATAAAGATCGCCAGCAATTTTGGAATGCAAAATCTTTAGCTGATATTGATGCAGCTAAGATTATTGAACAGCATGATTTTAATGTTGATTCATTATTTCAATTACTTTCAAACCTAAGTCGACAAGAATTAGTTGAAATGGCTGTAAAAGCGAAAAGTTTATCCATTATAAATTCGACAGAAAGAGTGGCAGAAACACTGATTTCAGTGGTAAAATAACGAATTTTATTTATAATTTTAAGTAACAGTTTTGTTAAGTTCTGTTTGAGATCAAAAAATGACTTTACTTAATAAATAATTAACCAGGGGTTTAATAGTGAATACTAAGGAATTAGCTGAATTAAGAGCAATCATTCCAGAAATGAAACGTGTCAAACATATCCATTTTGTGGGTATTGGCGGTGCCGGAATGGGAGGGATTGCTGAAGTTCTTGCTAATGAAGGCTATCAAATTAGCGGTTCTGATATTGCTGAAAATGCAGTAACACAACATTTAGAAACATTAGGCGCAAAGATTGTTATCGGACATGCTGCTGAAAATGTTCTTAGTGCAAGTGTTGTTGTTATCTCATCAGCGATTTCTCAAGATAATATAGAAGTCGTTGCAGCTAGAGAAGCTCGTATTCCTGTAATTCAACGAGCTGAAATGTTAGCCGAATTAATGCGTTTTCGATATGGTATAGCTATTGCAGGAACCCATGGTAAAACGACTACCACAGCAATGGTAACGGCTATTTATGCAGAAGCTAAACTCGATCCAACTTTTGTAAATGGTGGTTTGGTTAAAGCAGCAGGAACCCATGCTAGATTAGGTAGTAGTCGATATTTTATTGCAGAAGCCGATGAAAGTGATGCTTCATTTTTACACTTACAGCCTATGGTATCTATAGTAACTAATATTGAACCTGATCATATGGATACTTATCAAGGAAGTGTTGAGAATCTTAAACAAACCTTTATTTCCTTTTTACGTAATCTTCCTTTTTATGGATTAGCTGTTATGTGTTATGACGATCCTATTAATCGTGAATTGTTACCGATTGTTGGTCGTAAAATTATCACTTATGGTTTTAGTGAAGAAGCCGATGTTGTTATTAAAAATTATCGTCAGGAAAGAGGCGTTAGTTACTACACAGTATGTCGCCCAGATCATAACGATTTAGAAATTGAATTAAATGCACCTGGCAAACATAATGCCTTAAACTCAGCAGCAGCAATTATCGCTGCGACTGAAGATGGTATTGATGATAATTCAATTATACAAGCTTTAGCAAAATTTGCTGGAACTAGCCGTCGATTCGATCTATTAGGTATTTTTCCTGATGGAAATGGAAAAGATATTATGATGGTTGATGATTACGGACATCACCCAAGCGAAGTTAATTCCACAATTCAGGCTGCTCGAAATGGTTGGCCTGACCGTAGATTGGTGATGTTATTTCAACCACATAGATTTACGCGTACTCGTGATTTATTTGATGATTTTGCGCAGGTTCTTTCTCAAGTTGATGCGTTAGTTATGTTAGATGTATATTCTGCTGGTGAACAGCCTATTGCAGGCGCAGATAGTCGATCACTTTGCCGTTCAATTCGTAATCGTGGAAAAGTTGATCCAATTTATGTTTCTGATTTAGATCTTCTACCTGAAATAATGAAAGAATTATTACAAGGTGGGGATTTGTTATTAACTCAAGGTGCTGGAAGCGTTGGCCGAGTTGCCCGTCAGTTAGCCAGTAGCCAACTATTTTCAAAAGAGGTTTTATAATAATGGTTGATAAAGTTGCTGTGTTGTATGGTGGGACCTCTGCTGAACGAGAAGTATCACTAAAATCAGGTAAAGCAGTATTTTCAGGGTTACAAGAAAATGGTATTGATGCTCATCTTATCGATACTAAAGATCATTGTATAACAAATTTGAAGCAAGAAGGGTTTACTAAAGCTTTTATTATTTTACATGGTCGAGGTGGCGAAGATGGTATTACCCAAGCTATTTTAACTTATCAAAACATTCCTTATACCGGAAGTGATGTTTTATCATCAGCTTTAACCATGGATAAGTTAAAAACAAAACTAGTTTGGAAATCACTTGGTTTACCTGTTGCTGATTACGTTATGGTTGAAAAATCGCAATTAATTGACATTGAAAATATTGTTAAAAATCTTGGATTACCATTATTTGTTAAACCAAGCCATGAAGGCTCAAGTGTTGGTATGACAAGAGTTGATAAGGCAGAAGAATTAAAAGCTGCTATTGATGTTGCATTCAAATATGATAATACCGTAATGGTTGAATCGTTTTTATCAGGCCCTGAGTTTACCGTTGCGATAGTTGGTGATGAGGTTTTACCAGCAATTTACATTAAGCCTGCTACCAATTTTTATGATTATGATGCAAAGTATTTGTCAGATAAAACCCAATATTTCTGTCCAAGCGGATTATCTGATGAAAAAGAACAAGAGATTCGTAAATTAGCTTTAGATGCTTATAAAGCCGTTGGTTGCCGAGGTTGGGGTAGAGTGGACATTATGTTTGATAATAATGAAAAACCATATTTACTTGAAGTAAACACTGCTCCAGGCATGACAGACCATAGTTTAGTACCAATGGCAGCAAAAGAATACGGATGGTCATTTAGTGAATTGGTTAAACGTATTTTACAATTAGCAACCATATAATTGGCTTTATTTTTATGAAAAAAGTCCGACAAGCAGCACACAAACGAGAACACCAAAATAGAAGAAGGTTGCTTGTTTTTCGTAATTCAGAACAAATGATAGGTTTTTTGTTCTTTATTATAATTATTTGTATTAGTGCCTGGGCTATCAATTGTGTTAAGAACTGGATGGAAGATCCAGATCAGATGGTTTTATCACAATTGACTTTAAGTGGAGAGTATACTTACACAACTGAAGATGATCTTCGACAAGCAATATTAGGTTTAGGATTGCCAAATACCTATATAGGACAGGATGTTGACGATATTCAACAAGAAATAATGCGATACCCTTGGGTTAAACAAGCTAGTATCCGTAAGCAATGGCCGGATAGGTTGATTGTTTATATTGAAGAATACAAACCTGCATTTTACTGGAATGATTTATATCTACTTGATAATGCTGGCAATGTATTTAGTGTGCCATTAGATCGTTTGGGTGAATTGCAATTACCTAGGATATATGGCCCTGAAGGTAAAGCAAAAACAATATTAGAAACGTATTTTAAGCTAGAAGAAATTTCTAGAAAGTTAGCTAATAACAAGTTTGCATCAGAAATTAAAGCAGCTATAGCTGATGAACGTAATGCTTGGCAATTGCTGATTAAACAATGTACAGCTGATTTATGTTCTGAAAGTCAGGATATAAAATTGATAGTTGGTAGTGAAAAAATAGAACAACGCTATCAACAATTTATTAAATTATTTCCTGAAATTCAGTCTAGAATGCCAGCTGATGAAAAAATAACGGCTGCTGATTTGCGTTATGAAAACGGCATCGCAGTACAACGAGAAAAAATATCGCAATAAGGAATAAATAAAGGCTTAAGTATGAAAGCAACAGAGAAAAAATTGGTTGTTGGACTTGAAGTTGGCACATCCAAAGTACTTGCCCTTGTCGGTGAAGTGCTTCCTGATGGTGTGGTCAATATTATAGGTGTTGGACATTGTCCATCGAAAGGCGTTGATAAAGGTGGTGTAAATGACCTTGAATCAGTTGTTAAATCAATCCAACGAGCAGTTGACCAAGCTGAATTAATGGCTGATTGCCAAATATCTTCTGTTTATTTAAGCCTATCGGGTAAACACATTCGTTGTCAAAATGAAATAGGTATGGTGCCAATTGCTGATGAAGAGGTTACGGCAGAAGATGTCGAAAACGTAGTTCATACAGCTAAGTCCGTTCGAATATTAGATGAACATCGTATTTTGCACGTTATTGCTCAAGAGTATTCAATTGATTTACAAGAAGGTATTAAAAATCCTATCGGATTATCTGGTGTAAGAATGAAAGCGAAAGTTCATTTGGTCACCTGTCATAATGATATGGCAAGAAATATTGTTAAGGCTGTTGAACGTTGTGGTTTAAAAGTTGATCAACTTATTTTCTCTGGGTTGGCTTCTAGTTATGCAGTCTTGACTGATGATGAAAAAGAATTAGGTGTATGTGTTATTGATATCGGTGGCGGAACAATGGATGTTACTGTTTATACCGGTGGTGCATTACGTCATTCGGTAGTTATTCCTTATGCTGGCAATGTTGTTACTAGTGATATCGCTTATGCATTTGGTGCACCGCCAATGGATGCAGAAAATATCAAAATTCGTTATGGTTGTGCTGTCGGTTCATTAGTTGGTAAAGATGAAGTTATTGATGTGCCGAGTGTTGGAGGACGACCATCACGCTCATTACAAAGACAAACATTAGCAGATGTAATAGAACCACGCTATTCAGAACTTTTATCTTTAGTCCAAAAAGAATTACTAGTGTTACAAGATGAACTTAAGAAACAAAATGTGAAATATCAGTTGGCGGCAGGGATTGTTTTAACTGGTGGAGCAGCTCAAATTAAAGGCATGGTTGAGTGTGCTGAAAAAGTTTTTCAAAATCAAGTTCGTATTGGACAACCTTTGAATATTTCAGGATTAACTGATTATGTGCAAAAGCCTTATTGTTCTACAACCGTAGGCTTATTGCACTATGGAAAACAAAGTTTATTAAATGATGATACTAAAGATAGCAATAAATCATCATTGAAAGGGATAGCTAAAAGATTGACCGGTTGGTTTAAAAAAGAATTTTAGCTAATATATTTAATAACTTCGTAGACATTGTAGCTGGTTATCTGTACAATGTTGTTAGATCGTAAATTTGGAGATAAGTTATGTTTGAGCCTATGGTTGCGGATGATGAGCCAGCAGCAGTCATTAAAGTTATTGGTGTAGGTGGCGGCGGCGGTAATGCTGTTGAGCATATGATTGCTGAACATATTGAAGGCGTTGAGTTTTTTGCAGCAAATACTGATGCACAAGCATTGAAAAGAATTAAAGTTGGTCAAACTATCCAAATCGGTAATAATGTGACCAAAGGACTTGGTGCTGGAGCTAATCCAGAAGTGGGAAGGAATTCAGCAGAAGAAGATCGTGATGTTATTCGTAGTGCGATTGAGGGTGCCGACATGGTATTCATCGCAGCCGGAATGGGTGGCGGAACAGGAACAGGTGCAGCTCCTGTTGTTGCAGAAATTGCTAAAGAACTCGGTATTTTAACTGTAGCTGTTGTTACAAAGCCTTTTGGATTTGAAGGTAAAAAACGTATGGCTTTTGCTGAGCAAGGTATTGCTGAGTTAGCTAAACACGTTGACTCTCTTATCACAATTCCAAATGATAAATTATTAAAAGTATTAGGTCGAGGCGTTAAGCTATTAGACGCTTTTGCTGCTGCTAATGGTGTTTTAAAAGGTGCAGTACAAGGTATTGCTGAATTAATTACCAAACCTGGTCATATCAACGTTGACTTTGCCGACGTTAGAACGGTAATGTCCGAAATGGGTTACGCTATGATGGGTTCTGGTCGTGCGAGTGGTGATAACCGTGCCGAAGAAGCTGCTGAAATGGCTATTTCAAGCCCGTTACTTGAAGATATTGATTTATCGGGTGCACGTGGCGTGTTAGTTAATGTTACAGCTGGTCTTGATCTTGGTTTAGAAGAATTTGAAACTGTTGGTAGTACTGTTAGAGCTTTTGCTTCTGACAATGCAACTGTGGTTGTTGGTACTACATTTGATCCAGACATGTCTGATGAAATTCGTGTTACAGTAGTTGCAACTGGTATTGGTATGGATAAACGTCCAGAAGTTAAAATTAATAAGCCAGTTACATCACATGGTTCATTATTTGGCCAAACAAATCATTTGCCACAGCAACAAGAGGAACCAATGCCTAAAGTTGTTAATGAACCAGCGGTTTCTCCAATGGAAGAACATAAAATTTTAGATATTCCTGCTTTTATCCGTAAGCAGGCTAATTAGTATTGAACTTATTTGATTTCTTATTGTCTAATGGATAATGGAAGCGAATAAAAAGAGTAGGTGCGAAGTGAAACAAAGAACCTTAAAAAAGACAATTCAAGCAACTGGTGTCGGTTTACATACTGGCAAAAAAGTTACTTTGACTTTACGTCCTGCGCCAGAGAACACAGGTGTTATTTATCGCCGTACAGATTTAAATCCGTATGTTGATTTTCCTGTGGATGCAAAATCTGTGCGTGATACAATGCTTTGTACCTGTTTGGTTAATGAAGATAATGTTCGTATTTCAACTGTTGAACATATCAATTCTGCATTAGCTGGGCTCGGTATAGATAATATTATTATTGAAGTAAATGCGCCCGAAATCCCAATTATGGACGGAAGTGCAAGCCCATTCGTTTACTTATTATTAGATGCTGGAATTACTGAGCAAAATGCGCTGAAAAAATTCATACGAGTTAAAGAAACTGTTCGTGTCGAAAATGGTGATAAATGGGCAGAGGTAAGACCATATAGTGGTTTTCGATTAGATTTCACTATTGATTTTCGTCATCCAGCTATTGATAACAGTTCACAACGTTACCAATTGGATTTTTCTTCAGAGTCTTTTATTCGTCAAATCAGTCGTGCAAGAACGTTTGGATTTATGCGAGATATTGAAGCATTACAATCTAAAGGATTATGTTTAGGCGGTAGCTTAGATTGTGCAATTGTTGTTGACGATTATAAAGTTCTTAATGAAGATGGTCTTCGTTTTGAAGATGAATTTGTACGTCATAAAATGCTAGATACCATTGGTGACTTATACATGAGTGGCCATAATATGATTGGTGAAGTAGTGTGTTATAAATCAGGTCACGCTTTAAATAACCAACTATTGCAAGCGTTATTAGCTAAACAAGATGCTTGGGAATATGTCACCTTTGATGAAGAACAAAATGTTCCTGTTGCTTTAGGTACAAGACAGCTTGTTTTAGCATAAGTCATTAAAATCGTATTATAAATTTACTAACGCTTCCGATTTGGAGGCGTTTTTTATTTTAGAATCAATGAGATAATCATAATGAATAACAGCCATTTTTTTGCTCATTTATCGCGTTTAAAACTAATTAATCGTTGGCCTTTAATGCGTAACGTGAGAACTGAAAATGTATCAGAACATAGCCTTCAAGTTGCTTTTGTTGCACATGCTTTAGCGATAATTAAAAACAAACGATTTAATGGTAATGTTAACCCTGAACGCATAGCATTACTGGCTATGTATCATGATGCATCAGAAGTATTAACGGGTGATTTACCGACACCAACTAAATATTACAACCCACAGATCACATCTGAATACAAAAAGATTGAAAAAATAGCTCAAAATAAACTCATTAATATGTTGCCAAAAGAGTTACAAGATGACTTTAAAACACTAATTGATGACGATTATTATGATGAAGATGAAAAAAGCATTGTAAAACAAGCAGATGCTTTGTGTGCATATCTTAAAACAATTGAAGAGCTTAGTGCGGGTAATAATGAGTTTAGGTTAGCAGAACAACGATTGAAAAAAACATTATCAGATCGTAATACTCCAGAAATGGATTATTTTTTAGATGTATTTGTCCCAAGTTTCAGCTTATCATTAGATGAAATTACAATGGATGAATAGTTTTAGTCAACTGAGTAATCATTTACAGCACAATTAATAACGAAGTAAATAAACTATTTTTGATAAATATAACGTTTTACTGGACGGCCAATTGGTAAATAGGTCAAATGGCTTTCTATTTCTCCTAACTCTTCTAAATAATCAAGATATTTCTTAACCGATATCCTAGATAAAGGAATCAATTCGATAATATCGCTCATAGAGAAATCTTGTTGATAGTTAACAATAACATCTCGAACAGATTGTAAAGTTTGTGAGTCGATTCCCTTTGGTAATCTATTTGTAGTATTAAAGTTTTTAGTGAAAATTCGATCATCTAATTGATTCTGGTTTAGTATTTCGGAAGATGATAATAGGCGAACCCTTTCTTGATATGAAATCAAAGCCGTACGAAATCTCTCAAAAGTGAAGGGTTTAACAATATAATCAATGACTCCTAAACGTAATGCGGTTTGGATATCATTGGTATTACATGCGGCGGTTACCATAATAATATCTATTTTAGGGTAACTAATTCGAATATATTTTAACAGATCAAGACCATTTAGTTTTGGCATGAAAACGTCAAGCAACAATAGATCAATATGATTATCATGGATAAAATGTAGCGCTTGTTCGCCATTAGTAACAGTTGCCACTAAATTAAAACCAGGAAGCATTTGCAAATATTTTTTATTGAGCTCTGCTACCATCGGATCATCTTCAACAATTAAAACTTCTACCATATGATTATTTTTTCCTATAAATCTCTTCTAATGGTAATAATACCTTAAAGCAAGTCCCTTTTTTATTATCAGAATCACATAATTGTATTTGCCCATCTAACTCATCAATACTAGCTAACACTAAATAAAGCCCAAAACCACGATTATCGCCCTTTGTCGAATAGCCTTTTTGAAAAATATATTGAATATCATTTTCAGAAATACCTTCACCATTATCATTGATTTCAATCTGAAAATTAGAATTATCAATAACTAAACTCACCTTTATCTGCTTATCATCTAAAAATTGTACTGCATCAAGTCCATTATCAATTAAATTACCAAGTATTGTAACTAAACCATGTGTCACAGATGTATCTGTTATTGGTGCCAAAATACCATCAATATTAAACGTTAATGTCACATTTAGCTCACGTGCTCGGCTAAATTTACTATTTAAAAATCCTGCAATAATTGGATCTTTAATATATTGACTGACAAGTTTAGATTCCGCTTGTTGATTGCCAATAATTTCTTCAAGATAATCAATTAATTCAGATTTATTGTCATTAAAGGCTAACCCATAAATGACATGTAATTTATTATTAAACTCATGAGATTGTGAACGTAAAGCATCGGCATAACGATTAACTCCTGTTAAATTTTCTGCCAATCTACGTACTTCTGTCATATCTCTAAATGAAGCAATAGCTCCAACTAAAATATCATTAACAAATAATGGAGTTCGATTGGTTAGTATCACCACCCCATTAATATTTTGTTCACAATCATATTCAGCTTTTCCACTCATCATCACTTCATGCAGTCGAGTATTTGGAATAAAGTCACCAATAGGTAAGCTTATAATATTTTCTTTATCTTTTTTAATGCGCAAAATTCTAATTGCTTCATCATTGATCTGTGTAATTAATCCATCTCGATTGATAACCACAATGCCTTCTTTTACCGTTCGGATAATAGCATTTCGCTCAGCAAATAGCTGTGCCATTTCAACTGGCTCAAGGCCGTATAAAATTTTCTTTATATTGCGAGATAACAAATAGGCCAAAAGAATAGCTATCGATAATGAAGCAAACAAGGATAGCCAAATCGGCTGACTTGTTCTTGATGCTAAATGATTAATTTTTTGCAAGGTCTGACCAACTAAAACTACACCAATTTGTTGATCTTTATCATTCATAATTGGCTTAAAAGCCCGAACAGAATCTCCCAATGTGCCTTTCGCAATTGAAGTATAGGACTCACCATTTAATGCGCGCTGTTCATCTCCGCCGACTATAGTTTGACCTATTTTATTTTCATCGGGATGCGAATATCGAACGCCTTGCATATTAAATATCACAATAAAATCAGTTTGTGTTAATACTCTGGATTGTTCTGTTGTTTTTTGAATGGAAGCAATATTTTGTGGTGTTGGATTTTGTATTTCGTCAATGATACTTTGTGATGTAGAGATAATATTTGCGATATTCTCAACTCGTTGGCGAGAGTTGATAAGATATTCGTTATTCACTACATGAACAATATAAATATTTTGTGCAATAACTGAAAGTATAAACACTAAGCAAATCAGGCTTATTAACTTAACTTTGAGTGGTAATTTATTAAATAAATATCTCATTCTCATTTACTGTATAAAAAGCGATCACTTACTATCATAACTTATTAGGCAGGAAAACCTACTAATAAATTTCGTATTAGTAGGTTTTTAGCTAATTTAATCGACTATTAAAGATTATTTGCTGCATTTTTTACACTTTCAGCAACCACCTTGGCTACATTAGGTTCAAATGCATTTGGCAATATACAATCAATTGATAGTTTGTCAGGTGTAATGATATTGGCTAATCCTTTTGCTGCTGCAAGCTGCATGGCCAATGTAATATTTTTTGCTCTAGCATCTAAAGCGCCTCTAAATATGCCAGGGAATGCTAGAACATTATTAATTTGATTCGGATAATCACTACGCCCAGTACCGACAATATAAGCACCAGCTGCTTTAGCTTCGTCTGGGAATATTTCTGGTGTTGGATTTGCCATAGCAAAAATAATTGATTTTTCTGCCATCGTTTTAACCCAATCTGCTTTTAATACTCCTGGGGCTGAAACACCAATAAACACATCAGCACCTTTAACCGCATCTTGTAATGTACCTTTTTGTTTGTTCTTATTGGTTCTCTTCGCCATGGCTAAATGGTGAGGTGGTAAAGAAAGATCATCTTCGGATAAAATACCAATCTTATCGACAATTTTAAGATCGGTTACTCCAGCGGCTAATAACATATCGGCAATTGCTAAACCAGCTGCTCCGCCACCGTTAATCACCACCTTGGCCGATTCGATCGACTTACCTGCAACTTTAAGTGCATTATAAAGCGCTGCTAATACAACGATTGCTGTACCATGTTGATCATCATGGAATACAGGAATATCTAATAATTCTTGTAATCGTTTTTCAATCTCAAAACACCTTGGTGCACTAATATCTTCTAGATTGATACCGCCAAATGAGGGCGCTAATGCTGCTATATGTTTAACTAACTCATCTGGATCTTGAGTATTAATTGATAAAGGTATTGCATCAACATCTGCAAATTGTTTAAATAAAATTGCCTTGCCTTCCATTACTGGAATTGCTGCTTCTGGCCCAATATTTCCTAACCCTAAAACAGCTGAACCATCAGTGATAACCGCAACTAAATTACGTTTACTGGTATATTCATAAACTGAATCGGGATTTTTAGCAATTTCTGTGCAAACTGCCGCAACTCCTGGTGTATAAGCAACACTAAGATCTGCCATTGAATTAACAGGGACTTTCGAGTGGGTTTCAAATTTACCGTGCATTTGTTTACTGATTGCTAACGCTTTTTCTTGTACTGTTGTCATAATGCTTACCTTTTTAAATACTTAAAACTATATTTAATATTTTTTGAGATCAAACCAATATTTATCTCAAACTGCTTTTAAAACTTCTAATTCATTCTTTAATGTTTATAAAACTACATATGTAAATAACGCATCAGTGCCGTGGTGCATATCACCATTAAAGCTCCCCCTAATCGTGTTGCAACTTGAGCAAAAGGCATCAAGTTCATTCTGTTGGCTGTTGAAAGTATTGCTACATCACCAGTTCCACCCATTCCACTTTGGCAAGATGAAATAATAGATGCCTCAACTGGATACATTTTTAAGAAGAAGCTACAAACAAATCCTGTCATTGAAACAGTGAAGACGATAGAGATAATGGTAATAAAGTATGGGATAGTTAATACTTTAACTACGCTATTTAAATCTATATAAAGTAGCCCAAGTCCTGCCATTAATGGAAAGGTAAAGTTGCCTGAGATAAATTTGTACCATTGTTGGCTTCCTCGTTCGACACTCGCTGGTAATAAACGAAAATATTTAACTACAGCGGTAGCAATAATCATTAAAACAGGACCAGGGAAATGAGTTACTTTTTCTAAAATCATACCGAAGATAAATAGCGTAGCTAAAATCATAACTGCGCCACTCATTGCACGAGCATCAAGAGGTGTCTTATCATCTTTTAACGCTTCAGCTAAGCCATCAAATTCAATTTTTACTAATTGACCGTGCCCACTTAAGTGAGGTTTAACTTCACCAATTCGGCTCATAATCGCCGTAAAAGTGATTGCAAAAAAGTTACCTACAACAGTTGCAGGAATTAATGCGCTAACAAAAACATTATAATCTTGATTAAGGATATTGCTGTAGGCATTGGAAAGTTGCAAAACACCTTCACCAATTCCTCCTGCCATTACTGGTGAAACTGTATAAAAGAAGGCGTGCTCCCAATCATCACCAAAAGCTACGGCGACACAGACGCCAACAAACGCAGCTAAACACATACCTAATAGCATCGGAATCATCATTCGAATAAAGCCTTGAACTAAAATAACTCGATGCATACCAAGAATACTACCGCACACTAAACTGGCGATATAAAAGAGTAAAAAGTTAGAGTCTTTCATTAACATCTTTGTTGCTGATAAAGTATTCTCATCAAAAACGTTGTAGTAAACCAATAATGAAGGAACAATAAGTGACAAAATGGCAGGCGCCCCAAATTTTTTGAAAAATGGAATATTCTGCCCGACAGTGCCTAAAAACCAACCTAAAGGTAATATCACAGCAAAACCACCAATAAGGCTTTTAGGTAGCATATCTAATTGTGCAGCAATAATAACGATAATCGAACAAACTAAAAATATGGGGAGGGGAAGTGAACCTATATACATTTTGTTTTCTTTTATATCTTGTAACATACTCATAACTAAACCTCTTTATTTTTTTATAGCACATATGCAGTATAGTTATGCAGAAAGAAATCAGAAGAATAAGAAAGTTAACTAACTAGTTTTGTAACTAATGTAAGTATCTTAATAATTTTATGATTGATTTATATAGGTTTTTATGACAAAGTCACCTTTAAAATGGAAGAATTAGTAATGACTAATTTATTAGAAAGACTTTTATCAGTTATCTAATTAAAGAATGGATTGATGTCAAATTTTGACTATTTTTAGACTTAAAAAACCCCGCTCCTCAACTTTTTTTATACATCAATGAATCAACAATTTTTGTATTGTTTATCTAATAGATAACAAATAATTTAGGGAATAATAAATTAAGGAGTTAGTTTAATTAATATACTGAAAAGAAGGATATTACTTGCTTATTAGCTTCTTAGTTTATTATTTTATAGCTAGTCTTCACTCATCCTTTAATTTAACTAATTGATAGCCATTTTCAGTTGGTTTAATTTCAAAGGTTCCTAAATCTCGAACTGTTTTATCTTCTACGCCTTCACAGTCGCCAGAACGCTGGAATAAATTGATTTGTAATCGAAGATGTGTTTCATCAATTTTTTCAAAAGTACCTTCTGAACGGGTAAAACAATCGTTACCACACCAGGCAGAGTATTTTGATATGAAAGTACCATTAATATTAAAGGTTAACGAGTTACCGTAAATATATTTCGTTCCATTTGAACTTATATGTATTTTTTCAGCGGGAGGTTTCGATAACTCAAATAAATCCAATTTATGATTTACTACTTTATTAATTTGCCAAAAATCATTTTTCCAAAAGTCATTTATGTCATTTTGTGCAAAGCTATAAAATGGAAGCAATAATAAAAAAAGAATTTTTTTCATGATGAGTTTTACTTTTTAAAAAGTTTTGATAAAAATTGTGTATAGATTTTAGACTAAAAAAAAACGTTCCTCAACTGTAACTTTTTTTGAGGATGCAGTATTAATGTAATAAACAAGCTTGAATTTTATCGACTTCTTTATTGAGTGCATCAATAACTAAATCTGGGTGGGCTCTTTCTAAGGTTTTTACATTTTCAAACCCTTCATTGCCAATAGAACCAGTATATTGTTGAGCTTGTTTGATATTGCTAAATAGGTAACGGATATTTTTGGCATTGCGAGTTGCGGTTAATGTATAACTAACGAAGTATTTGGATTGTGATTGATAATTGGTAACAGCGTTAGCAACAATATTATTACCTTCAACTAATTTGATAGTATCACCACCATTTATCGTAATTGCTTGTTGAGAAGGCATATTATAATATGGCCACCATGCCGAACTTAAATAGTTTTCACGGTTCAAAACTACTGGGCTATTATCAAGTTCTTGTGCAATACAGAGTGATAATGAAGAATAAAGGATAGGTCGTGAAGTAATGTATTTATTTATGATATCCTCACCAGAAGTGTTTTGAGTAATTTCTACACCTTCTGTTTGATAGATTGACAGCATCTTCTGAGAAGAACAACCAGTTAGCAACGCAACTAAAACAGTAAAACCAATTAACTTTCTCATAACTCATCCTTCTTTGCATGATTAGTTTTATTCTAAACGGTTATAAAAGTATTTACCAGTATTTAGAACAGAAGGATTTAAATATTTTTTAGAGCTGAAAAGCATTAAAATGTATAATTTAATATATTGAATTAATTATATTTATTTGCAGTAAAATGAGAGAAGCTTGTCTTTCTCTCATTTAATTTATTAATCTTCTTTACCGCGAATTTTACGCGATAACCGTTTAAATCCGTGAGTAAATTTTTTAATTGCCATAGCCATGAAAGGAACATTAATTTTAATACCAAAGCGTTCACGTAATTCGATTGCATCATTGGCTTTAGTTAACCAAATAAAACCGGAGTTAGTTAAGTCTATTGCTTTGATTTTACCGTCTGGAGTTAAAATAAAGTTACCACCATGAACATCGTTTGAAACAAGACTATAGCTATGCAGTTTTTCAATGCATGCTTTAACTTGTTCTCCATATTCACGCATTTCATCCCATGTTAATGAGCGTCCTTCTATAAAATTAAAGATCATATAGTGGCGATTGGTGGTTTTATCAAAAGCAACTAAATAGAGTTCATAAGCGATATCGCATTTATCCAACGAAATTTTAGCTAGCTTACGAATTAGATTAAAATAAAAATCACCAGTTATTTTAGCAATAAGTCTACGTTCTAAACGATGCTCAACACCGCCATCAATTTTGAAAATAAATTTAGATTGATTGTGATTAATTAGATAAGTATATCTCTCAATTTTATCACTTGGATCGAGTAGCTCATGATGTCCTTCTTCGGCCAAAAATTGGTCAAAAAGTTCCAAATAATTTATCTCATCATTTTGTACGTAAGCGAACTTCATATTGCCGCGATCGATTTCAATAATGTTTGCAAAGTTATTCAAGTTTTAAAGTCCTAAGATACATCAAAAAATGAGTTTATCTTAAACACTATCAAGCTTAAAGTAAATGAAACAGTCAATATTAACAGGTGATGCGTGCGAAAAAATATTGGTTACTAGTTAGCTGAAGTTTATTTTACATAAAATTGGCAAAAGGCGGGCAAGTAACGTTTACTACAATAGCATTTTTGCTATGTCTCAGTGTATTTATTGCCAATAAAGTTAAATCAATCTTTACTCTAATTATGCAATTTAGCTTAGCGATTAAATACAAATGAGTTTATTGTTATCAGTTGATAGAATTATACAAATTAGGCTAAATCCTTGTATTAGCATTGTCAAATATAAAAAGGATGATATGACATTAATGTGGCTCTTTGACAAAGATGTCGATCTACCAAACCGATCATCTCTAATAATAGAACAGGACTTTACTGATTAAATTGGTTAAACAGCGTATTATATCCATCTAAATTACATCTACGTTTTAAATTTGGTTATGGGTAATCATTCTGCTATTTGGTTTTTGTATATTATCAGAACGGCTAAACACTCTTTATATACCGGTATCACAACTGATGTCGCCAGGCGTTTACGCCAGCATCAAAATGGTAAAGGAGCTAAACACCTTAAAGGGCATCATAATTTAACCGTTGTTTATCAAATCAGTGTAGGTGACAGATCAACCGCATTGAAACTTGAGTATCGTATAAAACAGCTTTCTAAACAGAAAAAAGAGCAACTGCTGGCAAACGACCCCGACTTAGTGAATTTATTAACTTTGATCAATCGATGATTTGCTCAATTGCAGAATATTGAATGATATTATTGTCCTGATTTGCAATAGAGGTTATTTGGCGTAATTTATTCTTGATACTGCTCAATTTAAAACATTGACATCAATTGTAGCGGTGGCGCTTTAATGGCTTGACTTTGACGATTAAATTCAGCTAATTGCTGATACCAAAAATCAGCATCGATTATCCAAGGAAATGCGATTGGAAAAGCTCGGTCTTGCCAACGCTGAACTATCCAAGCCAGGTAGTGCACCATTCTCATTGCTCTAAGTGGTTCAATTAAACTCAGTTGGTTCATATCAAAATTATAAAACTCTTGATAGCATTCAAGAATGCTATCAAGTTGCAATTGTTGCGCTTTTAGATCGCCATTGAGTAACATCCAAATATCTTGAATCGCTGGTCCATTACGTGCATCATCAAAATCGACAAACATGGCACTATCACGCCATAATATATTACCCGCATGGCAATCAGCATGAAGGCGAATTGGTTGCCAATCGGTATGCCAATGCTGCTCAACAATCTGTATTAAGTGGGTTAAACTGGTCTTGAGTTCGTCATGGATTTTCTTAGGGATCAAATTAGAGGTTAACAAAACTTCTTTAGGCTGATAAAGATATTCTTCCAGTCCAATTGTGGGGCGATAAATAAAAGGTTGTTTTGCACCAATTTGATGAATACGTCCCAGCAAAGTGGCTACCGATTCCATTTGCTCGATATTATCACTTTCATATTGCCGTCCTCCTACACTTGGGAACAGAGCAAATAGGTAGCCTTCATATTCATGCAAAGTCTGACCATTAAAGGTTAATGGTGCAGCGACAGGAATATTAGCTTCTGATAGTTGCTTAGTAAATTGATGCTCTTCAAGAATTTGTGCCTGATTCCAACGATAAGGGCGATAGTATTTGGCGACATATCGTATGCGATCCTCATCAGAAAATTGATAGACACGATTTTCATAACTATTTAAAGCAGTCAGCCCGGAATCAACCCGAATACCAACGGTTGCCAAACTAGCAAAAATAACATCGGGTGATAATGATTGAAATGAAAAGGCTGAACTATCCATTTTAGCGTTCCTTTATTGCTGGCTGAACCATTGGTCTAATTTCTTTTTCAAAGGCTCTAAGCCGATACGTTTTGGCGATGAAAACGGTGCAACAGTAATATCACCTTGAAAAGGTAAGATAGCTTCTTTAACCATGTTAACCTGTTTTTTTAATGCGCCTGAAGCGAGTTTATCGGCTTTAGTTAACAGTAGCATAACAGGAATATCAACTGATACAGCCCATTCAATCATTTGTTGGTCGAGATCTTTAAGCGGATGCCGAACATCCATTAATACAATTAAGCCTTTTAAGCTTTCTCGTTTTTGCAGATATTCGCCTAATGATTTTTGCCATTTGCGTTTAATCGCTTCCGGAACTTGTGCATAACCATAGCCCGGTAAATCGACTAAACGACAATTTTCTTCCACTTCAAATAGGTTAATAAGTTGCGTTCGTCCCGGTGTTTTACTAGTTCTTGCTAAAGATTTTTGATTGGTTAATGTGTTAAGTGCACTTGATTTACCGGCATTAGATCTGCCGGCAAAGGCAACTTCAACGCCACTATCAATTGGTAAATGTGAAATATCGGGGGCACTTAAAATAAAATGCGTTTTAGCATAGTTTAATGGTCGAATGTCGGTCATAAAAAATGTCCTTTAAGTGCATTAACGGCACTTAATCACTTAAAATGCCGTTACTGTATAGAAAAACTTAGGAATTGACAACTTTTTCGACTGCTTTACTAAGTCGGTTCATTCCTTCGTTTATTTCGTCTTCAGATATAATTAGTGAAGGGGTAAAACGAAGCACATTTGGTCCTGCATTAAGGATCATTACTTTAAATTCGGAGGCAACATTCAAGAAGTCACGTGCTTTATTATGAAACACTGGCTGTAATTCAGCACCTAAAAGTAGTCCTTTACCACGGTATTCTCGAAATACTTTGAATTTATCATTTATATTTTCAAGTTGTTCAATAAAGATTGCTCGGCGTTTTTGAACGCCTTGAAGTACATCAGGTGTGTTGATAATATCAAATGCTTCACAACCAACTGCACAAGCAAGAGGGTTGCCACCATAAGTTGTGCCGTGAACACCAGGGTGCATTACTGATGCTATGTCATCGGTTGTTAACATTGCACTGATAGGGAATCCTCCGCCAAGTGCCTTTGCGGAAGTTAAAATATCTGGAACTACGTCATATTGTTGATAAGTGTATAAAGTACCCGTTCTTCCCATTCCACATTGTACTTCATCGAAGATTAACAAGGCATTATATTGGTCGCAAAGCGCTCGTACACCTTTTAAAAATTCTGGTGTTGCTGAGGTTAATCCTCCTTCTCCTTGTACTGGTTCTAACACTACGGCACACGTATGATCATCCATTACTGCTTTAACGGCATCTAAATTATTAAAAGGGACATGAATAATATCAGCAGGTTTAGGACCAAAACCATCGGAATATTTAGCTTGTCCACCCACTGATACTGTAAAAAAGGTGCGACCGTGAAACGATTGATAAAACGAGATAATTTTAGTTTTATAAGGAGTATATTTTTGAGCCGCATAGTATCTTGCTAATTTGAAAGCAGCTTCATTTGCTTCAGCGCCTGAATTAGCAAAGAAAACGCGCTGAGCAAAGGTATTATTAATAATTTTTTGGGCAAGGCGTAAAGCCGGTTCATTAGTAAAAACATTACTTACATGCCATAATTGTTCACTTTGTTGGTGTAAGGCATTAATTAGCCTAGGATGGCAATGACCAAGCGCGTTAACCGCAATCCCTCCTGCAAAATCGATATACTCTTCACCATGTTGATCCCATACTCTACTACCTTTCCCTTTAATAGGTATAAATTTAGCTGGTGAGTAAACGGGTAGGATTACTTTGTCAAACAGTTCTCGTGTTATTTCTGGCTGCATTATACGATCCTTATCTTATCTAACAGTATTTTTCTATTTTATGTTATTTATAAAGATAGTAAAGTAAATATTTATTCATAAATACTGAATTTATATTCATTTAAAAAAGTTGGATATTTTGTATATTTTATTCTTTTCTGCAATTATTTTCGGGTATAATTAGCGATTAATTAATAATCGTTAATAAAATAGGAATAAATATGAGTCGTATTATTTATTGCCATTATTTAAAAAAAGAATCCGAAGGTCTAGATTTTCAGCTTTACCCAGGAGAGCTAGGCAAGCGTATTTATAATGAAATTTCTAAAATAGCATGGCAAGAATGGCTTAAGAAGCAAACAATGTTAATTAATGAAAATAAGCTTAATATGATGAATTTAGAACATCGTAAAAAAATTGAAACCGAAATGATAAAGTTTTTGTTTGAAGGTGAAGATGTGGTTATTGATGGATATAAACCTGAAAATTGAGAGATTACAATGAAAAACAATTTTAAAATTCTGACATTACTCATTTCAGTAAGTTTATTAACAGCCTGTCCTGGCTCAAATAACAAAAAAACTGATGAAGACTATTATATAAAAGATACTAATGCATTTAATATTTTAATAAGTCAGTACGCTAATAACATAGAACAAATCTGGGGACCTAAAGAGGTTCTTATTGCTGGTCCTAAAGATTATGTTCAATATGAAGATAATCTACAAACTCGAGTTCATATCAATTTTGTTTCTGGGATAATTACCATCGAAACTTTATCTGATACACCAATCAATAATTTGAAGGACGCAATTGTATCAACATTACTTATGCCAGAACCTGTTGATATTATCAGGCGAGATAAAATAAGTCAGGATTTATCACAAGAACCTTTTTTATATAACCAGGTTCTTGATCAAGAAAGACAACCAATTCGTTGGAGTGGTAGGGCAAATAGCTTTGCCGATTATTTGCTTGCCAATAATTTAAAAGTACGCTCTTCTGGAGCTCATAAAATCACTTATGTTGAAATCAAACTTGTTCCAAACCACATTAATCAACGTGCAAGAAAATTCTTACCTTTAGTGACTGAAGCCTCAAATCGTTACTTTATTGATGAACGATTGATTTTAGCTATTATGGAAGTTGAATCAGCATTTAACCCATTTGCGGTAAGTCGTACAGATGCATTAGGATTAATGCAAGTACAACAACATACTGCTGGTCGAGATATCTTCAAGTTGCGTGGAAAACCAGGTGAACCGAGTCGTCAGTTTTTACTTGACCCTCGTAATAATGTTGATATGGGAACTGCCTATTTATCTTTACTAAAAACGAAGTATTTAGCAGGCATAAATAATCCAATATCACTACGATATGCAATGATCACTTCTTATAATGGTGGGGCTGGAAGTGTATTACGTACTTTTTCTGATGACCGAAATGAGGCGATCAATATAATTAACTCCATGACACCTCAACAAGTTTATCGCAAATTAGTGACTTCACATGTTTCTCAAGAGTCACGAAATTATCTTATCAAAGTTAGTAGAATTCTAGATAATAAATAAAAAGTATCTATTTTTTATAGGACTATCACATTATTTTAAATAAATAATATTGTGATGGTCCTTTTAACAAATATTAAATTTCTTATGCAAAATTTAATATTTTAACCTTCCCCTTTCATTTCTTAAAAATAGCTTACCACAAGAGTTGTAAATAACGCATAACAATTTGTTTTATAATAATATTTTGACTTACAACTCTTATCAAATATGAAGTTGCTGGCTATCAATGGCAAATCTAGAATATATCAACATTTTTATAATAAATTTCTAATATTTATATGTTTGTAAATGAACATATAGAAAATTTTCATTTCTTTAATTTTGAAATTTCTTCAGCTCTATTTTTATAACAACAAGATGTATTTAAGTGAAAGGAAATAATAGTTCATGGTCAAATTTAATCGTTTCCGTAACATTTCTTATCTAAGTATAAGTGCTGCATTTTTACTTGGTTCAAATAGTGTTTATGCGAGTACAGAGACCGTACCAAAATTAAATATTATCCGCGATGAATTTAATTCAGCGGAAAAACTAAATTTAAGTATCTATAATCCGAAACTTAAATTAACATCCCAAGGTTTATTCAATACCCCAATGGGGCTTTATGTTTATACCAACTATCCGAGTAAAATAGCAGAATATCAAATCACTATTTATCGCCAATCTGATGTTGATAACCAACATCCAATAAAAACATTGAAGTTTAATGAAATTAGCCCATATGAAGCACTATTGTGGCAAGGTGATACCGACAATGGAGAACCATTGTCAATTGATAGTGATTATAAAGCGATTTTAACCACGACTAGTCATGACGGTTTAAAAGATAACGTTCATGCCGTTAACTTTAGTACATTAGGGCGTGGTATAAAACAAGAGAGTGAATTTATTTCATATAGCAAATCTAATGTTTCTTTCTCACCAGCCACTAACTTGACCTTTGGTAAATTAAAATCAGATAGTACTATTCCTGGTTTTGGAGAAAGTCGGATCGATCATCAAGGCATTGTCAGTGGTGCGCAGGATCGTAAAGTTGTCATTCAAATGGCGGGACTAAAAGATAAAAAAGATGTGATGTTAAATGGTGAACGATTGGTGGTGGACAATAGTGGTCGTGCTATGCGAGAGATGATCTTATCGCCAGGAGAATATCAGTTCGATTTAACTTGGAAAGATGAATTTGGTCAAACTCATTCACAAAACGAAAAATTAGTTGTTCAAAAAGAAAATGATGTTTTTTATGTCGGTATTGTTGATGTCACTTATGCTCAAAATAATGTTAGTGGTGAAGGTCAATCAATAGTGGAAGATGCTGATAGCCATCATTATAGTGGTAAAGGTAGTTGGGATGGTCGAGTCGCATTTTATTTAAAAGCCAATAAAGAAGATTATCGTTTAACAGCTCATTTAGATACCACCGAAACCAAATTAAAAAATGCGTTTGGTCATTTAGGTGAAAAAGACCCAACGCGTTTTGTTCGAGAAATCGATCCTCAAGCTTATTATCCAATTTATGGTGATGACTCAACCACTGAAAGTGATGTTGATACCGAAGGTAAATTCTATGTTAAGTTAGAGAAAGGAAAAAATTACGCGTTATGGGGTAATTATAATACCCAAATTACTGGCAATGAATTTGCAAATTTTAACCGAAGTCTATACGGTGCTAAGCTTTACCATGAAAGTGAGCAGACAACAAAATATGGTGATACTCGTACATTAGCCACCATATTTTTATCAAATGGTGAAACACGAGGTAGTCACAATGAATTAGCCTCAACGGGTGGTAGCTTATACTTTTTGAAACATCAACGTGTAACTCAGGGTAGTTTAAAACTTTCTGTCGAAGTGCGTGATCGTAACACTGGACGAGTATTAAGCACCAGCACCTTAAACGAAGGTGTGGATTATGAAGTTAACCAATTCCAAGGTCGTATAATGCTAACTAAACCATTACCGATGACCTCCAGTGGTGGCTCGGGTAGTTCTATTATCGAAGGTGGAAATTTAGTTGGTGGTGACCCAGTTTGGATTATTGCTGAATATGAATATTACTCGGATGGATTTGATCTTGAAGGTCAGAAAGTATTTGGTGGAAGAGCTTATCACTGGTTAAACGATTATCTACGTATTGGGGGGACTTACCTAAGTGAAGATCAGGCTAGTGGTGATAATTATGAATTGAAAGGTGTGGATTTAATTGTAAGGCCAACGCAAGGAACACATACTCAATTAGAATACGCCAAAACCAAAGCGAAAATGAATGATATATTTGTATCGAGCAATGGTGGTCTATCATTTACTGAAACTGTGCTATCAGGTGATACTCGTGGAGCCGCTTGGAAAATAGAACAAAAAATCGATTTTAATGATTTTACCGAAAAAGATGTTCCACTAAGCTTCAAAGGCTATTACTCGATGCAACAAGAAGGTTTTTCATCTTTTGCTAAAGCTCGTAGTAGTGATTTAGAAGAGTGGGGCGGTGAATTGCGTTATGACTTTGAACCAGATAAACAAGGTGTATTGGTTGGTCATAGCCAAGAAAAAGATAAAGCAAATTACGTTGAACGAATTACTCGTGCACAATATTACACTGCCTTAGGTGAATTATATAAAACCGCTTTAGAGCTCCAACAACGAAATGATCATAATTATGGTAGTGATTCAACTAAAGAAACATTAGTGGCAGCAAAATTAGAACGTTCATTTTTTGATGGTCGAGATAAAGGTTATATCATCCAACAATTAACCTTAAATAAATCAGGCGATGTTGCCGATGATAACCGCACAACGTTAGGTTATAACTCTCAAGTGACAGAAAACATCAATATCGGTGCTGAAGTTTTTGGTTCTAACCGAGGTGCAGGAGGTGGTGTACAAGGTAGCTGGGATGTTAATGAACGAACCAGTTTATACACTAAATTATTAAATGATGTCGATTCAACTTCTGGTCGTGGAATAACTACTGTTTTTGGTGGAAAAACCAATGCGACAAGTAAAATGGAGTTATATTCTGAGCGTCAATTTAAAACCAGCAAAATCGATCACACTACTTCAGATATCTATGGTGTCAATTATAAGCCAACTGAAGCGCAATATGTCGAAGGGTCTTACTCTATAGGTCGAGTAAATAACCGTAATCGAAATAGTACCAGTCTGACGGGAAATGATGAAACTCGCCGAGATGTATATGCAGTAGGTTATGGCTTTAAAAATGACAAGTTTCAAATGCGTAACCGCCTTGAATATCGTATAGATGAAGCGAGTGAGCGTATCAAACAATGGGTAACGACAAACCGAGCTAAAACTATCGTAAGTGAGAACTTAAGTTGGCTTACTCAGTTTGATTTTGCTAAAACATTAGGTGAACGCGATGATAAAGTTGTGAGCAATTATACTGAATCTATGGTTGGTTTTGCTTATCGACCCCAAGCCATTAATAACCTAAATCTGTTTGGAAAACTAACCTATGTATATGGATTAGATCCTGACGATCAACTAATCGCAAACTCTACCTCATCAGGCAGTAAAAGTTACACATCAAGCTTATATGATCAGAAGAGCTGGGTGTGGTCGTTAGAAGGGGTTTATGAATGGAATGCAAATTGGGAAACGGCGTTTAAAGCGGCGCACCGTCAAGGGCATTTACGTTACAAAAGCGAAAGTAATTGGTACTCATCAGGCGCAGACTTATATGCCTTAAGAGTCAATTACAAGCTTGGCGATTGGGAATATCAAGTAGAAGGAAGAACCTTACGCACAAGTTTAGCTGATGACCATAAAGATGGTTTAGTCACAAGTGTTTATCGCAATGTTGGTGACAATATCAAGATGGGTGTAGGTTACAACTTCACTGATTATAACGATAACTTAACGCACCTGAACTATCGTTCACATGGTTGGTTTGTAAATGTCGTGGGGAGTTTCTAATGAAAAGTTGGCAAAAAGTTAAAAATGGTCAACCGCATTTACATATGCAAGTTAAATCAGATCAAAAAGTTGAAAACGTTAAAAAGAATTTACGCATATCAGGAGATAAGATAATGCGAACTGAGCATAACGCAAAATCTAAAGAAAGATCATTAGTAAAAATTTTTAATTATAAAGCGATAATAAAACACTTTAACTTAGTGTTGTTCTCATTTTTTATTTCGTTTATGGCTCTATCGGTAGCAAACGCGATACCGATTTCAGGTAAGGTTTTTCTAGATTATGATGGTAAATCTAATAATGTCAACTTCCCATTAAAAAACTTACCTGTTGAACTAAAAGATTATACAGGTGCGAAAATTGCTAGCGTACAAACTGATGATAGTGGGACCTTTCAATTTGATGTCTCTTCATTAGGTTCTTATAAGATTGAAGTAAAAACTAGTAATAATGAAAGTGTAGCGAAGTCAGTTTCGATAAATGGTATGACGGGGGAATTAGGTCAAAACCTATTTTTAAAAGGTAATGGAGGATCAATTTATCTTAAAGTTAAAAATGATAATAATCAGGGGGTTGGTAATATCCCTGTTAAATTACTTAATTCATCAACCAAAAATGTCATAGTGTTAAATACTGATACTAATGGTGAGATAGAGATAAAAAATACATTATTGAATGATGAATATACTGTTTACTTCGATAACGAAGTTGATGTCTTCCTAAAAAATTTAAAGTATAAATTGTGGGATGTAACCTTACCTAATGGTAATAATGTTTATGAAGACAAAGTTAAATTCTTAATGAAAGGGGCGGTACAAAAAGGCTCTTTTAATCTTAAACAACGAAATCAAAATAAACTAGATGGTGTTGTTGTAACCGATATAGATAATGATGGACTGTATACGGTCAATACAGATATAGGTATAGAAGGTATCAAAGTAAATATTTATTATGAAAATACCAATATTCCTGTAATGGGAACAACAACTGTTACAACTGGGGTTGATGGTTTCTATGGTTTCATCGACTTACCTGTAGCGACTTATGATATTGTAGTATCGGGCGTACCAGCTCCTCCATATAAATACTTACAAAGTGATTTAAAAAAGAAAGCAAAAATACCCGATGCAATAGGTATTCCTACTGGTCCTGATTTCGTTTTTCAAATCGATCCAAAAGATAAAACTTTATCAAGTATATCTGGTAATGTTTTTAAAATTCAAAAATATATTCAAGCAGGTCCTGATTCTGGTAAAACGGGCAATAACCTTTATGATGCTTCGGCCGGAGATGTTGGTATTGCAACTGTAGTTGAACTTCATCAACATGATGGTTCTGCATGGAAGAAAATTTCTACTGTAAACACAGAAGGTTCTTCAGGGTTTTACCAATTTATAGGTCTTACTAAAGGTAAAGATTACAAAGTTGTATTGACTGAAAAAGGTATTGATAAAAGTAAATTCTTTTTCATCAATGATACGGATGGTAAATCAACAAGTACTTCACCAAAATCAAGAAGTAGTCATAAAGGTAAAGTGACATTAAGCAATAACACAAAAGACAATATTGCTGGAAAAGAAATTATTTTACCTAATTTAGGTGATAAAATAGCAAATCAAAATTTCTGGTATTCATCAATACTAGATAAGCTAGGTGATTTATTTGTTGTTAATTATCTAGAAACAGCTGGTGGACATTGGAGCTGGAGTACAACTTACAATGGATTAGAGGCTCAGTCGGCAGGTACCTATACCAAAATAGTGTTTTATGAAGAAGATGGGGTTACACAAGCAACTGATTCTAAAAATAATAAACTTGAAGTTTCATATCAAACACCAGGATTTTATGGTTTAAGAGGTTCTCAAAATTATTTCGTTGATCGCGCTGGTTTATTTTATTATTCAGTCGTGGATTATGATGATACTCTTTTAGATACACCTAGATCAAGAAACCAGAATTATGAAATAACTGTAATTCCTGGTAAAAATTGGGAAGATGCATTATATTTCACACCTAAACAAAGAAATACTATATCAGGTTATATTTATTTAAATAATAGTCACCCTGATGCTTTAGGTAGTTATGTACCTGGTTATGATACTCCTATTAAATATAATCGAGTTGTTTTAGAAAGGAAAGTTCAAGGTAGATGGACTGAATTTACTGTCTTTTCTACTGATGAAAATGGTAAATATGAATTTACAAATATACCAAACGGTGATTATCGAATTACTGCCAAACAAATATATGGTTTAGCTAGTAATATAAAAGACGGTGATTTAGTATTTGAAAATAACGATAAAAATAACGGTTTTTTAATAGATCCAAGTAATAACCAAAGAACAATCTCACAAATTGAAATATCAGTTAATGGAGGTAATACATATAATACTAATACTAATTTTTGGTATAAATTGAAAGTCAATGAATATGTAATACGAGGAACCGTATATCTTGATACATGGCTAGGCGACAGTATAATACAGACTGGACAACTTTATAATTCTAATGATTTGCCATTGAAATATGCAACTGTTTTACTTTGCCAAGATGGTGATGAAAGCGATTGTACAGAAAACGGTAGGAATTTCCTTGATAAGAAAATTACAGATGATAAAGGCGAGTATTTATTTGATAGTCAACTTAATGGTGTAACTGCTAATAAAAATTACATGATTAAGGTAAAATATGATGGAATAAAAACAGTTACTAATCCTCGTGAGAATTTATATCCTTTTTATAGAGTTAGCTTTACAAAACTTGATGCACCTATTACTAAAAACTTTCTTATGCAAGGTAAAGGTACTATTTCTGGTGGTCCAGTTAATGATTTAAATGGTGACACTGAATATGCTGGTGATCAATCAAGTGAAAATGGTAAAGGGCTCTTTGTATTATATTATTGGGATAAGGAGACTAATAAATGGGCATATTGGTCTAAACTTGGTGATTATTATCGAACATTCAATTTAAAATCACTACCAAAGGGCAAATATCGAATTGTTCATGACACTAACACTTTTGACTATATTGATATAGCAGATCAAGATCCAGCCACTAGTCCTGGTACATTAGAGTTTGAAGTTTTAGCTGATGGTTCTTTAGCTAATGATATGCAAGCAGATAAACAGTGGTTTATGCAAGCAACTAGAGCTCCAGATGCTTTAACTGAAGGTATTACAGGTAACTTGTATTTAGATGTTACTGGTTCAAATGTTAAGAATGAACAGTCAATATTGTTAACTAAGGAACAATTAGAAAAATATAATTCTTCCCAAATAACTGTTGAAGGGGTGTTTACTCCTCGTCTTTACAATAAGTATTACAATGGAAATTTTGAATCAATCTTTGATACACCAGATTTTACTGATAATGAAGTAAAACAAAAAGGTAGCTTTGTTTATAATCTATCTACCTCAAGAAGAAAAAATAAATTATACCTTTCCAATATGATGTTAAAACTCAAAGGATTAGATAATGCATTTGAAATAGTAGGAAATAGCAGTGAAATAAAAGGAAACTTCTTACCCAACAAGGTACAAAAGGGTTTGGAGTATATGAAAGTTGGAATATCGCCAAGTGGTGCTCGAGATCAATATTGGTTATTAAGATTAAGAGAAACAACAGAAATTGGTGGGAAACTTTATTACGACTACGATAATAATGGCGCTTTTGAGCCTAGTAGCGGTGACGTACCAATGACTGGAGTTCGAGTAGAATTATATCGTGATGGTAATTTATACTCATTTACAACGACCGATCGTGACGGTAATTATAAGTTTACAAATCTTTTATATGATGACTATACAATTAAAGTCACAGATGAAGGTTTAGATAAGACTCGTTATGAATTAAAAAGTTTATCTGACACAATTTCTAATATCAAAATTACACAAAGTAATCCAACTGTTACTAGTGGAGCGTTAGATTTTCTTTATAAAAAAGAAGGTGACACTTCTATTTATGGCTATGTATTGATTGATATTAATAATAATGGTGTAGCAGATATTCATTTTGATAAAACAGGTGATATGCCAGTACAAAATGTTACTATTAATTTGTATAAAGGTTCTACGAATAGTTCACCATTTAAGACAATACAAACAAATCAAATTGGGGTTTACAGTTTTGATTTAGATAAAAATCAACTCAATGATACTTATTTTATAGAAATTGTACCTCCAACTGGTTATGGTGTTATTTCTAATGTGGATAATAATACTAATACGATTTTATCTCCAATCAATTTTAGTACAGGAAGAGAAAGTCAAAGAAGTAAATACTTTTTATTAGCAGGAGGAACGAACCCAAATCCTTCAGATGGTATTAATAGTCCTACAGCAAAAAATAGTGGTATTGCTGGTAAAACATTGATTGATGATCCAGAACCAGCAAACTATAAACCATTAAAGAATGTTTTATTAAGTTTAGTTGATGGAAATGGTAAAGAGTTAGCACGTCAATATAGTGATTCTAATGGCGAATACCACTTTTATAATTTGCCGAGTGGAACTTATAAGGTAAATGTGAAACAACCACCAGCAAATTATGCTATTGTTAGAAATAGTGTGAGTACCATTCAACCAATTGATACTATTTCAGGTATTGCTATTACTAATACAGGGGTAACGGATAAAACCTTCTTCTATAGCAAAGCAAGCCATGATGGTATCCAAGGTAATATTTATGTTGATTTTAGTGATACTAATACTGATACAAGTCATTTGAATGAGTATGCACATTTAATCAATAGTTCACACCAAGTAACAGTTAAGCTTTATGATGGTTTAAATGGTACAGGTCAGTTGTTAATGACACAATTGACAACCGATGGGCACTATCATTTTGCAGATCTTTTATATGGAAATGATGTTGATTACTCAGTTAAAATTGAAATGAACACTCTTCCGGACTATGACTTTAAATTCAGTAAAGCAGGTAATAGAGTACAAGATATTGTTATTCCTGTAAAAGCATTGAAAGAAGAGGGATCATTAGATAATCACTATGTAGTTTTAGGTAAACAACAACTAGGTGGTGATGTTTGGATAGATAATAATAATGATAAGATTAAAACTGATCAAAAACTGACTAATGATGTTGAGGTTGAATTATCTTATCAAGTACCAAATACAAATACTTTTAAAACGCTTAAGAAGACAAAAACGGCTAATATTGCATTGAATGGTAATGCATCGAAAAATGGGCAATATTTGTTTGATAAATTACCAAAAGATTATAATTATCAAATTAAGGTTAGTACGCCTAATTCGACTGTATTAGTACCAGCGACTGATATACCGAATAATACTAATACATTCAATTTTGAACCTTTAACTGATAATGATTTTAATAGCAGTACAGCTTTCAAATATACTGGACGAATATCAGGACAAATTGTTATTGATGTTGATGATAGCAAAGATAGAACCGGTGCAGACACTAGTTTTGCAGGTGTTAAACTGGTTCTAACGAAAGTATCAAGTTCAACTTTCAGTGGTGGACAAACTTCATTTGAAGCAACAACTGATCCAAATGGTAACTTTGCATTTGATAATGTTCCGGTAGGAAAATGGGCTATTTCAACAGCATCTTCACAAACAATAACTGATTGGAATAGTTATGTTCTAAATTATACGACTATTGGAAATAATGTTGTTCCAATACAATCAGGTAATAATTTATCGTTAGAAGTTGAAGTGACAACTACTCAAAGTGTTGTTGATAACATTGATATTGGTTATCGAGGTAATAGTAAGATTACCGGTTATGTCGTTATTGATAGTGATAGTGATGAACAATATAGTTCTAACGATATGAGCTTTGGTCAGCTAGCTACTCCTATAACTCCGAAAATAACACTAACTTCGGCAACCAATAAAGCTGGATTTAAAACAAAAGAATTTACTGTTGATGCATCAAACGGTCTTTTCGAAATAACAGGATTGAGCGCTTATAATTATGAAATAAGTAGTAATGTGAGTGATTCTAATTATAAATTAGTCTTTAGTCCTGGATATCCATCACCTGCATCTGCGACAGCAACGTTTAATGTTAATGGACCAAATGATACAAGTTTTGAAACAAATCCAAATACAAGAGCGTTTGGGTATCAATTTGCTCGTAAATTATCAGGGAATGTTTATTTAGATATCGGTGGGAATGAGTCTGAAAAAACATTTAATCCAAAACTTGATGGGGCGGTAGTTAAAGTTGAAGGCGTATTGATTAACAATAAGCATGTAACTTATACTAAAACTGTAGGGAGTAACGGTGAATTTACCTTCAATAATATTACTGAAGGTAAATGGACAGTATCTGTTTCTCATCCGACACGAACTGATTTAACCTATAGTTATTTTGTTGAAAAATTGGTAACTCCAACTGTTGTCAATAATAATAGTATCACTTATGAAGTAGATTCAAATACTGGCAATGAGATCAAGCTTGATTTAGGTATGAAAGGCCAAGCTAAGATTACTGGTAAAGTCGTGTTTGATAATGATACGGATGAGCAATTGTCATCACTCGATACTGGTGTCGATGGTTTAACCATAAAATTGGTAGACCTAAATAGTGATACAGTTATTTATAAGGAAGCTGTATCGAATAGTGATGGTGAATTTACTTTTGATAATTTAGCCAATGGCAGCTACCGAATTAGAGTGACTGACCCATCTAATAAATTAAATGGTTATGTCATCAGCTTTAGTCCTTCGGGTAAAGCATCTGCAAATACTGCTTCGGATATTGCGACAATTTCTATTTCAGGCGATGCTGCGCAATCGGATAGGAATGACTTTGGTTATAAATCTAATTTAGGTATAAGTGGACATATCTATCAAGACATTATGGGGAATGGTCAGCATAATACTAACTATCCTCCGTTAGCTGGTGTTGGAATTACCGCAGTTAATCAAAGTAATAATTTAGCTATTAATGCAGTTTCTCTTGCAGATGGTAGTTATTCACTAAACAATCTAACTGCTGGTACTTGGATAATTAAAATTTCAAATTCACCTTCAGGTTGGAATTATAGTTATTTTGATGCTGCCGTAGGTAATGCAACTATTAGCGAAGTTAACCCAGGCGAATTGAAAATAATAATCTCGTCAAATGATACGGTAGGAAAAAATATTAATTTCGGTTTGAAAGGTAGTGCAAAAATATCAGGTAAAGTTGTTGTTGACGTGGATGTAAATGATAATGTCGGTTTAAATTATCATGCAGCATCAATTGATAGACCATTAAGCGGTGTAGAGGTTACCCTTAAAGCAAATGGTTTAAACGGTACAACGGCTATTTCAACAACTACAGGAAGTGACGGTAGTTATAAGTTTGAAAACCTTACCGCATATAATGATTATGAATTGACTGTTAATGATAGTAACTTGACTAGAGCTGGCTATCAAATCAGTTTCAGTCCTGCTATGATAAATGGTGGACTTGCAATTAATCATGATACATTAGCATTAACATCTGCTACTCAAGATCTTGCTCAGATTGACTATGGTTATAAGAGCCAAAAAACCTTGAAAGGAACTATTTATAAAGATGTTTCTGGAAAAGGTGTGCATCAAACATACGATACAACTTTAGCGGGAGTTACCGTTGAGGCAAGAGATGTTAATGATCATAATATAGTATTAACTGCAATTAGTGATCCTAATGGTCAATATGAAATTAATAATATAGCTGAAGGTCAATGGGATGTAACTGTAAACGCAACAGCCGTTGCAGGTTATAGTTACAGTTATGTAATTCAGCCTCAAGGTTCAAATTCAACATCTATAACAAATGGAACAAGAATTAAAATTGAAGCAACATCTTCTAATTTGGTCACAAATGTTGATTTTGGATTGAAGGGACAAGCAAGTATTAGCGGTCAAGTTGTAATTGATGTTGATACTCAAGATGGTAATGCTATTTCATCTCGGGATATCGGTATTGATTCTCTAATTCCAAATTATCAAGTTGAGTTATTTGTAGACAATAATTTAATTGATAAGAAAGCCGCAACTACTACTGGAACAAATATTGATGAGCTTGGTAAATATCAATTTGAAAATTTAGCTTCTGGTATTAATTATAAAGTTAAAGTTAGTATGGGAAGTAATAGTTACATTAGTAGCTTCATGCTTACTGATAGTAATATTGCAGCAACAATCAATAAAACAGATAACTTGATGGAAGAAACCTATCAGTTTGCTAGTGCAACAGACCAAGCTAAAAACGTTACATTTGCTTGGAGTGGTATTAGTGGCATTAAAGGTAAAGTGTTCTTGGATAATAATGATGATGGAGAATATAATCCTTCAATAGATACAGCTATTAATGCTCCAATAACAATTACCTTTAAAAATGTGAATAATCCGTCAATTAACTTCACACGTAATTTAGCTGCTGGTGATATAGATTATGATGTTGCTAATCTTATTCCGGGCAAATGGAGTATTGAAATTGCTGGTGTACCATCAACACTGAAAGCTAGCTTTGACCCTGATGATGCGCATCATAATGCAAGTGGTGAATTAAAATTACCGCAAACTGCGAATATTGCCGTTATAAATATTACAGGTAAGTTATCTGATCAAAACTTTGGTTATATCAATGGTGGTATTATCGAAGGTAAAGTTCTAGATGATAATCAAGGTGCTGGTTTAACTGGAGTATCTGGTTATAAAGGTTTATCTGGAGTTAAAGTTTACTTATTAGATGGTAATAAAAACCATATAATGGATAGAAATGGTCGTCCAATTGTTTCGACCAGCAATGACAATGGTAAATTTAATTTCCGTAATCTAATCAGTGATACTACTCGTAGTACAAGCGCACGTTACTTTATCCGTGTTCTTTATGGCGATTATAATGATGGAACTGTTAGTGTAGGTCGAGGTAATCCTTTATATGATCTAATACCATCATTTGATAAGTATAGAGATGCTAGTGGTAATTTAGTTGAGCATGATTTAATTAATCTCTCTAACCCACCGGCTACAATAAACTTTAATGGTGTAGGTGGTGAACATACTGTACCAGTTATGGTAAATGATGGAACAAGTAATTTAGCATATGGAATTTTATTAGGTTATCGTAGTTCAGATGCAGATATAACTATTGCTAAAATTGCATTAAAAGATAAGGTAACGGTTGGTGATATTGTTCCTTACTCAATTAAAATAACGAATAATAGTTCACGCGTTTCAACTATTAAGATCAAAGACGTTTTACCAGCAGGCTTTAAATTTGTTAAAGGCTCCACTCGCCTTAATGGTAAAAAAGTTGAAGATCCTACTGGAGGAAGAACAGTAAATTCACAACTTATTCAATTAAAACCAAAAGGTGAATTAACCTTTACCTATATGCTTGTTGTTGGTGCTGGTGTCACTCAAGGTGAATACACTAATACAGCTGTAGCAGTTAATTCAATAAATGGAAAAGTTGTATCTAATACTTCTCAGGCAACAGTAACTGTTACTGCTGATCCATTATTTGATGATGCACTAATCTTCGGAAAAGTGTATGTTGATAAAAATGGTAATGGTGTTCAGGACGAAGGTGAAGAAGGCTTAGGTGGTGTAAAACTAGTTACTGTACGTGGTGAAATTATTACAACTGATGCTAGTGGTCGTTATCACATAGTCGGTGTATCTGGTGGACGTTGGGAACGAGGTGCGAATTTTGTTCTTAAATTAGATACAAGATCACTACCGAAAGGCTATGAAGTAATTGGGCGTAATCCTAAAGTAGTGAGAGTATCACCAGGCTTACCAAGTAAAGTTGACTTCACAGTTTCAGAGGAAAAGAGTCAATAACAAATGAATTTGGATCGTAAGATCCAAATTTTAAACCACCTTAATTTCCGTCCTTTTCTGATTTATTAGGAAAAGGGCGGAATTTTATATTTCTAACTGATAATTACATTGATTTATAATTGTTTATCTCTAAATATTAACTATTTAAGTGCAGAAAAAAAACATTGAAAAGTAACTAAAAAAACAATTGGTTAAAAAAAATGTTTTTTTTTAACTAAAAAATTGATGATCTGACTTAAATTAGTAGTATACTATGCGCCTCATAAAAGCATAGTTTTTTTGAGGATGTCAACTTGAGTAATGATAAGCTTGTGGACTCGTTTTCTCCCGCGCAAATGACCCAAATCGCCGAGGAACTTGGCAACTATAAAGTAAATAAAAACCCTACTAGTACCATAGTATCAGCTATCCTTGCAGGTGTTTTTATCTCTATCGCATTCGTTTTCTATATTACTGCTACAACAGGAACTTCAACCGTTGCTTTTGGCTTGGCTAAATTAGTTGGCGGTATCTGCTTCTCGTTAGGTTTGATGCTTGTTGTATGTTGTGGAACAGATCTTTTTACTTCAACTATTTTAACCATTTTACCTAAAATGACACATAAAATTAGTTGGATAAAAATGTTCCGTAATTGGATTTTGGTCTATATTGGTAACTTTATCGGTGCTATACTATTTGTAGGAATTATTTGGTTTTCTGGGCAATATATGGTAGCCAATGGTTTGTGGGGATTGAATGTATTACAAACCGCAGACCATAAATTACATCATACTTTCATCGAAGCTGTATTTCTTGGTTTATTAGCTAATTTAATGGTTTGCTTAGCTGCTTGGATGAGTTATGCTGGTCGTAGTCTACTTGATAAAATGCTAATTATGGTATTACCTGTAGCAATGTTTGTTGCAAGTGGTTTTGAACATAGTATTGCAAATATGTTTATGATTCCTATGGGAATTGTAATTAATAATTTTGCATCACCTGAGTTTTGGACTACTGTTGGGATATCTCCTGACTCATTTAAAGCTTTAACCGTAGAGCATTTTATTGTAAATAATTTAATTCCTGTTACTATCGGGAATATTTTAGGAGGCTTGTTAGTCGCTATCCCTAACTGGGCTTTACATCTTCGTAAGCCACATTGATTTTATAATATTTACCCTTATATAAGAGTAGATAGATATTTTTGTAAACCTGAGGTTAATAACTATGAGTAATTTAAACGAAGTACAAGCAGCAGCTTGGAAAGGATTTAAAGAGGGTGATTGGCAAAGTAATGTCAATGTTCGCGATTTCATTCAAAAAAATTACACACCATATGAGGGTGATGAATCTTTTTTAGCTGGCGCAACAGATGCTACAACTAAATTATGGGATAAAGTCATGGAAGGCATTAAAATTGAAAATGCTACTCATGCTCCTGTAGATTTTGATACAAGTGTAATCTCTACTATTACTGCTCATGATGCAGGTTATATCGAAAAAGATTTAGAGAAGATTGTTGGTTTACAAACTGAAAAACCATTAAAACGCGCGATTATCCCGTTTGGTGGTATCAAAATGATCGAGAACTCTTGTAAAGCTTACAACAGAACGCTTGATCCATTAGTCAAAAAAATCTTTACTGACTATCGTAAAACACATAACCAAGGTGTGTTTGACATCTATACTCCGGATATCCTTCGTTGTCGTAAATCAGGTGTTATCACTGGTCTTCCTGATGCTTATGGTCGTGGTCGTATCATTGGTGATTACCGTCGTGTTGCACTTTACGGTATCGACTTCTTAATGCAAGATAAATTTGCTCAATTCAATTCATTACAAGCTGATTTTGAAAATGGTGTTGATTTAGCAATGACTATGCAACGTCGTGAAGAAATCGCTGAACAACATCGTGCTCTTGGTCAAATCAAAGAAATGGCAGCTAAATATGGCTACGACATTTCTGGACCAGCTAAAACAGCTCAAGAAGCAGTGCAATGGACATATTTCGGTTACTTAGCTGCAGTTAAATCTCAAAATGGTGCGGCAATGTCTCTTGGTCGTACTTCTACATTCTTTGATATTTACTTCCAACGTGACCTTGAAGCAGGTTTAATTACTGAAAAAGACGCTCAAGAAATTGTTGACCATTTCGTTATGAAATTACGTATGGTTCGTTTCTTACGTACGCCTGAATATGATGAATTATTCTCTGGTGACCCAATTTGGGCAACTGAATCAATCGCAGGTATGGGTGTTGACGGACGTACTTTAGTTACTAAAACTTCATTCCGTTTCTTAAACACACTATATACAATGGGTCCATCACCTGAGCCTAACATGACTATTCTTTGGTCAGAACAGTTACCAAGTGGATTCAAAGAGTTCGCATCTAAAGTATCTATTGATACCTCATCATTACAATATGAAAATGATGATTTAATGCGTCCTGACTTCAATAACGATGACTATGCAATCGCATGTTGTGTAAGCCCGATGATCGTTGGTAAACAAATGCAATTCTTCGGTGCGCGTGCCAACCTTGCTAAAACTCTTCTATACGCAATCAATGGCGGTGTGGATGAAAAACTTAAAATGCAAGTTGGACCAAAAGAAGATCCAATCACTGACGAATACCTTGATTTTGACAAAGTATTTGCTCGTTTAGATCACTTTATGGATTGGTTAGCAAAACAATACGTAACTGCACTAAATGCAATTCACTATATGCATGACAAATACAGCTATGAAGCATCATTAATGGCACTACATGATCGTGACATTATTCGTACAATGGCATGTGGTATTGCAGGTCTATCTGTTGCTGCTGACTCATTATCAGCTATCAAATATGCAAAAGTAAAAACGATTCGTGATGAAGATGGTTTAGCAGTGGACTTTGAAATCGAAGGTGAATATCCACAATTCGGTAACAACGATCCACGTGTAGATGATATCGCAGTTGATTTAGTTGAACGTTTCATGAAGAAAATTCAAAAACTTAAAACTTATCGTAATGCGATTCCTACACAGTCTGTATTAACCATTACTTCAAACGTTGTATATGGTAAGAAAACAGGTAACACTCCAGACGGTCGTCGTGCTGGTGCTCCATTTGGACCAGGTGCTAACCCAATGCACGGACGTGACCAAAAAGGTGCAGTTGCTTCATTAACATCTGTTGCTAAACTACCATTTGCTTATGCGAAAGATGGTATTTCATATACTTTCTCAATCGTTCCTAATGCATTAGGTAAAGATGATGATGTTCGTAAACGTAACTTAGCTGGTTTAATGGATGGTTACTTCCATCACGAAGCTACTATTGAAGGTGGTCAACATTTAAATGTTAACGTATTAAATCGTGAAACATTATTAGATGCGATGGAACACCCTGAAAAATATCCACAATTAACTATTCGTGTTTCTGGATATGCAGTACGTTTCAACTCACTAACTAAAGAACAACAAAAAGACGTTATTACACGTACTTTCACACAATCAATGTAAGTGCGACAAGAGCGCACTTATGCGCCTAACTATTTGATTTTTAATCAAAAGTTAGGTGGGTTAATTAAGGTGAACAACTTTAATTAACCACCCTCACAATATCCGAGTAGGGCGTTTATACATGTCCGAAAGGATATTGTATAACCTGTATTCGGTAAAGAATATATTAAAGTCCGTGGGAGACAACTCTCATACTTTAAAGAACAAATTCTTTGGACAATTCAACTAATCATATCTGATATTCTGGAAGATTCCAAGGAGTTCAATAAGAGATTATTGAAACGCCCAAGGAAACGAAAGAACCCATCAGCGTATAGTTTAAGCTAGAATTGACCTATTGTGAAGTTATAAGTGCATAAGCTGTTATTATCATTGTTGAAGCACAATTGCTTATAAATTAGGTAAAAGTGCGAGTCAACCTGTTATATGACTAACAGTAGCCTAGGGATAGTGCGAGACTGGTAACGGTCTGGTGCGGAGCTTCCTGACAATGTACCCCCTTGAGGAGTAGCAAGGTTAATGTTTATCGTGAGGTAACATTAAGTAATGGCAAGTAGCATGCCATGAGGGGCTAGGCTAAATAGAAAGATGAACGTAAGTGAATTGTTGATAAACGTCGTGAATTGTAAAGAGCTTAAGCTACTGACAAGCTCTAACCAAAAAGGTATATAGTGGGATATCTCTTTTTACATTGGGGATACGTCATCATAACACTATCGGCGAACAGACAACATCTTAACTATTTGTGTGATAATAATGGAACTTGGTAAGCCTGTATTTCCGCCTTAGGGCAGGTAAAGCGCAAGCGATACTGATGGGGGTGCAGGTAAAGGAGGTTAGAGAAAGCGAATGATTGGCTGTAATGGCTGATATAGGGTATGAAACATGACCTAATCCGAAAGGGTGCAGACTTCTAACTGGTCTTTCATCGTAAGATGTTGGCAAATCCTTTTGTGGTCATTTCTTCGGGAGTGATTGGGTGAGGACAGGAAATAGGCAAGTGAAAACAAGCCCATTTCCCTACTCTAACAATTCACCATGTGACAGAGAAGTAGAATTTATTTGGTACATTGAATAATTCTTCTTCCTGTGGTCCAACTCGAAGAAATTATTCACAAAAAACCAAGTAGATTTCTGCTTATTTCTGTTACTACAGGAGTAAGTATGAAAGAGTACACTAAGTTTAACGAAAAAGTTAAAAGTAGTCCAGCTCCAGCGACTCCTGACATGAATGAGCTATGGCACAAAATTGATTGGGTCAAAGCAACAAAGCATGTTAAAGGGTTGCAGGTACGGATTGCGAAGGCGACAATTGAAGGTGACTACCGTAAGGTTAAACGCTTACAACGGTTACTAACACGCTCAACGTATGCTAAGCAATTAGCGGTGCGGAGAGTGACAGAAAACAGAGGTAAAAGAACGGCAGGGGTTGATAAAGTTACATGGTCAACACCTAAGAGTAAATGGGAAGCGATTGCAACGCTGACAAGTAAAGGATATAAACCGATGCCATTAAGGCGGATTTATATCCCTAAGTCTGATGGAAAGAAGCGCCCTTTAGGCATTCCGACCATGAAAGACAGAGCAATGCAAGCGCTGTACTTATTCGCTTTACAGCCTGTTGCAGAAACAACGGCGGATAAAAACTCGTATGGTTTTCGAATCAATCGTTCAACGGCGGATGCGATAAGCCACGTGCATAAAATATTCTCACGCAAAGGAAGTCAAATGAGACAAACGGCGCAATGGGTATTGGATGCGGATATACAGGGTTGTTTTGACCATATTAACCACGATTGGTTAATCGAAAATATTCCGATGAATAAACGGATATTAGCAAAATGGTTAAAATCTGGCGTAGTAGATATGGGACAGGTTACACGGACGGCAGAGGGTACACCACAAGGGGGTATCATCTCACCAACTTTAGCAAATATGGCACTAGATGGCATTGACGAGCTATTAACTAAACACTTTGGTGTAATTGGAAATAGACAACGGCGAGCTAATAAGGTGTATATGGTTCGATATGCGGACGATTTTATTATATCGGGGAGTTCGAAAGAATTACTTGAAAATGAAGTTCTGCCAATAATGCGGGAATTTTTGAAAGAGAGGGGATTAACCTTATCGGAAAAGAAAACTCACGTTGTTAATATCGAGCAAGGATTTGATTTTCTCGGTTGGACGGTGAAATCATTTAAAGGCAAATTGTTGATTAAGCCTAGCAAAAAGAATGTGAAAGCATTTTATCGCAAGGTGAAAGAAACAATAAGTGCCATGAAAATGGTTAAACAAGACATACTAATAGGAAAATTAAATCCAATGTTAAGGGGATGGGCTAACTATCACCGTAGCATTGTCGCTAAAGAAACGTACAGTAAAGTAGACCACTTAGTCTGGAAAGCGATTTGGAAATGGTGTTGCCGAAGACACGGTAATAGGCGGAAACGATTTGTTAAAGAGAAATACTTTACAAAGATACAAAGCAGAGACTGGATATTCGGGACACATACAAAGAATCGACACGGCGAGAAAATATGGACTGAATTACTGTTTTGCAGTAGGACAGAGATTAAACGTCATGTTAAGGTAAAATCGGAATACAACCCGTTTTTACCTGAATGGGAATTATACGGCGAAACATTATACCAAAAACGGATGTACGAGGATTATTCGCACAGAAGTCAATGGCAAAGGTTGTATAAGGAACAAAAAGGGCGTTGTGGATTATGTCATCTCCCTATCACAAAAGAGACGGGATGGCATGACCACCATATTATATACCGTGTACAGGGTGGAGATAATAAACTGAAAAATAGGGTATTATTACATCCTGTATGTCATACTAAAGTTCATGCACTGAAGTTGGAGGTATTGAAACCGACTTAGCAATAAGTTAATAGAAAGGCTTGAGCTGTATGCGGAGAAATTCGCTCGTACAGTTCTTAGGGGGCGGCGACACAGTAATGTGTCGTTGCTACCCGACTTTAGTTAACTGATACTAACTTAAAATGGCGCCTACTTGAGGCGCTATTTTTTTATCAGAATAAGATTAAGATTTATTGATTCCATATCAATATTATTAAAAAGAACGTTTTTCAACTGTTATTCTCATCATTAATTTAATAAGCGATTATCCAATTAATACAATTGGTGTAAGAAAGTATCATATGAGTTAAAATATCTTAAACAATAAAAAAGTAATATGAGCAAGCACTAGAGAATTTTTATGGAACAAAATATTATTATGACAACAAAGCAACCAATCAAAGGTCGCATCCACTCTTATGAGTCGTTTGGTACCGTAGATGGGCCAGGTATACGTTTCATTGTTTTTTTTCAGGGTTGCTTGATGCGTTGCTTGTACTGCCACAACCGAGATACTTGGGATTTAAAAGCAGGCCGTGAAGTCACTGTTGATGAATTGATGAAAGAGATCGTTACTTACAAAAGTTTTATTATGCCTAATGGCGGGGGCGTAACCGCTTCTGGCGGTGAAGCGACACTACAATCTGAGTTTATTACTGAATGGTTTAAAGCTTGTCATCAAGAAGGTATTCACACATGCTTAGATACCAATGGTTATGCAAGACAGTTAGATCACACAGTTGAAGCACTTATGGAAGTGACAGACTTAGTCATGTTAGATCTCAAACAAATCAATGATGAAATACATCAAAAACTAGTTGGCGTACCTAATAAGCGTGTGCTCGAGTTTGCTAAATATCTACAAAAAATTAATAAGCGAACCTGGATACGATATGTAGTTGTACCGGGGTGGACTGATGATGATAATTCCGCACATCTTTTAGGGCAATTTATTCAAGGTATGGAGAATATTGAGCGAGTAGAGTTATTACCCTATCATAAAATGGGCGCTTACAAATGGGATACGTTCGGAGATAAATATCAGTTAGAAGGGGTAGAGGCGCCACCGCGAGAAACCTTAGACAGAATACAACAGATCATAGAAAGTTATGGTCAATCGGTTACATTTAGTAAATAACATGATAATAAAAAAGGTACCAGCTATGGTACCTTTTTCGTTGCTATCCTTTTTTATCTAATTCTTTTACGCTTTATTGCTCGCAAAACAAAAATCGTTCCCTCCAGCGCAAGTACGCATACTGACAACCAAATAAAGCTGTAAGAGACAATATGTTGTGCCGAGATCGATTCATGCAAAAATAGAACTGATACAAGCGTTAATAAAACGGGTTCAACATATCCAAGCAAACCAAATAATCCCAAAGGTAATAGTCGTCTAGCTAAAAAGTACATAGCAAAGGCGATAGCAGTAATGATCCCCAGCATTGGGATAAAAATGTGAAAGTGCGTAATATCACTCACAATCTGGCTAAATGGGTAATTAAAGGCGAAATAAATCACGCAACCAATAAATATAAAAAAGAAGTCGGAAAAGGTGCCACAAATCCCCTCTATTTGCAATTTACGACGTGTAATAAAGTAAATGGGGTAACCCAATGCAACCACTGCTGTTTCCCACGAAAATGCGCCTGTGGTATAGATTTCAACGGCTACGCCGATAGTAGCAAGGCAAACGGCAATCTTTTGCAAAAAGCTGAGTTTTTCCTTGTAAAAAATCTGACCTGAAATCACCATGGTTAATGGTAATAAGAAATAACCTAAAGAAGCAGATAAGCCATGCCCATTAAGCGGTGCCCAAATGAAAATTAACATCTGAATAGTTAACAATAGGGAGGAAAAGATCAATCCGACTAAAATCATCGGTTGCTCTCTAATACGCTTAAATAAATCCCTAATTGCGGACCACTGGTGTTCTATAAAGACTAACACCACTATGGCTGGAAACGAGGTTAATAAACGCCAGCAAAAGATGTCAACCACAGGAAGAGGCTGTAGTAAAACCGGATAGTAGTAAAGTAAGCCAAAAAGGCATGATGCGAGTATTGAAAGAACAACACCTTTAATCATTTTTCCACCTTTAATAAAAAAATAGCGCTAATTAATAGCGCTAAAAATGAAGTAAGCAAACTTTTAGTACATGGTTAACCGATTACTTCAACACCATTCATATATGGTACTAAAACAGAAGGCACTTTAATGCTTCCGTCTGCCTGTTGGTAGTTTTCCATGATTGCCACTAATGTGCGTCCAACAGCTAATCCTGAGCCATTTAAGGTATGGACTAAATAGGTTTTGTTATCCGCTTTATTACGATATCGGGCTTGCATTCGGCGAGCTTGGAAATCCCACATATTAGAACAAGACGAGATTTCTCGATAAGTGTTTTGAGCCGGTACCCAAACTTCAAGATCGTAAGTTTTGCATGAACCAAAGCCCATATCGCCGGTACACAATACGATTTTACGGTATGGCAATTCAAGTAGCTGTAAAACCTTTTCCGCATGTGCTGTCAGCTCTTCTAAAGCTTTCATAGATTCTTCCGGTTTAACAATTTGCACAAGTTCGACTTTATCAAACTGATGCATACGAATTAAGCCACGGGTATCTTTGCCATAAGAGCCTGCTTCAGAACGGAAACAAGGTGTATGAGCAGTCATTTTCATCGGAAGCTGGCTTTCATCAAGTATCTCATCACGCACTAAGTTAGTTACCGGCACTTCTGCCGTTGGAATTAATGCATAGTTACTGCTTTCAGCTTCTTCATCGAGAGGTTTAGTATGGAAAAGATCACCTGCAAATTTAGGTAATTGACCTGTGCCAAATAAGGTAGCATGATTAACAAGATATGGAACATAGATTTCAGCATAGCCATGTTGTTCAGTATGCAGATCTAACATAAATTGAGTAATCGCTCGATGTAAACGGGCTAATTGTGATTTCATCACCACAAAACGTGCACCAGTAAGTTTTACCCCAGCAGCAAAATCAAGGCCACCAAAACGTTCACCTAAAGCGACATGGTCTTGTATTGGAAAATCAAAAGTCCTTGGTGTACCAAAACGAGATACCTCAACATTATCGCTTTCATCTTTACCATCGGGTACAGAGTCATCAGGAATATTTGGAATGTTGGATGCAATATCTTTAATTTGGTTTAAAAGGATATCAAGCTCTGCTTTAGCGCTGTTAAGCTTTTCGCCTAATTGGTTTACTTCTTCTCGTACAACTGAAATATCTTCACCACGAGCTTTAGCTTCCCCAATAGCTTTAGAGCGGGCATTACGCTGTGCTTGTAAATTTTCAGTTTCAACTTGTAATATTTTGCGCTTTTCTTCTAATTGTCGAATGGTTTCAACATCTAATTTAAAACCACGACGTGCTAATTTGCTAGCAACAAGATCTAATTCGTTTCGAAGTAAATTTGGGTCCAACATAAAAAAGTCCATTATCGTTTATTAATGTTATCTATTTAATTTTCTGTTTGAGTTAACAAAAAATATGATGAATAACACATATGAAATTTGTGAGCTTAGTATACTAGAATTATATCGGGTTTCAACCGAAGTGGTAAACCCGAAGAAATCTAACTGATAGCCATAAATCAAAGTAGTTCAATAGGATAAAAAATAATCATTTTTTATATATGCTGATTTTATACATATATAAATTTTATCTATTATTTTATTTGCTAATACTGTTGAATATTTTAACTTAACTATTATTCATAAAAGGAAAAACAAATACAAGTTATTAACAATCATTTTTTAGTAAATTTTATAATACCAATGCTGTATTTTGAGTTGAAGTCTATTTTTCTGTATTTCATAGTTGTAAATCAACGTACAAACCATTTATTTAAGATTATATGTTTATTTTTGCTGATATAAATCTTATTAAGATATTTAATGGAATAAATTATTATGATTTGCCATTGGTAAAGTGGAATCTGTCTTAGATTGATCTGCTAAACCGATAATATTATACTTAATCACAATTTGTTTAACTTTTCGAAATCTTTACGGAGCAAAAAATAAGTGGATCAACAGCAATATAAAGTAATAAGTGGTTTAGCTATAGCAGGGATGGTTTGCGGAATTATATCACTAATCCCAATAGGCCTTATAAGCATTGTATTAGCTATTGTAGCTATAGTATTAAGTGCAGTTGCTAAAAGTGATATAAAAACTAATAACAAAAGTGGTTCTGGTTTTGCAACAGCAGGAATCGTTTGTGGAATCATTACCCTTGTATTATGGTTTTTATTCTTTTTCGTAATTGGCAGTATATTATTATCAGCTAACCATTAATCTCATAAATAAAGAATAATGTTATGGTGAATTAAAAGCTGTCAGCTTATTATGAATAAAAGATTGTGTTCTAATAAATACCCAATTGTTTCTGCAATAAACGCATTGCATTTCATATCAAACATTCAATATAGGCTTCTTAATATTTAATTCTTTAATTTCATCATTGAAAGTATAAACAAAGCTTTTAAGTAATTATTTTTCGGTTGTCCTTGATGTTCTTTTTATAACTTTATTTTTCTAAGTCGATGTACTTTAATTTTATTATTGCCAATTTAAAATTTAAGCTCGTACGAAGCTTTTTAAGAGCGGGTAGGGTAATATTTAAGGGAAAACAGAAAAAGCTTTGTATAGTGATTTATAGCATTCAACGTTTTTAAAATAGTTTGTAGTCCTAATAAGCTAAAAGTAAATAACATTGTTAATGAGTATAACCTTTTATGATATTCAATATAACGTTTAATTGGCATTATAAATCGAAGAAGGTTTTTAGGATGCTTAAATGGCGCACCCGAAGGGATTCGAACCCCTGACCGCTCGGTTCGAAGCCGAGTGCTCTATCCAGCTGAGCTACGGATGCTTGTAAGTTCGTAAAAAAATGGTGCATCCGAAGGGATTCGAACCCCTGACCGCCCGGTTCGTAGCCGGGTACTCTATCCAGCTGAGCTACGGATGCGTATTAGGTTTTTAAAATGGTGCATCCGAAGGGATTCGAACCCCTGACCGCCCGGTTCGTAGCCGGGTACTCTATCCAGCTGAGCTACGGATGCATATTTTAATTTTTAAAATGGCGGTGAGAGAGGGATTCGAACCCTCGATGCAGCTTTTGACCGCATACTCCCTTAGCAGGGGAGCGCCTTCAGCCTCTCGGCCATCTCACCAAAACATTATGACTCTGCTTGAACAACAAAATCATAATGTGTGGCGCACATATTACGTTCTACAAAAAATAAGTCAAACATTTTTTTGCGAACACGTGCTGGTTGTTTATTTAGTGCCCAATATTACTCTTTGGGTTGAACTAATTCATCAACTTTGTCTTGTGATTGATGAATACGGTTGTAAATTTCTTCTCTATGAATAGAAACTTCTTTAGGTGCGTTAATACCGACTCTGACCTGATTGCCTTTCACGCCCAAGACGGTAATAACAACATCGTCACCAATGATAAGTGTTTCACCTACTCTCCTAGTTAAAATTAACATTAGATCTCCTAATATCAGTTAAGTATATATCCAAACAATTTTAAGATATAGCTTCGTCAGCCTACTATCGATAAGATAGAAAGACGTAATTTTACAGAAATACACTAATGTCTAATTAACAACACTGGAGTACTTCCGGCTAACTTGCTTGTAATTTATTACTGATTTCCTTTTTTACAGAAGATAACGCTTCTGGTAACGCCGAAAGATCCATTCCACCTGCTTGAGCGAAATCAGGCCGCCCACCGCCTTTACCACCTACTTTTAATGCTAATTGAGAAACTAATTCGCCAGCTTTAACAATGTTTAATAAATCATTGGTTACACCAGCAGCTAAATTGATTTTGCCATCATTGACAGCGGCTAAAATAATTACACCAGTTTTTAATTGATTTTTAAGATCATCAATCATGGTACGTAACATTTTTGCCTCGACGTTATCAACCTTAGCAATTAGTAAGTTTTTATTATTGATTTCCACACATTGATTAAGCAATTGCCCACTTTGTTGGCTAGCTTGTTGGGCTTTTAACTGCTCTATTGCTTTTTCAAGTGTTTTGGTTTGATCGAGCAGTTGCTCGATTCGTGATAAAACAGCAGATTTATCACTTTTAACCAATTGTCCAATTTGATTTAGCAAATTGGATTCATGGTGTATATATTCCATCGCATTTTGACCTGAAGTAGCTTCAATACGACGTACTCCTGATGCAATACTTGACTCAGAAATAATTTTAAATAGTCCTATATCTCCAGTTCTATCAACATGTGTTCCACCGCAAAGCTCAATGGAGAAATCTCCCATAGTTAATACTCTTACAATATCTTCGTATTTTTCACCAAATAGCGCCATAGCACCTTTATTTTTAGCCTGATCAATAGGCATGAGTTCTATGTCTACTGGTAAATTACGTCGAATTTGTTGATTAACTAAATTTTCAATTTCTTCAATTTGTTCTGATGTAATCGGTTGATTATGTGAAAAATCAAACCGAAGATAGCTATCGTTAACTAATGATCCTTTTTGATGTACATGACTTCCTAAAATACGTTGTAACGCGGCTTGTAATAAATGTGTTGCAGAATGATTACGACGAATGCGTTCACGTATCTCTACATCGATTGCAGCTGTTACTATATCACCAACTTTCAATGATCCTTTGGTGACCTTACCTATATGACCAATGCTTTTACCATATTTCTGGCTGTCTGAAACGTTAAATACTAAATCGGCAGCGGTTAATACACCTTTATCGCCAACTTGACCACCAGATTCACCATAAAATGGTGTTTTATCTAATATGACAACAGCTTGATCACCGGCATTTATTGTTTCAACTTTGTTTCCATTTTGGAAGATTGCAATCACTTTTCCTGAAGCTTCGCTAGACTGATAACCTAAAAACTCTGTCTTATCATCAAGCTTAATCATATTGCTATAATCAACGCTGAATGAACTAGATTCACGAGCTCGTTTACGTTGTTCTTCCATGCATTGATTAAAGCCATTTTCATCAATAGTGATATTCTTCTCGCGACAAACGTCAGCGGTTAAATCTAATGGAAAACCATAAGTATCATAGAGTTTAAAAGCAATATCGCCAGGTAATACATTGTTAGTAATCTTTCCTAACTCTTGGTCAAGTAAGAATAAACCCCGTTCTAATGTTTTTAAGAACTGCTCTTCTTCAGTTTTAAGTGTATTTTCAACTATCTTTTGATTATTTGCTAATTCATTAGCAGCACTTCCCATTACGTCAATTAATGGTTTAACTAGCTTATAGAAGAAAATATCTTTAGCACCTAACATATGTCCATGGCGTACTGCTCGGCGAATAATTCTACGTAATACATAACCACGCCCTTCATTTGAAGGTAGGACTCCATCAGAAACTAAAAAGGCGCAAGAACGTATATGATCTGCAATTACTCTTAATGATTTACTTTCTAAATCTTTAACTTGAATGATTTCAGCTGCAGCTTTTATTAATGTTTTAAACAGATCAATATCATAATTTGAATTGACATGTTGTAACACAGCTGCTATTCGTTCAAGCCCCATACCAGTATCAACTGATGGTTTAGGCAAAGGTTCCATAGTACCATCAGCGAGACGGTTAAATTGCATAAAGACGAGATTCCAAATTTCAATAAATCTGTCACCATCTTCTTCAGCACTTCCAGGTGGTCCACCCCATATATGATCACCATGATCATAAAAAATTTCTGTACAAGGTCCACAAGGTCCTGTATCACCCATTTGCCAAAAGTTATCGGATGCATATGGTGCACCTTTATTATCGCCTATGCGGATGATACGCTCTTTAGGAATACCGATTTCATTTTCCCAAATAGCAAATGCTTCATCATCAGTTGCATAAACAGTAACCGTCAATCTGTCTTTTGGTAGATTAAACCATTTTTCACTGGTTAGTAGTTCCCAAGCAAAATGAATCGCATCACGTTTAAAATAATCGCCAAAACTGAAATTCCCAAGCATTTCAAAAAAAGTATGATGCCTAGCAGTATAACCTACGTTGTCAAGGTCATTATGTTTTCCGCCTGCTCGCACACAACGTTGAGATGTTGTTGCTCTGGTATAAGGTCTTTTATCAATACCAAGAAAAACATCTTTAAACTGATTCATTCCCGCATTTGTAAATAAAAGTGTTGGGTCATTGTGTGGAACAAGGGAACTACTTGCAACGATTTCGTGTCCTTTGCTATGGAAAAAGTCAAGAAAACTTTGACGAATTTCTGCAGTGCTTTTCATTTATGCTTCCATATTAAACGATAAATTTTTAGACATAGTAATATACCCGTTACAACTTAAGTTGAAAAGTAAATATTCTTAGTACAACGATTGATCTAGTTACTATTAATAAGTAATAAGGAATAAAATTAAAAGATCTTGAGAGCTTTTTACGTAATGGGTATTATCTAAGTAATATTGTAGGGACTATAATAATTTAAGTCAACAAACTATACGCAGTTTTTATATCAAGTTGTGTAAATCCTCGAGCTTTTAAAAATTGTATTACTTTTTGTTTTTGTTGATTATTCTGGGGGGCGATAAGTTTGAACTTTTTTAATAATTGATGATGTGCAATTTTTGACCAATCAATATCAGCTAAAAGTAATAACTCTCTACTAAGATCTGATGACAAACCTCGCTGTTTTAATTCCAAGCTTATTTTATATTTTCCATAACCTTTATGAGCACGCATAAAGATATACTTTTCAATATACTGCTTATCATCCATCCAATGTTGATTAGTACAGTGTGCAATTACATGTCCTATTTCTGTTTTTAACTTATTTAGTTGTTCTGGATAATCATCTTTTGAGCAAGTAATTTTTTTGCTAAAAAATAATGTTAATTTTCGGCTAAGTTCGCATGATGAGTGATCACGCTGTGCAAGTAATTGCACAGCTTTATTTAAGATTAATTTATTGAGTTTTTTTTCCATTACTCAAAGCTTTCATCATCTGCCGAAACGCCTTCATCATCAGCAGAGAAAACAGCAGGACTGTTTAACAATAAATCGCGTAATTTAGTTTCAAGTTCTTTGGCAATTTCAGGATGTTCTTGTAAAAACTTAATTGAATTTGCTTTACCTTGACCTACTTTCTCACCGTTGTAGCTATACCAAGCTCCAGCCTTATCGACTAATTTATGTTTAACACCTAAATCAATCAATTCACCTTCTTTAGAGATACCACATCCATAAAGGATTTGGAATTCAGCTTGTCTAAACGGCGCAGCTACTTTATTTTTAACTACTTTTACACGCGTATCACTACCAATAACATCTTCGCCTTCTTTTACCGCACCAGTACGACGAATATCTAAACGAACAGATGCATAGAATTTTAAGGCATTACCACCGGTAGTGGTTTCTGGATTTCCAAACATTACACCAATTTTCATACGAATTTGGTTAATGAAAACGACAAGACAATTTGCATTTTTGATATTAGCGGTTAATTTACGTAATGCTTGAGACATTAAGCGTGCTTGTAACCCCATGTGAGAATCGCCCATTTCACCTTCAATTTCTGCTTTTGGTGTTAATGCTGCAACCGAGTCCACAATAATCACATCAACTGCACCAGAACGAACTAATGCATCACAAATTTCAAGAGCTTGCTCTCCTGTATCAGGTTGAGAAACTAATAAATCATCGACTTGAACACCTAACTTAGCTGCATAGATAGGATCTAAAGCATGTTCAGCATCGATAAATGCACAGGTTTTACCTTCTTTTTGTGCTTGAGCAATAACAGATAATGTTAATGTTGTTTTCCCTGATGACTCCGGCCCAAAAATTTCAACAATTCTTCCCATTGGCAAGCCGCCGATACCTAATGCAATATCTAACCCTAAAGAACCTGTTGAAACCGCATCTACGTCTAGTGTCTGAGTATCACCTAAACGCATTATTGAACCTTTACCAAATTGTTTCTCGATTTGGCTTAATGCTGCAGAAAGTGCACGTTGTTTGTTTTCATTCATATAATAAAATTCCAATAAGTAAGGATATTGGGGTACATTATACTGTATTGTTATACAGTATCAAGTTTTTTTTATAAACATTCATAAATTAGTTAACTCTGTGAAATTGGTCACAAAATTTATTAATTTTTTGCAGAATTTGTTTATGATCTAGTGCTGAAAAAGATATTGAATTATTTAAAAAGGCGACTAAAAAATAGAGCTTTTAAAAAATGAGAATAATCAAATTAAAGTAATTTAATTAGGTAATACTTTCATAAAAAAAGACCATTTGGTATGATGATAGAAATAAATTTTAGTCGTTATTGATGTATTAAATTAATTGCCTCAACATATTATAATCATTGAAGATTTTTATACCTAAATGTTATGCTAATCAAAAACATCTTTATAGCTTAAAATATAAATAAAGGAAAATAATGACCACTGATAGTCAAGACTATGTATTGTGTTCTCATTGTGATTTGGTCATCGAATTAGCTGATGTTGCAGTTGGCCACAAAGCTGTTTGTCCACGATGTAATACAATATTATTTAAAAACAATGTCAATATGAAGTTTAGAGCGGCAATGTATGCAATTTGCTCTCTAATTATGCTCATTGTTGCTTGTGGTTTTGTTTTTATTGATATCAATTTAGTTGGTAATGTCAATGGCGTAAGTGTGCTGGACATTCCAAGAATACTTTTTATTGATAAATATAGTTATATTTCAGCATTATTTATTTTTTTCGTATTAGTCTTTCCATTACTCAATTTATCTATTATTGCCTTACTTTGTTCAAATATTAATTTAACCAAATATCGGAAAAGAGATTTACTTATTGTTTATGAAAAATTCCAACATTGGTGTATGCCTGAAATATTTTTAACTGGCATATTAGTTAGTTTCGTTAAATTAATGAGTTATGGCAATATTGGTGTCACTAGCACGTTTTGGGCATTTTGTTTATTTGTATTCTTTTATATTAAAGCATTAGTTATCTTCACTCCGGGTAAAATTTGGAATGAAATTCATCGAAGTAATTTTTCAATAAAAGCATTAGAAGTAGGTGAGACGGGAATTTCTCAAAATATAAAATTGTGTCAATGTTGCCATGCAATCGTCCCTGTTGAGTATGCTAAATGCCCAAGATGTAAACAAAAAAGCCAAGTAAGAGGGCGAGATAAAATACAATGGACAATTGCATTATTGGTAACTTCATTAATAATTTATATTCCCGCTAATTTATTCGGAATTATGATCACAGTTGTATTTGGCTCAGCGTCGACCTCAACTATTATGGATGGTGTTATCTATATGTGGCAGTCAGGGGATGTACCAGTGGCATTAGTTATCTTTTCCGCAAGTGTGGTTATTCCAATTTTAAAGATTATTTCACTCAGCTGGTTATGTTATTTTGCTTTAGCCGTGAAAGATAAAAATAAACATAATTGCTTAAAAATGAAGAAATTATATAATGCGGTAGAATTTATTGGTAAATGGTCAATGATAGATATCTTTGTTGTTTCTGTAGTTTGTTCTTTAGTTAGAAACCAACAAATGATGGGAGTTTATCCTGATATTGGTGTTACTTTTTTCGCAACCGTCGTCATCATTACTATGATTGCATCCCAAAAATTTGATCCACGCTTACTTTGGGATCGAAATCGAAAATAGAATAATAGGAATAATATGGCAACCTCAAGAAAATTAGCAAAAATAATTAAAATCCGAGCAATTTCTGCAATATGGATTATTCCCATAGTAACCGCCGTTGTTGGATTATGGATTATCTATGCCCACTTTGCTGATAGAGGCACATCTTTTACCTTATTAGCCAATGATGCAAATGGCATTGTTGCAGGTAAGACAGTAATCAAAAATCGTAGTGTTGACGTTGGTATAGTTGATGAAGTGACATTATCTGATGACTACAAGAAAGTCGTCATAAAAGGTCGAATTTATAATGATATGGAGCCATTGTTAAAAAATGACTCAATTTTTTGGGTAGTTAAACCTGAAATTGGCCGTGATGGTGTGACAGGACTTGGCACTATTTTATCTGGTGTATATATTGAACTGGTCTCAGGCAACGATACGCATAGTTTCAAAAATAACCCATTTATTCTATCTGATACACCACCGTTATCTGATCCAAGTATAAAAGGAATTCGCTTAAATTTAGAAAGTGACCAAAGTGGTGTAGTACCTCGAGGTGCAAAAGTGATGTTCCGTGGTTATCAAGTCGGTAATGTTGAAACATCCTTATTTGATGTCGATGCTCGTAAAATGAAATATCAAATTTTTATAACGAAACCTTATGATGCATTAGTTACCGAAAATGTACGCTTTTGGAAAGAGGGCGGAATCAATTTATCGCTATCTTCACGAGGAGCAAGTCTTGAAGTTCCTTCGTTAGATGTTCTAATGTCTGGTGGAATCAGCTTTGATTTACCAGATGGCGCGAAATTAGGTGAACCGGCGAAGCAACATGATGTTTATAAATTATATGACGATAGAAAATCGATTCAAGATTCACAGTACACTGAATATAAAGAATTTCTAATTATGATTACTGATTCCATATCGGGATTAACCGAAGGTGCGCCAGTGGAATATCATGGTATAAGATTGGGTACAGTGAGTAAAGTACCGTTTTATACCACAGAAATGTTAAAAGAAAGATCAATTCTCAACCAAAAAGTACCAGTATTAATCAGAATAGAGCCTGATCGTCTATCAGAATTAGTTGATGATAAGATCGATATAGCAGCTTTGATAAAAGATGAACAAAAAAATGGACTAAGAGCATCATTAAAAACGTCCAATATGTTTACTGGTGCGCTTTATATTGATCTAGATTTTTATCCTGATTTAAAAAATAAATACAATATAAAATTAGCTAACCAATATGGTTACGATACTATCGAAACAACATCAACAGGATTTGCTCAAATTCAAGCAAAAATATTGCAATTACTCGACAACTTTAACAGTTTACCGTTGAATAACACGATGACACAATTTAATAAATCATTAGAATCAAGTGAAAAACTAATGAATTCATTAAATCAAATTATGGCGAGTAAAGAGATGCAAGCTATGCCTAAGGATTTACAAAAGGCAATTCGTTCATTACACGAGACCATGAAAGGGTTGCAACCGGGATCTGAACTTAACACGCAAATGATCGAAAGTTTACAGAAAATTCAACTAATGATGGATGAGCTGACTCCTTTACTTAACACATTAAATAATAAAAGTAATGCATTGATTTTCTCAGCGCCAAATAAAAAAGACCAAGAACCCAAAGCCAGAGGTAAGAAATAATGGTTAAATTAATTCGAACGCTAAAAGTTACGATATTGGTGACATTATTAGGAACTATAATTGGTTGTTCATCAAATGCACCGAGTAAAAGTTATTTTCAATTAACTAGTAATTTGACTGGCTCAAGAATGACACAAACTACAGATCATTTTATTTGGATTGAGTCCATTGAGGTAGCTAGTTTCTTAAACAAACCCGGTATTGTCCTGCAAACACAGGACATAAAATATGTCACAGCAACTAATCATTTATGGGCATCAACGCTGTCTCAACAACTTGCCGATCGATTGTCACAAGACTTAACTCAAATTTTGCCTAATTATTTGGTGTCAACTAAATCAATTACCACTCCAACTTTTACAGTTAAACTTTTTATTGATGGTTTCCATGGCGGTTATAATGGCGATGCAATCATAAAAGGACGCTGGGTAGTGACAGATAAGAAAGGTAAAATCGTTACTAAAGCTATTGAACGTCATGTTCCACTTGCAACAAATGGTTATGATGCTTTGGTAAAAGCCTTATCCGAAGGCTGGCAAAATGAAGAATTAGACTTTGCAAATTCAATTAAACATTAATACTTACTAAACATTCCGTCAATATGATGACGGAATGTTCTCTGCTCTTAATTTCAGATCATCAAAACTGTGCTTTTAATTTATCTAATATCTGGTCTTTAATTTCAACCCATCCTCGCACACTATTAATAAATGCAATTTTATCGGCTTGTAAAATATCTTGTTTGACAATCTTTTGCTCGGTTAATTGATGATTATCCAAATAATACTGTCGCATAGTACCAGCAAGTAAACCCGAAGTAATAGTTGGTGTTACCCACTTTTCATTAATCAACAACGCAATATTACCATTAACAAACTCAGTGATTTCATCATATTGATTATAATTGATATATTCTTGCCCAACTGCTAATTCGGGAAAGTGTTGTCGATTAGTCGTTTTATGATAGAGAAAAGTGTTTTCCTTATCGACACATTTGGGTGCAAAATCAAGCTTATCAATTACCATTGAATGAGTAAGTTTATCGAGACTTATTTTTGCTTGGCCATATTTAGGTTGCAGAAGCCTAATTTTATATCTTCCTGATGAATGAGTTTTTGCTAAATTAGTTAATGTCTGTTTAATTGTTTGAATATCACATTCAAAATCAAAATAACTCGTTGAATTTATCAACCTATCTAAGTGCATATCAAACAAAACCAACTCGCCATCTTTAAGCAATAATGTTTCAATAATATATTCAGGAATAGTCAGCGTTCGATTTAAGATAGCTGTTTTAGCTAAAATCTCATGATATTCATCATCAGCAGTTGAATCCCATGTAATGCCACCACCAACACCATAATTCAACTGTTGATTATGTATGGTTAAAGTTCGTATTGGAATATTAAATACTGCCTTTTTCATTAAAGGTTCTACATAACCAATTGTGCCACAGTAAACCCCACGGGCCGAGTTTTCAATATCACTAATGATTTGCATGGTACTTGATTTGGGCGCACCAGTAATTGAACCACACGGGAACAGCGCTTGAAATAGCTGATACAAACTTATATTTTCTTTTACGGTTGCTTGAATAGTTGAAGTGAGTTGCCAGACAGTCGGATACTTTTCTGCTGTAAATAAATGTGGAACGGTTACTGAACCTGGCACTGATATTTTGCTTAAATCATTACGAAGTAAATCAACAATCATCATATTTTCAGCAAGATTTTTTTCTGACTTCAACAAGGCCACTTGTTGTTTATCTTGGTCAGAATTTAAACCTCGTGCTGCTGTTCCTTTCATCGGTTTAGTTGTTATGGTTCTATTTTCTAATTTAAAAAATAGCTCAGGGGAGATAGATAAAATATGATAATTTTCAAATTCAATATAGGCACAATAATTTGCCTGATTATTTTTTTGTAGAAAATGATAATAATCTAAAGGATCACCATTGAATGGAGCGTTAAATTGAATGGTATAGTTAGTTTGATAAGTATTGCCTAATTCAATTTGTGATCGAATATAACTAATTTTCTGCTGATATTCGTCAATATTTGTGTCACAAGACAATTCAAAATACTCGGGTGAAGCACACTCAGTATGAACTATTGTTGTATAGCTCTCAAAAATACCAAAAAAAAGTAAAGGTAAATCCTGGTCTGACTTTGTGACTATTTTGGTCTTATTTGACTCATTAAAACCCATAGCGCTTTCATAAGCAAGATAGCCGCAAGCAAAATAACCTTGTTGTATAAACTCTTCTATCTCATCAATATGTTTTTTTATTGAGTGATAATCAGATGACTTTATAATCTTTATTGGATCACAAAAATATTTACGTTGCCCCTCAAAATCGATATAAATTTTCATGCTTATTGCTCACTAACAAAATTGCTTATCATTTTTAAACCAAATTCAGTCTTGATCGCTTCAGGGTGGAATTGTACTGATTCGATAGGTAATGTTTTATGACGTAACCCCATAATCAACCCTTGTTTATTAGTAGCAGTGATTGTTAAAGGTGACTCATTTGACGAATTTTGTACAATTAATGAATGATATCTTACAACAGACAGAGGATTTTTAATTCCAGAAAATAATCCCTTTTCATCATGAATGATCTCATCAATTTTTCCATGCATGGGTACAGGTGCTTTAATAATCGAGAATCCAAAATATTGAGCAATCGCTTGATGGCCTAAACAGATACCAAGTATTGGACATTTATTCTCAAAAGCCTGAATTGCTGACAACGATATCCCAGCATTATCTGGCGTACCTGGCCCTGGGGAAATTACCATTTTAGAAAACGACAATCGTTTTAATTCATCAATAGATTTTTCATCATTTTTGATGACCATAACCTTCGCGCCAGCACGGCACAGGTAATCATATATATTAAATGTAAATGAATCGTAGTTATCAATCAGAAGAATCAAAATTATATCCAATACTAATTATTTTAAAAAATGAAGGTTTGAAATGTGACAGATGATTCTATTATAAAAAGGGATATCACATAAAGCAGTTTATATATAAGCTTTCAAAAACCCCGTTCCTCAACTTTTTTTGAAATTTTGAGGAACGTATTTTCTCAATACAATTTAAGTAAAAATTTAGGGGATCGAAACCATCTATAACATTGGATGGTATATAAAATAAATGATATTCCACCGTCAATAATGCTCAAAGCATAACATATCCCTACTTAAACGTTTCTTTTAAAAAGCATATTAAAAACACTTTTTTCTTTGTCATATTTTTTCTTAATGTGATCTTACTCACAAAAATATACTAATCTACTTGTATGGTAGTATTTAATAAATTAATTTGTTGCTACAGAAATTATTTATGAGGTATTCAATGAAAATTGTAAAAGCAGAAGTTTTTGTTTGTAGTCCAGGAAGGAATTTTGTCACACTAAAAATAACGACAGATGACGGCGTATATGGAGTAGGTGATGCAACGCTCAATGGACGTGAACTTTCCGTCGCATCATATCTTAAAGATCATCTTTGCCCACAATTAATAGGGCGAGATGCCAGTCAAATAGAAGATATTTTCCAATATTTCTATAAAGGTGCCTATTGGCGTCGTGGACCTGTGACAATGTCAGCGATATCAGCCATAGATATGGCGTTATGGGATATCAAAGGTAAAGTTGCCAATATGCCACTTTATCAATTATTAGGTGGAGCTTCTCGTACCGGTGTAATGGTGTATTGCCACACCACAGGTAAAGATATTGAAGAAGCCTTAGATGATTATGCTAAACATAAAGAAATGGGCTTTAAGGCCATTCGAGTACAGTGTGGCATACCAGGAATGAAAACCACTTACGGTCAAAGTAAAGGTAAAAACTTAGCTTACGAACCAGCAACACGAGGTAACTATCCAGAAGAACAGTTTTGGGCAACAGACAAATATCTTGATTTCACACCAAAATTATTTGAGGCAGTGAGAAATAAATTTGGTTTTAACGAACATTTATTGCATGACATGCACCATCGTTTAACACCAATTGAAGCAGCTCGATTTGGTAAAAGTGTTGAAGACTATCGCCTATTTTGGATGGAAGACCCAACACCAGCTGAAAATCAAGAATGTTTCCGCTTAATTCGCCAACACACCGTAACACCAATTGCCGTAGGTGAAGTATTTAACAGTATTTGGGACTGTAAACAGTTAATTGAAGAACAGCTTATTGACTATATCCGAACCACAATAACCCATGCAGGCGGTATAACTCATATGCGTCGAATAGCTGATTTTGCGTCGCTTTATCAAGTTAGAACAGGCTCTCATGGCCCCTCAGATTTATCACCAATCTGTCATGCAGCTGCACTTCATTTTGATATGTGGGTACCTAACTTTGGTGTTCAAGAATTTATGGGTTACTCAGAGCAAATGCTAGAAGTCTTCTCACCAAACTGGACCTTTACTGATGGTTATATGCACCCAAGTGACAAACCAGGTTTAGGGATCGATTTTGATGAAAAACTAGCAGCTAAATATCCATACAACCCCGCTTATTTGCCAATTGCTCGTTTAGAAGATGGCACGTTGTGGAATTGGTAAATTGAGGGAGCTTATATGAAAAGTATCGTTGTAAAAAAACCTAATGAACTGGAAATCGAGGAACGTGAACTTCCTCAACCAGCTAAAGGTGAAGTAAGAGTCAAAGTTAAACTAGCTGGCATTTGTGGTTCAGATAGTCATATTTATCGAGGGCACAACCCATTTGCAAAATACCCAAGAGTTATAGGACATGAATTTTTTGGTGTTATTGATGAAGTAGGTGAAGGAGTAGATCGATCAAGAATTGGTGAACGTGTTTCTGTCGATCCCGTCATTAGCTGTGGTTGTTGTTATCCTTGTTCAGTTGGCCGTCCCAATGTTTGTACATCTTTGACTGTTTTAGGCGTTCACCGTGATGGTGGATTTAGTCAATATACAACAGTGCCAAGCAAAAATGCCTATCCGATTCCAGATGACATTAGTAATGAATTTGCTGTAATGATTGAACCGTTTACTATTGCAGCGAATGCTACTAGTCATTTGAAACCAGCTGAAAATGATGTTGCTTTAATTTATGGTGCAGGTCCAATGGGACTAACATCAGTACAAGCGCTAAAAAATGTTTATAAAGTTAAACAAGTTATCGTTGTCGATCGAATTGATGAACGGTTGGCTATGGCACAAACCAGCGGTGCAGATAAAGTTATCAATAATACTAATCTATCACTGAAAAATGAATTAGAAAAACTTAATATTAAACCGACAATTATAATTGACGCTGCATGTCATCCTTCGATTTTGCCAGAAGCAATTTCTATTGCCTCCCCTGCAGCAAGGATCCTAATCATGGGCTTTTCAAGTGATCCTTGTGTAATTACTCAACAAGGGATAACCAGTAAAGAGTTATCTATTTTTTCTTCTCGATTAAATGCGAATAAGTTTCCAGTTGTTATCGATTGGTTAAAGAAAAAATTAATCGACCCCAAAAAGTTAATCACACATCAATTTGATTATACCCAAGTAATTCAAGCGATTGAAACTTTTGAAAAAGATCAGAAACATTGCTGCAAAGTTTTATTGACCTTTAATTAGCACTAAAAAAGTCTTGTGAAAAACCTTTTTAGATAAAATATTAAAAGAGAGAACAGTATGAATAATATAGGAAATAAGTGTGAGAGGGATACTTCGGATTTAGTTAAAGCTGCAGTATCAGGTTGGTTAGGAACAGCTTTAGAATTTATGGATTTTCAATTATATTCTTTAGGTGCTGCTTTAGTTTTTCATGAAATTTTCTTTCCAGAACAATCTGCTATTATGGCGTTGATTTTAGCAATGGGTACTTATGGTGCTGGTTATGTTGCACGAATCATTGGTGCCTTCGTTTTTGGTCGCATGGGTGATGCTATCGGTCGTAAAAAAGTTCTATTCATTACTATTACCATGATGGGGGTATGTACTACGTTAATTGGTGTACTACCAACTTATGCTCAAGTAGGTATTTTAGCGCCATTGATGTTGGTTATTTTACGTATAATTCAAGGATTAGGTGCCGGTGCTGAAATTTCTGGTGCAGGAACAATGCTCGCTGAATATGCACCGAAAGGGAAAAGAGGAGTAATTTCTTCATTAGTTGCAATGGGAACTAACTGTGGGACATTAAGTGCAACAGCAATATGGGCATTTATGTTCTTTTTATTAGATAAAGATCAATTAGTTGCATGGGGTTGGCGCATTCCATTTATAGCAAGTGTTATTGTTATGATTTTTGCAATCTGGTTAAGAATGAATTTAAAAGAAAGCCCTGTATTTGATGAGGTTAATGATACTAATACGCTAAAAAATGATAATGATGTTACAAAACATATCTCATTACTTGAAATGTTTAAAAGTAAATCATTTTGGTTAGCTACAGGATTACGTTTTGGTCAAGCAGGAAATTCTGGGCTAATCCAAACTTTCTTAGCGGGATATTTAGTGCAAGCATTATTATTTAATAAAAGTATTCCAACTGATGCAATTATGTTTAGTTCAATTGTCGGCTTCTTGACTATTCCTTTCTTAGGTTGGTTATCAGATAAGATTGGTCGAAAAATTCCTTATATAATACTAACATTGTCTGCAATTATACTAGCATACCCAATGTTATCTATCATTGTAGATATAAATCATTCTGTAAATACTATTACATTATGTTTGATTCTCATTCATAATATTGCAGTTTTAGGTTTATTTGCCCTAGAAAACATCACCATGGCCGAAATGTTCGGTGCTCGAAATCGATTCACCCAAATGGCAATATCTAAAGAAGCAGGTGGTTTAATTGCCGTAGGATTTGGCCCAATTCTGGCTGGAATTTTCTGTAAAATGGTAAATGATTGGTGGCCAATTGTGGCTATGATTATTGTTTACTCATGTATTGGTCTTATCTCGGCTATTCTTATGCCTGAGGTAAAAGATCGTGATTTAGCTGACTTACATGATGCGGCAGATAGTAAAAATTAAACGGAAGAAATAATGAGATTATCGAATCAAACTTTATCACAACTACCTAAAGAGGTAGTTGTTCCAACTTATTATAGAAGCAAAATTAAAACCAAAATTGTTCATCTTGGTTTTGGGGCATTTCATCGTGCTCATCAAGCTATTTATGCAGATATATTGGCTGCGCAATATGATAGCGATTGGGGATATTGTGAAGTTAACTTGATAGGTGGTGAAGCACAAATTCAAGATTTAAAACAACAAGATTGTTTATTTAGTGTGTGTGAAATGTCTTATGACAACTGGAATACTCGTGTTGTAGGTATTGCAAAAGAAGCATTACATGCAGATGTTGATGGAATTCAGAAAGTCTTAGATGTGATGACTCGTCCAGAAATTGCAATTGTGTCAATCACTGTAACCGAAAAAGGTTATTGCTATCTACCATCAACGGCATCAATTGATACTAATAATCCATTGATTATTCATGATATAACTAATCCACATACACCCAAATCTGTTCCTGGTGTCATTGTAGAAGCCCTACGTTTACGTAAAGAGCAAGGTTTAAAACCTTTTACAGTTATGTCTTGTGACAATATGCCAGAAAATGGACATGTTACTCGTAATGTTGTGTTAGCCTTGGCTAAGCAGCGCGATGAAAGTTTAGCGCAATGGATTGAGGAAAATGTTACTTTCCCATCAACAATGGTTGATCGAATTGTACCCGCTGCAACGCCAGAAACAATGGCTAAAATAAAAAAACAACTTGGTGGTATTGATGATCCGGCAGGTATTGCTGGTGAACCATTTAGACAATGGGTGATTGAAGATAATTTTGTGGCTGGTCGTCCAGAGTGGCAAAAAGCAGGAGCAGAATTAGTTAATGATGTACTGCCTTATGAAGAGATGAAATTGCGTATGTTAAATGGTAGCCATTCATTTTTCGCTTATTTAGGTTATTTAGCTGGTTATATGCATATTGATGAATGTATGCAAGATCCTAATTATGTTAAAGCAGCTAGGCATTTAATGTTAAATGAGCAAGCAACTACATTACGGGTGAAAAATGTTGATTTGTCAGCTTATGCTGATTCATTACTAGATCGATATCGCAACACCGGTTTAAAACATCGTACATGGCAAATCGCAATGGATGGAACATTAAAGCTTCCTCAACGTATGCTTGATTCTGTTAGATATCATTTGGCTAATGGTACACCATTTGATTGTTTAGCTTTAGGTATTGCAGCTTGGATGCGTTATGTTAGTGGCGTGGATGATAGTGGTAACGTTATTGAAGTTTGCGATCCAGCAGCTGAGAAATTAAAAGAGTTTGTTTTAAATAGTTCTGATAATCAAGATCGAGTTAATGCGCTGTTATCTTTAAAACATGTTTTTGGAGAGGATCTACCCCAAAATCCATTGTTTATTGCACAGGTAACTAAAGCTTATCATTCTTTAAGAGACATAGGAGCGAAAGAGACAGTTAAACAAATAACTCAAAATTTTTAATTCCACTAATTAATAAGCAAAGTGCAATCATCTTTAGATGATTGCACTTTTATTATTAAATAAAAAACTTTTCTTATATTCAAAAATCCCCTATATTCTCTTTTCTTGTAATTTGTTTTTTGAAAGTAATATATGTTCAAATCTGAAGCGTTAACTATCTCAGAACCTGTTAATCAACAAATATATCGCCAATTAAGAAAGGCCATTATCACTTGCCGAGTATTACCAGGTGTTTTATTGTCTGAAAAAGACATTTCGGGTCAATTTAATGTTTCACGCCAACCAGTTCGTGAAGCTTTTATTAAACTAGCAGAAGCTGGATTGGTCCAAATTCTTCCACAACGTGGCACCTTTGTAAGTAAAATATCTGTTAAAAAAGTAATTGATGGTCAATTTATTCGTGATGCTGTTGAGTGTGCAATTATTAAACGCGCAGCACAAGAAATTAATGATTCAGATCTTTTATTACTTGAAAAAAATTTAAAAGAACAAATTGAAGCTAACAAACATAAAGATATTGGTTATTTTCTTGAAAAAGATGATGAATTTCATCAGATTATAATGAATGTTGTTGATTGTCCCATGGCATGGGACACCGTCGAAAATATCAAAGCAATGATGGACAGGGTCAGATACCTTACTTTAGAAGATATATCCCCACCAGAAGATCTAGTTAAACAGCATGAAAAAATTGTTATTGCATTAAAAAAGCATGATCCAGAAATGGCAATACTTGCACTTCATGAGCATTTATCAACTATATTAAAAACGATAAAAATAGTATCACAACAGCATAATGAATGGTTTGTTGATTAATTTTTTTAATTTCAAAGGTAATAATTTCATTATCATTTTTTCTTAAATAAAGATAAATAAAATTTAGTTTTTTTCATGGTGCGCTGATTTAAGAAATATTCATCAATGTTTTTATATATCTAAATATCGCCGATTACCTCAAAAAAAGAAGAGTTATTAACCTTTTTTATTTAACTTCTCTTATTGATGAATTGATGTTTTTAAACTTTATTTTTTTATGTATCATTAATTTTTGATTGATTCTTTTTATAGACTAAATCATGTAATCGTTTTAACATATGACAGCACAAAAGCATAAATATTATAATTTTGGTAAAGAAAATGATGAATGTCAGGAAGTTATCAGTTATTGTAGTAGGCTTTATTCTTTCTGGTTATGTTGGGGCGGATTCTCAAGTAACCATTCAAAATCAAAAAGTTAGTGACAAACAGCTAATTTATCAACAGGAACGGCAAAAAGCAGCGGAAGAAGCGCTATCCCCCAAAACGCCTGATGTTAATTTATTATCCCCATTAAAGAAAATTAATAATATTGATTTTCCAGAAGAAAAATTATGTTTCCCTATTTCCCATGTTAAGTTATTAGAAAAGGAAACTTTACCATTTTATGTTCCATTAAGTCCTTTAACAAAGCAAGCCGAAGGGCGATGTTTAGGTAGTCAGGGTCTAAATTTATTGATGACCGAATTGCAAAACCAACTTATTAATTATGGTTTTATTACTACTCGTGTAGTTGCTCCACAACAAGATTTATCACAGGGTACTTTCACTCTATTAATCTTAAAGGGTTCCGTAAAAAGTATAGACTATTCAGAAGGTAGTGATACCTATGCAAATTTGTATACCAGTATTCCTTTAAGAAGTGGTGAATTACTTAATTTACGGGCACTTGAACAAGGTTTAGAGAATTTACAAAGAATTCCTACTGTAGATGCTAAAATCGAGTTAATCCCTGGTGCTAAAGAAGGGGAAACCGAAATTGTTATAAAGCGCAATCAATCAAAGTTTTGGCGGGTAGGGATGTCTGTAGATAACTCGGGCACTAAAGATACGGGTCGATATCTAGGCGGATTAACGCTCTATTTAGATAATCCTCTAGGCCTTAGTGATTCATTTTATGTTTCAGGTGATCATGATCTAGAAAATAAAGACAAATATGGTAACCGTGATTATTATTTTTCTTATTCAGTTCCTTATGGATATTGGATGTTTGAAACTTTAATTTATGGTAATACCTACCACCAAAATATCCCAGGTATTGTAGATTATCAATACAAAGGTCGAAGTAAAAATTACAATTTCAAGATTAGCCGGGTATTGCACCGTAGTTCAACACAAAAAACAACTTTAAGTTATGGTATTAACTTAAGACAATCTCACAACTTTATGAATGATCTTGAACTTGAAAATCAGCGTCGAAAAACAACTAATTGGAAATTAGGTTTACAACATCGTCATTATATTGACGATATGACTTTGGATGTTGATGTATGGTATCAAAAAGGAGTGCGATGGTTCGGTGCTGAAAAAGCTCGAGAAGAAGAGATAAATATAGCCAGTGCCTTGACTAATATTTTTAAGTTTGATGTTTCATTTTATGCTCCATTTAATCTAGGTAATCAGAATTTTGCTTATAGTCTTGATTATAACGGTCAAATGACACGAGGTAATAAATTAACACCGCCTGATCGATTTTCGATCGGAAGCCGTTGGACTGTTAGAGGATTTGATGGCGAGCAAATGTTGACGGCTGATAATGGCTGGTATCTGCGTAATGATTTGATTTGGCAAATGCCTATAAGGCAACAATTATACTTTGGCTTAGATGCTGGGCAAGTTAGTGGGCGAAATTCAGAACGGTTGAGCGGTAAACGACTTGTTGGTTCGGCACTAGGTATAAGAGGTCAACAATTTAATGTCTATTATGATGTATTTGCTGGAGTACCTTTGCACAAACCGGATAATTTTAAAACAAATCATTTAACGGTTGCCTTTTATTTAAATTGGACTTACTAGTATTTTTTGTCTTTTTTGGTCATAAACTAAGAATTAGTTAGAAAACAAATAAAAACTATGTATATAAATAATGAAAAAATCTTTTATCTTATGTTATATTGAGTATTATTATAATGTATGCAATAGCTTTTTAGGCTTTTGTCAAAAGAAACAATACTATTTATCAAGAATTAATTGATTTTTTAATTATCAAATTGTAGTAAAAAGTTTTAGTAATTTTTAATATTTATTAATGTCAGTAACGTAATACAACTAAGTAATATGGTTTTATGGTATGAGTAATATTAAAAAGGAGACTTTTTATTGATCACATTTAATTTGTCTTCAATAAATGGCGATTAAGTTTTAATTTGCCTATTTGGATGCTAAATATCCTTTCCCCTTTTTAAATAAAGTAAATAACAATTGATGCTTTAGTTTTTCTTTGAATATCTTATAGATAATTTAAATAACTCTTTCATAAAAATAAATTGGATTTAATGGTAACTAGGAAAAAGGATTATATTTTATAGTTAAAGTTAAGTTTGTAGTAAAAGTAGTTCTCTAAAAATATAGTTTTATTTATTGGTTATAAAAGATAAATAAATCATATTGTTATAAGTTGTAAGTAACTAATTAATTATTTGCAATTTATTTTGTGGTAAATATTAATCGTTGTAAATAAATCGTTTTTATTGGAAATAATAACTTTTTGTTTAGACATTTGAATAACAAAATAAGATGAAAGGCGAAATACTATGAATAAAAATTTTTATCGAATTGTTTTTAATCAAGCTCGTGGATTATTTATTGTGGTGTCTGAAATTGTTAAATCACATCAAGCTATTTCAGGTAAGAGTCAAAGAAAAAAAGATACGAATACTCAAACGGATATTATAGGTAAGAAAAAAGCAGTTTTAAAACCTATAGTTTTCTTATCTTATATTGTTCTAGGTATGGTAAGTGTTGTTAGTAATAGTTATGCAGGTGGTGTCGTTGTAGATCCTAGTGCAGGAAAAAATCAAAGACCTAATGTTCAAGAATTAAATAATGGTACGACACAAGTTGATATCGTATCTCCAACTAAAGGCGGTATATCACATAACAAATTTACACAATTTGATGTATCAAAAGATGGTTTGATTCTTAATAACTCACTCACCGATACAAATACCGAGTTAGCAGGAAATATTAATGGGAATAAAGGATTAAAAAATAATGCAAGAGTCATTTTAAATGAAGTAAATTCTAATAATCCAAGTCAACTACTTGGCTCTATTGAAGTAGCGGGTCAAAACGCTCAAGTGGTTATTGCTAATGCTGCGGGTATTACTTGTAATGGTTGCGGTTTTATTAATGCTGATCGTACAACATTAACTACAGGTAAGCCGATCATGGAAGATGGAGAATTAAAAGGTTACGATGTTCGACAAGGCAAAATTGAAATCCAAGGTGATGGTTTACGTAGTGGCGGTCAAAATTATACTGATTTAATTTCGCGTTCAGTTTCAATTAATGCCAAGTTATGGGCAGATAATGAAGTGAATATTGTAACAGGTAAAAATAAAGTCAGTGCTGACTTAAGTAAGGTTGAAAGACAAGGTGCGGATTCTAATGCAGATAAACCTGAATTTGCGCTTGATGTTTCTGCATTAGGTGGAATGTATGCCGGTAAAATTACTATGGTAGGTACAGAAAATGGTGTAGGTGTACGTAATCAAGGTAAAATATATACCAACGCTGGTTCTATCAATATTACTACTGATGGTAAAGTTGTTAATGAAAATATAATAGATGCTGTTGGTGATGTAAGTTTGCGAAGTAAAGGTAATGCTATTGAAAATAATGGAAAAATAAAAAGTTTAAATAAGAATATATCATTAGCTAGTTATCATGAAATCAAAAATAACGGCACATTACAGGCTAGAGAAAATGTTAATTTTTCATCAGGGAGTTGGACTGGTAATAATGGTGTAATTACTGCTGGTAAAACGGTAACAGCTCAAGGTAATGAATTCAATAATGGTTTTGGGGCAACGATTGACGCTCAAGATATTGATGTTACAAGTTATATAACTAAAAATACTGGTGATATGAAAGTAAAAAATAACATTGATATTAAATCTGAACTTACCCAAAATCAAGGTAATATGTCAGCTGATAATGAAGTTCATATTGCTAGTAAAGAAATTATAAACGATTACGGCGGTTCTATTTCAGCCAAACACATACTTTTACAGGGTGATAAATTATTTAACAGAAGTAAAGCTCATGCTTCAGAAGACCTTACTGTTCATGTGTTAGATGTTACCAATTCAGGAGAACTTTCGAGTAACAAGCAAGTATCAGTAGTAAGTAATATTTTTGAAACCATTAATTCAGCTGGTCTTGTTAAGGGGCAGAATGTTCAATTTAAAGCTGATAAACTAGTTAATAAAGGCGTGATATACTCAAATAATAATTTGAATATTTTGACTCATGAATTTGGAAACCAAAAAGATATAATTGCCGGCAATCAATTAAACATAAAATCTGATTCATTAATAAATGATTGGTACGGAAATATAGTTGCGAACAATGCTGATATTAATGCAATTAAATTAATTAATTATGGAAAAATTGAGCCAATTGAAAATCTGGAATTAGAAGTCGATTACCTTGAAAATATTGGAAAATTACAGGCAAAACAAGACTTAAAAGGCTATGTATTAACACTACACAATAGAGATGGAGCTACTATAGAAGGTAGAAATGTTAATTTAGAAGGTGATACTTTAGATAATAAAGGTCAAATTCGTGCAGAAAATGTATTGGACCTTGCGTTTAAAAAAATTGATAACTACGCTAAAATTTTTGCAAAAAATCAAGTTAACTTGAATACGGAATATTTAAATAATGATCATGGTTCATCAATTGAATCCGAGCATATTGTTAAAATTCAAGCACATGATTTCCAAAATCGTTCACAAATAAAATCAGCTGATCTTATTGAAATTAAAGCCAAGAAAGAGTTTAACAATAGACGTTATACTACAGAAGATGGCACTAAAGTGATTGGTACACTCAATAGTGGTGATATCAAAATTAATACTGAAAGTGGTGTCAATACTGGTGAAATAATAGCGTCTAAAAAAGCTATCATTTTTGGAGATAGTTTCAAAAATGATTGGTATGGAGTAATTAAAGGTGGTGATATTACGATAAGTGGTAATAAATTCGATAATTATGGTAGTGCACGAGCAGAACATAATTTCTATATTAATTCAACTGATGTTATGAATGCTTCAAATTTGTTATCTAGAGAATACCTTACAATTAACTCTACCAATTTTACAAACAACTCAACAGGTATTTTAAAATCCGATAAGCAAATTGATTTGAGAGGTGATAATATCCTAAATAATGGTTTGATAGATACTATCAAGGCTGTTATTAATGCAAAAAACTTCAAAAATGATTGGCTTGGCGTAATTAAGGGTGCTGATATTTCCATAGCAGGTGATAAATTTGAAAATTATGGTAATGCAAATGCCCTTCATAATTTCGATATTAATTCAACCAACGTTGAGAATCATAACAAATTATATTCAGCTAACTATCTAAGATTTGATTCAAACAATGTCAAAAATTACAGATCAGGTGAATTAAGCTCAAATTGGCAAATTGATATAAAGGGAAATCAAATACACAATGAAGGATCAATTTTAGCTAATCACGCTATTAATATTAATGGTAAAAACATCAAAAATGATGGCAAATTGAAATCAAACATACATATTAGATTATCAGGTGATAAATTTGAAAATTCAAGTCAGGGTAGTATGATTACAGAAACAATACATGGCAATATGGTTGACTTTATCAATAAAGGCTATATGCAAGGCGATTTTGTTGATAACAATCAAAATACAATAATTGAAAATTAATCATTTTAATTGAATTTCAAAAACATTACTTAAATAAAATAAGATCCTAGTTTATTTATCCTGTTTTAAGGCAAAATAATCTAGGATCTTTTTTATGTGTTTTATGCAACCTTACTTTTACTTAATTAGTATTGATGGTTGAATATTAAATAAACTAGAAGCCATATTATCAATTTCATTCAAAAGAAAATCAGCCTGATAGATTACTAATGTTTTAAATAATTTAATAAATTTTAACCAAAATATTAATATTAGTGTTTAATTAAAACGATAACTGATTTAGGCTAATAGGTAAACTTGAATTATTTAGGTTATATGATGATAAAACAAATTAAAATACAGGTTAGTGGAAGAGTTCAAGGTGTTGGATTTCGATTTTTTACTTATCAGCAAGCAAAAAAACTTAATTTATTAGGTTACGTCAAAAATTTAGATAATGGTAATGTTGAAATTATCGCACTTGGCGAGAGTAAACAGATAGATTCACTAGTCAATTGGCTTAATTCTGGAGGACCAACTTCAGCAAAAATTTCAAATATTAAAATTATTCAAATGGTACCCCAAAATGATTTAACTTCTTTTAATGTTAGATATTAATTTACTAAAAAATAAAGTAAAATAAGTCAATTTTTGGGTGATTTGTAATAAAGGTCTACTTTTATTAGTGATTAACTTTATTTACATAATTAACGTAAACTATGAATAAAAAAAATTTAATCTGTATCCTACTCCTTATTCTGATAATTGGTATTTATTCTGTTTACCAAACAGAAGATAGTGTTTCGGTCGCACCATCAAACGCAAATTCGCCTGATACACCCATTTATCAAAGTGATGAGATGATAACCAATGTCTATGATTTATCAGGCACTATGGTATATAAAATTGCATCAAGCAAAGTAAAACATTTTGATAGCAATGAAAATACAGATTTTGATTTACCTAATGTCACGCTTTACGATCAGGAACATGCCGCGACTTGGCATATTCAAGCAAAACGTGCAACATTGACTAATGATAAATTAATTTACCTTTATCAAGATGTACAATTAACAAATTTATCACCTGATTCACAATTACAGCAAGTATTGACAGATAACGCAGTGGTCGATTTAAAAACACAACTTGTCACATCAAATGATCCTGTAAAAATAAAAGGGATTGGCTTTTTATCGACGGGGACAGGGTTAGTCGGCGATTTAAGAGAAAAGACGGCAAATATACTTGAGAATATAAAAACCTATTATAATACTGAGGCACAATAAAAAATGAGATTGAGAAAACAAGCAATTTATCCATTATTTTTTATGTTATATGTATCATTTGCTTGTTTTGCAGATGAGCCTAATTTTGAAGCGTCTTCCCATCAAAAAGATCAAAAGATGGTTGTTAATGATAAACCTATTACAATTGATGCAGATAACCAACAAATTGATATTGAAAAAAATATTATTACTTTTAGTGGTAATGTACAGATTGTTCAGGAAGGTCTTACCATTTGGGCTGATAAGGTTGTTATAACCGATATGCAAGACTCCACCAAACAAAAAATTACTGGATATGGTAACCCTGTAAGATATAAGCAAGTTATGCCTAAAAATAATAAAGTTGTAACAGGTCATTCATCACAGGTTATTTATGATGTGAAAGAAAGTAATATTGTACTGCAAGGTGATGCGGAGCTTATTCAGCAAGATAACCGTATAAAAAGTCCAATCATTACTTATGATGTCAAAAAACAACGAATACTTGCGCAGCCGGGTAATGCAGGACGGGTAAAATCTACTATCATCCCAAGTCAAGTTAAAGAGATGAATAAATAAAATGTCAATTTTAAAAGCTGAAAACCTCGCAAAAGTCTATAAAAAACGACGTGTTGTTGAAGATGTAAGTCTCACTGTCAATTCTGGTGAAATTGTTGGTTTACTTGGTCCTAACGGTGCGGGTAAAACTACTACTTTTTATATGGTAGTTGGCATTGTGACTTTAAATGCAGGAAGAATCTATCTTGATGATCATGATATCAGTATTTTACCATTACATGAGCGTGCTCAAAAAGGTATTGGTTATCTACCTCAAGAAGCCTCAATATTTAGAAAATTATCTGTTATAGATAATATTATGGCTATTTTAGAAACACGCCAAGATATTGACAAAAATGAAAAATTAAATCGAGCAGAAGAGTTACTTGAAGAATTTCATATCACACATATTCGAGACAATATAGGCCAATCTTTATCAGGCGGTGAAAGACGAAGAGTTGAAATTGCTCGAGCTTTGGCTGCTAATCCAAAATTTATTTTACTTGATGAACCATTCGCTGGGGTTGATCCGATTTCTGTTATTGATATCAAAAATATCATTAAACATCTACGAGATCGTGGGTTAGGCGTACTAATTACCGATCATAATGTCCGCGAAACGCTTGATGTTTGTGAACGTGCCTATATAGTAAATAAAGGACATTTAATTGCTGAAGGTACGCCAGATAGCATATTAAATAATGAATATGTAAAACGCGTTTACTTAGGACATGAATTCAGATTATAGATTATGATGAAACAAGGGTTACAACTGAAGGTATCGCAACAGTTGTCAATGACGCCACAATTGCAACTAGCGATTCGAATGTTGCAATTGTCTACATTAGAATTACGACAAGAAATTCAAACCGCACTTGAAAACAATCCACTATTAGAGGTTGCTGAGCAATACGATGAGATCAATGTTGAACAGCATGAACCTAACGAAAATATTGATACTCGTGAAGCACTCGATAGTCAAGAAATCCCAGAGGATATTCCTTTAGATGCAACTTTAGATGATATCTATACAGCGGGCACACCATCAGGAACCTATTCTGATTATCGTAATGATGAGTTACCCATCTATCAAGGTGAAACACACGAAACCTTGCATGATTATTTAAATTGGCAGTTAGATTTAACGCCTTTTAGTGAGGTTGATCGTGCAATTGCGCTATCCATTATTGAAGCAATAGACGAAAGAGGTTACCTGACTGTTTCAACTGAAGAAATTTTAGAGGAACAAGGTAATAGTGAAATTGAGCTCGACGAGGTTGAAGCTGTATTAAAGCGAATTTGGCATTTTGATCCGATCGGGGTTGGGGCAAGAACATTACAAGAATGTTTATCTATTCAAATTCAACATGTCACTCCACCGGCGTTAGTAAAAGAGATCATTAATGACTATTTAGATTTATTAGCAAGTCATGATTACCGAACACTAAAAAAACGATTAAATACTTCTGATGAACAACTAAAAGAGGCTATTAATTTTATTCAACATTTACAGCCTTATCCGGGGGATTCTGTTAATACCACGCCACCTGATTATGTTATTCCGGACGTTGTAGTGAAAAAAATTGATGGTAAATGGATAGCAGAATTAAATAATGATACTGTTCCAACGCTACGTATTAATCAACACTATGCTGCGATGGAAAAAGTCAGCAATGAACATGACAGCCAATATATTCGCTCACATTTACAAGACGCTAATTGGTTTATAAAAAGTGTCGAGAATCGTAACGAGACGTTATTAAAAGTTAGTCAATTTATTGTTGAGCATCAACAAGACTTTTTTGAAAATGGCGCTGAATATATGAAGCCAATGATTTTATCTGATGTTGCTGAAGCTATAGATATGCATGAATCGACTATTTCACGAGTGACAACGCAAAAATATTTACAATGCCCAACCGGTATTTTTGAGTTAAAATTCTTTTTCTCAAGTCATGTTAACACTCAATCAGGTGGGGAAGCCTCTTCCACAGCAATTCGGGCATTAATTAAAAAATATATTTCAGATGAAGATTCTAAAAAACCTCTGAGTGATAGTAAATTAGTCTCACTCCTTGAAAATCAAGGTATCATAATTGCTCGCCGTACAGTGGCCAAATATCGTGAAGCGTTATCAATACCTCCATCAAGCCATCGAAAACAACTTTAACTTAATGCTTAATATGTAGTCATCACACCTTAAGTGATAACTTAACTGATAAACAATAAGCCATTTATCTTATTGAATTTATTAATATAAAACTAAGTGGTTACAAGTATAGCTTCGATTAGTTATTTATATGAAGTGTAGTTGAAAATTTATTTAAGAAGTAGTGAGATATCATCGCTTAAACAACAAGCGATGATATTTTCATAAAGATTTTAAGCTAAAAATGTTGGAATCTTGTGTTCAAATGCACTAATTGCATCTTCATGTTGAAGTGTTAAACCGATATTATCTAATCCATTTAATAAACAATGGCGTTTAAAAGCATCAATTTTAAAAGGATATTGTTTATCTCCAGCAATGACAACTTCGTTAACCAAATCAATAGTAAACTCAATTCCTTCGTTGGCTTCTACAATCTTGAAAAGCTCATCAACATCTTCTTCAGGTAGATTCACTAACAATAGTTGATTATTGAACGAGTTATTATAAAAAATATCGGCAAAACTCGATCCTATAATAGTTTTAAAACCATAATCTGTTAATGCCCATGGAGCGTGTTCACGAGAAGATCCACAGCCAAAGTTTTCACGAGCTAATAAAATACTCGCACCCTTATAACGAGCTTTATTTAACACAAATTCTGGGTTTGGTTGTTTACCGGCATCATCTAAAAATCGCCATTCATGAAATGCATGTTGTCCAAATCCTGTACGAGTAACTTTCTGTAAGAATTGTTTAGGAATAATGGCATCAGTATCCACATTTGCAGCATCTAAAGGAACGACTAATCCAGTATGTTTTGTAAATTTCGCCATGACAAGTCTCCTTAAAATGGTTTGCGAATATCAGTAAAATGACCAGTAATGGCAGCAGCAGCAGCCATTGCAGGGCTAACTAAATGTGTTCTGGCATCACGTCCTTGTCGTCCTTCGAAATTACGATTACTGGTTGATGCACAGCGATCGCCAGGAGCTAACTTATCATCATTCATCGCTAAACACATTGAACATCCTGGTAAACGCCATTCAAAACCTGCATCGATGAAAATTTTGTCTAATCCTTCAGCTTCCGCTTGTTCACGTACAGGCCCAGAACCAGGAACAACCAAAGCTTGAACGCCATCAGCTACTTTGCGTCCTTTGGCGACTTCAGCCGCAGCACGAAGATCTTCGATACGAGAATTCGTGCAAGAGCCGATAAACACTTTATTGATCTTAATATCAGACATCTTAGTACCGGCAGTTAAACCCATATAAGCTAACGCACGTTCAGCAGACTGTTTTTCAATTGGATCGGAAAAATCTTGTGGATTTGGAACTTGCTTATCAATAGCGGTTACTTGACCTGGGTTAGTTCCCCAAGTTACTTGTGGAGCAATATCTTTAGCTTCCAAAGTTACAATCGTATCGAAATGTGCACCTTCATCTGTTTTTAAGGTTTTCCAATAAGCGACTGCTTGCTCAAAATCTGCCCCTTTAGGTGAAAATTGTCGACCTTTCAAATATTCAAATGTGATTTCATCCGGTGCAACTAGTCCCGCTTTGGCACCCATTTCAATCGCCATGTTACATAATGTCATTCGACCTTCCATTGACAAAGATGTAATTGCTTCCCCGCAAAATTCAACTACATGGCCAGTACCACCAGCGCTCGTTGTTTTGCCAATGATGGCTAAAATAATATCTTTAGCAGTTATGCCACTGGCTACTTTGCCTTTTACTTCAATTTTCATGGTTTTAGCTCGACCTTGTTTTAAGGTTTGGGTAGCTAAAACATGTTCAACTTCTGATGTCCCAATACCAAAAGCTAATGCACCAAAAGCACCATGCGTTGCAGTATGTGAGTCACCACACACAATGGTCATACCAGGCAATGTCATGCCTTGTTCAGGTCCAACAACATGAACGATACCTCGTAATGGACTTTGTAAACCATATAAAGATACGCCAAATTCTTCAGCATTCTTAGCTAACTCAGTTAACTGGATTCGAGCCATCTCGCTACAAGCACTTAACTCATTGCTTTTCGTTGAAGTATTGTGATCCATCGTAGCAAATGTTTTATGTGGTTGGCGGACTTTACGATTCATCGTTCGTAAGCCGTCAAAGGCTTGAGGAGAGGTTACTTCATGAACCAAATGGCGATCGATATACAAAATAGGGGTCTCATTCGGTGCTTCATAGACAACATGTGCATCATATAATTTTTGATACAATGTTTTTGGTTTTGTAGACATTGCTTATATTCCTTTAATATTCTTTAAAAGGGTTAATATGATAGCTTAACCCTTAGTCTAAAAATTAAATTAAACGACAAATAGTATCACCCATTTCATCGGTTGAAACATAACTACCACCACGAGCAAGATCGATAGTGCGGGTCCCTTGTTCTAAAGCTTTATTAACTGCATTTTCAATAGCTTTGGCGATATCATCACGTTTTAAACTATAACGCACTAATAATGCTAAAGATAAAATTTGTGCCGCTGGATTAGCAATATTTTTACCAGCAATATCTGGTGCACTACCGCCAGCTGGTTCATATAATCCAAATCCATCTTCATTCAAGCTAGCAGACGGTAGCATTCCCATTGAACCGGTAATCATAGCGCACTCATCAGATAGAATATCACCAAATAGATTAGAACATAATAATACATCAAATTGAGAAGGATCTTTAACAAGTTGCATGGTTGCATTATCGATATACATATGTTCAAGTGCGACATCTGGATATTGTTTAGCAACTTCGTTTACAACTTCACGCCACAATATTGATGTTTGTAATACATTAGCTTTATCAACAGAAGTGACTTTTTTACGACGAATTTTTGCAGCTTCAAATGCCATTTTAGCTATACGCTCAATTTCAAAACGGTGATAAACTTCAGTATCAAAAGCACGTTCTTGAGGGCCAGAACCTTCACGCCCTTTAGGTAAACCAAAATAGATACCACCAGTTAGCTCACGCATACATAAAATATCAAAACCACGCTTAGCAATATCTTCACGTAAGGGACATAATTCTTCTAAACCTTGATATAAACTAGCAGGACGCATATTCGCAAATAATTTAAAATGTTTTCGTAATGGTAATAAAGCTCCGCGTTCAGGTTGTTGATCTGGCGGTAAGTTTGTCCATTTTGGACCACCAACTGAGCCAAACAAAATAGCATCGGCTTTTTCACAACCTTCTAGTGTTTCTTTAGGTAATGGACAACCATGAATATCAATTGCTGCACCACCGACATCATATTCACTAGTCGTAATTGCAAGGTTATATTTTTGACGAATGACTTCAAGCACTTTATAAGCCTGTTTCATCACTTCTGGACCAATACCGTCGCCAGGTAATACTGCAAAATGGTAATTTTGAGACATATCTATTCCTTATAATTAATTTAAGCATTTCGTCAATAAATAACGAAATCGCATCTATTATTTAATCGTGGTGCAATTTTTGTTTTTGCTCAGCAACTTGATTAGCTCTATAAACATTATTTAAAACATTAATTAATGCTAATGCGGATGAATGAACAATATCAGTCGCAAGCCCAACACCGTGAAATTTGCGCCCTTTATATTCGGCAACGATATCAACTTGACCTAAGGCATTTTCACCTTGACCTTTAGAGGCTAATTGATATTTTACAATGGTAATTGGTTCACCGGTAATACGATTTATTGCTTGATAAACTGCATCAACTGGACCATTACCAGTTGCCGCATCTGAATATTTTTGATCGCCAATAATCAAACTTACTGACGCAGTTGAAACGACAGTAGAGCCTGATTGAACATTAAAATAATCTAAAACATAATGCTCTTGATCATCTTTAAGTTGATTGATAAATATCAAAGCTTCTAAATCATAATCAAAAACTTGGCCTTTTTTATCAGCAAGCTCTAAAAAAGCTTCATAAACTTGATCTAAATTATAATCGTTATCGTGGTAACCCAATTCTTCTAGGCGATGTTTAACAGCTGCTCGACCAGAGCGTGAAGTTAAATTTAATTGGATTTGATTTAAACCGATCGACTCTGGTGTCATGATTTCATAAGTTTCGCGGTTTTTTAATACACCATCTTGATGTATTCCTGAAGAGTGGGCAAAAGCATTGCTACCAATAACCGCCTTGTTAGACGGTATTGGTGTATTAGTAATTTGGCTTACAATTTGGCTGGTACGGTAGATTTCTTGATGATTGATATTAGTGTGAACGTTTAAGATATTTTGACGAACTTTGATCGCCATAATCACTTCTTCTAAAGCAGTATTACCGGCTCGTTCACCTAAACCATTCATCGCGCCTTCAATCTGCCGAGCACCTTCCTGAATCGCGCTAATCGAGTTAGCCACCGACATGCCCAAGTCATCATGACAATGAACAGAGATAATCGCTTTATCAATGTTCGGGACACGTTCAAATAAGGTACGAATAATGCCACCAAATTGATAAGGGACAGTATAACCGACAGTATCCGGAATATTGATCGTTGTTGCCCCTGCTTGAATTGCTGCTTCAACAATCCGACATAAGTTATCAATTGGGGTACGGCCTGCATCTTCACAAGAAAACTCCACATCATCTGTATAATTACGTGCACGTTTAACACAGTGCACCGCTCGTTCAACGACATCTTCAAATGTCATTTTTAATTTATCTTTAACATGTAAGGTTGATGTTGCCATAAAGGTATGAATACGAAATTGATCGGCTACTTTTAGCGCTTCAGCGGCAACATCAATATCTTTGTCAATACAACGAGACAACGCACATACACGACTATTCTTAATGGTTTTAGCAATAGTTTGAACTGATTCAAAATCACCAGGCGATGAGATAGGAAAACCAACTTCCATCACATCAACCCGCATTCTTTCTAATGCTAAAGCTATTTGTAATTTTTCTTTAACACTTAAACTTGCTTGTAACGCTTGCTCACCATCACGTAATGTTGTGTCAAAAATAATAATCTGATCGCTCATTGTTATTTCCTTTATATTTTGGTGCTATCTCGGTATTTCAAGTTAAGAAAACAAAAAACCCGCACTTTAGCGCGGGTTCTTGTTAATCTATCGAGTTAAGTATTAAATCACTTTTACTCCACACACAAGCTATCCGCGCAAACTGATGCGAGGAGGAGGCTGAGTAGGAGGCTAGTAAATTTAATCATTAACTTCTCAATTGTTATATTACTTATTAAATATTATTGCATTTTTTATCAAAAATCTTCACGCATGTCAAGAAAGATGTTTAAAATTTACCCTTTTACTTGATAAAACATTAGTTAAAATTTGTCTAACTATTAAGCTTTTATTTTGATTTATTGATGATGCATAATAAAGAACGTCAAGAATTGAATTGAAAAATAGTTTAATAGTATGCAAAATGGTAGGAGTTTAAGGGCATAAGCGATAAGGTGCCTGATAAGTACTTTTCAATAGATTCAAAATAATCATTTTAAAAATAAGAATGTTCATTATTTATGTATTATTTTTTGCTCTAAAAAATAGTTTTACACAAGTAACGCTATTTCAGAATTAATTATCAATTATTGGAGCCATTATGAATATTGTCGAAATTTCACAAAAACGTTATACCACCAAACATTATGACAAAACGAAAAAGATTCCCCAAGATAAGATTGAGCAGTTATTAACTGTTTTAAGAAACAGTCCGTCATCGGTCAACTCTCAACCGTGGCATTTTTATGTTATTGATAATGAAGCGGCCAAAAATAAAATTTTGCCGGCAATAGCTGATTTTAATCAACCACGTGTCACCGGCTCATCACATACTATTGTTTTTTGTATTAAAACTCCGTTGGATGAAGCCCATTTAGTTAATCTCCTTAATCAAGAAGAGAAAGACGGTCGTTTGCCTTCGGCGGAATTAAAGGCGTCTCAAGATCAGGGACGCCGTTATTTTGTAAATTTAAATAGCAAAACACCTGAATCACAACAGTGCTGGGAAGGTAAACAAGCCTATATTGCATTAGGGCAATTGCTTTTTGCTGCTGCGGCAATTGGTGTTGATTCTACCGCAATAGAGGGTTACGATTCTGCTAAAATGGATGAAATTTTAGATCTTAAAAGCAAAGGATTGAAAAGCATTGTGGTTGCAACGTTAGGTTATCGTGCTCAAGATGATGGTAATGCGCATCGTCCAAAATCACGTCTGCCGAAAGATCAAATCTTCACCTTTTTATAATCTGATTAACATCCCACCTCGTATTAGGTGGGATGAGTAAAAAAGGTATGTTTTTATTTCACTGAATAATTTTTATAGTGTTTCAGTTTCTCTTCCAGCGCTTGTTGTTGTTCTAAACTAAACTCGTTATAAAAAAAGTAATACCCCGAACTCTCTTGTATGAAAAACACATAACCTTTTGATGTTTTATCTATTTTATGAAATTCAGCATAGTTAATATTAAAAGATCCAACTGTTTTTTTGTAATTGAATGTTAGATGATCATCATAAAAAATACAGGTCATACTGCCAAAGCGTTCATTCAATGTTAAAACCTGCTTTTTTGATTGTTTTTTAAAATTAGCCAAAAATAAGGTAAGTAATAAAATAGGCAGTATGAAAATTAGTACTGATAAAGTAGGATTTTTTGGAAATAGCAACAAACTCAAAAATAAAAGGATAGTAGATAAAATAAACATCCTTTTTCTTGAATTTCGAAATTGATAACAAATAAAAGCATATACTTTTTGATAGTCAAATTGATAATTTACCGTTGCTATTTCGGGTTGTTGGTTTTTGTTTAAATAAGGAGCCAGATAATCTTTTAGCAGCAGTAACTCATCCGGTTGAAAAAGATCATAACGAACAAATTCAAAAATAATCTTATTACTAAAAAAAAATAATCCAGTTGTGGTTTCTTTTATTTGATACAAATCAGAGTAATAGAAAGTACTGACTTCGTTTTTATCTCTATTTAGCTGTACTATTTTTTCATTATCGAAGGTGAAGGTAAAATTACGCATATTATCAGCAATCGAATCATCTAATTGTTCTGCAAAATCATTATCTAAACAATCTAGCAGTGCGTAATAAGTATCGACTAAATATTGTCGATCAATGTGGCAATTAACGGTGATATTACTCATCCTTGCTCCTAAAATGGTCTTTATCACTAATACTGTCAATTTAATTGATTATATATAAAACTGAGTAAATTGTATGTAAAAAACAAAACCGACAGTGAATAAATCTAATCAATTCGACAAATAACCCTAGACCCCATTGACAGAATCGTTACAATATACGGCATGACTTTTATAGCAAGTAAAATTAACTTGGCTATGATTAATTTAACAAACGGATGATGTTTTATGGCGCAATATGTTTATACCATGAATCGTGTTGGGAAGATTGTTCCTCCTAAACGTTATATTTTAAAAGATATCTCATTAAGTTTTTTCCCCGGTGCCAAAATTGGTGTTCTTGGCTTAAATGGGGCAGGTAAATCGACATTACTACGAATTATGGCAGGAGTGGATACCGAAATTGAAGGTGAAGCTCGTCCACAGCCGGACATAAAAATAGGTTATTTACCGCAAGAACCTAAACTTGATCCTAAGCAAACTGTACGTGAAGCTATTGAGCAAGCCGTTGGTGATGCCAAAAAAGCATTGGCTCGTTTAGATGAAGTTTATGCGGCTTATGCTGATCCAGATGCTGATTTTGACAAATTAGCCAAAGAACAAGCCGAACTTGAAGCCATTATACAATCGCAAGATGCGCATAATCTGGATAATCAATTAGAACGAGCTGCTGATGCACTACGCTTGCCTGATTGGGATGCAAAAATCGAAAATTTATCGGGTGGTGAACGCCGTCGAGTGGCGATTTGTCAGTTATTGTTGGAAAAACCAGACATGTTATTAATTGACGAACCGACTAACCATTTAGATGCTGAATCTGTCGCATGGTTAGAACGCTTTTTACATGACTATGAAGGCACGGTGGTCGCTGTAACCCATGACCGTTATTTCTTAGACAATGTTGCTGGTTGGATTTTAGAGCTAGACCGTGGTGAAGGTATTCCATGGGAAGGTAATTATTCATCTTGGCTTGAACAGAAAGATCAGCGATTAGCGCAAGAAGCGGCAACCGAATCAGCTCGCCGTAAATCGATTGAAAAAGAGCTTGAATGGGTGCGTCAAAATCCAAAAGGTCGCCAAGCAAAAAGCAAGGCTCGTTTAGCGCGTTTTGAAGAGCTTAATAGCAACGATTACCAAAAACGTAATGAGACCAATGAACTCTTTATTCCGCCTGGGCAACGTTTAGGTGATAAAGTCATTGAAGTCGCTAATTTAACTAAATCATATGGCGATCGAGTATTAATCGATAATCTCTCATTTAGTATTCCTAAAGGGGCGATTGTTGGGATCATTGGTCCAAATGGTGCGGGTAAATCGACGCTATTTAGAATGCTATCGGGTAAAGAACAACCAGATTCAGGAACTATCACATTAGGTGATACCGTACAACTTGCCTCTGTCGATCAATTCCGTGACAGTATGGATGATAATAAGACTGTTTGGGATGAAATTTCAAATGGACAAGACATCATGCGTATTGGTAACTTCGAAATCCCAAGCCGTGCTTATGTTGGTCGCTTTAATTTTAAAGGTGTGGATCAACAAAAACGAGTTGGTGAATTGTCTGGTGGTGAACGTGGTCGGGTGCATTTAGCTAAATTACTTCAAGTTGGTGGTAATGTACTATTACTCGATGAGCCAACCAATGACCTTGATGTTGAAACACTGCGAGCGCTTGAAAATGCGTTATTAGAGTTTCCGGGCTGTGCATTAGTCATTTCGCATGACCGTTGGTTCTTAGACCGCATTGCAACTCATATTCTCGATTACCAAGACGAAGGGCATGTTGAGTTCTTTGAAGGTAACTTTACCGAATATGAAGAGTGGAAAAAACGGACTTTAGGCGCGGAGGCACTTGAACCTAAACGAGCCAAATATAAACGAATTACAAAATAACTTCATAAATTATTCCGCCGAAAGTTATCGGCGGATTTATCAATCTCTAATCAATAAAAATTTAAAGCAAGGATTTAGATGTCTTAACCAACTTAGCAAAAGTATCGGTTAATAATCTTGGAATTGCTATAATACCTCTAGCTTTAGCATCATCACACACTGCAATAGCCAAATCTGGTTTTGAACTTTTATGGATCGCCTTTTGAATAATTTTGGGTACCGACATATCAATATGAGCAACGGTATTATAAGCAGCTAATTTATAGACATGACTAAAGCCATGTTTGAATAAAAAGTTTTCAATATCACGCGCGGGTAATACAGTAATATAATCGTTTAGATTTTCACCTGGAGCACATTGTGATTGCACGGTTTCGGCATATTTTTTTCCAGCCATATCGCCATCAGTAATCACGTACCAACGAATGCCCATTTTATTTGCATAATGGATTAATGGTTTTAAACCACATTGCGCAAATTCTAACAATTGAATTCCTTCCGAACTTAAGTGATAACCACTTTGTTCTGCGAGCTCTCTTAATAACCACACTTCAGTTTCACCCTCAACCAGTAACCAACAACGGGCAAATAGGGCTATAGGGCGTCGATAAAGGACATGGAACAAAATGCGTCGACTATCGGCAACACTCAATGAATGAGGTGAAATGTACTTAGTGACAATTTGATCTGGAAGTCGGATTAATCGATAAATACTCTCCAAAGGAAATAACGACACCAAATCACTTGAATTAGAGGTAATAATTTTTTGAGCGGGTAAATTTTTCAATAATCGAAAGCCAACCGATAAAATAATTGGGTGTAGCTGACTTTCTGGCTCTTCCAAAATTAAAATAGGCACAGAGCTGTGTGATAGTGGATTATCACCCTTAGCATTAACAATAGAACCAAATATACCTAAAAGGGCAGTACGTAAATAATCATTATTCAAATCATCCAAAATATTATTGATGCGCTCAAGAGAATTCCAATCTTCTACTTTTGGACTATTTTTCTGCGCCATTTTTTTATAATTAGAACGTTGTTGATAATCAACAAAATAGTATTCTAATAATGAACGAGCAGCTTGTAATCCTCGATTAAGTTCAGCTTGGCTCAATTGCTCTGAATGGGCTTTTAACTGTTCGGAAAGCTGGTCAATAAAGTGTTGTGATAAAGGTTGATTAGTAACAGGTAAATCTTTAGCATTAATCGAATTTTTAAGCGGCATCACTGGATTCAAATTAATTAAAATAGCAATTAATAACTTAGAATCATCTAATTTTAACAACTGTCCGTGCTCATTTAACAAATGATGCTCAGTGATAATACTATCAACACTTTTTTGAGCACTCATTTGGTAAGTAATTCGATATAAATTATCTAACTGCGAGCTATAGCTAACGGCTTGCAAAGGTTGATAAGCTTGTTCATTTAATTGATTTGGATAGGATTCACAATAGACAACATTTATTGAGATATGATTACCATCATCATTATCATAATAGAAATCTGAATCGACAAACTGATAAAACTTATTATCTAGAGTTAGCAACTTTAACGCACTAAGTAAACTGGATTTCCCCCATTGATTTTCACCAATTAGAACGCTTGATTTAGCGTTAAGTTTTAACGAAAGTTGCTTAATTCCTCTAAACCCTTTGATATCAATTTGTTCAATAAACATGACATATCCTTATGGTTAAAGTTGGTACTTTTCAGTTCGTTTCGCAATGCGCTCAGCTTTACGCTTAGCACTATCAATTAACTTATGCTCATCACGTACAATGGCTTTAATGGGTTTATTAAAATAGGTTCTTAAAAAACGCCAAATATCTCGCTGAGTTAGCCCAATATTAATTGATGAAAAGTAAAGTCCAATTAAATCTTTATCACGCCAACGCGTCGGGACTTTATCACGTGTTTGTGCTCGATGAAGATCAATTACAGAAAGTTTTATTTCTTCACTATTTTCATATAACGGTAAATCCAACAAAAAATGACACAAATAACAATCACGGTGATTCACACCCGCGCCGTGCATTTTAGCGGTCATATTAGCTAAATAAATAGTTAACGAACGTTTTAAATGATAGCTAGGTGGATTGTCTAACCATGGTCGAGTAAAATCCTCTAAACTAATGGTTGGATTAAGATCTTTAGTAATAATAAACGAATGCCGAGTAAGCGGATTTAATCCCTTGCGCCCAAAAGCGCGCCCATCCATCGTATTAACACCAACTTGCTCTAAACGATGAATTGCATCCCACTCTTGTTTAGCATCTAGAACTGGCAAACGTAAAGAAATAAGGTTTTTTACAATCTCTTTAACCGTGCTGCCACGATGAATTTTAATAAAATAAGATTCACCATCCAACTCAAAATTAAGGGTTTTTCTTTGTTTAACCGCACGATAAACTTTACCTGAAATTAATTCAACTTCAGTGAATGGGTCTTTACCTAACCATAACTCTTTAAAGGGTGATTTTAGTTTGATTTCATTCATAACGACATCCTAAAATAATGTCTGCTGCGCGTTGTGCTAGATGATATAAATCTTCACTATCACCATAAGCAATCGCATGATTATGCCAATTACCCCATTGCTCCTTATCACTAATAGACCGTTCTAACGCTTGATTCAATGTGCTTTGATCATAAGGTTCTGGCAGCACAATGCCGGCATTAGCTTGGCTGATATGATAAGCATACCCAGAAATATCCGACACAATCACCGGTACCCCAGCCGCTAAAGCTTCAATCAATACCATGCCTGCGGCTTCTTGCCTTGCCGGATGCAACAAGAGATCGGCTGAAAATAGAAAATCAGGAATATCATTACGACCGGAGAAAAAACGCACTTGTTTACTAATGCCTAAGTCATCGGCTAACTTCTGATAAGGTTCAGGATTATCCTGTCCTACGACCAGATAGCTAACTTTCTGCCTAAGCGCATCGGGTAAAGCTGCAATAGCTCTCAAAGAACGGTCAACCCCCTTACGTTTAAAATCTGACCCAATTTGCACAATTACAAAATCATCTAAGCTAATTTGATTAGCTTGTCGAAATTGTTCACGTTTTTTGGGGCTATCAGCACAATATTTTCGATCTAAAGCAATCCCTGGGGGTAATAAAAAAAATCGCTCATCTTGGGTATGATAGTGATTCTTAAAATCTTGAATTTGTTGCTTAGTTAGCACCATGATTTTAGTTTGTGAACTTCGCGAAAATACTGAATTTTCAAATGCTAAATAGTGCTTGCAACGTTTCGATAATCTATAAAAAAAGCCTTTATGAGCGACTTTTTCAGCAAAACAAGTATCTCCAGCAAAATAGACATCCAAATCAGGCATTTTATTAAAACCCACCACACAGTTTACTGGATTAGCTTGTATGTGAGCCTTCACCCAATGATAATAGGCTTGATTTCGGCTATGGTTAGAGAATCCTTTTTGGGGCACGATAATAATATCAATCCCAGCTGGTTTATCACCTTGCCAGTCCAATACATAAACACGGATCTGATGTCCACGAGCTTGGCAAGCGGTAGCAATTTGCAAGAAATCACGTTGTAACCCGCCAAAAGGGAAATATTTATAAATACAAAAAGCTAGTTGCATCTAGATTGCCTCAAGTCAGAAAGGAATATTATATACTCACTCTTGATTGATGCGCAAAGCTTGATTTTGCCTACAAGGATGGTTAAGACTATTTATAAATTCCAGTATTTAAGAGTGAAATAGTAAAAACTAAATAGAATCTAAAAGCGATTTTAACGGTTAGAATCGCAAATAATTATCTTTTCATTTTTTATTAACAATATTAAAAGAACTAAAAAATAAATGATTGTTTTAGACATGTTCAAAGCACTTTATATCAAAGTAAATTCATAGCTAAAACTATTTTTCTGAAGAGAATCTAACAATATTTTTTATAAGCTTACAAAAACCTATATTTTATATTATATTAGCAAACTTAGTTTTTATTAATGGATAAGAGAAGATTAGTATGAATAAGGACATTTTTTTTAATAACAAATATGTTATTTTATTTCTCTTTCTCGTTGTGTGCTTCACATGGGGAACGACATGGATTGGAATAAAAATTGCCGTTGAAACTGTTAACCCTTTGTTAGCCGCAGGTCTGCGCTTTGTTATCGCATTTCCTTTTTTAGTATTAATTACAATTATTGCTAAATCACCAATACTGTTTCCTCGAAAATCATTCCATTTTTTTCTACTATTAACGTTATTTTATTTTACCATTCCTTATTATTTAATTAGTTTTGGTGAACAATATGTATCGTCAGGTTTAACCTCATTGTTATTTAGCACTATGCCGATTTTTTCAATTATTTTCGCTAAGATAATCTTAAAAGATAAAATATATATAAATCAGGTAATAGGTATTACAGTGGGATTTTTATGTTTGATGTACATTTTAATCTCTGAAGGTTTTATTCTTTCCTATAGCGATTTTTGGGGCGTAATATCAATACTGTTAGCGGCATTGATGCATGGTTTTTTATATGTTTACTCCAAAAAAGCTGGCGAAGGTATAAATGTATTTACCTTCAATACTCTACCGATAGGCGTTGCGGGTATCGCACTTTGTTTGTTGAGTTTTACTTTTGAAGAAAAGAATTTTCAAACTATCTCGTTAAATAGCTGGTTAGCATTAATTTATCTCGGTATTTTTGCATCCGTATTTGGCTTTATTGCTTATTTCTTTTTATTAAAACGAATGAGCCCGGTAGTATTGTCATTTATTTTTATTATTTTCCCGGTCGTTGCTATTTTTTTTCATCGATTTATGAGCATAAAATCATTTCAACTAACTTCATCATTTGTACAATCATTATGTTGTGTGGGTTTGCTATAACAAAATTACCTGTCAATGTTTTTAAAAAGTGGATAAAGAGCGACAAAAATAGAGACAATCAATAAATAGTTACTTCAACAAAAGGTTAACTTGATTTTTTGATTCAGACATCGATTGACTTTGAATGGTTTTAACACTTATCAAAGTCAATCCTTATCTACTATGATTGAATCCTGTTTTATCTACACTTTTTAGGTAATTAATTTATAGCAAGTTGCAACTAAATGATTGATAGCAAAGTTAGGCTATAGCAATATTATAACTCAAAGTGATAAGTGTCATTAATTGCACTACCTTGCGCACCAAATTGGCGTAAATTATTATCAACCGCATTCATCGATTGCCAATGGTTTTCGCACCAATCAGGGGCAAGTAGGGTGGGTTTGCGGGCATTGGCGGAGATACGGTGGTATAAAATATTGGCAGGGGTTTGCCGAATAATATCACCAGCAATATCGACATACTGCTCTAAGGACAATACATCAAGCCGACCTGCACGCCATGCTTTAGCCATAATACTACCTTCTACAATATGTAGTGGATGTAGTTTTAAACCATCAACACCGCTATTTAAAACACAATCTAGCGTAATTAAATTATCTTGCTTAGTTTCTTTAGGTAGACCAATAATTAAGTGAGTACAAACTTTTATACCAAGTCTACGCGCCTTTTGAACGGTTTGGTGATAAACATCGAACGTATGTCCACGATTAATACTGTGTAAGGTTTTATCATGAGCGGTTTGTAAGCCAAGCTCCAGCCAAACTTCAAAGCCTTTGGCATGATAACTGGCAAGTAAATCCAGCGCTTCATCCGGCACACAATCAGGGCGAGTACCAACACAAAGTCCAACAATATCGGCATTATTAAGTGCTTCTTCATACATATTTTTGAGTATTTCGACTTCGGCATAAGTACTGGTATAAGCCTGAAAATAAGCAAGATAGCGCTTAGATTTTTTCATCTGATGCGCCTGTTGGGCAAGTTGCTGTGAAATGGTTTTGACTTGAATCGACTCATCGATAATCGATGCGACATTACAAAAGGTGCAACCGCCTACACCGATAGTTCCGTCCCGATTAGGACAGCTAAAACCGCCATGTAAGGTGAGTTTATAGATTTTTTCGCCATAACGGCGTTGCAGGTCAGCACCAAACGTATTGACCACTAAATGAAGTTGCATAATCAGCCAAAAATAAAATTTTGCCTATTTTACGAAGCGAATGAGTTAAATTCAACCGATGATAAATTTTTATATACAATTAACGTAACTTTAGTCGGCTTTTCTTTAAGATGTTTTGAAACGAACACTATGGTGTAACACATTATGCCGTAATAAGTTTTATTGATGATTTTTAGAATCGCAATATTTTCAAAGCTTAATACTGAGAAAATTATACGAGTAATCTAATCTTTTTATTTTTCTGTACCTAGAAAATAAGATGTTTCAGTTTCTACCTTACTATCATCTTTCCAATCTTGGATATCTCTTTCATATTGTATTAATTCGACCTGATCACCTTTTTTATAATTGCGTAATTGAAAGGCTTTTTCTAATCCTACTTCTAACTCGTAAGGTTTATCATTGGGTAAAAAACAACCATGATCTGCGCGCCCCCTCTTTTCCGATTTGGTAATTAACACCTTGATATCAAATATACTTTTTTCATGTTCCTGTTCGCCTTCGCCAATAGAAAAAATACCGTGTTGTGGATCTTCTAATAATGTCCCGGTTAGCAAACAGAGATTTTGGAAAGAGGCAGTAGCTATCTGACTGAATAAAATACAAATAATAAAACTTATTATGCGGCAAATCGTTTTCATAGCGTTAATAGACTCGGTAAGACAAATTTCCAATATTATTCAAAAAATTTAATTAAAAAAAAAGCGTTTTTTTGTCTAGTCCTGATACTTTTACAAGTTGTTTGATTTTTTATTAACTGGCTAAAAAACAATAATTGCGATCTTCTGCTTTACTATAAATATTTTTTATAATTCAAAAAAAGGATTGAAATCGTTGGCTGATTAAGTAAGGATATTCGTTATGCTGTTTTCCATACTTGAAAACAATAATTAAGTCAAAAAGTCAATGTAATCCAAAAACAAGGAGTCAATATGTTTAGTAAAGAAATGACTATTGCCGATTATGATAAGGAATTATGGGACGCCATTAAGGGTGAAGAGCAACGTCAAGAAGATCATCTCGAATTAATTGCCTCCGAAAACTATACCAGTCCAAGAGTGATGCAGGCACAGGGTACTCAATTAACTAACAAATATGCTGAAGGCTATCCAGGTAAGCGTTATTATGGCGGTTGTGAATATGTTGATATTGTTGAGCAATTAGCGATTGAACGAGCCAAAGCGTTATTTGGTGCAGATTATGCCAATGTACAACCACATTCAGGATCACAAGCGAATTTTGCTGTTTATATGGCATTGTTAAAACCGGGCGATACTGTGTTAGGTATGAATTTATCGCAAGGTGGTCATTTAACTCATGGTTCACCAGTTAGTTTTTCCGGTAAACTCTATAATGTGGTTGCTTATGGCGTTGACGAAACTGGACATATTGATTATGACCAATTGGCGAAAACGGCCTTAGAGTCAAAACCAAAAATGATCATAGGTGGTTTTTCAGCTTATTCTGGCGTGATTGATTGGAAGCGTATGCGTGAGATTGCTGATAGTGTAGGCGCTTTCTTATTTGTGGATATGGCACACGTGGCCGGCTTAGTCGCAGCAGGGGTTTATCCAAATCCTGTCCCATTTGCGCATGTAGTGACAACCACAACGCACAAAACGCTTGGCGGACCTCGTGGTGGACTTATTTTGGCCAAAGGTGGCAGTGAAGAACTTTATAAAAAATTAAACTCAGCTGTATTCCCAGGCGCACAGGGTGGTCCATTAATTCATGTCATTGCTGCCAAAGCAGTTGCATTAAAAGAGGCGATGGAACCAGCATATCAAGAATATCAAAAACAAGTTGTTAAAAATGCTCAGGCGATGGTTGATGTAATTATCAAACGTGGCTACAAAGTCGTGTCTGGCGAAACAAAAAATCACTTATTCTTAATTGATTTGGTTGATAAAAAGATAACCGGTAAAGAGGCTGATGCCGCTTTAGGTAGTGCTAATATCACCGTCAATAAAAATAGCGTACCTAATGATCCACAAAGTCCATTTGTGACATCTGGCGTTCGAATTGGTACACCAGCCATAACTCGTCGAGGTTTTAAAGAAGAAGAATCTCGTGAATTAGCCAACTGGATTTGTGATGTATTAGATAATATTGATGATGAACAAGCGATTCAAGCAGTTAAACAAAAAGTTTTGGCAATTTGTCATCGATTACCTGTTTATCAACATTAATATTCTCGCCGACGTTATGTCGGCGAAATTATTATAAAATATTAGTTTTGAGTTGTTTTTTGAGTCATTTGTTGCTGCTGCTTAACATAATTGGCAATATCATCTTTAAACCATACTGCACTGCCAACAAGTAATACACCAACTAAGATAGCTGACCAAAATATTATCCGTGCTTTTTTATTACGTTTTCTTAAAGGATCACTTAAGTTTCGTTTAGCATTGGCTGGTAATTCGGCCTTACTGGTCAGTAGCCCACCAAGGAGTAAATTGATTTTTACTTGCCCATTGATTGCCCAACCTGAAGCTTCGAGCAATGGACCTAGTGTTCTTCTTCTTAATTTTAACCAAGCTAAAATGACTGATGGCCCAGATATAATTAAGAATAAACCTAAAATCACCAATGGAAATTGCCACCAGGAAAGAGAAAAAATAGCCTGAAAAATGGTAGCAAGTGCAGTACCAATCGCGCCTATTGCTAAGCCAATCGCAGCAAATATGCCAACACTCTTACCAATATCAAATTTATTTTCTGGATTTTGCACAGCTTGGGTACTGGTCTTTTCAATATCTGCGTCTTTATTGCTTGCCCATTTATTAATCTGTTCCGTGATTAATCGACCAATACGTTGATAAGGTGCCCAAATTGCTTGTTGAATACTAATTGGCTTACTAATCATTTTGACCACATTAGCATCCCAATCATTACCAGCATTATCAATAAACACCCCATTACGGCCTTCCATTAATAAATCACCTTGTCCGGCGGTTATGGCAGCGACAATCGTCTGTTTTTGACCTAGCCTTGTACATTCACAATACAGCAAACATAGCTCTGAATAATTTGCCATTGTTGAATGTTTAGCGATGTTTTCAACGGCAACACAAAGCGTAGCACAGCGACCATCAATATAAAGCTTGCCTAATTGAAAAGCGGCATAATGGTCAAGTGAGAAGAACTCGGCAAATGAAGCAAAGTTAATCAATAAACGATAAAGATGTTTTTGAAAAAGTACTAACTTTTCTAACACAAAAACATCCGAAGCTGAAATAGGCGTTTTATTATCTTGCTCGACCATTTTCTCAAATTCATCTAATAAATTATCATTGATAAAATGAGTGATCTGATCGGCGGGAATATCCTCAATACTCGCCGTTGGTTTAGTTGCAACACTTAACTGCTCTATATCGGGTTTAGAACTAATTAATGTCGCGTAGGCATCAAGACTAGTTTGAATATTTTGCCACTCTTGTTGTGTTAAATGATTTGGGTCGGATAAGTGAGAATCCACTAAAGCCCTAAATCGAGTGATTTTACTTTTCCAAAGTGGATTAAGTCCATTAACGAGATCCAATGAATTATTAGTATCAATCTTAGATAAAGGCAGTTCAGAAAGCGCTTCATCTGAAAGTAATCCATTTTGAGAAGGGACAATATATTTCTCATCAACATTTAATGCCGTTTGTGCTTGAGGCGCATATTGAGCTAATTCAACACGAAGAAAATAATCATAAATTTTGGGTTTGAGCTCTTGAACTAATTTCCATATTTCTGAGCGATTTTCCCCAAAAGGTGTTTGGGTATTGCTGATATTAGTTTGCCACGCTTGCCAACTTTTTAGATTTTTAACAAAAGTTTGGGCTATTTCCAGATTTATCCCATCTCGCCCACTCATATCTTTTTGCCCGCCAGTAGTCTTAATGGCTGTTTGGATAAAGCTTTGCATTTCAGGCGATAACTCAGCAGAAGGTGGAAAAATCAAATCACCATTGTAGAGCTTGCTGGCATTAATTTTTAGTGATTGTTGGACATCATCTTGAGTCAAATAATCGGCTTGGCTTTTATTTAAATTGGCCAAAATACTATGCGCTGTAACTAATAATTTTTTACCTTGCTCGGTTGAATCATCAATTTGTGATAACGACAAAGTTTCGGATGATTGAATAATAGTATCGAAAGAGACGATTTTATCTTTTACCCAACTAATCGCATCTAAAATATCAGGAATACGGATGCGTCCATCTTTATCAGAATCTAATAACTCTAATGTTCTTTGATCAAAATCTAAACCAGTAGTCGGGCAACTTAGTGCGACCCATAATTTTGGATCTAAATTGGGCAAATTGATAATGTCATTGGCATTTTTTAAAACGACTTGATCTAAACCACCAACACGCTGAAATGTCCAAGTATGACTCATAATCACCTCCATACTAAAATATTATTAATTTATTCAATTTATTAATAAGTATAGCAGTATTTATTTTTAGAAGAGAAAAGGAATGCTCATATTTAAGAGCTGTAATATATCTTTTATAATTGATTGCCAATTGCAACTTTATGATAGAATAACGCCTTATTATTTAATATCCAAATAAAAAATATGTCATTAATAAATCTTACCAATGCTTATCTGTCATTTAGTGATGCACCACTACTTGACCATATTGATATGTCGATTGAAATCAATGAACGAGTCTGTCTTGTTGGTCGTAATGGTGCAGGTAAATCAACACTGCTAAAAGTACTTAACAAAGAAATTCCATTGGATGAGGGTCAGATCGTTTATGAAAGTAACGTTGTTGTCTCTCGATTACAACAAGATCCGCCTCGAGATATTCAAGGTAATGTTTTTGACTTTGTAGCTGAAGGATTAAAAGAGCAAGCTCAATTATTGAAAGATTATTATGCATTATCACATTTGGTTGAAACGGATCCAAGTGAAAGTAATCTATCTAAGTTAGCTAAAATGCAAGAACAGCTTGATCACCAAAACGGTTGGCAACTGGATAATCGTATTCGTAATGTTATTTCTTCACTATCGTTAGATGGCGACGCCTTATTATCATCATTATCAGGTGGTTGGCTACGTAAAGCGGCGTTGGCAAAAGCACTCGTTTGCCAACCTTCAGTTCTATTACTAGACGAGCCAACCAACCATTTAGATATCGAAACCATTAAATGGCTCGAAGAGTTCTTAAAAAGCTTTAATGGTAGCATTGTGTTTATATCGCATGACCGATCTTTTATTCGGCAGATGGCGACTCGGATTATCGATTTGGATCGCGGTAAAGTCGCCTCTTGGGGTGGCAATTATGATAGTTATTTGCTTGGTAAAGAAGAGGCATTACGCGTCGAAGAGCTACAAAATGCGGAATTTGATAAAAAATTAGCACAAGAAGAAGTCTGGATCCGCCAAGGAATCAAGGCCCGTCGAACACGTAATGAAGGACGCGTTCGAGCACTAAAAGCCATGAGGCAAGAATACTCACAGCGTCGCCAAGTTATGGGTAGCGCTAAAATGCAAATCGAAGAAGCATTACGTTCAGGAAAAATTGTATTCGAGCTGGAAAATGTCACTTATCAAATTGAAGATAAACGACTGGTTAATGACTTTTCCGTGCAAGTATTACGAGGCGATAAGATCGCTTTAATTGGACCGAACGGTATTGGTAAAACGACATTATTAAAACTAATGTTAGGCAGCCTAGCACCAACATCAGGAAGTGTGCACTGTGGAACCAAACTCGAAGTTGCTTACTTTGACCAGTATCGACTAGAACTCGATCCCGAAAAAACTGTGATGGATAACCTTGCAGAAGGTAAGCAAGAAGTGATGGTAAATGGTCGTTTAAGACATGTGCTTAGCTATTTACAAGATTTCCTCTTTCCGCCAAAACGCGCTAGAACACCAGTACGAGCACTATCTGGTGGAGAGCGCAACCGTCTATTACTCGCAAAACTCTTTTTGAAACCAAGTAACTTATTAGTACTTGACGAACCAACCAATGATCTTGATATTGAAACGTTAGAGTTATTAGAAGAATTGGTTAATGATTATCAAGGAACGGTTTTACTCGTTAGCCACGACAGACAATTTGTTGATAACGTGTTGACTCAATGTTGGTTTTTTGAAGATCAAGGGCGAATTGGAATATATGCTGGTGGTTACACTGACGCATTACAACAGCAAGCACAATCAATGAGTGCACAAGTTACTAATAGCAAAAGTCATGAATCGGTTAAAAATGACCCAGCAAAAACGGAAAAAAAGAAGGTAAAATTAAGCTATAACGAACAACGAGAATTGGCACAGTTACCCAATAAAATTGAAGAACTTGAAACAGCGATTGCTGATTTACAAGCACAAATTGGCCATAGTGACTTCTTCAATCAACCACATGAAGTCACCAGCCCAATATTACAATCTTTAGCCGATAAAGAAGCGGAACTTGAAGCCGTGTTCGAACGTTGGGAACAATTAGAAGCATTAACACAATAAGCGCTCACTATGAGCGCTAATTTACCAAGTCTTTCTTGAAATAAAGCAGAAAAGTATAAGTGTCAAAATCACAAAAATAGCACCGACAAAGCCAATGTAATGGGTAGACAAATAGACTAATACTTGGCTACCCACAAAAGCGCCTCCACCAATACCGATATTATAAATACCGGAGTAAACCGAAGTTGCAATATCGGCAGCATCAGGTGCAGCATCAATTACTTTACTTTGCATCACCATACTAATAACGGTAATCGAAAGCCCCCAGACCATCCCTTGTAATATTGCGGTAATAAGGCTGAACGAACAAACATAAAGCGATAATAGACAGATTATTAATAGTAGTGCAGGAACAACAAATATCGCAATAGGGTGAGCATCAGCATACCTAGCAAAAATAACGCTACCAATCATCCCTGAAAAACCAACGGCTAATAACAAGTTAACTATCACGTGCTCATCAAAACCGCCAACATTGATCATAAACGGCGTAATATAAGTATAAGCCGTAAAATGACCAGTAATCATAATTGCCGTTAACAAATAAATATTTAGCAATACAGGGCGTTTAAGAACTTTAGGAATATCTTTGACTAAAATCTTGTTCAAACTTGGTACAGAGGGTAACAAGTAGAGCAACGATAACATGACACAAAAAGCAATAAAACCGATACATAAAAAAGTTACTCGCCAGCCAACCAGTTGCCCAATCATTGTTCCAATTGGAATACCTAAAACAGTTGCCATTGAAGTACCAACCACAATAAAGCCCATGGCTTTAGCTTTTTTACCATTTGGCGCTAACCGAACCGCTAAAGGCGTAGTAATAGCCCAAAACACAGCATGAGCGCAGGCAATACCAATCCTCGCAAACATTAAACTGTAAAAACTCCAAGCAAAGCCAGCAAGGATATGGCTACCAATAAACAAACAAAACAGAAAAATCAAAAGTTTTCGGCGATCCATCCTTGACGTTAAAACCGTTAACGGCAAAGACAACAACGATACAGCCCAAGCATAAATCGTTAATAACAACCCAGCATGAGCAACATCCATCGAAAAACTTTCGGCAATATTGGGTAGCAACCCAACCGGTACAAATTCTGTTGTATTAAATATAAATGCAGCAAAAGCAAGGCAAAAGATCGATGACCAGATTCGAGACCGGTGGTTAACTTTTCTCATGATTAGTTTTAAGAAGGGATTGATATTTAATAGTGTAATTATAGCTGAATATGTTTTACGATTAAACAGAGAAAGCAAATAAATAATAAGATCAAATTAAATCATTTAACCACAGTACTGCTTTAATGGATTATAATATTACCACCTAAATCATTCTTCGATTAACTATCATGAATCAAATTCTTATCACAGTTTGTCTATTAACCTGTAGTAATATTTTTATGACTTTTGCTTGGTATGGGCATTTACGCTTTTTGCATAATCAAGCTTGGATTGTGGCTGTATTGGTTAGTTGGGGGATAGCATTATTTGAGTATTTGCTACAAGTACCTGCAAACCGTATCGGCTTTCAAGTAGCCAGTGCTGGGCAATTGAAAATTATTCAAGAAGTGATTAGCCTATCTGTATTTATTCCGTTTTCAATTTACATATTAAAAGAACCATTCAAAACTGATTACATCTGGGCTGGGCTATGTCTACTTGGTGCAGTTTTTTTTATGTTTAAAGATAAAATTTTAGCATAAAACCAATCTACAGCACGCATGATGATATTGGTTGTTAACGCCTAACAACCAATATCATTTCGACTATAACGCCTTAAATGAAATATCCGGTAAAATGGTTTCACCTTGCCAATAAAGCTGACTAGCAACTTGTGCGGCAATATGACAATATAGCTGGGTAAACTCACTATCAGGATGACTAATAACCGTCGGCTTACCGGAATCTAAATCTTGACGTAATAAACGGTGAAGAGGAATCTGACCCAGTAATTTCGTATGATATTTTTCAGCCAAATGCTTAGCCCCCTCCTCACCAAAAATCGCTTCGTGATGCCCACAATTTTCACAGATGTGATAACTCATATTTTCGATAATACCAAGGGTAGGGATGTTAACCTTATTAAACATCACAATCCCTTTTTGGGCATCAATTAAAGCAATATCTTGTGGCGTCGTCACAATCACAGCAGCAGTAACCGGAATATTTTGGGCTAGAGTTAATTGAATATCTCCTGTCCCAGGTGGCATATCCATAATCAAATAATCAAGTTCAGGCCAAAGCGTATCTTCCAAAATCTGACACAATGCTTTACTTGCCATTGGTCCACGCCACACCATAGCATTATCAGGCTCAACCAAATAACCAATAGAATTACTCGCAAGACCATAGGCCATAATTGGTGACATATGTTTATTATCCGGTGTTACTGGTTGCTCTTTTTCGGTGCCGAGCATGGTAGGAATAGAAGGACCATAAATATCCGCATCTAAAATCCCCACTTTAGCCCCTTGCTTTTGTAATGCTAAAGCTAAATTAACCGCGGTTGATGATTTACCAACTCCACCTTTGCCCGAACTTACCGCAATAATATTTTTAACATTATTGATAGGATGATTATTATTCGCCCGCTTTAACGTCGCAATATTATAGTTAATCTTCCAATTAACCTTTTCAACCCCATCCAACTTAAGTAACTGAGGTGTAACTGTTGTTTTCAGGTCTTCAAAGCCAGTTTGCCAAGCAAAAGGCATCACTAAGCTAATTAGCAGTTCTTGGTTAGCCTGTTCACATTGAGTAATTGCGCCAAGCTCAATCAAATTTTTGGATAAAGTGGGATGAGTAAAATTCTCTAGAATTTTTTTTGCTTCCATGGTTATTAGCCTTAACTGTTATCAACAAGTTTTATACTCATATTGCTTCAAATAGATATGATTATCGATATTGTTTTAACTTGATAAGAGTGATCACTCTTTCTGATAGAATGATAACCATTCCCTGCACAATATCGCTCAAAGTATATAAAGAATTTTTATCAAATTATGGCATAAATCTGGCGATAATCCCACGATTGATGTACTATTTCCGCCATTATGTAATAAAAGGTATTAATTCGATATGACAACTCAACGCAAAATATTAGTAACTTGTGCGCTTCCTTATGCAAATGGTGCAATTCACTTAGGTCATATGCTCGAACATATTCAAGCAGATGTATGGGTACGCTATCAACGTATGCGTGGCAATGAGATCTATTTTATTTGCGCTGATGATGCTCATGGTACGCCAATTATGCTTAAAGCACAGCAATTAGGCATCACCCCGGAACAGATGATAGATGAAGTTAAAATTGAGCATCAACGTGATTTTGCCGGTTTCAATATTAGTTACGATAATTACCACTCAACCCATAGCCCTGAAAATCGGGAAATATCTGAAAAGATCTATAAACGATTAAAGGCTAATGGCTATATTAAAACCAAAGTAATATCACAACTATTCGATCCCGAAAAAAAGATGTTTTTACCGGATCGTTTTGTTAAAGGGACTTGCCCTCGCTGTAAATCACCAGACCAATATGGCGATAACTGTGAAGTTTGTGGTGCAACTTATAATCCGATTGATTTAATTAATCCGCAATCAGTGGTATCGGGTGCAACGCCGATCATGAAAGATTCAGAGCACTTCTTTTTTGACTTGCCTGCGTTTTCCGATATGTTACAAGCGTGGATCCGATCAGGAACATTGCAAGATCAAGTGGCTAACAAAATGCAAGAGTGGTTTGAAGCAGGCCTACAACCATGGGATATCAGTCGGGATGCGCCATATTTTGGTTTTGAAATTCCCGATGCACCGGGCAAATATTTTTATGTTTGGTTAGATGCGCCAATCGGTTATATGGGATCATTCCTCAATTACTGTAATAAACACAACAAACCGATTTTTGATCAGTTTTGGAATAAAGATTCAACCACTGAACTTTACCATTTTATCGGTAAAGATATTGTCTACTTCCATAGCCTGTTTTGGCCGGCAATGTTAGACGGTAGCGAACATCGTAAACCTTCTAATATTTTTGTGCATGGCTATGTCACTGTCGACGGGGCGAAGATGTCAAAATCACGTGGTACCTTTATTCAAGCAAGTACCTATTTGAAACATTTAGATCCTGACTGTTTGCGTTACTATTATGCAGCCAAACTCTCGCCACATATCGATGATATCGATTTAAATTTAGAAGATTTTGTGCAACGGGTGAATAGTGATTTAGTTAACAAAGTGGTGAATATTGCATCCCGTTCGGCTGGTTTTATCAGTAAACGTTTTGGTGGTAAATTATCCGCCAATCTTGCAGAGCCGGAACTTTATGCTTTATTCGTTGAAAAATCAAAAGTCATCGCTGATTATTTTGAACAACGTGAATCCGGTAAAGCAATTCGTGAAATTATGGCATTGGCTGATGAAGCAAATCGTTATATCGATGAAAAAGCGCCATGGGTGGTGGCTAAACAAGAGGGACAAGATCAAGCATTACAAGATATTTGTTCTATGGGTATTCATCTATTCCGCATTTTAATGACCTATTTAAAACCAGTCGTGCCGTCATTAGCGGAGCGCAGTGAGGCGTTTTTAAACAGCCAATTAATCTGGGACACGATTGATAAACCATTAACTGGGCACACGATCAACCAATTCAAAGCCCTGTTTAACCGTATAGATATGGATAAAATTACTGCTATGATTGAAGAAACCAAAAGCGTTTTAGCAACACCTGCCAAAGAAAAAGTGGCAGAACCTATTGCTGATACTATCAATTTTGATGACTTTGCCAAAGTTGATATGCGTGTTGCGTTAATTAAAAATGCCACGGTGGTTGAAGGGTCGGATAAATTATTGCAGTTAACACTGGATATTGGCGATGAAACTCGCAACGTATTTTCCGGCATCAAACAGTTCTATCCTGATCCTGCGGTTTTAGTCGGTAAACTAACCATAATGATCGCTAACTTAGCGCCGCGTAAAATGCGTTTTGGTATCTCAGAAGGCATGGTACTTTGTGCAAGCGGTAAAGATGATAGTGAAGGTGTTTACCTATTATCACCAGATAGCGGGGCAAAACCGGGTATGCGAATTTCGTAGTCCTCTAAATTATCGACATCTTAACAAGTTAAATGCTTGTTAAGATGTATTTAGGATAATATTGGCATTGTAAAATAGGCTCCCAGCATAAACAACTCAACTCTCAACTTAAAAGGCTTTTGTGGTGTTTTATATCAAAAAAAGTTGAGGAGCGGGGTTTTTGAGGTTTTAAATTTTACTTAAAAAATTATTCAAATATCAAAATCACTAAATTTCTAATTCAAAGCCCTAAAATAAAATTTTCAGGATCAATTGCTCTAATTTTAAAGATTTGTAATTGAAATATCTCTAATTAAAACAGTAGTTAATCAATTATAAACTAGATTTCTTTTAGAACATCTTTACGAAAGTTAACGTAAATGAGTGAAAAAAAGTGTTGCATCGTGTTTTTCCAATCACTATACTTTTTACACGGTTTTAGCTACAAGGCTAAAATTTGATATAAAAGTATAAAATTACAAATAAATCAAAAAATTACTTGACAAGGTAGTCCAAAATGCATTATAATTTTCAACAGGCAACAGGCAACATGGCCAACCTATCTTTTAAATTCTTCTAACTTCAACTCCCAACTTAAATTTTTCACTGAAACTTATTTTTCCACGCAATCAAGTGAAATTCTGCGAATTTTCGCGCGTTCGCTTCCGCGGTCCTTTTTCGGATCCTGCTTTCGATCCTTTTCCAAATTATCCCAGCAGATTGTTTTTTTCGTGGCCTTTTTCCTTCCTTTTTCGAGTCTTGCATTGACATCACAGACAACTAGGAATGCGATACAGGGTAGTGCGCCGTATTTGACTTTCGATGGTGGTCGTAATCGTGCTGTTAACATCAACGCTTTGCTTTGGATTAAGTTATCTGACGGAACTAAATATACACCATCAACTAATTCTTCATCATATAACTATCCAATTGAGTTGCCAGTTACTGGTCAGAGTTTCACCGATATTAGTATGTTGGTTCCTACTGATACTAATTCAGTCGCATTGAATACTCTTATCGGTCCTCCTTATAATTATTGGAGAGATGATGATGGGGATGGTGACATTCTTGTTGATGGTACTTTAAGCTTATCTATCCTTGATAAAAATAACCAAGCCGTATCACGTAATGCTGTACTAGAAATTGCTAGGGCACCTTATAAAGTTATATTAACTAGTACCAATGGTAAATTAATGACTCGTTATGGGGTTCCTAAAAACGGTTATTTCAGTGCTAGTAATGTGACATATTATATTAATCCTAAGGAACGACCAGTAATTCTTTTTGCTAAGCCGAATCTAAGCTACGGTTCAGGTTCATATGCTGGTCCATCTTCGATGTGGAACCCTAAGAGAGGTTTTCTTACTCAATCAACCGAGCAGTCATCTTATGATTTAAATTTTCCGACAACTGGGGCTGATGGTTTATACTTTGATTTAGCCATTAGTGGAAATAGTAAGGCTTTGTATTGGCAACCTGTTTCTCGTGAAGGTATAACTGCTACTATGAGCAATTCTACAAATACAGGAGTACGTGTTACATTAAAGGGGCCCGTTGTAACCGATTCCTCCCAGCATTGGTCTGAAAATCCACGCCGTATTTATCGACCTAGTCTCCCTCAGACATTTGAGTTAATTGGTCGTGACAGAAAAGGTAATTCGGTCGTTAAATATGGATTTAAGTTAAAACAGTGGTTCGTCAACCGAGGCCAAGCACAATTCGATTATTCGCATACTGTATCTTGGTGTAATCGTATAGGTTATAGTATGCCAAGAGTAGTCGATTTAACTAATTCAACGTATGAGCGAGGAGCCAACTTCCCATCATCAGGTAATTATTATCAACGTCGCATAGGTGCAGGTTTTTTTACCGAGTGGGGTGCTCTTGAGGACGGCTATTACAAAGCTGAATTTCTTTCCAATTGGTATTGGAGTCGAGGCTCAGAGATTGTAAGAGTTGTGAAACCTAGAGACGGAGTTGTCTTTTACCATTACACCGACAACAGATTCTATGGGCTTTGCGTCTATCCTTAGTATTTATTTGTTCATCCTCAATCTTTAGTTACGTTTGAATCACCCGCCTAGGCGGGTTTATTTTTATGTGTTTTATTGAAAAAAGTTGAGGAACGGGGTTTTTGAACCCCAAAATCCCTTTATTGTTCCTTCCATATTCAACTTTTATTTTTGATTTTCTGCTGGGTTGCCTGAATATGGAAAATGGCTGTCTTTTAGTTGGAATGAGAAATCTTTAGTATCAACTTCCCCAACGGTTTTATCACTGTCATAGAGCGCTAGTAAGAATTCAGCCATTTGGTCGGCAGAATGATATTTGGCAAAACTTTTGTCATAATTATATTCACTGACATTGTTGGCTTTTTTGCCAAATTCAGTTTGCGTTGCTGCTGGGGCGAGTACTTTGGCTCTTAGTTTTGCGTTAGTCTGTATTAATTCTTGAGCAAGCCCTTCTGTAAAGGCACTGACGTAAAATTTGGTGGCGCAATAGGTTACCGCGTTAGGTACAATGGTATAACCACCTCGTGATGAGATGTTAATCAGTTGTGTGTTGGTGTGATTATGGTATTTACGTACATAAAGGGTTGATAGGATGGTTAATGCTTCTATGTTTAGGTGGAGCATTGACTCAATTTTAGTTAACTCTTGTGTACTTACACTACCATAATGTCCAAAACCAGCATTGTTGATCCACGTTTCGATAAAGTAATTTCTTAGTTCATTAAATAATGTGTAGAGAGATTGTGTATTGGTGAGATCACAAACTTTAATAATGACTTCAATGTCGGGGTTGATTGTTTCTATTTTGTTTTTTAATGATTCTAAATTTTCAATTCTTCTTGCTATTATAATAAGGTCTTTGTTTCTTTTTGCAAAAGCTATTGCTGTCGCGTAACCTATCCCTGAGCTAGCGCCAGTGATGGCTGTATATCTTTTTTCAGTGTTAATAATTTCTGTTTTTGTTTCGATATCCATTTCCATTTCCATTTCCATTTTGAATCCTTTTTATATCCGTATCTATGTCCTAATTAGTCAATTTTAGTTGCTTGCATTAAAATTGTTCAGCGAACATCAAAGTTCCCACTTATGATAACAATTTTTTGTTTAGAGTATTTTCTTTTTTTAATTAATGATGTGTATTATATTTGTATATAAAATGACTATAAATAGTGTGAAAATTTATTTATTAACAACTGGAGGTTGATAATATGGATTTAGTTAAGTGTATGGAAGCTTTTGTGATAACGGTTAAGACCGGATCGTTTGCTGCAACTTCAATCTCTTTAAATACCTCTCCACAAATGGTCGCGAAGTATATTTTGTTTTTAGAAAATTATTTGGGCTTGAAGTTGTTAAATAGAACGACGCGATCGCAAAATTTGACCGAGTTTGGCAAGCAGTATTATGAGCGATGTCTATTTATTTTAAGTGAGATTAAGAATACTAAGACATTAGCACAAACATATAGTAAGGAGCCGAAAGGTCGTTTAAGAATTAGTGCACCGGTGAGTTATGGTCAATTTAATTTGGTTCCGGTTATTAGCCATTTTATGAAATGTTATCCGAAGGTGAATATTGATATTCAGTTAAACGATCGTTATGTTGATTTAGTTAAAGATGATTTTGATGTGGTGTTTCGAATCGGTTCTTTAAGTGATTCGGGATTAATTGCGAGAAAGCTTAGTGATTTGCAACTTATTTTTGCTGCATCGCCAAGTTATTTGGCTCGTTATGGTGTGCCAGCAGTACCCGATGATTTGAAAAAGCATCAATGTTTGATCTATCAATATGTTAATTCAAACAAAAAAGATAATTTGTGGCCGTTTAAGATAAATGGTGAATTGATTAATGTTCCAATTACAGGATCATTTCAAAGTAATAATACGGCAGCACTAGCTGTGGCCGCCCTTGAAGGGTTAGGTATTACGATGTTACCTGAGTCGACGTTGAGAGAGTCAATTAAACAAAATAAATTAATCCCAGTTTTACAAAATTTTTTACCGCCGGCGAGGGAAGTCCATTTGTTGTATACCGCCGATAAGCAACGGTTGCCTAAGCTCAATATTTTTATCGATTTTATTATTAATGCGATGACTTAATAAGTATTTGGATAAATAAAAAAAGCGATCTGATGATCGCTTTTTTATTAATTTTTATTGAATTATTTTATTGTTGCAAGTGTGCTTACTTCTTTACCTAACATATTGTTTAGGTAATCTAGATCACTTGCCGTTAAGGTTCCAACTGCATATTTTAACTGTAATAAACTTGTTAAATAGTTGTATTTAGCGTCAGAAAGATTTCGTTTTGAGCTATACAGTTGTGTTGTTGCGTTAAGTACGTCAACGATAGTACGAGTTCCTACTTGGTATCCAGAAGAGGTTGCTTCTAATGAGCTTTGTGCTGAAACAACCGCTTGTTGATAAGCTTTAATCGCACTGATCGATGATGAGATGTTGTTGTAGGATGAGCGGATTTGGTTAATCACACTACGATTAGTACTTTCAAGTTTTTCACTTGAGCTTACGAAGCTGTGTTGTGCTTGTTGTACTTGTGATACTGTTGCGCCACCAGAGAATAGTGGTAAGCTTACGCTAACCCCAATTTTGTTATCACCTGCATATTTTTTTTGACGCTTGTAATTGGTATTACCATAACTCTCGCTTTTATTTAGGTTGGTTGATGCTTCTAAGCTAGCAGTAGGCATAAAACCGGATTGAGCCATTTTGATTTGGTCACGAGCAATCTCTTGGTTTAACTTCATTGTTAATAAATTGAGATTAGTGGTTTCAGATTGTTTTAACAATGTGTTGATTTGAGTTGGTTGCTCAGTTCTAAAGGTTTTGGTATCAACGCTGGCAAGTTGAGAATAGAAGCGTCCACTTACTTGGCGTAATGCTTCAAGCGCATTATTTAGATCATTTAATGCATTAACTTGTTGTGCAACAGTTAAGTCGTAATTTGCTTGAGCATTTTGTACGTCGGTAATAGCAACTAGACCAACTTGATGTTGTTGGCGAGTTTGTTCTAATTGACGACCAATTGCTTTTTTCTGTGCATCGATGAAGCTTAATGCATCAAGAGCTTTTAATACGTTAAAGTAGGCTACTGAGGTGTTTAAAATTAATGTTTGGCCTTGATATTGATAAGAGATATCCGCAATAGTGGCTTGTTTTTTGGTGATATCTAACGCTTTCCAATTAGAAAAATTAAAGATACTTTGTGATACACCAACTTGGTATAAGCTACCGTTTTTAGTTTTAACACCGCTATCGTCTCGACGTCCATGTGATACACCATAAGAAGCACTAAGGCCAACTTGCGGAAGTAAGCTTGCACGAGAACCTGAAATTGCTGAGTAAGCTTTATCTTTTTCAGCTAATGAACTGCGTAGATCTGGGTTGGTTTGTTTCGCTTGTTCATAAACCTGTACTAAGTTTTCAGCAAACACAGATTGACTTAATGCTAAGCCAATTAAAAAGGTTAAAGTTTTTTTCATTAATTTTCTCTTTAAAAGCAATAAAATAGAATAATATTTTCAATTGCATAATTTTAACAGATAATTAGCATATAGAAAGTATACTTATTCGTGATTCGCACTTTTTATTAAAATTTAGCTTAAAATTGAGAATTTGATATGAAATTTAAACCTGTGCTTTATAACAAGAAAGATGTTTTTAATTTAACTAAACGCATTTTATATAAGGGCTTTTTTTCGTTATTGGAATACCGTTTTCAATACCGTAAATTTGATGGTTCAATCAGTGAGGTGGTGAGTCGCGAAATTCTGGAGCGTGGCCATGCTGTGGTGCTTTTAGCATATGATGATAAGCGTGATGAAGTTGTGCTTATTGAGCAAATTCGGATAGCTGCAATTGAGACAGAAGATTCGCCTTGGATGTTAGAGTTGATTGCCGGGATGATGGATCATGAGAATGAGTCGATTGAAGAAGTAGCAAAACGAGAGGCCTTGGAAGAGGCGGGTATTGTTGTTGGGCAATGTAAGCCAATTATTAGTTATCTTGCATCACCAGGTGGTTTAACTGAGAAGTTACATGTTTTGGTTGGTCAAGTTGATGCTTCAACCGCAAAAGGTGTGCACGGTTTAGCTGAAGAAAACGAGGATATCAAGGTTCATGTAGTCAGCCGTGAGCAAGCTTATAAGTGGGTTGAAGAAGGCGTAATTAATAATGCGGCATCAATTATTGCATTACAATGGTTACAACTTAATCATTCGACACTAAGAAATGAGTGGAAATAAGCTATTTTTGTTAAATTCAGGAAATTATTGCTTCCCTAAAAATAAATTTTATTTTACAATTTAGTATAACATCATGATTTAAAAATAAAAAATTGTGATGTTGATCACAATATCAATTCTATTGCTGGCATGATTTCATATATATAATTATTGAGGTAGATTTTGGCGTCACTTTTAACGCTTCAAATAAAGAATAAGCATTGTGCAAATATTTTGCATATTACTGATACACATCTGTTTGCTGATGAGGATGGTGCTTTATTAGGCATTAAGTCAAATGCGAGTTTTTTATCGGTTATTAATGAAATTAAGCGCGGTAATAGAAAGTATGATTTGATCGTTGCAACAGGTGACTTTGTGCAAGATGGTTCGAAGAAATCCTATGCCCGCTTTGCCGAGCAGATTAAGCAGTTTAATACGCCATGTGTTTGGTTGGCTGGTAATCATGATAATTTTAGTTATATGCAGGAAGTTTTTTCGAATTACCAACTGGCTGAAAATAAAGTGGTATCGCTAGGTGATAATTGGTTGATTGTGCTTTTAAATAGCCAAGTTGTTGGTCAGGCATGTGGTTTGTTACCTCAATCTGAGTTGCAATTTCTTGAAAAGACGTTATTAGCTCATACTGATAAAAATGTGATGGTCTTTTTGCATCACCATCCTATTAGTTCGGGTTGTCATTGGTTAGATGAGCATATTTTAAAAAATAGTAATGAACTTGAGGAAATCGTTAAAAAATTTCCTTCAATAAAAGGTCTTGGTTGGGGGCATATTCATCAACAACAAGATCATGTTTGGCATAATTGCCACGCGTTTTCTACACCATCTACTTGTTTTCAATTCAAGCCAAATTGTTATGAGTTTCAATTATCTAATGATGAAGCTCCAGGCTGGCGTGAAATTAAGCTTAATGAAGATGGAACAATTGAATCTAGCGTTTTCCGTATTGCAGATAATCTGTTTTTGCCTGATGTTTCGCAAAAAGGTTACTAATATCTATCTTTTCAAAGGTTACTCAAACGTTAATTTTTACAACGATTGTTTAGAGCAATGGAGCAAAAAAATAAAATAGTCTTTCAACAATCCGTTGCCAGATTGGTCGTTTTTTCCATTTTTCAATATCCACTTTATCTGATTGTGATAAATATTGTTCTAACAGTGTAGATAGTGATTTTGCAAACTGTGCATCATCAATTACCGTTGTGATTTCAAAATTGAGCCATAAACTTCGCATATCTAAGTTAACGGTTCCAACTAAACTAAGTTGGTTGTCGATTAATACACTTTTGGTATGGAGTAAATTATCATTAAATTGATAAAGCTTAACCCCACCGTTTAATAATTCAGAAAAGAATGCTCGACTTGCCCATTTGACCATTAGCGAATCATTCTTTTTAGGTACGATGATGATTACTTCAACACCTCGTTGAGCGGCTGTACATACTGCATGTAAAATATCATCACTTGGTACTAAATATGGCGTTGTGAATATAATTTGTTCTTGAGCTGAGTAGATTGCGGTTAAGAGTACCTGATGGATCATGTTTTCAGTATAACCAGGACCTGAAGCAATCAGTTGCATAATATGTTTTTTATCTTCTGGCGGCTCTGCGAAATCAGTAATTTGAGGTAGGGCTAAATATTTTCCTGTTTCTAGCTCCCAGTCACTGGCGTATATTGCACCCATTAGTGTGGTTACTGGACCACACATTCTGATCATGATATCAACCCACTCCCCAACATGTTTATTTTGTTTGAAGAATCGTGGATCTACGATGTTCATGCTACCTGTATATGAGATGTAGTTGTCAATAATGGCGACTTTTCGATGTTGTCGTAAATCAAGTCGTCTAAACATAAATCTTAATAGATTTACTTGTAATGCTTCGATGATGGTTATGCCAGCGTCTCGCATTCTTTGGCTGGCTTTGGAGCGAATAAAATGTCGACTACCGGCTGAGTCAATCATTAGGCGACAGGTGACGCCTCGTTGTGTGGCTTGTATAAGCGCTTGTTCAACATCGTCAGCTCTACCACCTTCGTTCCAGATGTAAAAGACCATTTCGATATTTGACTTGGCTTGATTTATGTCTTGAATTAGTTGGTCAAAAATGGCATCGGTATTGCTCAGTAATTCAATGTGGTTGCCTCTGATCCCATCAAGACCTGTTTGATGTTTACAGAGTTGAAAAATAGGTTTGCTAACCTGGCTGACTTTGGTGGTAAAGATGTCAGGAAAAGCACTTAATCGATTAATAAATTTTGTAATAGTCGGGCGCATTTTTTGCGCACGTTTGGCTCTTTGTTGCCCAAGATGAGCTTCACCTAGTGCAAAATAGAGAATGACACCAATTATAGGTAATATATATATTACTAACATCCATGCGATTACGTAAGTGGTTGGTCGTCTTTTAAAGACAATACGTAAGGTGGTTGACACAATAAGCAACCAGTAAACAAGAAATATTAATGTACTTACTAAGGCATGAAATGATGTAAATTGCATAATTATCAGCTATAACTTAAGTTTAGTTTACTAATTGGGTCTTTAGTACAATCGAAATTTTGAAATATTTCAGGCAACGGTTTTGGATTATTATGTTTATCTACAGAAACATAAGTAAATGTCGCGTCAGTAATGCAGAAGCGTTGTGTTGCATTGTCAGCATCTGTTATTTTTTTTATCCAAACTTCAATACCAATTGTAATGGATGTTGTACCGGTTTTTATACAATGAGCATAACAACAAACAACATCGCCAACCATTGCTGGTTTGTAGAAGGTGATACTACTTGCATTTACTGTTACTACTCTTCTTTTAGCAATTTCTTTAGCTAAAATACCACCGGCTAAATCCATTTGTGACATTATCCACCCGCCAAATATATGGCCATGAGGGTTGGTGTCTGCTGGCATGGCTAAAGTGCGTAAAACGAGTTGTCCATTAGGGTTGTCTTGCGTCATGTTGAAAGTACTCCTACTTATATTTTTTTATCCGTTATCAGCCATTTTATTCATATGCCGATAGATGTAAATGCCCGATATCAATGACATGACTAATGATGCAATCGGTAAAATAAATACTTTGAAGATCCAGAAGAAATCACTTGATGCATAATAGGTTGCAACTAGGCTAAATGAACCGCAAACCGTAAAAAAAGCGATCCATATCAAGTTGAGTTTATTCCAAATAGCGATATCGAGATGTATCTCTTTACCTAACATTTTTTGTAGTAGATTTTTTTTGAAACCAAACTGACTAATAGATAATGCAGCAGCAAATAAGAAGTTTATGATGGTTACTTTCCATTTAATTATGTCTTGATTTTGCGTATAAAGTGTTATGCCACCAAAAATCATTATCATCAGATAGGAGACGAGCTCGACTTTATCAATTTTTTTATACATAACAAGAATAATTAAAAATGAGATGGTTGCTGAAACCATCAAGGCTTGTACGCCAACAAAAATATCGTAAATTGTTAAAAATATAAAAAAGACGATAAGTGGTATAAAATTTAATAGCTGCTTCATTTAATTATTAACCTGAAAGATAAAAGTAAGAGTTCTCAATAAGTGAAAAGCCTATTAAATAGGCTTATTTTTTTGTATGAAGTTCCGGATGAGTTTTACAGTTACCTGATTTGCAATGACCATAAAGATATAAGCTATGAAAGGTGAGTTCCACGCCATATTGCTCTGCAATTTCTTTTTGACGTTTGTTGATAATTTCGTCTCGAAATTCAAAAACTTCTCCACAATCTAAACAAATTAAGTGGTCATGATGTTTTTGTGAGGCAAGCTCAAAAACGGCTCTTCCTCCTTCAAAATTGTGGCGTGTTACAATACCCGCATCATCAAATTGATTTAATACACGATATACAGTAGCAAGACCAATCTCTTCGCCCATATCAAGTAGTTTTTTATAAAGATCTTCCACAGTAATGTGTTGGCATGAAGGATCGCGTAGTAATTCTAAAATTTTTAATCGCGGTAACGTAACCTTTAAACCCGCACTTTTGAGTGCTGCATTGTTATCTTTATCATGATTTGTCATATTACATTCCAATTTAGTTAATTAATTAGGCATATTATAAAATATGAACGGAAAATAAAATAAATCACTCTGATAGATCAAATATTCATTTCGGTTTTTACTTGGTTTACCCAATTATTAATTCTTTCTTCTGTTAATTCTGGTTGGCGATCTTCATCAATGGCTAAACCTACAAAGTGGTTGTCATCAACTAAGCTTTTAGATGCTTCAAAACTGTAACCTTCAGTAGACCAATGACCAACAATTTTTGCGCCTTTAGGTTCGATAATATCGCGGATTGTTCCCATTGCATCACAAAAATATTCAGCATAATCTTCTTGGTCACCACAGCCAAATATTGCGACTGTTTTGCCATTAAAGTCAACGTTTTCTAAGTTAGGAAAAAAATCATCCCAATCCGCTTGAGATTCGCCGTAATACCAAGTTGGGATACCAAAAAATAAGAAGTCATATTTTTCGATATGTTCTTTTGTTGTTTTTGCAATATCAAAAAGATCTGCTTTGTCTGTACCTAAAATTTGTTGGATTTGTTTAGCTACATTTTCTGTGTTGCCTGTGTCACTACCAAAAAAAATTCCAACTTGTGCCATATTTTTACCTTTACTGTTTTTACAATATACATATTTTGAGTATAACACTGTCGGTAGTTATCAGCAATAATTCTCAATAACTCCAAACATAAGTAATTATTTACTACACAATTTTTTCAACTTGAATTAAAATTAGCCACTATTTTATGGCAATCGACGTTTCGGAATTATTTATGAATCTGCATGAGTATCAATCAAAACACCTATTTAAACAATATAATTTGCCAGTGCCAGAAGGTTATGTGTGTAATTCAATCGATGAAATACAAGATACATTGGCTGAGCTCTCTTCTCAATCTAATGCTTGGGTAGCAAAGTGCCAAGTTCATGCAGGTGGACGTGGTAAGTCAGGTGGGGTAATTTGTACTAAAGATTTTAATGAAATTAGATTGTTTGCTGAAAAATGGTTAGGTCAATATTTAGTGACTTATCAAACAACGTCTAAAGGGCAACCAGTTAATAAAATTTTAATTGAAAAAGCGTCTAATATAGAGAAAGAGCTTTATTTAGGGGCGGTTGTTGATCGTAGTACAAAACGCATTGTGATTATGGCATCTACCGAAGGTGGTGTTGAGATCGAAAAAGTCGCTGAGCAATCGCCACATTTAATTCATAAAATATCACTCGACCCTTTAACAGGACCATGCGGATATCAAGGCCGAGAGTTAGCTTTTAAACTTGGTTTAACCGGTAAATTAGTCAATCAATTTGCTAAATTATTTGTTAATTTTGCTAATCTTTTCATTGAAAAAGATGTTTCTTTAGCAGAAGTCAATCCTTTAGTTATTACCGATACACAGGAGTTAATCTGTCTAGATGCTAAAGTTGTGCTAGATGATAATGCTATGTTTAGACATCCTGATTTAGTCGTATTAAGAGATACTACACAGGAAGACGAACGGGAGTCGATAGCGGCTAAACAAGGCATTAGCTATGTATCTTTAGATGGCAATATTGGTTGCATGGTTAATGGCGCAGGCCTTGCTATGGCAACTATGGATATGATTAAACTTTATGGTGGTGAGCCAGCAAACTTTTTAGATGTTGGTGGTGGCACGACAAAAGAACGGGTTGCCGAAGCCTTTAAATTGATACTTTCTGATAAAAATGTGAAAGCAATATTAGTCAATATTTTTGGTGGTATTGTTCGCTGCGATCTTATTGCTAATGGCATTATTGATGCAATTAAGGAAATAGGTTTGACTGTTCCTGTTGTCGTTCGTCTTGAAGGTAATAATGCAGAACTAGCAAGAGATATTTTAGCTAAAAGTAAATTAAATGTTATTACCGCAAAAAGTTTAGTCGATGCAGCCCAACAGATCGTCAGTGTTGCACAATAAGAGAATGGGTGGAGAATAATTACTATGTCAATTTTGATTAATAAAGATACAAAAGTTATTTGTCAGGGATTTACTGGCAGCCAAGGTACATTCCATTCTGAACAAGCACTGGCTTATGGTACTAAATTAGTTGGTGGCGTAACACCAGGCAAAGGTGGTACGACACATTTAGGTTTACCTGTTTTTAATACTGTTAAAGAAGCGGTTGAAACAACAGGTGCAACTGCAACCGTTATTTATGTTCCCGCTGCATTTGGTAAAGATTCAATTTTAGAAGCCATTGATGCAGGTATAAAATTAATCGTCTGTATTACAGAAGGCATTCCAACCATGGATATGCTTATTGTTAAAGAAAAATTAACCCAAAATGATGTTGTGATGATTGGTCCAAATTGCCCAGGAATTATTGTTCCTGATGAGTGTAAAATTGGTATCATGCCTGGACATATTCATTTAGCTGGTAAAGTTGGGATTGTTTCGCGTTCAGGTACGCTAACTTATGAAGCAGTTAAACAAACAACCGATATTGGATTAGGCCAATCCGTTTGCGTCGGAATCGGTGGTGATCCCATTCCCGGCAGTGATTTTATTTCAATATTAAAATTACTCCAACAAGATCCTAAAACAGAAGCAATAGTTATGATTGGTGAAATTGGTGGTAGCGCAGAAGAAGAAGCCGCCAACTATATTAAACATAATGTTACTAAACCTGTGGTTGCTTATATAGCTGGTGTTTCGGCCCCAGCCGGCAAACGTATGGGACATGCAGGTGCAATCATTTCTGGCAATAAAGGTACTGCAGCAGAAAAAACTAAAGCACTGCAATCAGCAGGTGTTACTGTTGTAAGTAGCTTAGCGCAAATTGGTGAAGCAATAAAAAAACATTTTTAAGTTTTATTTTTTTGACATTAATCAATTTTTATTCATTAAATTTTGTTGTACAATAATAACGTTACAAAATTTGTGGGCATTTAAGGATAAGGGAGCGCTTTATGTTAGATATAGTAGAACTGTCACGCCTTCAGTTTGCACTCACTGCGATGTATCATTTTATTTTTGTACCATTAACGCTTGGTATGGCGTTTATGCTTGCAATTATGGAAACGGTATACGTTGTTAGTGGTAAGCAAGTCTGGAAAGATATGACTAAATTCTGGGGTAAACTATTTGGTATCAACTTCGCTGTTGGTGTTGCTACTGGTTTAACTATGGAATTTCAGTTTGGTACAAATTGGTCTTATTATTCGCATTATGTAGGTGATATTTTCGGTGCACCGCTTGCAATAGAAGGATTAATGGCATTTTTCTTAGAATCAACCATGGTTGGTTTATTCTTTTTTGGATGGGATAGATTAAGCCGTGGCAAGCATTTAATGGTCACTTGGTGCGTGGCTTTTGGTTCTAATCTTTCTGCGCTCTGGATTTTAGTTGCCAATGGTTGGATGCAGTTCCCTGTCGGTTCAGACTTTAATCCGATTAACTCAAGAATGGAAATGCAAAGTTTTTTTGAGTTAATTACCAATTCTGTTGCTCAATATAAATTCGTTCACACCGTAGCAGCGGGTTATTTAACTGGTGCTATTTTTGTCTTAAGTATTAGTTCATATTATTTACTCAAAAAACGTGATTTACCATTTGCTAAGCGCTCTTTTGCTGTAGCTGCAGTATTTGGTTTTATTATGTCAATTGTGGTCGCTATTATGGGTGATGAAGCTGGTCATGAAATGACTACTGTACAGCCGGTTAAATTAGCTGCAATTGAAGCTGAATGGGAAACTCAACCAGCACCTGCATCGTTCAACGTTATAGCGTTCCCTTCACAAGAGAAAAAAGAGAACTTGTTTGCGGTTGAAATTCCTTATGTGATGGGAATTATGACAACTCGCTCATTAGATACCAAAGTAACTGGTTTAAAAGATATTTTAGCGGATAATGAGACTCGAATTCGTAATGGTATTGTCGCTTATTCTAGTTTAGAAAAAATTCAAAAAGGCGATAAAGACCCTGCGGTTTTAAAAGCCTTTGAAGATAATAAAGTTGATTTAGGCTATGGTTACCTAGTTAAACGTTTTACCGATAAAGATAACCTAACAATTCCAGAAGCTACTGAAGAACATATTAAAGCAGCGACTGAAGATTCAATCCCAGCTGTATGGCCTTTATTCTGGGCATTTAGAGGAATGGTTGGCTTTGGTTTATTAATGATTTTAGGTACTGGCCTTGCTTTATGGTCAACTTACAAAAATAAAATTGGTGAAAAACGTTGGTTATGCCGTTTACTTCTTTTATCACTCCCATTCCCTTGGTTAGCATGTGAATGTGGTTGGTTTGTTGCAGAATATGGTCGTCAACCTTGGGCAATTCAAGACATATTGCCAACTGGAGTAGCTAATTCATCATTAACTCCAGGTGAAGTACTATTCACTATGGTTCTTATTTGTGGACTTTATACAATGTTCTTAGTTGCTGAGATGTTCTTAATGTTTAAGTTTGCTCGATTAGGACCAAGCTCTTTAGGTACTGGCAGCTATCATTATGAAAAAACACAATCGATATCAGAATAAGGCATAGGGAGTATATACAATGATTGATTATGAAATTGTAAGAGTCACCTGGTGGGTGCTGATTAGCGTTGTGTTAATCGCCTTTGTTGTCACCGATGGATTTGATATGGGTGTTGGTATCTTACTACCATTTATTGGCAAAACTGATACTGAACGCCGTATTATGATAAATGCAATAGCACCGCACTGGGATGGTAACCAAGTTTGGTTAATTACTGGTGGTGCAGGTATTTTTGCTGCTTGGCCGATGGCTTATGCGGTATCTTTTTCCGGATTTTATATTGCGATGATTTTGGTGTTATGTGCACTGTTTTTTAGACCAATTGGGTTTGATTATCGTAGTAAATTAGAAAATTCTAAATGGCGTAATATGTGGGATATTGCAATCTTTTTAGGTAGCTTTGTTCCTGCTCTTGTTTTCGGTGTTGCATTCGGAAACTTGTTAGAAGGCGTTCCATTTAGATTTGATAATAGTTATCGCTCTTTTTATGATGGTTCATTTTTTGGTTTACTTAACCCATTTGCAATATTAGCAGGTGTTGTGAGTTTAATGTTAATCGTTGCTCATGGTGGTGCTTGGTTGCAAATGAAAACTTCTGGTGAACTTTATTTAAGAGCAAGAAAAGCAACTCAAATAGCTAGTTTAATTATGTTAATTGCATTTGTATTAGCTGGAGTTTGGGTTGCCTTCGGTATTCATGGTTATGAGGTAACTAGCGCTATAGATCCTAATGGTGTTTCAAACCCATTGAGCAAAACTGTTTCGACAGATGTTTCATGGTTAAAAAATTACATGAACTATCCAATATTATGGGTTGTACCAGCTTTAGGTGTTTTATTACCTTTATTTACTATTTTATTTTCTAGTTTAAATAAAAATGGATTAGTGTTTTTATCTTCTGCACTAACCATTGCTTGTGTATTACTGACATATGGTATTGCGACATTCCCATTCATCATTCCTTCAAGCATTATGCCAAATGCGAGTTTGACAATTTGGGACGCATCTTCTAGCCAATTAACACTTAATATCATGTTTGGTGTAGCACTAATCTTTGTACCACTCATTCTGTTCTATACCACATGGTGTTACATTAAGATGTTTGGCCGTTTAGATAAAAATCATATTGAAAATAATAAACATTCACTTTATTAAGGATTTATTATGTATTACTTTCTATGGTTAGCAGGATTAATTGCAGCTTGTATGCTTGCAGTTGTTACAGGACTTTGGCTTGAAAATAACGATAAAGAAACTAAAGAGTCATAAAATAAATAAAAAGGTGGCAAATTGCCACCTTTTTAGTTATAGGGCTGTATATTAGACAAATAATTAACAAATGATAATTGTTTTCATTTAACTATTTTTATATCATAGTGCAGCGAATTTTATAATCATATATAATGACGCAAATTTTTTGTTCAAATTATAAAATATGAAACAATTCAATTGGAATGCAAGAGTCTATTATGAAGACACAGATGCTGGCGGAGTAGTTTATCATGCTAGGTATCTAGCCTTCTTTGAACGAGCTAGAACGGAAATGCTAAGACATCTTGATATTAGTCAGCAAAAGTTATTACAGGAAAGTATTGCATTTGTTGTCAAAAAGATGGATATTAGCTACGATTTTCCAGCCCGTTTAGATGACATGCTAACTATCAGCACTAAGGTTGAGCAAATTCGTAAGGCGTCTATTATTTTTAAACAGACAATTTTAAACCAGAATAAGCAAATTATCAGCAGCGCTGATGTCGTTATTGCTTGTGTCAATATGACTAAAATGAAGCCGTGTGCGCTTCCCAAGTTATTAGTTTTGGAGTTAATTTAAGTGGATAATCTCAATATTATTGATCTATTTTTACAAGCTGGACTTTTAGTACAAGGTGTTATGTTATTGTTATTAGCATTTTCGGTAATGTCTTGGGCTATCATTTTCCAACGTAGCAAAATTTTAAGCAAAGCAAAAAAACAAGTCGAACAGTTTGACGATAGTTTTTGGTCTGCCGAAGACTTAAATGTGCTCTTTGATAAAGCAAAATTCAATAAAGAAGAGATCTGTGGCACAGAACATATTTTCTATTCGGGATTTAAAGAATTTTCTCGTTTATATCAAATTAATCCAAATATGCCTGAAGCTGCATTAGATGGCGCATCTCGTTCAATGCGTTTAGCAATGAATCGTGAATTAGATAACTTAGAATTGCATATCCCATTCTTAGGAACAGTCGGTTCAATCAGTCCATATATTGGTCTTTTTGGTACTGTTTGGGGTATTATGCATGCCTTTATTTCACTTGGCGCAGTTAAGCAAGCTACATTACAAATGGTTGCACCAGGTATTGCGGAAGCGTTAATTGCAACAGCTATTGGTTTGTTTGCGGCGATTCCAGCGGTATTAGCATATAATCGATTATCATTAAGTGTAAGTCGAATGGAACAAAACTATTTGAACTTCATTGATGAGTTTTCTACAATTTTACAACGTCAAGCAGTAGCTGTTAGGAAATAATTATGAGTAGACGTTCACGCTATTCAACCAAATCAGAAATCAATATTGTACCGTTACTTGACGTATTGCTTGTATTAGTATTGATTTTTATGGCGACAGCCCCAATTATTAGTCAAAGTGTTGAAGTTGATCTGCCTGAAGCGACAGAGTCAAAAACTGTTTCACCTTCCGATAATAAACCAATTATTATTGAGGTTTCCGGAGTTGGTGTTTATGCAATAATTATTGATCAAAATCGACAATCGAATATACCTCAAGAGCAAATTGTTGCAGAAGTTAAACAGCAAATGTCATTAAATGATAAAGCAGTATTTTTAGTCGGTGGAGCTAAACAAGTTCCTTATGAAGAAATTATAAAAGCTTTGAATTTGCTTCAATCTGCGGGTGTTAAATCTGTCGGTTTGATGACTCAACCAATTTAAATTAATAATTATAAAAAATGTCAGCAATGTCTAACAAGTTAAGATCAAAACTAAGTCTACCAGTTATCATATCCATTATTTTACATGGTATATTGATTATTGTTTTAGGATATCAATTTATTCCTGATGATAATGGAGAAAATTACGGTAGCATTAATGGTAATTCTATTGACGCAATCATGATTGATCCGTCAGTTATGACCGAACAATATCAAAGACAATTGCAGGCGCAAGTTAATCAGGAAAAAGCAAATCAACAGCGTCAAGAGCAATTAGACAAACAAGTTAAAGAATTAGCCGAAAAAGCCGAAGCCGAAAAAGCTGCTGCTGAAAAGGCTGCTGCTGAGAAAGCCGCTGCCGAAAAAGCTGCCGCTGAAAAAGCCGCTGCCGAAAAAGCTGCTGCTGAAAAAGCCGCTGCCGAGAAAGCTGCTGCAGAAAAGGCTGCTGCAGAGAAAGCTGCTGCAGAAAAGGCTGCCGCAGAAAAAGCCGCTGCAGAAAAGGCTGCTGCTGAGAAAGCCGCTGCAGAAAAGGCTGCCGCAGAAAAAGCCGCTGCAGAAAAGGCTGCTGCTGAGAAAGCCGCTGCAGAAAAGGCTGCTGCAGAGAAAGCCGCTGCAGAAAAAGCCGCTGCCGAGAAAGCTGCCGCCGAAAAGGCCGCAGCTGCAAAAAGGGCTGAGCAAGCAAAAAAGGATAAAGCGCTTAATGATCTCTTAGGCGGTCTTACATCAGGCTCTCCTGATGTTTCCGGTGGTGCAGCTAGTCGTAGAGGTGTCTCAGATGGCGAATTAAATAAATATCGATCGTTAGTACAAAATGCAATTAGCAATAAGTTTATTAATCCGCAAAATCTTTATCGAGGAAAAACTTGTACATTACAAATCCAGATAGCGCCTGATGGTTTATTGCTGAATGTAACCTCAAAAGGCGGTGATGCTGATTTATGTCGAGAGGCTTTAGCAGCTACTAAATTAGCGGTTATACCAAAACCTTCTAGTAAGTTATACAATGAAGTTAAAACAATGACTATTGATTTCCAACCCAAATAAGTAAGATCTGAACTGCTTAAATCTCAATACCATATTTAACTATTCCATCTATTAATAAATAAATATTTCGCATTTTAATAATCAGATGTTGAAAATTTACTAATCATCCCAATATATTCTCTATTCATTCCGAAATAAGTGTTTTAGTAAGAGAAGGAGCAGAATATGACAACAATTGTCAGTGTCCGTCGTGAAGGTCAAGTCGTTATTGGAGGCGATGGGCAAGTTACATTAGGTGAACGAATTATTATGAAGGGTAATGCTCGAAAAGTTCGCCGTTTATACAATAATAAAGTGATAGCAGGATTTGCTGGAGGTACAGCAGATGCTTTTACATTATTTGAATTATTTGAACGTAAATTAGAAATGCACCAAGGTCATTTAACTAAAGCAGCAGTTGAACTAGCCAAAGATTGGCGAACCGATAGGATGTTGCGTAAGTTAGAAGCATTACTTGCTGTAGCTGATGAAACCGCATCATTAATTATTACTGGTACAGGGGATGTTATTCAACCAGAAGATGATCTGATTGCGATTGGATCTGGTGGACCTTATGCTCAAGCTGCTGCAAGAGCTTTATTAGATAATACTTCATTATCTGCACATGATATTGTACAAAAATCGCTATCAATAGCTGGTGACATTTGTGTTTACACCAATAACTTCCAAACTATTGAAGAGCTTAATTACTAATTAAAACTGATTTAAGAGAAATATTATTATGTCTGAAATGACTCCTCGCGAAATTGTAAGCGAATTAAACCAACATATTATTGGACAAGATAAAGCAAAACGTTCTGTTGCTATTGCTTTACGTAATCGCTGGCGTCGTATGCAACTTGATGAAGCATTACGTCATGAAGTTACCCCAAAAAATATTCTTATGATAGGCCCAACAGGGGTGGGTAAAACAGAAATCGCAAGACGATTAGCTAAACTTGCACATGCTCCATTTATCAAAGTAGAGGCCACAAAATTTACGGAAGTTGGTTATGTAGGTAAAGAAGTTGACTCAATCATTCGTGATCTTACCGATTCTGCTGTTAAGATGATTCGTCAAGAAGCAATTGAACGAAATCGTAATAGAGCAGAAGAATTAGCTGAAGAACGTATTTTAGATGTGCTAGTACCGCCAGCAAAAGATGGTTGGGGACAAGTTGAAAACAATAATGATTCAACTGCTAGACAAGCATTTAGAAAAAAATTACGTGAAGGCGCTCTTGATGATAAGGAAATTGAGATTGAAATAGCTGGCGTTAATATTGGTGTTGAAATTATGGCACCGCCAGGTATGGAAGAGATGACCAACCAACTTCAGTCAATGTTTCAAAATTTAGGTGGTCAAAAAACCAAAGCTCGTAAAATGAAGATCAAAGATGCCTTGAAACAGCTAATTGAAGAAGAAGCTGCTAAATTGGTTAATCCCGATGATCTTAAACACGAAGCCATTGAAGCTGTCGAGCAAAATGGTATTGTGTTTATCGATGAGATCGATAAGGTGTGTAAGCGTGGTAATTCATCTGGTCCTGATGTTTCACGTGAAGGTGTTCAGCGTGATTTACTACCACTTGTTGAAGGTTGTACTGTTTCAACTAAACATGGTTCAGTAAAAACTGATCATATTTTGTTTATCGCATCAGGTGCGTTCCAAACTGCAAGTCCTTCAGATTTGATTCCTGAGCTGCAAGGACGTTTACCAATTCGCGTTGAATTACAAGCATTAACTAGTGAAGATTTTGAGCGTATTTTAACGGAACCTAATGCGTCGTTAACAGTGCAATATAAAGCATTAATGGCAACAGAAGGTGTTAATATTGATTTTACACCAGATGGGATTCGTAAAATTGCTGAATCTGCTTGGCAAGTTAATGAACAAAATGAGAATATCGGTGCTCGCCGTTTGCATACTGTGCTTGAACGTTTGATGGAAGAGGTTTCTTTCGAAGCCAGTGAATTGGGTGGTCAAACCATTACAATTGATGCTAAATATGTCAGCGATCATCTTGATAAACTTGTTGCTGATGAAGATTTGAGCAAATTCATTTTATAATCAAATAGATTAATTGAATAAAAAAAGGTGAGTTATTTAGCTCACCTTTTTTATATCTATTATCATTATTTCATCAAATATTTATTTCTTGATAAATTCACCTAAAATATCAACTGCTTTTTGTCTAGATTTATCTTTATCTCTGGAACCATTGTTTTCTAATTTATCACGTAGCTTATCTAAACGTTGTTGTAATTTATCACTAAGCACATCAGATACTATTTTGGCAATATCTAGTTGATAGTGTAAATTAGAAAATTGACCATATATACGTAGTGGTATAGTCACTTTTTGTAGTTTTGCAATAGTTTCACTTTTACTATTCCAACCACCTAATATTTTTATATTTAGATTAACATCTAAATCACGATTAACCATTCCCACTCTTCCTGAACTATCTATCACATTTAATGTTTCAGAGTTTGCATTGAGTGGATTAAGATCAATGTTACCTTGATTTATATAAGCATTGGTTGTGATTTTATGAAACTCAGTATATTTTTTATGATTTTCAGAACTTATATTACCATTGCTATATTTCGCGGCGGCATTTTCGATGATGCTTTGGATGTTAATATTATTTAGTTTAGCATTAGTAATGACGATATTAGCATTACCTTTAATGTTCTCTAATAATTTAGTTGTTGATAATGTATTGGCTTCTAATACTCCAGAAGCATTGAATATACCATCAAGATCATAAGCCATATTCATTTGCGTAAAAAATGAGCTTAAATTGATATTGCTAACTTTAGTATTCAATTTAACTTGTGGGTTTTTTTGTTTACCATTAGCGGTGCCGTTGGCAGCAATTTGCCCATTTGCAAAATTGAAAGTTAGATTTTTTAAGTTTGCTATACCATCTTGATTGTCAACTTCAACATTCAAATTACCTAATGCAATTTTATCCGCTTTGACTTCTTTGATATTTATTTTTGCTTTTCCATCAAATGAATTAAGCATACTTAATTCATTATCATTTTTGGAAACATTCGATACAACTGGTGAAGTTTGTTGAACGTTAGTACTTTTCGTTGAATTTTCATTTTTTTGGATAAAAGGTGTTAAATCAAATTTATTTGAATTTAATTGGAAATCGATCACCGGTTTGTTATCAAAACGGACATTGATCTTACTTGTAAAATCATTATCGTTAATTGAGAAAACCAAATTTTGGCTATCCAATTGCATTGGTGCTTTTTGATAATTAAATACGCCAGTTACATTACCTTTTATCTCTTTTTCTGAATTGACTATGCCGTTAAACGTGTAATCCAATTTTTTTAAATCAATAACTGCTTTTTCAGGGAATTGGGCTAAATCAATATTGGCGTTTAATGAATAATATAAGTCTTGCTGGTTTTTATCGATATTCCCATTGAGTTCAAGAGAAAGGTTTTTATCGTTATTTTTTTCTAATAACAGATTAATATTTCTGAAATTTATCAAATCACGATTATGCTGAAATGCAATTGTACTATCCGCTATTTCAAACTTATTTAAACTGAACTTCCAATCAGATGGATTTTTTTTATCTTCAGATGGTTGTTTTTCAGAAGAATTAGTTATAGCTTGAGTGCTATTTTTAGCATTTTCACCTTTGCTTTCATCCGTAATATTGATTGTTGCTGATTTAATAAATACATTTTTAATTGCTAAATTTTTTGAAAACAAAGGAAGAAGCTCAACATCAAGCCTCATGTTGTCAGCGGTTAAAAGAGGTTTTGTTGCACCGCTATCGGATAATTTAACCGAATCAGTTAAAATACTAACTTGAGGCCAGATATGCCAACGTAGATTGCCCTCTATAGTCAGTTCATACCCTGTTTTGTCTTTCACTGTTTGTGAGATGTAACCACGAAAATTATTAGGATCAACAAATATAATAAGGGAAGCGATACTGATAACAATGACCAAAATTAAGATAAATAGCGTAACCAATATTTTTTTTATCATATTAATGTCCTTTATTAAGGTTATGAACTGTATTAGTCTTTATCAATACGACTGGCGACAGCGCCATGTTGGTCTTTATACTTTGCATCTTGTCTGCGATTATATGGTCTAGAAGCTGGTCCACTAAGTGTTTCAAAACTTAATGCACCAATAGTCATACCAGGTCTAAGTGCTACTGGTATCTTTCCTGAGTTGTAAAACTCTAAAACAATTTGTCCATGCCAGCCTGGATCGATACGATGAGCAGTAACATGTACCATAAGTCCTAAGCGAGCTAATGATGAACGGCCATCTAACCAGCCAACCAAATCATCAGGAATAGTAACTGATTCGAGTGTCACTGCTAAAGCAAGTTCGCCAGGATGTAAATAAAATGCTTCACCTTCAGCTAATATCATCTCTTCGCTCATAACGCGATCTAGAACGGCTGCAACTTCTTCTTTAGGTCCACTTAAATCAATATAAGGTGTTGTATGCTCTCTGAAAGTACGAAATTGATTACCTAATCGAACATCTACTGTTGCTCCATTAATACAACTTGATGCAGGTTGTGGCGTGATTTTTAATTTACCACTATCTAAATATGCTTCAATATCACGGTCACATAATCTCATAAGTTATCCTTAAAGTCTGCTTTTTATCTTATTCTAGCAGGTTCTTTTGATGGCGTCGATGTTGGTTGGTTAAGGTTGTATCACCCAAGCTCGACCAAAATGATTGTAATAACCTGCTTGTTTACCTGCTTTGTTTCCAATACCTAGATAAAGATCAAAGTGATGGCCTTTAATTGCCCCGCCAACATCAAGCGCAACCATTAAACGAACTTCCCGCCTTCCACGATATTGACCATCATTATCAAGCAGTGGTACATCAACTAATACAACTGAACCGGTTGGGACTAATGTTTTATCTGATGCCACTGCTGCATTGGCAACTAAAGGTACTGCTGCTGCACCTTTTACTTCGGCGTTATATTGCGGTTTAAAAAACACAAATGATCGGTTTTGGATTAATAGCTCTTTGACTTTCTTTTCACTCTTACTTTTTGCCCAATCTCTTATGGATTGAATAGACATATCTTCTTTAGCGATCTCTCCTGATTCAACCAATAAGCGTCCTATACTTGAATAGCCATGGCCATTTTTTCCACCATAACAGAAGAAAACAAGCGGATTACCATCTTCAAAATCGATATAGGCACTTCCTTGGACTTCCATTATGAAATTGTCCATTAATGAATTACTATAAGCGATCTCCAGTCCTTTTCCAGCTAATGCGCCATTGTAGATCTGTTCTCGACTTGGTAACTGCCCTTTAGATTGGGTTGGCATTCTATAAATTGGATATTTAAATTCACCAGTTGGTTGGTATCTAGCCTTAATAACCGGAGTGTAATAACCGGTTAGATGTACATTACCATATCCATCTTTACCAGCCATTTCATAACTTTTTAGACCCACTTTATGGAATTCTGCTGAGCCCAATGAGCGATTAATCCAAGCATCAACGGCTTTATAAATATGTTCATTTTTACGATACAAAGAAGGCGATGTTGTTTTTATTTTTTCAATTTGAATCGTATAGTCAGAAATATTTACAGGCACAGCTAAATGCGGACGACTGGCATTTAAATCATGTGGTAGTTTACCGTCTTTAAATTGTTTACTTGATGAATTAGGATCACTCTGGCAGCCAGCAAGTAGTGACATGATAAATGCTAAACATAATAGATAAATGTGAAATTTGTTTTCTTTCATCTTGATAATTTATTGTAATAAGTTAAATGATATGGTTGGTTATGCTACACAATTCTATTATAAGAAACTACCAATAATTATGATATTGCTATAAAAATTTTTCATGTGATTGAGCTTGCGATTTAGCGCTGTAGACTTTATAGTCCTTTACTTCTTATAAAAAAACGAAAATTGTAAAAACGACAGGTAATCGATACGATGAACAGTACGTCTTCAAATAATGATCTTAAACGAAATCTCTCCAGTAGACATATTCAACTAATAGCAATAAGTGGTGCAATTGGTACGGGATTATTTATGGGTTCTGGGAAGACAATCAGCCTTGCCGGACCATCTATTGTTTTTGTGTACATGATTATTGGGTTTGTTTTATTTTTTGTTATGCGGGCAATGGGAGAAATTTTATTATCCAACCTAAATTATAAATCATTCAGTGATTTTGCTAACGATTTATTGGGTCCTTGGGCTGGTTTTTTTACTGGTTGGACTTATTGGTTTTGTTGGGTAATTACCGGAATTGCAGATGTTGTTGCTATCGCAGGATACGCTCAACACTGGTTTCCAGAACTACAAGCATGGATCCCAATGCTACTTACAGTTATTGTGCTTTTAACTTTGAATTTGTTAACTGTTAGGATGTTTGGTGAAACTGAGTTTTGGTTTTCTATGATCAAAATAGTGGCCATTTTAGCCTTGATAGCTATTGGACTTGTTTTAGTCTTCACGGCTTATCATTCAGAACAAACCAATACTACGGCTGCGTTTTCTAATCTTTGGGAGTATGGTGGTTTCTTTCCCCATGGTACGATGGGATTTTTTGCTGGTTTCCAAATTGCAATTTTTGCTTTTGTTGGTATTGAGCTTGTTGGAACTACAGCGGCTGAAACACTAGATCCAAATAAAAATTTACCACGGGCAATTAATTCAGTGCCAGCACGAATTATCTTTTTCTATGTTTTTGCCTTGATTATTATCATGAGTGTAACACCTTGGCAGTTTATTTCACCCAATAAAAGCCCATTTGTTGAACTATTTACCTTGATTGGCTTACCTGCTGCGGCAAGTATTATCAATTTTGTGGTATTAACTTCGGCGGCTTCTTCAGCAAATAGTGGTATTTACTCAACCAGTCGAATGTTGTTTGGTCTTGCTAAAAAACAAGATGCACCAGAACCATTTGGTAAATTATCAAGACGTTCAGTCCCCGCTAATGGTTTGTTATTTTCATGTACCTGCTTGTTCGGTGGGGTAGTACTGATTTATTTAGTACCAAATGTGATGGAAGCATTCACTATTGTAACGACTATTTCTGCCATTTTATTTATGTTTATTTGGTCGTTGATATTGATTTCCTATATTGCTTATCGCCGTAAAAAAGCTAATTTGCATCATGAATCACAATTTAAAATGCCTGGTGGAATTTTTATGTGTTATGTTTGTTTAGCGTTTTTTGCTTTTGTGATTGTGTTATTGACATTTGAAGCTGATACTCGCCAAGCGCTGATCGCGACCCCACTATGGTTTATTATTTTAGGTGTGAGTTACTTTATTCGTTCATCAACACGCCAATAGCTCTCATCTTTAATCGGCAGGTTTACTGCCGATTATCAATTCCCTTATTATTTTTTATGATTTATTTGGCCAAATAAAACTTGCAACAATACCTAAAGATAAAATGCCTAATACTATATAAAGGCTGAGAGTAGGGCTTATGTTAATACCATAATTAAATAGATGGTCGCTAGCATTTAAAGCCAGTTTTGCTGCGATAAAAAATAGTAGGCAGACTACAGCTTTGCCTAAATGAACAAGATATTGTTGCATTGCTTCTAAAACAAAATACATAGTCCGTAACCCTAAAATAGCGAAAATCATTGCACTATAAACAACGAGAGGTTCTTGGCTGACCGCGATTACTGCGGGAACAGAATCAAATGCAAACATAACATCACTCAACTCAATCACCACAACACATAAAAATAGTGGTGTTGCATATAAGGCACTTTTTGGCATTTTATGAATCAGGTCGCTATTTTCTGGCTTCGTTAACTCCGCGTTTAGTTGTTTTCGGGTTAATAAAAAGTGATGACCAACTATCTTAGGGTAAGAGGGGAAAATACGTTTAGCAATACGATAAGCAAAATGTTCTGAATAATCTTTAATTTTTTCATCTTGACCTTGGTTTTTCAGCATCATAAATCCAGTTAATGCAACCACTACTGAAAAGAACAATTCCATCCAAGGACCTAACGATAATAAACCCGTACCTATTACAACAAAAATAGCTCGGAAAATAATCGCACCAATTACGCCCCAATAAAGTAATCGATGTCGATAATTGTTAGGGATAGCAAACCATGAAAACAGCGCCATAATAACGAATAAGTTATCTACCGAAAGCGCTTTTTCAAGCACATAACCTGTGATAAATAAACTTGCTATCTCACTTCCATGGTGAAGATAAAGATAAAGTGCAAAACCTAATGCAACAGCAACCCAGAATAAAGACCATAATATTGCGCTGGTTAGGCTAATGGGTTTATCGTTATGGTGAGCATATAAATCAATTATAATCGCAGTTAAAGCCAAAATGACGAACATCAGTACAGTTTCGATTGGAAAACCTAATGAATGATGAATCATAGCCTTGTTACCTATATTAAATTATCTCTTGGATTAAATTCAAAAATGTAAAATATAATGGTATTTAGAACATTATTTTTAAAGAGACTGAGTATATATTGATAGGCTTATCAAAAAAAGATATATTTGTTTCCACACTAATATATTTAAAAAATTTTTTGAGCATACATTCATGACAAATATAAGGGTATCTTTTCTATTTATCGTTGCTTTTTATTCAAGCTTATTGCAAGCACAATCGGTTGAACCATATATATCATCATTACCCAAAGGGAGTGATTTATCAATTTTAGTGCAAACTGTTGATGGCAATCCTAAAACATTAGCCAAATACAAAAGTGATCAATTTAAACAGCCAGCTAGTACACAAAAAGTAATAACTGCACTAGCTGCACAGCTTGAACTAGGTAGTGACTTTCGGTTTGTTACTGGAATGTACGCGAATGGTTCAGTTAGTAATAAACAACTCAATGGTGATCTGATTATCAAATTGAGTGGTGATCCCACTTTTAGTCGAGAAAGATTAAAAAATATGATTAGCGCCCTTCGTCAAAAGGGTGTAGAAAAAATTTCAGGTAATGTTATTTTAGACACTTCAATTTTTGCTAGTCATGATAAAGCAGAAGGGTGGTCATGGAATAATTTAACTGCTTGTTACAATGCCCCTGCATCAGCTGCAACAATTGATGATAACTGCTTTTATGCAACAATAACCCCGGGTAAAGTAGGTGGTAAAGCATCAGTTTCTGTTTCATCTAATATTCCAGTTATGGTTTCAGGTGATGTAAGAACGATTTCCGCTAGTAGTAAAGACGCACATGATAAATATTGTGAGCTTGATGTTACTGCGGATAAAAATCGCTACTATTTATCTGGATGCATCGCTTCTAATGCGGATAAAACACCATTAAAATTTGCAGTAATGGATCCAACCGAATATTTTTCGACTGTTTTAAAAAATGAATTAAAACAACAAAAAATAACTTATGGTGGACGTGTTTTTGAAAGAAAACAAAAATCCACTGGTTCCTTAACGTTATTAACATCAAGTCAATCAGCACCGCTTTCTGAGTTAATAACGGTTATGCTCAAAAAATCAAATAATTTGTATGCTGACACCATTTTTAGAACACTTGGCGCACGCTATTATAATACTGCAGGAACATGGCGTAATGGTGGTGATGCGGTTAAACAAATCCTTCGCAAAAAAGCGGGTATTGACTTAGAAAACTTAGTGATTGCCGATGGTTCGGGTTTATCTCGTCTTAATCTAGTTAGCGCCAACAAACTAATGGAAGTGTTGCAGTATATTTCAGCACATAACAATCAACTCGCTTTTATTGAAAAATTACCAATTGCGGGTGTTGATGGAACGTTGCAAAACCGTAAAAGCTTCAGTCAAGCACCATTTAAAGATGTAGTTATGGCTAAAACAGGCTATATTCAAGGTAGTTATAATTTAGCCGGATTTATTCAAAAATCAGACGGACGTTATGTCGCTTTTGTTCAATTATTATCAGGGTATCGGGCTGATAGTAAAGGGGAACCTAAAAACGGGGCAGTTATGAAGTTCGAATCTGAGTTTTATAAAAATTTCATTAATTAGATTTGACTAATTTGAGAATTAAGATTTTGGGGCGATGTTATTTACTCATCGCCCTAAATTTTAAGTTAAAAATTTTCAGCTAAAAAACCACCACTTTGATGCTTCCAAAGTTGAGCATAAAGTCCATCTTTACTAAGCAACTCTTGATGTGTTCCTTGTTCGATGATTTTTCCTTGATCTAAAACGATTAATCGATCCATCGCCGCGATTGTAGATAATCGATGGGCAATAGCAATAACCGTTTTACCTTCCATTAACGTATATAAGCTTTCTTGAATAGCTTGTTCAATTTCAGAATCAAGCGCACTAGTTGCCTCATCTAACAATAGAATTGGTGCATTTTTTAAAATAACTCGAGCAATAGCGATACGTTGACGTTGTCCTCCGGACAATTTAACCCCACGTTCACCAACAAAAGCATCATATTTAGTTCTTCCATTAGCATCTACTAAGGTTTCAATAAAACTATCGGCATGAGCTTTTTTAGCTGCGATTATCATCTCTTGTTCGGTGGCATGGTTATTACCGTATAATAAGTTATCTCTTACTGAGCGGTGTAATAGTGAAGTATCTTGGGTAACCATACCAATTTGAGCGCGTAAGCTTTCTTGATTGACTTTGGTGATGTCTTGATTATCAATAAAAATATGACCATTTTGTAAATCATAAAATCGCAACAATAAATTGATTAAAGTGGATTTACCCGCCCCTGATCTGCCAACTAAACCGATCTTTTCACCTGGTTTAATGGTTAAATTTAAGTTGTCGATAATGGCATTGTTTAATTTTGCATCGTAACTAAAATTAATATTTTTAAATTCGATTTTACCATCAGTCACCTTAAGAGTTGGCGCATCAGGTTCATCGACAACGGTTTTAGCAACAGAAAACGTATTCATACCATCTTTAACCACGCCGATATTTTCAAATAATGCTGCCATTTCCCACATAATCCAATGTGAAAAGCCGTTCAATCTAAGTGCGACAGCGGTTGTAGTGGCGATAGCTCCAACACCAATTAAATCATTAGTCCATAGCCATAATGATAAGCCAGTAGTACCAAGAACGAGGAAAATAGACAATAAATGATTAACAATTTCAAAACTACTAACTAAACGCATTTGTTTATTAACGGTAACTAAAAATTCGTCCATCGACTCTTGTGCATATTTTGCTTCATTGCCAGCATGAGAAAACAGTTTAACTGTCATAATATTCGTGTAAGCATCAGTCACTCGGCCTGTCATGGTAGAACGTGCATCTGCTTGCATACTTGCCACTTTACTTAGTCGTGGAATAAAGTAATACATTGCAATGCCATAAACAAAACACCAAACCATAAACGGTACTAATAACCAAAGATCTAACTGACCTATGATTGTTGCCATAGTAATAAACGAAATCAAAACATAGATAAAGATATCAGCAACCAAAAAGCAGGTATCCCTAACCGCAAGTGCGGTTTGCATCACTTTTGCTGATATACGGCCGGCAAATTCATCTTGGAAAAAGCGCATACTTTGATTTAGCACTAATCGATGTAGATTCCAACGCAGTCGCATTGGAAAGTTTCCCGCCAAACATTGATGTTTAATGATGGTTTGTAAGGCAATAATGATCGTGCTAGCTAATATAATAATCGTAAATACAATTAAGGTTGATTTTTCCTGCTGCCAAAATTGACTTGGTGAAACAGCTGCCAGCCAGTCAACAACTTTACCGAGTGCAGCATATAAAAAGGCTTCAAAAGCGCCAGCTAATGAACTCAGTATGATTAATAATAGAAGGAAAGAACGTGTGCCTTTCGTCGATTGCCAAATAAAACTAAAAAAACTTTTAGCCATCGGCTGTGGTTCATCTTGTGGATAAGGTGATACCAATTTTTCAAAAAATCGATACATATTAGACCTATTAGTTAAAAGGTTATTCATTGATAGGTTTACCAATGATCTAAAAAAGTGAGGGTTTTATTACCAAATGCTGAGTGCTATAAGCTAAGTATGATATTTTTAAATTAAAAGAGACATCACTCCAATACCTATTAAACTAACATTAATAAAAATTAAAAAAAGTTGAGGAAAGGGGTTTTTGAGCTTTCCTCATGGCAAATTATATAGTGAAAAGTACTAGATTACTAATAATTGTCTTAAAAAACATCTTTAATAATTTGTACAACGCGCCCGACAATATTATATTTTTCGAAATGAGCTTTAGGAACCTCAATCGTTGGGTATTGATGATTATTACAAATCAAAATCCAATTTCCGAGTGATAGGCGAATTTTTCTTAGTAGAGTAAAATTCTCATATTCAATTAAATAAATTGCGCCATCGATTATTTCGTTTATTTCTGTATTAATAATTAATCCATTATTATTTTCGACTTCAGGTGCCATTAAATCACCTTTCGCCCAATAGATTATAAGTTTTTTGATATCTAAACCACGATGAGAAGCCCAACCTTCAACAATAGGATAATTCATTACTGGTGGCGTTTCACGTACGTAACGTTGATTTTGCGCCTCTTCTTTAGTTGGTAATTGTTTTTTATAAACCGGGATACGATAGATATTTTCATTATAAACTTCGTTATTATCATCGTCTTTAGGATCCAACACTTCCAATTTATAACCGGTAGCTAACCAGTTGAATGAAACATTACATTTTTCAGCAATTACTTCTAAACGAGTTAGTGAAGGGTAGGTTTTTCCAGACAAATAATCTCGTATTACCGTTTCTGACATATCACATTTTTTTGCAAAGGATGAAACAGATAATCCTTGCATTGACGAATGTAGCCTATCTTTAAAAGTTTTTACATTTTTATTTTTAATCATACTTATTTCGTTTTTATTTTTTCATCCGTTTGATAATTATATTGTATTTTTTATGAGTTTTATATATGAATTTGAATCAATCTTCTTAATTTTATTAAGTTTTAATGCGATTTTTTGTTTAAACGCGTTTTATATTATGGAAAAATATTCTTTTCTCGCATAAAAATAAAAAAACAGCGAGTGTTATAATGAGAAGTGTGGCTTTTTTTTCCGTTTTATTGTCTTTGTTTTTCCGTTGAAATTTCAAGTAGTTTTATAGATATTAAGTTTTTTTTAATGAGTAATTGATATTTATCAAATATATATTATTCTTATTTATATGTTGAGGGTTATTTTAACTTATTGATTTATAATGGTTAAGGTTATTTTTTAGCTAAAATTGCTACATTTGCTGAAAGGCAAATAAAAACGTTGACTAAAAAGAAAAAAAGTGGATAATAAGCAGCGTAAGGATTTTTCATTGTTTTCTTTCCTTATATTCCTTATATTTCATGTTGGCCCGTATATTTTATGCGGGTCTTTTTTTATCTAAATTAACTTGTCATGAAATCCCATCATAAAAAGAGTATAATCAATTCCAATATTTAATAATCTATTTGTTCGTTTAACTTGTTCAAATAGCGATACATTTTTAAATGAGGTTTTAATTATGTCATTTAGCATTCCACATCTATTAGTTTTTCTTGCCGTGGTGGTTCTCATTTTCGGAACAAAGAAGTTACGTAATTTAGGTTCTGATCTTGGTTCAGCATTGAAAGGTTTTAAAAAAGCGATGAATGATGATGTTGAAGATGATAATAAGCTTGATAAGAAATAACCCTATTTATTGATATGAAAACGCAATTTGATGTGGCCATCGTTGGTGGTGGATTGGTTGGTTTAGCAACTGCATGTGCTCTTAGCCAATCTAATTTAACTGTAGCTATTGTTGATGTTAACGTTAATGATAATCAAAATTTTGCTTTTGACGAAATAGGAATTAGAGCTTCTGCAATTAATGGCGCAAGTCAGCAATATTTTTCTCAAATTGGTATTTGGAACGATTTATGTGCGAGCGAACGCGTTAATGCTTTTAGCGAGATCGGAGTTTGGGAAAAAAACGGTTTAGCGCATCTTACTGCACATGCTAAAGATTATGGTTATCCAAATCTTGGGTATATCATCGAAAATAATTTAATTTCTTACTACCTGTATCAACATGCTCAAGCAAATTCAAATATCACTATTTTCAATTTGGCCGCTATAGACAATAGCTATAATGAAGATTATGCTTTTTTAACACTTTCGGATAATACTCGGTTACAAGCAAAACTGATTATAGGTGCTGATGGCGCACACTCTTGGCTGCGCAGACAGGAAAAAATTTCTGTGTTTGAGCGTGATTACCTTCATCATGCAGTGATTACAACTGTTGAAACACAATATCCTCACCAAGCATGTGCTAGGCAGATTTTTTATCCCAATGGTATTGTGGCATTTTTACCACTTTGGCAACCCAATTACAGTTGTTTAGTATGGTCAACTAAACCAGAGCAAGCGGCTATTTTAACTTCCTTAACTGAATCTGAGTTTTGCCAAGAGCTGTTTAAATTAAGCGGTGATAAAGTAGGACAATGTCAGTTGGTCAATCCGAGAATGGTGTTTCCATTAAAAGCCCGGTTTGCAAAACAATTTATTAAACATCGATTAGTGCTAATTGGTGATGCTGCCCATACTATTCATCCATTGGCTGGTCAAGGAGTTAATTTAGGATTTGAAGATTCTGCATTATTGGTGGCAACCATTAATAAACTTATTGATGAACTTAAAGATATTGGTTTAGTAGAAAACTTAAAATCATTCCAATTCACTCGCCGTAAAGATGCTTTAGTCATGTTAACCGCAATGCGAACTATTCAAGATATGTTTAATGGCGATAATGCTTTTAAAAAAATGGTGAGAACAATTGGGATGAACGCAATTGATAACTTTTCGCCAATAAAGAAACGTCTCATCAAATATGCCATGAAAAATTAGTTTGTAAATTAATCCTGTAGCTAACACTACAGGATTATCATTAGTTTATTTAAAAGCTACTTGATAAGATGTTGGGATAAATGGAGATGCTGGAATTCTTAGTGGCCAGTAAGGATCTTTCAATAAACCTCGACCAATTGCAACTAAATCAGCATCGCCAGTACTTAATATATAATCAGCAAGATATGGGTCTTCAAGCATACCAACAGTAATAATTGGCAAATTAGTGACCTTCCTAATAGCACGCGCTAAATAAACCTGGTATCCAGCATGAAATAGAGGCGTATGCTTTGGATCTAACTGACCATCACCACCGCCACTCACATCTAAAACATCTGCGCCTGCTTGTGCAAAACGTTTAGCAATTTGGCAACCATAATTAATATCGTAACCATTAGTACCGTATTCTTGAGCCGAAAACCGAACAATTAGTGGCATATCTTTTGGCATCACTGATTTTGCTGCTTTAATTACTTGTTCACCAAATAATAATTTATCCTTACCATATTCGTCCGTTCTAATATTCGTTTTTGATGAGCTGAATTGATGGATTAAATAACCATGTGCACCGTGTATTTCAATTGCGTCAAAACCTGCTTCAACCGCACGTTTGGTTGATTGTTTAAATTTTTCGATAATATCAGCGATTTCACTTTTGGTTAATTCTCTTGGCGTTTGATATTGCCATTTTGGATTCGCTTCGACGTTCCCATCATAGCGGATAGGAGAATAGGATACGACGTCAGACTCACCCAAAGCTTTACGTCCTGCATGGGCAATTTGAATAGCGATTTTTCCTTCTTGAGCATGAACCGCATCAACGATACGTTTAAGCTGATCGCGTTGCTCGTCATTCCATAGACCTAAGCAATTTGGCGATATTCGACCATTTGGAGCAATATTGGTCATTTCTAAAATTATTATACCCACGCCACCAACCGCTCGTGAAACATAATGAACAAAGTGCCAATCATTAGCCAATCCGTCTTTTGCTTGATATTGACACATGGGTGGCATAACAATACGATTTTTGAGTGATAAATTTTTTACTTTAAATGGCGTATTAATATAGGCTATTTTAGCCATGGATGGCTCCTGTTTTTATTAATGGTGCAAATGTTTAAGTTAACTGACGAATAGTATATAGTGTTTAAAAACGGATTATTAGAGCAAATAAACGTTAAAAAACCCCGTTCCTCAACTTTTTTTGCAATTAAATCGTTTATGGTTTGCGAACTGATTTAAGATAGTAGAGCCAACATAATAAACCCAATAATCCTAAAACTGTTCCAGCAATAATTATCGCGATCCAACCATAGTTGCTATACAGATAAGTGGAAGCGATAGAACCCAACATGCCTCCGATAAAATAACTTACCATATAACCAGTGTTCATACGGCTACGTGCTTCTGGTCGAATTTGATAAATGGCGTTCATGTTTGATACATGAGTAACTTGAACAGCAAAATCCAGTAATACTACCCCAATAATTAAGGCTAAAAGTGAATATTCAGCAAGAGAAAGTGGTACCCATGAAGCGAGTAGTAATATTAGGCCAATGGTCGTGGCTAAAAAGCCTTTTCCTTTGTCTGATAATTTGCCAACGATAGGTGAACCTAGTGCACCAGCGGCACCGGCTAGGCCGAATAAACCGATTATAAAATCAGAATAATAGTAAGGTTTATTACTTAATAAAAAGGCAAGCGGCGTCCATAACAGTGAAAATAACGCAAAGGAAATAACTGCCAACAATGAGCGAATTCGTAAAACAGGTTCTTGTTTATATAGTGAGCCAATTGATAATAACAGTTGAAAATAGTTAATACTGATGGTGTTATTATAAGTTGGTAATGATAACCAAAGTAGCAAAGTAACAATGATCATTACTGACGCGGCAATCCAATAAACATAATGCCAATCAGTCATCGAAGAAACAAAACCAGCGAATGCACGACCTAATAATATACCTAGCAACATACCACTCATCAATGTACCGACAATTTTACCTCGATGCTCTGGTCGTGATAGTGTTGCGGCAAATGGAATTAGTACTTGGGCTACGGTTGAAAATAGACCTGTCATAGCCGTACCAAGCATAAGTAACCATAAGTTTTGTGAAGTTGCACTAATAATTAGCCCACAGGTTGATAATATCATCAAGGTCAATATTAATCGTTTACGTTCTATTTTGTCACCCAGTGGGGTAATGAACAGCAAGCCAACAGCATAACTAAATTGTGCAGCCATAATGATAAAACCTGCATGTTTAATTGCAATATGTAAATCATTAGTTATCGAGTGTAATAGTGGTTGTGCATAATAATTACTCGCTACCGCGACGCCAATGGCAAATGCCATTAGGAATACTAACCATGCAGATAGCCCTTGAGCTTGTTTGCTATTCATAATAAACAATTTAGAAAATAAATAATGTGTAATTATATATCAAAAGGTTGTTAGATACTGATAGATTGTGTTGATTATTGATTTAATAGATTATAAATAGGTATTGCTAAGCCAATTTTTGCATTTTCCGATTTTAGTTTATACCAATAACCATTCGATTCATCTAGACATTTAGTTTTGCTTTTGATCTCACAGTAAATAGGCACAATCTCTAAATGAAAATGGCTAAAAGTATGTCGAAATGCAATTAACTGTTTGGGTTTGCTAGTTTTAATACCATGGCTGTCTAGCCAGTCAGTTAATGCTTGCTCGCTTGCAAATTGTGGTAAACAATATAATCCGCCCCAAATACCAGCAGGCGGTCTTTTTTCAAGCCAAATCATGTTGTCATGTTCAAGCATTAAAAAGTAGGCGGTTTTTTCAGGAATAGTCTTTTTAGGTTTTTTAGTTGGATATTGTTGCCAACTGTCGGTCTTATAAGCAATACATAATTGATGTAAAGGGCATAAAGTGCATTTGGGTTTAGAACGAGTACAAACCATTGCACCAATATCCATCATGGCTTGATTAAATTTAGCAACTTCATTTTTAGGCGTGACTTGCTCACTTAATTGCCAAAGTTGATTTTCGACATTTTTATTACCAGGCCATCCTTCTATAGCAAAAGTTCGAGTTAAAACCCGTTTTACGTTACCATCTAATATTGGATAATGTTGATTTTGTGATAGAGATAGGATAGCCCCAGCGGTTGAGCGCCCAACGCCTGGTAAGGCGATAACATCCTCAAATTTGGTTGGAAATTTTCCCCCAAACTTGTCAGCAATAACTTGTGCTGCTTTATGTAAATTACGAGCACGTGCATAATAACCAAGGCCAGTCCAAAGATGTAAGATATCGTCAATTGGAGCCTTAGCTAAATCGGTAATTTTAGGAAACTGTTTAATAAAGCGCTTAAAGTATGGAATAACAGTTGCAACTTGTGTTTGCTGCAGCATAACCTCTGACAACCAAACATGATAAGGGCTTTTTTCAATTTGCCATGGTAATGATTTTCTGCCGTACTGTTCATACCAGTTGAGTACGGCATTTGAAAAACTTAAATTAGTCATTACATAACAGCGGTAATAGAATCACTAGGATAACAACCAAGCACTTTAGTATATAAAGTGATGGAAGCTAATTCTTTAAGTGCGATCTGCATTTCGTAATCGTTAATATTACCTTGTAAATCAATATAAAACATCTCTTCCCAAGATGTGCCATGGATAGGGCGTGATTCAAGTTTTGTCATAACAATATTATGATTACGTAATACGGATAAAGCATCTACCAAAGCCCCAGCTTGTTGGCCCGTTTTCATCAAGATTGTAGTTTTGGCCGGAATTTGATCGGAAACTTCAATCGATTCACGCGATAACACAATAAAGCGGGTGATATTTTCTTTTTGATTAGCAAAATTGTGCTCCAGAACTTGTAAGCCATATAATTCACCACCGTCTTTATTTCCCATAGCTGCAATGTTTGGTTGATTTAATTTAGCTACGGTTTCCATTGCTGACGAAGTGCTATCACAATAAACAATTTTCCAATGCGGATACTTTTCTAAGAAATTACTACATTGTTGGAATGGTTGCGGGTGGCTATAAATAGTATCTATTTGCTCAAGTTTAGTGTTAGGAAGAGCTAAAATGCAGTGATCAATCATTAAGGATAGTTCACCTATAATATGTAAATTGGTTTTTTGTAACAAATCATACACTTCATTAATAGATCCCGAACTCGAGTTTTCTATCGGTACAATTCCATAATCAACAACTTTTGATTCAATCTTTTCAAAAACATCTTTAAATGTATTACAACTTGATTCAGTCAATTGATCAAAATGGGCACTAGCATAACGTCGAGTTGCTGAATGTGAATATGAACCTTTTGGTCCTAAGAAAGCAATTTTAGCTGATGAGATAACGCCTTGGTTGAGTTTTTCTTGTAAAAACTTCTGTTGTAGTAGAACCGAATCTTCAATAATAATTTGGTATAAACGCTTAATTAATAGGTCATCAAGATGATATTGTTTACCTTGTTCGATTAATGCCTTAATCAATGAACGTTCACGATCTAAATCACGCACAGGGATATTTGCTTTTATTTTAGCCTGGATAACTTCGGCTGAAATTTGGCGTCTTTCAGCAATGATTTCAATTAATTTTTGATCAAGTTGGTTAATTTTGTTTCGTAAAGGCAATAAAGGACTGGTTGTCATATTCATTAATAGATTAAAAATTAGATAGGTAATATTATAACAAGCAAAAAAATAAAGGCACTATTAAAGTGCCTTTTTGTTAAATTATAAATTATTATTCTTCTTCAATTACTGTACTTTTAATACTGTCAAATGCACGGCGCGACTCACCTTTATGTTGGAGTTTATTTAGTTGTCTTTCAAGTTTACCAACTAAATCATTAATTGCAGCATACATGTCAATGTGTTTAGCGGAAGCAACTAGTGGCGAGCCTTTGGTTGCAATGGTTGCATCAATAATAAATCCATCGGGCTCTTTAGATAAGATAAAGTGAGGGTTGATTAGTAGAGCTCTCCATTTATCTAATTTCGAAAACTTATCTTCAAGATAACTGCGAATTGCAGGAGTAATGTCCATTTGTTTACTTGTGATACTTAAAGTCATAATTGACCTCCACTATGTTTACTTACTAATTGAGCTATTATTATATTGATTACATTGACAAATTTTTCACATTTCGTCAATAGGTTATTAGGTTTATATTAAGATTTTTGTGACTTTTGTCTAAAATAATTTATTGGTATTTGATATTAGGTAGCACAGAACTGCTTTTAATCTGTTTTTTATTATATACTGTGGTTTATTTAGATTGATTTAAAGTATTAAGTTTAGTTATTTAATGAGGAATATGTGAGCTATTTAGATAATGTTAAGATTGTTTTAGTTGAAACTTCGCATACTGGTAATATGGGGTCTGCTGCTCGTGCAATGAAAACGATGGGATTAACTCGTTTATGTTTAGTGAACCCTGTAATAAAACCCGATTCCCAATCGATTTCACTGGCAGCCGGGGCGAGTGATATTATCAAACAGGCACAGATTTTTTCATCCCTTGAGGAGGCGGTAGCAGATTGTTCATTGGTTATAGGTACCAGTGCGCGTCCTAGAAGTTTGCAATGGCCAAACTTAACTCCGAAAGAGTGTGGCGACAAAATTATTGCTGAAACCGCGCATCATGCTCAAGTGGCTTTAGTTTTTGGTCGAGAAAGAGTTGGATTAACTAATGATGAATTACAAAAGTGCCATTTTCATGTTGGTATTCCAGCTAATCCAGATTATAGCTCTTTAAATTTAGCTATGTCAGTTCAGGTTCTAACTTACGAAATTCGAATGTCAATGTTGTCAACTTTAGAGGCATCTTTAAAACATGATGATGATAATCTGAATGAGGTTCAGTATCCTAAAAGCGAAGATATTGAACGGTTTTATCAGCATTTAGAGCAGACGTTATTAAAAACCGGATTTATTAATCCTAATCATCCTGGGCAGATTATGGGTCGTTTACGTAGATTATTTACGCGAGCTGGTATTGAACAGCAAGAACTCAATATTTTACGGGGAATTTTAACGTCAATAGATAAAAAATAGTGAGATTAGTCCCCTAGTTTTGTGTAAATCTAGGGGATTTTCTATTATTAAGTTTTTTTACGCCAAGTTGTGCCGTTAGCACCATCTTCTAAAATAATATTCATCTGATTGAGTTTGTCTCGAGCTTCATCAGCTAAAGCCCAATTCTTACTTGCTCGAGCATCGTTGCGTTGTTTAATTAACGCTTCAATTAGCTGTGTATCTTCATCATCTTGACTATTACCTTGTAAGAATTTAACCGGATCTTGTTCAAGTAAACCAAGTACAGAAGATAAATAACGTAACTCAGCAGCTAGTTCATTAGCTAATGGCATGTTATTTTCTGCCTTAGCTTTGTTGATCTCTCGAGCCAAATCAAATAGAGTTGAATAAGCTTCTGGAGTATTGAAATCATCATCCATTGCCTGACAAAATTGTCGATGATAATCGCTATCTGGCGTGTTGTGCGGATAGTTAGCATCGGTGTCTCTCAGAGCCGTATAAAGTCTTTCTAAAGCGGTACGAGCTTGTTTTAGATTTTCTTCACTATAGTTAAGTTGACTACGATAATGGCCTGATAATAAGAAATATCGAACAGTTTCAGCATCATAATGTTTTAAAACATCACGGATAGTGAAAAAGTTATTCAGTGATTTGGACATTTTCTCTTGGTCTATCATTACCATGCCTGAGTGCATCCAATAATTTACATATTGACCATTATGGGCACAGGTTGATTGGGCAATTTCGTTTTCATGATGTGGGAACATTAAGTCAGAACCACCGCCATGAATATCAAAATGGTTGCCTAATTGATGGCTATTCATTGCAGAGCATTCAATGTGCCAACCAGGTCGACCTTTCCCCCATGGTGAATCCCAGCTTGGTTCGTTGGGTTTTGACATCTTCCAGAGAACGAAGTCCATTGGATTATGTTTTACGTCCACTACATCAACTCGAGCACCTGCTTGTAACTGTTCTAAATTTTGGCGTGATAAAATACCGTAGTTAGGATCACTATCTACCGAAAACATCACATCTCCATTGTCAGCAATATAAGCATGATTTTTTCTTATTAACTCTTCAACAAGTTCAATGATTTGTGACATATGACGAGTTGCTCGAGGTTCGACATCGGGTCGTTTGATATTAAGTGCATCGAAATCGGCATACATTTCATTTAACATACGTTCAGTTAATTCGTCACAAGTTTCACCATTTTCTAATGCACGCTTGATGATCTTGTCATCGACATCGGTAATATTACGAACATAAGTGAGATCGTAACCTAAAAAACGTAAATAACGAGTAACGACATCAAATGCGACAAAAGTACGGCCATGGCCAATGTGGCATAGATCATAGATAGTAACACCACAAACATATAGCCCAACTTTATTTGGTGTAATTGGTTTAAATATTTCTTTCTCACGTGATAATGTATTAAATATTTTGAGCATTTTATCCTGCAGAATAAATTTGATAAATTTTAGTGTTTAATATAACAAAAAACTGGAAGTGGCGAAATTACTTCTTATAATCTCGTTAAATAAATTAAATGGAATTAATTGATGATATCAAAATTTGGGGTAGAAGTTTTGGGCTAATTTTAATGATTATATTCACTGCCTTTCAAGTTATTTGTATTGCAATAGGCTTTAAATTTGATAATCGCTTAGAAAAATTACTATTTTTATTTACGTGGATTCTTTTAGCAATAGTATTCTTTGTGGTTTTTGGTAACAAGGATTTAGGAGGCTTTGGCAATATAGGGTTTTATAAGTTTATTGTACTTTTTGTTGGTTTTTTGGCATGTCTTCTAGCGTCTTTTGCTAATTTATCACTCACTATCATATATATTAATTTGGATACTTAAAAAGCTATTTAAGTTAATAGGTTTTAAACATTGATATAAATGAGAGAACTTTGATTGGATAGATGAGTGAAAATTGGCGAGTAAACTCGCCAATTTAAATTGCTATTAAATTTATTTAAAAAGGCGGTAAAGATAAATAAGTAAAATAGAACCAAGCACAGAGATAAACAAGCTTGGGAAGTTAAAACCAGTCACACTACCCCAACCAAAGAAGGTACTGATATAACCGCCGACTAATGCACCAGCTACACCAAGTAGGATAGTTTTTATCACACCAACACGGCCTAATGGCATAAAAAACTTAGCAATCCATCCAGCAATTAATCCTAGAATAATCCAGCTTAAAATACCCATGATAATTTCCTTCGTCTAATTAAGTTGAAAGTTACTAGTATAGCTAAAAAATAACGATGATAGTTGTTGAACAGATATTAATAAAACGTAAAATTTACAGCTTTAAAAATTGTTATCTAAATATGAAGAAAAATGATTATTATGTAGAACAGTATGAAGCTATAGATGTATGAATCACAAATTCATACAAATATTAGGCGTAGTTTACAATTATTTTTTCAAATATTCTAGGTATTTTGTTTAATTGTTGATTTATATGATTAATGATTAGGAGCGATAATGTAATCGCCCCTGATATTAAACTATTCGAAAATCGTTTTGTGTAGAACCTTTATTACATCTTCAGCATCATTGCTTCTTGCTAGAAGGCAAAGATTATGGGTGCTAGCACCGTAACAACAAAGTCGAATAATAAAGTCATCTAAAGCGCCAAAGACTTCTTTAGCGATACCTTTTGTTGTGGTTAGATTGTTACCAATGATGGCAATTAGTGCTAAATCTTCTTCAACTTCAACATGGCAAACTGTTGATAATTCATCGAATAATGCTTTTGTTAATAGGCTATTTCCATTGGTATTAGTGCCTGTAGTATCAATGGTTAATGCGACACTAACTTCAGAGGTGGTGACTAAATCAACCGAAATATTATGTTTAGCCAATATGGTAAAGACATTAGCTAAAAAACCTTGTGCGTGTAGCATATTTAAGCTAGTTAAGGTCAATAATGTTTGTTTGCGACGAAGCGCTAACGCTCTAAATGAAGGTAGTGCAGATTTTATGCTATGTGTGTTATAAACGATAGTTCCACCTGCTTCTGGCGCTTTACTTGAACCAACAAATACTGGAATATTACTACGTACAGCAGGAACAAGTGTTGCAGGGTGTAGAACTTTAGCACCAAAGGTCGCCATTTCAGCTGCTTCAGCAAATGATATTTCGTCAATTCGTTTCGCACCTGATGTGATACGAGGATCGGTAGTATAAATACCAGCAACATCGGTCCAAATGTCTATTTGCGTGGCGTTTAAAGCCTCACCAAGAAGAGCTGCGGTATAATCACTACCACCACGACCTAAAGTTGTGGTTTTACCCGTACTTTCACTACCAATGAATCCTTGAGTAACTACGATAGCTTCTGGATTCAAAGATTTCAAATGTGCACAGCAAAGTTGTTTAATTTCGTCAATTTTTGGTACTGCTTTACCGAACTTGTCATCGGTACGCATGACTTTACGTACATCAAACCATAGGGCATTTTTTTGTTTTTGTTTTAATATTTCAACAAATAGTTTTGATGACATTATTTCGCCATGACTGACTAATTCATCCGTCAAAGCAGGGGAGGTTGCCAAGCTTGCTGCTTCTGATAATGAGGCAATATTTGCAATTATTTGGTCAATTTCAGCGCGTAGGGTTGGATTTTCAGGAAGATTTTCTAATATGTTGTATTGAATCGATTGAATTTTAGCGATATGTTTTGCTCTTACATTGGCATCACGACCTTCAGCTAATGCTACCAGTAAATTTGTTATACCTGCAGAGGCAGACAACACAACAACTTTGACACTAGGATTAGCTATAACAATATTGGCACTATTAACCATTGCGGGATAATCTGCAACACTAGTACCGCCAAACTTAGCAATTATAAATGATCTTTCCATGTATTCCTCATATTAAAAATTTTTATTTTTAACAGAGATAGAGCGGGCATGTCCTAATACAGTTAAAAAAATACATACCATGAAGCGCTCCACCTGTTAGGGTGACAACCCAAGGGATTCAGCCCTTGCAGTCGATTTAATTGCTTTCTGGAATAACAATTAAACCTCGGCATTACATCCCCTCAATCATTTATTTGCGGCTCCAGTCCCTAAAATGATCTGCCTGAGTAATGCGCCTCTTCTTAATTCTGATTTCAGTGTCGTATAGGATTAACGATTTTACCAAATGTGTCAATAGGTTAAATATTAAAAAAAATTATAGAGCTTTGTTAAAATAAACTGTTAATTATAAACTCCGTTCAAATAATTCAATAATCGTTTGATATAGTTTTTTCACAGAACAATCTTTAGTTGGTGTGCTAAAAATCGTATCATCACCGGCAATTGAGCCTAAAATCCCTTCTGATTTACCGATTGAATCTAACAATCTCGCAATAAGCTGAGCTGCGCCTGGGCTTGTTCGAATAACAACCATTGAACTATTGTAATCAATATCTAACACTAAATTTTTTAATGGACTGCTTGTTGTTGGAACACTCATTTCAGCAGGTAAACAATAAACCATCTCAGATTTTGCGTTGCGAGTTCTTACAGCGCCAAATTTAGTTAACATTCGCGATACTTTAGATTGATTTATATTATCAAATCCTTGTTCTTGTAAGGCTTGTACGATACCTATCTGAGAACTAAACTTTTCTTGTAAAAGCATTTCTTTGAAAGTTTTAGTGAGATCTTTTTGTTTCATACTGTTCCTTTAAATTTAATTTATGACTAACTGATTAAAACAATAAGTCATATTAACGGGTTAACTAAAATGCTTGATTACGGTCAGTTATTTTTAATGATTGCTAATTAAGCTAGTATGCTTATAAAGCTTCATTCAAATATTGAATATAATCTACATAATTATGCATGATATTTGCATAAAATTAAAGATTAGATTTTATAGCATTTTTGGGACGAAATGATTTAATGATGTGATCATGTGTTTCGATGTAAGGACCTTCTAGCAGATCAATACAATATGGAACACTTGCAAATATGCCAGTAACAATAGTGTTACCTTCATCATCCTTTACACCTTCAAGTGTTTCCTTGATTGATTTTGGTCGACCTGGTAAATTCAAAATTAAACATTGCTTACGAATAACAGCAACTTGTCTGGATAAGATCGCAGTTGGAACAAAATGTAAACTAATCTGCCGCATCTGTTCGCCAAATCCGGGCATTATTCTATCTGCGATAGCTAAAGTTGCGTCAGGTGTTACATCTCTTATTGCTGGTCCTGTTCCGCCTGTGGTTAAAATCAGATTACATTGCAAATCATCAACCAATTCGCATAATGTTTTTTCAATGATGATTTGTTCATCGGGAATAATGCGTTGTTCGGTAATAAAAGCTGTTTTCAATGCAGATTTTAACCATGATAACAAAGCTGGAATACCTTCATCTTGATAAACGCCTTGTGATGCTCTATCTGATATTGAAACTAATCCAATTTTAACCATAACATTTATTCCTTAATCCATATATTTATCTAAATATTAAACAATATTGTCAATTGATTAAACATGATATCATATTATTCAAATAGCAATTTACTCAATTAGGATACATTTATGTCGTCAACACCTGCACTAGAACTTATAGCGCTTAAGAAAAAATATAAAAATGGTGTAGAAGCATTAAAAGGAATTAATTTAACTGTAGCGGCAGGAGATTTTTATGCTTTACTTGGACCAAATGGTGCAGGTAAGTCAACCACCATTGGTATTATTAGCTCTTTAGTTACTAAAACCTCAGGCCAAGTTAAAATCTTTGGATATGACTTAGATACGGATCTTGTTAATGCAAAAAGACAATTAGGACTTGTTCCTCAGGAATTTAACTTTAACCAATTTGAAGAAGTAATCCAAATTGTTACCAATCAAGGTGGTTACTATGGGTTGCCACGAAAATTGGCTTTACAACGAGCTGAAAAGTATCTGCGTATTTTAGATTTATGGGATAAACGACATAGTAGAGCTAATATGTTATCAGGTGGGATGAAAAGACGACTAATGATAGCTCGCGCACTTGTCCACGAACCTAAATTATTAATTCTGGATGAACCTACTGCTGGGGTTGATATAGAGTTACGTCGTTCCATGTGGGATTTTCTACGTGAGATTAATAAACAAGGTATCACCATTATATTAACCACGCATTATTTGGAAGAAGCAGAAATGCTTTGCCGTCACATTGGTATAATTCAGCACGGAGAATTAATTGCTAACTCTTCAATGCGTGATTTACTAGCAAAAAGTCAATCTGAAACAATTATTATTGATTATGTACCAACATCAACACCAATCTCCCTTAAAGGGTATAATTATACTGATATTGAATCTGGCATGTTAGAAGTAAACGTAGATAAACAACAAGGATTAAATCAGTTATTTGAACAACTCAATCAACAAAACATAAAAGTGATTAGTGTTCGTAATAAAGCTAATCGATTAGAAGAATTATTTGTAGATTTGTTGCGAAATGATACCAAAGGAGCTATTGATGAATAATTTATATTGGATTGCCTTAAAAAGTATTTGGCGTAAAGAAGTTACCCGATTTTTAAGAATTTGGATCCAAACACTGATTCCTCCTGTTATTACAATGTCACTATATTTTATTATTTTCGGTAATTTAATCGGTTCGCGAGTTGGTGATATGGGTGGCTTTAGTTATATGGCATTCATTGTGCCTGGTTTAATTATGATGTCGGTCATAACCAATTCATATACAAACGTCTGTTCTTCATTTTTTAGTGCTAAATTTCAACGTAATATTGAAGAAATACTTGTTGCTCCTGTTCCGACTCATATTATTATTTGGGGATATGTTGGTGGTGGTGTAATGCGTGGTTTATTAACTGGTGTGTTGGTCACTGCTGTATCGTTATTTTTTGTTAGATATGAAGTTCATTCGTGGACTTTTGTAGTTTTCACCTTATTATTAACCTCAATTTTGTTTTCATTAGCTGGATTGTTAAATGCAGTATTTGCAAAATCATTTGATGATATAAGTATTATTCCAACCTTTGTATTAACACCGTTAACTTACTTGGGCGGAGTTTTTTATTCAATCACTATGTTACCGACTTTTTGGCAATGGGTTTCTAAACTTAATCCTATTGTTTATATGATCAATGGTTTTCGCTATGGTTTTTTAGGTATTAGTGATGTTTCATTAGTTATTACTTTTTCGATGCTTATATTATTTGTTAGCATTTTATATTTTATAGCATGGCGAATAATTGAAAGTGGAAGAGGGCTTAGAAGTTAGACAAATCAGACTAAACCGCCGACTTATATCGGCGGTAAGATAAAACTTATTTTGCTCCTGCAACGGCTTCTTTTGCCATTTCAGTAATTTTAGCAAAATCACCTTTAGCAATTGCATCAGTTGGAATAAACCAAGTTCCACCAACGCAAAGAACATTATCAAGCGCTAAATAATCGCGATAGTTTTTAGGATTCACACCACCTGTCGGGCAGAATTTCATATAACCACAAGGACCAGCAAACGCTTTTAACGCAGCAACACCGCCATTAATTTCAGCAGGGAAGAATTTTAATGCTGTTAAACCATATTCTTGAGCTGTTAATAATTCTGAAATGGTTGCAATCCCAGGAATAACTGGCACAGGACCTTCAACTGCTGCTTTTAAAATAGAGTCAGTAATACCCGGAGTGATGATAAATTCTACACCCGCTTCAGTTACTTGTTTAAGTTGCTCTACTGTGGTTACAGTACCGGCACCGACTACAGCTTCTGGAACTTCGTTAATAATTTTCTTAATTGCGTCAAGTGCACAAGCTGTTCTTAAGGTGACTTCTAAAACCTTCACGCCACCAGCAATCAATGCTTTTGCTAAAGGAACGGCATCTTCTAAACGCTCAATAACAATAACAGGAACTACTGGACCTAATGTTAAAATTTCTTCAGCGCTTTTTTTCCAATTTTTCATATGTATTACCTATACTTTATTTACTTCTATACAGCAATAAGCCCTCAAATTATTGAGGGCTTATTTTACTCATAAATACCTAATTTCTTTTCTAAATAGTGAATGTTCGTGCCACCTTTTATGAAGCCTTCATCATTTAAAATCTCTAGATGAAGTTCGATATTGGTTTTTATACCATCAATAACCAGTTCTGCTAATGCATTCTTCATGCGGGCAATAGCGACTTCACGAGTTTCACCATAGGCGATTAATTTACCGATCATTGAATCATAATATGGTGGTACAGTATAGCCAGCATATATATGTGATTCCCAACGGATACCAAATCCTCCCGGAGCATGGAAACGTGTTATTTTGCCCGGAGATGGCATAAATGTTTTAGGATCTTCGGCATTGATTCGGCATTCAATTGCATGGCCTTTAATTTCAATGTCACTTTGCTTAATTGACAAAGGTTGTCCAGCTGCAATCAGAATTTGTTCACGAATAAGATCAACTCCAGTAACCATTTCAGTAACTGGGTGTTCTACTTGAATACGAGTATTCATTTCGATGAAGTAGAATTCACCATTTTCAAATAAGAACTCAAAAGTACCTGCACCACGATATCCAATCTCGATACATGCATTAACACAACGTTCACCGATGAATTTACGCATTTTCGGTGTAATACCAACCGCTGGTGCTTCTTCAAGTACTTTTTGGTGACGTCTTTGCATTGAACAATCGCGTTCACCTAAATAAACTGCATGACCTTGCCCATCAGATAAAACCTGTATTTCGATATGGCGTGGGTTTTCTAGGAATTTTTCCATGTAAACCATATCATTATTAAATGCGGTTTTTGCTTCAAGTTTAGTCATTTTGATTGATTGTTCGAGATCTTTTTCTTCACGAACAATACGCATTCCACGACCACCGCCGCCGCCAGACGCTTTAATAATAACTGGATAACCAATTTTTTTAGCAATTTGCTTATTAAGGTCCATATTACTGCCAAGAGGACCATCAGAACCAGGAACACAAGGTACGCCTGCTTTTTTCATTGCTTCAATGGCTGAAACTTTATCACCCATTAAACGAATAGTATCAGGTTTTGGACCGATAAATATAAAGCCTGAACGTTCAACTTGTTCAGCAAAATCCGCATTTTCTGATAAAAATCCATATCCAGGATGAATAGCTGCTGCGCCGGTTACTTCGGCAGCAGAGATTAATGCAGGGATATTAAGATAACTTTTGGCTGAAGCTGCTGGACCTATACAAACGGTTTCGTCTGCAAGTAGCACATGTTTTAAGTCTTTATCTGCCGAAGAGTGAACAGCGACAGTTTTAATTCCAAGTTCTTTACATGCTCTTAAAATACGAAGAGCGATTTCTCCGCGGTTAGCAATAAGAATTTTATCAAGCATATTCAATCTCTTAATCGTCTAAGTTAACAAATAATTCTGATTATTCAATAATGAATAGTGGTTGATCGAATTCAACTGGTTGACCATTTTCAACTAAGATAGCTTTAATAGTCCCTGCTTTTTCTGATTCAATTTGGTTCATCATTTTCATTGCTTCAACAATGCAAAGCACATCACCAACATTTACAGATTGACCGACTTCAACAAATGCTTTAGATTCAGGGCTTGGAGTTCGATAGAACGTACCAACCATTGGTGATTTTATGGTTGTGCCACTATTAGTTTCTGTGATGACTTCTGCTTCAACTGTAGCCGCAGTGACTGTTGGAGCAGGAACAGCAACCGGTTGGGGAATTTGAATGTTTTGCACTGGAGCTGTATAGGTAGGTGTCGACCGACTAATTCGAACCGATTCTTCACCCTCAGAAATTTCAAGCTCAGAAATACCTGATTCTTCTACTAATTCAATTAACTTTTTAATTTTACGTATATCCATGAATTACACCGTGTTTATTTGATATAAATAACAATTATTTTAATGTACCTTTAATATCTTAAAAGTAATCTTTTAATTCGATACTAAAAATAGTAACTCAACATTAACGCGGAAGGATACACTGTAAATCATATTTTGTCATTATATATCTCCTTTACAAACACTTGTTATACTATTTTCTAGGTATTATTTTTAAATTGCGATACAATATAACCCTTAATTATTATTGAGGCTGGCTGTGGTTTTTATCTGCTAAATGAACTATTATTTGTCGGATAAAATTAAAATATATATTCTGTAGACGCCTAAGTTTGCTTCTAATACTCAAATATATTTAAACAAGATTAATTCTAGGAAGAGTTTTTATTATGTTCAAAAAAGTTCGCGGCTTGTTTTCAAATGATTTATCGATTGATTTAGGTACAGCCAACACGCTTATTTATGTAAAAGGGCAAGGCATTGTGCTTAACGAACCTTCAGTTGTTGCCATTCGTCAAGATCGCTCAGGAACACCTAAAAGTGTTGCTGCCGTTGGCCATGCTGCGAAACAGATGCTAGGGCGGACACCTGGTAATATTGCAGCTATCAGACCAATGAAAGACGGTGTGATTGCAGACTTTTCCGTCACTGAAAAAATGTTACAGTATTTTATTCGACAAGTTCACAGCCATAGCTTCTTAAGACCAAGCCCTCGTGTATTGGTTTGTGTGCCAGTTGGCGCAACCCAAGTGGAACGTCGTGCTATTCGTGAATCAGCATTAGGTGCTGGTGCTCGTGAAGTTTATTTAATTGAAGAACCAATGGCTGCGGCAATTGGTGCTGATTTACCAGTTTCTGCACCAACTGGCTCAATGGTTGTTGATATCGGTGGCGGTACAACAGAAGTTGCTGTTATTTCATTAAATGGTGTAGTTTATTCCGCTTCTGCGCGCATTGGTGGAGACCGTTTTGATGAAGCAATAATCAATTATGTTCGTCGTAATTATGGTGCATTAATTGGTGAAGCGACCGCAGAAAAAATTAAACACTTCATTGGAAGTGCTTATCCAGGTGATGAAGTCCTTGAAATCGAAGTACGTGGTCGTAACTTAGCTGAAGGTGTGCCACGTAGTTTTACACTAAACTCGAATGAAATCTTAGAAGCATTACAAGAGCCATTAAGTGGTATTGTTAGTGCTGTTAAAGTTGCTCTAGAACAGTGTCCTCCAGAACTAGCTTCTGATATTTCAGAACATGGTATGGTATTGACTGGTGGTGGTGCATTATTACGTAATATTGATAAATTATTATCTGCTGAAACAGGGATTCACGTTGTTGTAGCTGAAGACCCACTTACTTGCGTAGCTCGTGGTGGTGGTAAAGCTCTTGATATGGTAGATATGCATGGTGGTGATCTCTTCAGTGAAGAGTAATAATATTACTAGCAAGTAACGAATATTTCATTTTTTCCGCCGACATTGTCGGCGGAGTCATATCTTAAAATAGTTAAATTCTAGATATATAACAGGTAAATACTGGACAATGAAATTACTTTTTTCTAAACGTTCGCCTCTGAGTGTTCAATTATTTATATCACTGGCACTCGCTTTGACGTTAATAGTGCTAGATATCAATTATCGTCCTTTTAAAGAGGTTCGTTATTATTTAGATACCTTAATTTCGCCACTTTATCATGTTTCAAATGCACCAAAATCATCATTTGATTCGCTGTATGAAATGTCGAAAACACAAGAGACACTAATTAAAGAAAATGCAGAACTGCAAGAAACCTTAATGCAACAAAAAAGTAATCTATTATTGCTTGAACATTTAAAGCATGAAAATGACCGCCTAAGAGGGCTATTAGGTTCACCTTTAAGACATGATGAACATAAAATGGCTGCTCAAGTATTATTAGCTGATACTGATCCTTACGTTTATCAAGTGGTAATTAATAAAGGTAAAAATGACGGTGTATATATAGGTCAGCCGGTAGTAGATGAAAAAGGTATCGTTGGACAAATTTATCAAACCGCTCAATCAACAAGCCGAGCGATCTTAGTTTGTGATTATCAACATGCAATTCCAGTACAAGTATTAAGAAATGATATTTCAATGGTAGCTGTTGGTAATGGATGCAGTAACGATTTAACGCTTGATTTTTTACCTAACAATGTTGATGTCAAAGTTGGTGATGTTTTAGTCACTTCTGGGCTTGATGGTCGCTTCCCAGAAGGGTACCCAGTGGCTGTCGTTAGTTCAGTAAAGCTTGATATAAGTGATTCCACCCCCATTATTTCTGCTACGCCAACCGCAGATTTAAAACGTTTACGTTATCTACTGTTATTGTGGGGCGATCAAGGAGTAAAACATGAGGGGTAATAATCGAATTAGTATACTGGTTATTTGGTTAACGTTGCTAATTGGCTTATGTGTACAAATCATACCGTGGTCACCTGAATATAATATGTTTAAGCCACATTTATTAATGTTAATTATGGCCTATTGGTTAATAGCATTACCGCACCGAATTGGTATGGGCATGGCATTTTTATTAGGTATCATTTTAGATCTATTCTCAGGATCGCTTTTAGGTATTCACGCATTTATTTTTTCATGCGTGGCTTATTTGTTAATGTTTAAATTCCAGTTAATCCGTAATTTAGCTTTATGGCAACAATCAATTATTATTTTTGCCGTTTCGCTTTGTTATAATATATTAGTATTTCTGTTTCAAGTTAGTATTTATCATACCATAACGATTTCACCTTTAATTTTAGTATCTAGTTTTGTTGATGGGGTATTATGGATAGTGATTTATCTATTCTTACGACTAATAAGACGAAACTTTGCTATTAATTAATAAGGGATCATTATGTCTGTCGAATTATTAATGAACGTAACGCCATCAGAAACTCGGGTGGCATATATTGAAGATGGGATATTACAAGAAATCCACGTAGATCGTGAATCACGTCGAGGTATTGTAGGAAATATCTATAAAGGCAAAATCATTCGTATTTTACCGGGTATGCAAGCTGCGTTTGTTGATATCGGTCTTGAAAAAGCTGCTTTTTTGCACGCTTCGGATATCATGCCGCATACCGAATGCGTATCGGACAGTGAACAAGAACAGTTTCAAGTTAAAGATATTTCTGAATTGGTACGTCAAGGCCAAGATTTAATGGTACAAGTTGTTAAAGATCCTTTGGGGACTAAAGGTGCCAGACTTACTACAGATATAACTTTACCTTCGCGTTATTTAGTTTTAATGCCTGGTCCAAACTCTGCTCATGTAGCGACATCGCAACGAATTGAATCGGAAGAAGAGCGTGAAAGGCTAAAAAAAATTGTTGAACAATATGTTACCGATGAAAGTGGTTTTATTGTTAGAACTGCTGCCGAAGGAGCAAATGCTCACGAACTTGAACAAGATGCCAATTTTTTAAAACGTTTATGGGCAAAAATTCAAGAACGAATGGCGCGTCCAATCAGCAAATATTTAGTCTATGGTGAGCTTGCTTTATCTCAGCGAGTATTACGGGATTTTGTTGGCGACCCAATTGAACGAATTTTGGTTGACTCTAAACTTACTTATGATTTGTTGGTTGAGTTTACACAGGAATTTATGCCAGAAGTTACCAACAAATTAACCCATTATCGCGGTAATATCCCTATTTTCGATCTGTATGATATTGAAAACGAAATTCAACGAGCGTTAGACCGTAAAGTCAAATTAAAATCGGGTGGTTATTTAATTATTGATCAAACCGAAGCTATGACGACCATTGATATTAATACTGGTGCATTTGTAGGTCATCGTAATTTAGAAGAAACTATTTTCAACACCAATATCGAAGCAACTATTGCGATTGCGCGTCAATTACGATTACGCAATTTAGGCGGTATTATCATTATCGATTTTATTGATATGCAAGAAGATATTCACCGTGAACGAGTGTTATTATCTTTACAAGACTTTTTAGCTAAAGACCGAGCACGAACATCTGTGAACACTTTCTCTGGTTTGGGGTTAGTTGAAATGACACGTAAGCGGACTCGAGAAAGTATTGGTCATATACTTTGTGAAGAGTGTCCTGCATGTAAAGGTCGAGGGATTGTTAAATCAGTAGAAACGGTTTGTAATGAAATACTCCGTGAAATTGTTCGTATATACAAAGCTCACCGCTCTGAATACTTTTTGGTTTATGCCTCAGCTGCAGTGGCTAATGCATTAACGACGGATGAATCACATGCGCTAGCAGAAGTTGAAGTGTTTGTTGGTAAACGTGTTGAAGTAAAAGTTGAACCACTTTATATTCAAGAACAATATGATGTAGTACTTATGTAATAATAAATTTTACAGTTTTTATATTGATAATCATTAGATTAAGGAATTTATGAACGTAGCCCAAGTGAGTGAACGGTTACTCAATCCAAATAACTTAAATCAGCAAGATATAGTAAATTTGCTTGATATGCTTAGTTCAAGGCAAATTGATTTTGGTGATTTATATTTTTTATCTGGTTATTACGAAAGTTGGTCTCTTGAAGATAGCATTATTAAAAATGCCTCTTTTCATCGCGATCAAGGTGTTGGTGTTAGAGCGATTATTGGTGAAAAAACAGGATTTGCCTATACTGATCAGCTTTCTTTAGCTCGATTAGAGCAAAGTGTATTAGCCGCAAACTCTATTACTAAAAATCAAACACCAATTATGGTTACTCCATTTAAAACGGCTAATAATATCATCAAGTATCCATCGCTTAATCCGATAAATAGCTTTTCGCAAGAGCAAAAAATTGCCTTATTACACCAAGTTGATAAGTTAGCACGTTCAATTGATCCAAGAGTCATTGAAGTTTCAGCAAGCTTAATTGGTAGTTATGAAGACATTTTAATCGCTGGCACTGATGGTACCTTATGTGCAGATGTTAGGCCTTTAGTTCGCTTATCAGTATCCGTCCTTGTCGAACAAGATGGTAAACGTGAACGAGGGAGTAGTGGCGGTGGTGGTCGATTTAGTTATGACTATTTTTTAACGACTAACGCGGAAACAGGTGAAAGTTATGTAGATAGTTATACCCGAAAAGCTGTGCGTCAAGCTTTAGTTTTGCTCTCAGCCAAACCGGCTCCAGCAGGGACTATGCCAGTTGTTTTAGGTGCAGGTTGGCCAGGTGTGTTACTTCACGAAGCAGTAGGACACGGGCTAGAGGGAGACTTTAACCGTAAAAATAGTTCTGTGTTTTCAGGAAAAATTGGCGAACAAGTTACCTCAGAGCTTTGTACTATCGTTGATGATGGAACCATTGAAAATCGTCGAGGTTCACTCTCTATTGATGATGAAGGTACGCCAAGTCAAAAAACGGTATTAATCGAAAACGGTGTTTTAAAAGGCTACATGTTTGATAAGCTTAACGCAAAATTAATGAATTGCCATTCGACTGGCAATGGTCGCCGTGAAGGGTACGCCTGTTTACCAATGCCTAGAATGACCAATACCTATATGCTAGCGGGAACATCGAGTTTTGATGAAATCATCCAAAGTGTAGATTATGGACTATATGCACCTAATTTTGCAGGTGGGCAAGTCGATATAACTTCAGGAAAATTTGTCTTCTCAACTTCAGAAGCCTATTTAATTGAAAAAGGTAAAATTACTACGGCGGTCACAGGTGCAACGCTTATTGGATCAGGTATTGAAACGATGCAACAGATTTCAATGGTAGGCAATGATCTCGAACTTGATCCAGGTGTTGGTGTTTGTGGTAAAGCAGGGCAAAGCGTTCCTGTTAGAGTTGGTCAACCGACTTTAAAAGTGAATAATTTAACCGTAGGTGGTACTATTAACCACTAATAATAATACATTAATGAGAAAATAAGCTAAATGGATACAATCATTACACTATACCAAGCATTTGTTCATATGGATATAAAAACACTCTCAAACCCAGATGTGTTATGGATATTATATGGAATGCTATTTGTCATCATTCTATTAGAAAACGGTGTGTTACCCGCAGCTTTTTTACCGGGTGATAGTTTACTGTTTCTAACTGGCGTATTGATAAGTCTTGATGTTTTTCATTTTGGTCTTATAAACTTAATTCTAATTGCTGGTGCTGCCTTCGGCACATGGCTCGGTTATGCACAAGGCCGGTGGCTGGGTAATACCAAAACTGTACAGAATTGGATGGCACATTTGCCAGAAAAATATCACCATAAATCAGAGGTACTATTCCACAAATATGGCTTACAAGCACTATTTATTGGACGATTTATTGCATTTGTTCGCACATTATTACCAATGATGGCGGGGTTATCAGGTTTGCATAGCCGTAAATTTCATATCTACAATTGGGTAAGTGCAACATTATGGATATTTTTGATTGTTACATTAGGCTATTTATTTGGTTTATCACCAATTTTTAAAACATACGAAAAACAGATTATGTCTTTATTAATGTTAATACCAGTATTTTTATTGGTATTAGGATTAGTATTTTCGATTTGGTTAGCAATAAAGCGTTGGTTAGGTAATAAAAAACAAGCAAAGCAAAACCGTAAAGAATAAAAAGGTGAAATTAACCGATAAGCCGGGTTCTGTCGTGGACAATCATTCCTCTAGGCTAATACTCACGCATTAGCTCAAGCAGTCTACCCGGATTCAACGCGGGCCGCGCCAATGAATCCCTATTTGACCTTGCTCCGAGTGGAGTTTACCGTGCCACAACTGTTACCAGCTGCGCGGTGCGCTCTTACCGCACCCTTTCACCCTTACCTGATCTTATTGCTAAGCCATCGGCGGTATACTCTCTGTTGCACTAGTCGTGAATGCTCGCTCTCGCCAACACCCCCCAGGCGTTACCTGGCACTCTGCCCTATGGAGCCCGGACTTTCCTCCCCTCTGTTTGTCTCCCTTTTGCAAGGGACTACAACAAAGCAGCGATTGTCTGGTTAATTTCGCAAACGAGTATAACGTAATAAAGACTTTTGTCCAGAGCGGAATAAAGTATATGAATGGAATCTAAACAAAATATGAAATGAAAATCTGAGAATAAGGTGATTTAACGGTAAAAACAATCATTAAGCAAATAGATGAAAAAGCACATCTAATTGATGTGCTTAATAATCAAATGATAATTACCACTTCTTCTGTTTATTGTTTTGCGAATAGTTAAACCAAGTTACAACACCTTGGTTTACCACTACTTCTAACGTACCCTCAAGAATGTCGTATTGAGTTTCCCCAAAAATTGCATTTTTGGTTGAACTTTTTTTAAGATATGTATAAGTCCATTTTGATTCGTTAGCATTAATACTAACCTTACTTGCTGGTTGACCAAAAATATGCAGCAGTTGTGCCTCAGTGGTTGAGCCTTCAACAATTTTATCCACCTTCTCATGACTTAGTGGGGTACCTTGTTCTAAATAATTTTTTTGTGAACATGCGGATAATGCTAATACTGAAAATAAAAGCACCAAAATTTTACTAAGATTTTTCATAATAATTGCCTATTAAACTATGATTTATATCAAAAGATGGCTAATCATAGCATAGGATTAATATTGATGAAAATAATCAAGTTAGTTTAAATAAGGAAAATAGATGAATTGAATTGATAAAAGAATAAAGCAAAAACGAACACATGAAAACAAGTGTTTCTATATGTTTCCATATGTTTGTAAAAAAGTGTTAATTAGATTGTTGTCAGTTAATGATTTGAAGATGTATTATCTGAACTTTTTCTCAAAACTCGCTTAATTGGCTGTCTTGTCATTGAATTTATATAACGACTTGGCCAAATTTGCGAGGGTTTTAAATTGAGTGCTTTAGCGATAATTGACTCTCCTTTTGTCCAAGGTCTAACAAGCGCATTGCTAAGTGTTGAAGAACTTAGTCCGGATTGACGAGATAGTTCAGCGAGAGTTGTCCCTTTCTTTTTTAATGCGGCAATAATGTCTGCTTTATGCCAATCATTAGATTTAATCTCCATTTTTTTCTTCCTTCTTAGTTTATAACCTTAAATATCTATGTTATGCTTTCTAGTTATCAAAACCAGTAAGTTTATAATTTAACTTTAAATAACAATGGTAGGTAGTTTCTTAGTATTGTAACAAAGTTTCTTTAATTTCTATAACTTTTTCTTGTTTCTTAAAAATAGGATTATTAGAATGAAAGAGTGGTTCTCACCAAAAGAACTATTAAGTATTGCAGGGATGCCATCAACAACACAAGGTATAAATCGTAAAGCAAGATCTGAAAACTGGACTTCTCGTAAACGTTCAGGTGTTCGTGGTAAAGCTATTGAGTATCACATTAGCAGCTTGTCAATAGAAGTTAAAAAAGCTTTGTATCTTGAGGAAGAGAGTGCAACTTATGTTGTTTCGCCAATTAATCCACTACAACTGTGGATGACAGCATTTGAACAATTATCTGCAGAAGAACAAACGATTGTCAGTTCATGGATAATGCGAAATGGTATCAAAGATTTTGTTTCTTTTATTAACAAACACAAAAAAGATAATTAGTGTTATTGTACAAGCTGAGATATACTTTATCGTCAGAAAATTTTTAGTAGCAATGGAATAATCAATGGAAAATCAGTTTCAATTAACAAATACTAAAGAGATTATTAATTATTTAAACCAGCAGTTTCCTAATTGTTTTACTATTGAAGGGGAAGCAAAGCCTTTAAAAATTGGCATCTTTCAAGATATTATCTCTCGCCTAGAAAATAGTGAATTATTGAGCAAAACCAAACTTCGCATTGCACTTAGAACCTACACCATGGGTTGGCGCTATCTATATTGCATAAAGGAAGGTGCAAATCGCGTTGACTTAGATGGTAACCCAACTGAAGTTATTACCAAAGAACAAATGGAACATGCTCAGCAACAATTAAAAGAAAGCAAGGAGCAAGCTAAGGAAAGGGCAAAACAAAAACGTAAAGCAGCCCCTAAACCTTCTCGAAAACCTAGAGCTTTGAAAATTGGTGATTTTGTTCGAGTCAATGTTGGTCAAAAACCAGTCAAAGGACAGATCATTACTATTGAAAAAGAGCACATCAAAGTCAAAGTAGGAACAGGAATGGAACTAACAGTCAAACCTGAGCATATTATTAATCGATAGAGAATTTATATGAATAAGTTACTGAAAGGTTTTGTTAAATTCGGTCTCATTTTATGTATTATTAGTACAACGGCTCAGGCCAAAACTCCTGCAACGGAACAAATTCCAGTTTTAAAACAAGATGAAGTACATCAAGTTGTCGCCAAACGAGTAACTAATTTCTTTACTCAATCACATTATCGTGATTTTTCCTTAGATGGTGCATTTTCAGCTAAAATTTTCGATCGCTATTTCAAATTATTAGATGGTAATAAAACTATCTTTCTTCAAGATGATGTAAACAAATTCCGTAATTACCAAGAACAATTAGGTCAAGAATTAAGAGATGGCGATCTAAAAACAGCTTACGATATCTACAACCTTTTTTTACAAAAACGCTACAACCGATATCAATATGCGCTTGAAGTATTGCAACGTCCAATGGACTTTAGCGCTAAAGACGAAATTAATTTTAAGCGTGAAGACCTAGCATGGGCAACTAATGAAAAAGAACTTGATGACTATTGGGAAAAACGCGTTAAATATGACGAGCTAAATTTAGCATTAACGGGTAAAAACGAGACTCAGATTCGTGAAGTATTAACTAAACGATATAAACGCGTATTAAAAACTATTGAACAATCTAATAATGAAGATTGTTTCCAAGTCTTTATGAATGCATTTGCACGCGAAATTGACCCTCATACTAGCTATTTAGCGCCGCGTAAAAAACGGGATTTTGATTCTGAAATGAGTTTATCTTTCGAAGGAATCGGTGCCACACTTAGTCAACAAGATGATTATACCGTAATCATGTCATTTGTAACAGGCGGCCCAGCCGAAAAAAGTAAATTATTAACAGTTGGCGATAAAATTATCGGGGTAGGGCAAAGCAATTCTCCTATAGAAGATGTAATCGGTTGGCGATTAGAGGATATTGTTGACAAAATACGCGGTCCTAAAAACACCATAGTAAAATTAGAAATTTTACCAGCGGGCAACAACAGCAAACCTAAAATCATTGAACTTAAACGTGACAAAATTCATTTTGAAGATCGAGAAGCAAAATTAAAAGTTATCAATAATAGCCGAGGCAAAGTCGGTATTATTGAAATACCAAGCTTTTATATTGGGTTAAGCAAAAAGGTTCAATCATTATTAATGGAAGCTAACAGCGAAAAATTACAAGGCCTAGTTATTGATTTGCGCAATAATGGCGGTGGTTCATTAGCTGAAGTTATTGAGTTAACAGGCTTATTTATTGACAATGGTCCAGTCGTACAAGTACGTGATAATCTTCAAAAAATCACGACTTATGATGACAAAAATAAAGGTATTGACTACAGTGGTCCAATTGTTGTGATGATTAACCGTTATAGTGCTTCAGCATCAGAAATTTTCTCAGCAGCGATGCAAGATTATGGTCGGGCAGTAATTGTTGGTGAAACCACCTATGGCAAGGGAACAGTACAAACTTCACGAGGTATCTCATACCCAGTTGATGCTCGTTTACACCCAAGCTGGCCTGAACTTGGTGGTGCTCAATATACTGTCCAAAAATTCTATCGTATTAATGGTGGCAGTACCCAATTAAAGGGTGTTGATCCTGATATTGAAATGACCAAAAGCCAATATGTTGATGAAACTGGTGAACGATTCTTAGATAATGCTATGCCATGGGATAAAATTCCTTCTGCAGACTATTTAACTGTAGCAAACATCAAACCACTATTAGCAAACTTAAAATCGCAACATGAAGCTCGAATTGATAAAAACCCAGAATTCAACTATATCGAAGAAGACATTAAAGAATTTAATAGCAAAAAAAATGACAATCTCACTGTCTCATTAAATAAAAATGAACGTGAAACAGAGCAAAAAACTAAAGAAGAGCGAGACCTTAAGCGTATGAATGAACGCTTAAACCGTGCAGGTCTAGCACCTATTAAAAATTTAAAGGAACTCCCTAAAGATTATAAACAGCCAGATCCATTCTTAGATGAATCGGTAGAGATCTTGTTTGACTTAATACCTAATTATCCAAGTATTGAAGAAAGCAAAAACTTAGGTGGATTTTTATCTTTAGATAAACCAATTGAATAGTGTTAAAACGAAAGTAAGGAGAAAAGACTATGTGTACTGACTTAAAATATGCTTTAGTTGCAACCGTATTAATTTTATCCATTATTGCAGCTTTTGGCGTTGTTGTTTGCATGAATTAAGACTTGATTAATTTGGTCCAGATAATTATAGTATGCACCCTGCTTTTTTAAAGCGGGTGCTAAATTAAGGTGAGGTGTCCGAGTGGTTGAAGGAGCACGCCTGGAAAGTGTGTATACGGCAACGTATCAAGGGTTCGAATCCCTTCCTCACCGCCATTAAAATTTATTTAGTCATTGCAGCAAAGAACCCAGAGGTTCTATCTCATTACTGGAGACATATTCGCACAAGGTTAATGACCTGACGAGTAACCTCATCTTCTCCTTGATCTTCCGGAGTTAATATGGAAAATTTACGCACCGTTCAGGATTATATACGCTGGACCACGTCACAACTTAGTCAATCAGATATCTTTCTAGGGCATGGAACAGATAATCCTATAGATGAAGCTAAACAACTTATCTTAGCAACGTTAGGCTTATCATTATTTATTCCCCCTGAGTTTTATGCATCAAATCTAACTAGCGATGAAAAACAACAATTAAATGCGATCATCAATAAGCGAATTACTGATCGCTTACCAACACCTTACTTAACCAATCAAGCATGGTTTTGTGGTCACTGCTTTTATGTTGATGAAAGAGTATTAATACCTCGCTCTCCGATAGGCGAATTGATTAACAATCAATTTAAAGACTTAATTATTAGTCAACCAAAGAAAATCTTAGATCTTTGTACCGGTAGTGGCTGTATTGGGATTGCCTGTGCTTATGCCTTCCCTGAGGCGCAAGTTGATATTACCGATATCTCACTTGAAGCTCTTGATGTTGCTCAAACCAATATTGAAATGCACGATATGCAATATCAAGTCACCCCAATTCTATCTGATCTATTTAATGGATTACCTGATAACAAATATGACTTAATCGTCACTAATCCGCCTTATGTCGATGATGAAGACATGAATGATCTTCCAGACGAATTTTTATATGAACCAAAATTGGCGCTTGAAGCTGGGCTTGATGGGTTAGATTTAGTGAAAAGAATTTTACATGATGCAAGTAATTATTTAACACCAGAAGGCTTATTAATTTGCGAAGTCGGCAACAGCTGGGTATCTTTACAAGAACAGTATCCAGACGTACCATTTAACTGGATAACTTTTGAACATGGTGGACTTGGTGTATTTTCACTGACCTATAATGACTTAAAAGCTTATCAACACTATTTTAAATAAATTAAATATAAAAAATAAAATCGGAATAGAGAACTATGGCAGGAAATTCAATTGGTAAATTATTTAAAGTCACTACCTTTGGTGAATCACATGGCATTGCATTAGGATGCATTGTCGATGGTGTACCACCAGGACTGAGTTTAAACGAATCCGATATGCAACATGACCTTGATCGTCGTCGCCCAGGATCATCTCGCTACACAACTCAGCGTCGCGAAGCGGATCAAGTAAAAATTCTTTCAGGTGTATTTGAAGGGGTAACTACAGGAACCAGCATTGGATTACTTATTGAAAATACTGACCAACGTTCGCAAGATTATAGCAAAATAAAAGATATCTTCAGACCTAGTCATGCTGACTACACCTACCAAAAAAAATACGGAATTCGTGATTATCGTGGTGGCGGTCGATCATCAGCTCGTGAAACCGCCATGCGAGTTGCTGCAGGTGCTATTGCTAAAAAATATTTACATGAAAAACTGGGTATCACTATTCGCGGCTATTTAGCTCAAATGGGTGATATCGAGTGCCAACTAAAAGATTGGCAACAAGTAGACCAAAATCCTTTCTTTTGCCCTGATGAAAGCAAATTGCAAGCTCTTGATGAATTACTAAGAAAACTAAAAAAAGAGGGTGATTCTATCGGTGCTAAAGTTTGTATAGTGGCTGAGCATGTGCCAGTAGGGTTAGGAGAACCAGTCTTTGACAAACTCGACGCCGATCTTGCCCATGCCCTAATGAGCATCAATGCCGTCAAAGGCGTTGAAATAGGCGACGGATTTGCTACTGTCAACAAACGCGGAAGTGAAAATCGTGATGAAATTACCCCTGAAGGTTTTTTATCTAATCATGCTGGCGGTATTTTAGGCGGTATTAGCTCCGGGCAAACCATTTTGGCAAGTATTGCTTTAAAACCTACGCCAAGTATTGAAATTGCCGGGCAGTCGATTAATGTTTATGGTGATAGCGTTGAAGTATCGACGCATGGTCGACATGATCCTTGTGTGGGGATCCGAGCAGTACCAATTGCTGAAGCAATGGTTGCAATTGTTTTAATGGATCATTATCTTCGACATCGAGCACAATGTAGTGATGTAAAATAATCATGAGTTACGAATTACTGGCTTTACTTTTTTTTATAGCCATGTTGGCTGGTTTTATTGATTCTATCGCTGGTGGCGGTGGGCTATTAACGGTACCGGCACTTTTGGCGGTTGGCTTACCGCCAGCCAGCGCTTTAGCCACCAATAAATTACAAAGTACTGGGGGATCTTTCTCTGCCAGCCTTTACTTTATTCGTGAACGCATGGTTGATTTAAAACAGCAAAAATTCGCAATTACCTGTGCCTTTATTGGCTCGGCGCTTGGCACATTATCCGTCATGCATATACAAGCTGACTTCTTAAAATTACTCTTACCGATCTTAACTATTAGTGTTGGGCTCTATTTCTTACTCTCCCCGACCATTGGGGAAAATGACCGTAAAAGTCGTCTAACCATAATCCAATTCGCCTTATTACCAGCATTAGCTATCGGATTTTATGACGGTTTTTTTGGGCCCGGAGCTGGCTCATTTTACGCACTCGCCTATATCACCCTTGCCGGTTTTAATTTAACCAAAGCCACTGCACATACCAAAGTACTCAATTTTACCTCTAACTTAGCGGGCTTAATCTTTTTTATTGTTGGTGGAGAAGTGGTATGGTCAATTGGTCTTGTTATGCTTGTTGGTCAATTTATTGGCGCAAGATTAGGGGCCAAAATGGTTATCGCTAAAGGGCGAAAATTGATAAGACCAATGCTTATTACCGTTTCCACTATTATGAGTATCAAACTCATCTATGAAAACTTCTTTTAGTTATTCCGTTTTATACTAATAAGTAGGGTTTTCATAACAAACTTGTTGTTGTTTTGTAGTTGAAGTTAAAAGACTACAAAAATGAAACGGTATACACTCCTCAATCTTTTTTACAAAAATTATTTGATATTGAATAATTTCATATTAAATATCTTCTTCTAAACCATAAATATTTCTTAAATTTCTTGTACAAAACTGTAGCACTATATCTTTGTTGTTATGATTATTATCTTAGATATAAAAAAACACAAAAAAGTTGGTAGAAAAATCCAGGTTAATATTTTAATTATAAAACAATTGGTTATAATAAGAGTGTTCCCTATATACATAGGGATAAACCGAAACTGGGCTGCACGTTCTATTGTAAAAGACGGTGTTCCCTATATACATAGGGATAAACCGCGGACTTTAAATGATGCTAGGGTAATAATTGAGTGTTCCCTATATACATAGGGATAAACCGCAATAGAAAACGAGCTTTGCGACTGGTTCGAAGTGTTCCCTATATACATAGGGATAAACCGCAGGCAAATTTAATCGTTCAGCTAACTCTGTTGTGTTCCCTATATACATAGGGATAAACCGGCAAAAAAATAGTAATTTGCGTGGGCGTGGGAGTGTTCCCTATATACATAGGGATAAACCGATTTACATGTAATTGCTACATTACTGAGCAACGTGTTCCCTATATACATAGGGATAAACCGAAACTCAATATGGTTTGAAGATTTTTAATAAAGTGTTCCCTATATACATAGGGATAAACCGAGCACCGGACTTACTTTTTTGTCTGATGATATGTGTTCCCTATATACATAGGGATAAACCGCAGTTTAGCCGTCTAAATGACGGCTTTTTTAAGTGTTCCCTATATACATAGGGATAAACCGGCATACCATTCACGTCGCACCCTATTTCAGTACGTGTTCCCTATATACATAGGGATAAATCGTACAAAATTCAGTAAAAATTTATTTAATTACTAAATTGAAGAAGTGATTTGTTATCATTGTGGTATCTATATAGGAAACTGGTAAGATATATTGATACTAGATAATTGATGAGTATGATAATTATCGACGATCCAAAGGTGAATAACAGCAATGAATTATATTGTAAACAAAATGCTATATTAAATTAAACAGTCTATCTATTTTGTTAAATTGGATTTTTGAGCTATAGTTTTTACTGCACATATAATTATATTTAATATATAGTTAAATTTATATTGCAAAATGATTTGCTTATAACAATCCATTAAGTGATGCCATGAAACTTCAACAATTACGTTACATTTTAGAAATAGCTCGCTCAGGCTCGATTAATGAGGCTGCTAAGAATCTTTATATTACTCAGCCTAGTCTTTCTACTGCGGTTAAGGATTTGGAAGCCGAATTCGGTATCGAGATTTTTGTAAGAACATCAAAAGGGGTTTCACTTTCGGCTGATGGTGTGGAATTTTTGGGGTATGCTAAGCAGGTTTTAGATCAAGCTCAATTGTTGGAGCAACATTTTTCAAAAAAAGAACCCTCTAAGCAGTTATGCAGTATTTCAACGCAACATTATGCGTTTGCAGTTAATGCGTTTGTTAATTTAATCAAGAAGAATCATACAGATGAATATGAGTTTACCTTACGTGAAACGCGGACTTACGACATTATTACTGATGTTGCCAATTTGCGTAGTGAAGTGGGTATTTTGTATCTGACCGATTTTAATCAAAAGGTTATTTTGCGACTGCTTAAAGAGCATCGTCTTACTTTTAATCCTTTGTTTGAAGCCGATCCTCATGTGTTTATTAGCACCCATCATCCTTTAGCTGCTATGAAGTCGTTGACGCTTGAAGATTTGGAGGATTTTCCATATCTCTCTTTTGAACAGGGTGAATATAACTCTTTTTATTTTTCGGAAGAGATTTTAAGTACCGTCTATCATAAGAAAAGTATTCATGTAAGTGACAGAGCGACGTTGTTTAATTTATTGCATGGGTTAAATGGTTATACAATTAGTACTGGCGTGCTCAGTACTGATTTGAATGGTTCGGATATTTTGTCTATTCCTTTAGCCGTTGATGAGAAGATTTTAATCGGTTGGATAACTTCGCAAAAAGCGCAATTAAGTTTGTCGGCGCAAAATTATATTGAAGCGTTGAAAAAGCTTATCCAAGAAGAATATGGTTTTAAACTTAAATAAGCGTTTTAAATTACTAAATCAAATTGCTATTTCAATAAATTCCAGTATAATTGCGCACAATTCATATATTGATTATATGAATACCGAGGAATGTCTGAATTAGAGATCGGTCATTCCATTTTTTTATTTATTTTAAGAGGTTTATTATGTCTCTAACTGTAGAAGCAAAAGCGAAAATCGTTGCTGAATATGGTCGTGGTACTAACGACACTGGTTCAACTGAAGTTCAAGTCGCTCTTTTAACTGCGCGTATTAATGATTTACAAGGTCATTTTTCTGAGCATAAGAAAGATCACCATAGCCGTCGTGGTTTATTACGTATGGTTTCTAGCCGTCGTAAATTATTAGATTATTTACGTCGTACAGACTTTGACCGTTATAACCAGTTGATTCAAAAACTAGGTTTACGTCGCTAATATTTATCTACTTGAAAAGAGGCTTAGGCCTCTTTTTCGTTGTATAAATTTAGGGCTTTGCTATAATGCTGAGCTCGAAAAGCATGTTTAATTGCTTTGTAGAGAAAAATTAATAAAAATAGAAGATTATGTCTCATGTTTCGCGCGACTAATGAGAGCTCTATAATTTATAGATTTGTCATTAGTCGTGACAGTGAAATAATCTTTTGTTGAGTATCCCCCACATGGTTGAAGTGTGTATCAATATGTTCCAGCATTGCGCTGCTTCCTGTCGAAATATCAAACTTCAACATGATTTATAACAAGAGGAATTTATTTTGTTTAATCCGACATATCAAAAATTTCAATATGGTCGTCATACAGTTACATTAGAAACGGGTATTATGGCGCGTCAAGCAACAGCTGCGGTTATGGTCAATATGGACGATACTGCGGTTTTTGTGACTGTAGTAGCTAATAAGAAAGTGAAAGAAGGGCAAGACTTCTTTCCTTTAACCGTTAACTATCAAGAACGTACTTATGCAGCAGGCCGTATTCCAGGTGGTTTCTTTAAACGAGAAGGTCGTCCGAGCGAAGGCGAAACGTTAATTGCTCGTTTAATTGACCGTCCACTTCGTCCTTTATTCCCAGAGGGTTTTGTTAATGAGATTCAAATCATTGCAACTGTGGTGTCTGTAAATCCAGATGTTAGCCCTGATTTGGTTGCGATGATTGGTGCATCGGCTGCGCTTTGTTTATCTGGCGTACCGTTCCATGGTCCAATTGGTGCAGCACGTGTTGGTTTTATCAATGATGAGTTTGTGCTAAATCCATCAGTTAAAGAGCTAGCATCAAGCCGTTTAGATTTGGTTGTTGCAGGTACCAAAAGTGCCGTGTTAATGGTTGAATCAGAAGCTGATTTGTTAACTGAAGATCAGATGTTAGCTGCGGTGGTTTTTGGTCATGATCAACAACAAGTTGTTATTGATAATATTAATGAGTTTGTAGCGAAAGCGAACTGTGAAAAATGGGATTGGGTTGCACCAGCTAAAAATGAAGAGCTGTTTAATGCCGTATCTGAGTTAGCTAAAGCTCGTTTAGGTGAAGCTTATCGTATCACTGAAAAACAAGCTCGTTATGCACAAATCGATTTGATCAAAGAAGAAGTGTTAGCGGTACTTAAAGAGAAAGACGAAGAGCTTGATGAAAACGAAGTTATCAATATTATTGTTGATTTAGAAAGTCAAATCGTTCGTCAACGTGTTATTGCTGGTGAGCCACGTATTGATGGTCGCGAAAAAGATATGATTCGTGCGCTTGATATTCGTACCAATGTATTGCCAAGAACGCATGGCAGTGCTTTATTTACACGTGGTGAAACTCAAGCACTAGTGACAGCAACTTTGGGGACTGAACGTGACGCTCAGATTATTGATGAGTTAACTGGTGAGTATACTGAGCGATTCTTATTACACTACAACTTCCCTCCATACTCAGTAGGTGAAACTGGCATGGTTGGTTCGCCAAAACGTCGTGAAATTGGTCATGGTCGTTTAGCTAAGCGTGGTGTTGCTGCTGTAATGCCAAGTAAAGAAGAGTTCCCATATACTGTTCGTGTGGTTTCAGAGATTACTGAATCTAATGGTTCTTCTTCAATGGCTTCAGTTTGTGGTGCTTCATTAGCGCTCATGGATGCAGGTGTGCCAATTAAGTCTTCTGTTGCAGGTATCGCAATGGGGCTTGTGAAAGAAGGCGATAACTTTGTGGTGTTATCTGATATTTTAGGTGATGAAGATCATCTAGGTGATATGGACTTCAAAGTAGCTGGTACCCGTGAAGGTGTGAGTGCACTTCAAATGGATATCAAAATTGAAGGTATCACTAAAGAAATTATGCAAGTTGCATTAAATCAAGCTAAAGGTGCTCGTTTGCATATTTTAGGGGTGATGGAACAAGCAATTAATAAACCTCGTCAGGAAATTTCTGAATTTGCTCCTCGTATCTATACGATGAATGTTAATCCAGATAAAATACGCGATATTATCGGTAAAGGTGGTGCTACGATTCGTGCACTAACTGAAGAGACTGGTACTACCATTGAAATTACTGATGATGGTACAGTTAAAATTGCGGCAACTGATGGCAATAAGGCTAAAGATGCAATCGAACGTATTAATAATTTAGTTGCTGATGTTGAAATTGGTAAAATCTATACTGGTAAGGTAACCCGTATTGTTGATTTCGGTGCTTTTGTATCAATTATTGGTGGTAAAGAGGGACTTGTTCATGTTTCTCAAATTGCTGATCACCGTGTTGAGAAAGTTGCAGACTACTTGAAAGTAGGTCAAGAAGTGAATGTTAAAGTACTTGAAATTGATCGCCAAGGTCGAATTCGTTTAAGTATGAAAGATGCTGTTGAGCCGAATTCTGATGTTGAGCCAGCAGCTGAATAAGATATTATTCACCAGGAGTTAAAAAATGAGATTATTCAACCTGAGGATGTTGTGCTGTATTCTTGCAGTCATTATTTTGTCAGGTTGTTCAAATTCTCAGCCGTTACTTGTTGCTCCTGAGCAAGTTACCTATGACGATGAATTGAAAATAGCGCAAATTAGTCAGCAGTTATCAAGTCGCGATCTTGATACCCCATCTAGGATGCAGCTTATTTTTGAACGAGGAATTATTTACGATTCATTAGGTTTTAAAGCATTTGCACAAAGTGATTTTAACCATCTTTTAAGCTTTAACCCAGAAATTCCAGATGTATATAATTTTCTGGGTACTTATGCGTTAAGAGACGGTGATTTCGATAATGCGATGATGGCGTTTAATACAACATTAGAGCTGGATTCATCTTATGCTTATGCCTATTTCAATCGTGCAGTAACTCTGTATCGTACAGGGCATTATCAAGCTGCAAAGCTTGATGCAGAAAAATTTTATAAATATGATGTCAATGAGCCTATTCGGATTTTATGGCTTTATTTGATTGAAAAAGAAATAGATAAACAAGCTGCCTTAACTCAGCTACAAAAACGTTACGATCTTATTAACGATAAATCGAGTTATGGCAGTAATATCATTGCATTTTATTTAGGTAAGATAAGCGAATCTAAATTAATGCAAAACCTTCAACAAGGTGTTGAAAATGATCGGCAATTAGCCGAGCGCCTTTGTGAAGCTTACTTTTATTTAGGTAAGTATTACCAGAGTAAAGGTAACAGTGAGCGTGCCAAAATGTTATTTAAATATGCTTTAGCAAATAATATTTATAACTTTGTTGAACATCAACAGGCGCTCTATGAAATTAAGTTACTTGACGAAAAGTAACAAGGGTCATGCCAGTTTAAAAGTGAAAATATTGTTATAGCGTAGTTCTGATTTGCCCAAAATATATTCTCGATTCTTTACATGTTTCTTATCAATTGTATTTTTTCAAATATCAATTGCATTAGAATAAATGGCTATTTGATTGAGTAAGTATTGGTTGTTAGTTATTGGGGTGAGTTGTAAATTTTCAATTTAGTGAGCTGGCATAAATTTATATAGGCTTCTTTATTTTGGTATAGTCATAATTTGTGATGTATGCAGTAATCCTCATGAATTATCTTGATTAATAACGATCAAATGTAATCCTAACCAAATATTAAGCGTATATAGGCAAATTTATAAGCGAGTTTACATGACAAAAGAAATATCTTTTATTGACCTTGGTTTATCTGAGGAAATCCTTAATGCATTAAATGATCTTGGTTTTACCAAACCATCACCAATCCAAGCTGAATGTATTCCCTTACTCTTAGAGGGTAATGATGTATTAGGTATGGCTCAAACAGGTAGTGGTAAGACTGCAGCCTTTTCAATCCCTTTTTTAATGAATATTGATGCTAATTTGAAAGCGCCACAATTATTGGTTTTAGCACCAACACGTGAGCTAGCTATTCAAGTTGCTGATGCTTGTGCTGAGTATTCTAAATATGTAAAAGGGGTTAAAGTATTAGCTCTTTATGGTGGTCAACGTTATGATGTGCAATTGCGTGCATTAAAACAAGGCCCTCAAATTGTTGTGGGGACGCCTGGTCGTTTATTAGATCATTTAAACCGTAAGACTTTAGATCTTTCTAATCTTAAAGGTTTAGTATTAGATGAAGCTGATGAAATGCTAAGAATGGGCTTTATTGATGATGTTGAAAGCATTATGGCTTCAATTCCAGAAGAGCATCAAACGGCGCTGTTTTCAGCAACTATGCCAGCCCCAATTCGTCGTATTACTAAACGTTTTATGCATAATCCAAAAGAAGTGCAAATCAAAGGGACTAATCAAACGGCTCCTGATATTGATCAAAGCTATTGGTTAGTACGCGGTATGCGTAAGAATGAAGCAATTGTGCGCTTCTTAGAAGCTGAAGATTTTGATGCTGCGATTGTTTTTGTGCGTACTAAAACTGCAACTTTAGAAGTAGCAGAAGTATTAGAAAAACACGGTTATAGTTGTGCAGCCTTAAATGGTGATATGACGCAACAACTACGAGAACAAACACTCGATCGTTTACGTAATGGTCGGTTAGATATTTTAATTGCAACCGATGTTGCAGCGCGAGGGTTAGATGTTGAGCGTATTAGCTTAGTAATTAACTATGATATTACACTTGATTCTGAATCGTATGTTCATCGTATCGGACGAACTGGGCGCGCTGGACGAGCAGGGCGAGCGATTTTGTTTGTGGATAGTCGTGAGCGTCGTTTGCTAAAAAATATTGAGCAAACTATCAAGAAACCCATTCCGGAAGTGGCACTACCATCTAAAGAATTGCTTGAAAAACGTCGTTTGGCTAAATTTACTCAGCAAGTTCAACAACAACTTGAGAGTGCGGATTTAGATCAGTATCAATCGTTATTAACTCAAATCCAAGCTGATAGTGGTGCAGATCTTGAAACGATTGCAACTGCACTGTTACGTTTAGCACAAAGTGATCGTCCGTTAATTCTTCCTCCTGATCCGGTCTTTAAACCAACAAGAGAGTATCGTGATGGTCGAAGTGGTGAGCGCCGTTTACGAGGCGATAATCGTGAGTCTCCAAAACGTCGTGAGCGTCGAGATGTTGGTGAGATGGATATGTACCGTATTGAAATTGGTAAAGAAAACGGTGTTGAAGTGCGCCATATTGTTGGTGCAATTGCCAATGAAGCTGATATTAGTAGTCGCTATATTGGTAATATCAAACTTTACGAGACTTATTCAACAGTAGAATTACCAAAAGGTATGCCTAAAGATATCCTTAAGCACTTTGAGCGCGTTAGAGTGCTAAATCAACCGATGAAAATGAGTTTAGTTACAGGTAAACCATCTGAAGCTAAGCGTGGAAGTAGAAGTAGTAAACCTGAGTCTAAGGATAAAGGTTTTGCGAAAAAACGGGGTCGCCCATCAGCACCTAAGTTTTAGAACTTTAATTCATCTTAAACCTCTGCATCTTATGGCAGAGGTTTTTTTTCATTTAAATTGTTGCCAGCATTTTTGGGTAACATGATAAAATCAATCATCGCCAATAAAGTCATTCCTGCCACCATAAATAATGCTAACCGAAAATCTTCAATCATTATCTGATTATGTTTATTATAGCTTGACGCAATAAATAGAAATAAGGCACTTAAAACAATGCCTAGCACGTTGTTTAGTTGTTGAAAAAGGGTTGATAAAATATTAGCGCTTTGCATTTCGTTTTTTTCAATTTCTGAAAAACTTAAGGTTGTTATTGTAGTAAATTGGATCGAACGTGTACCACCAGAAAAGAATAGAACCAATATAATCCAAATGATTGGTGTTTTTGGTGTGAAGAGCGCACACAATACAAAACTAAATGACAATAATAGACCATTAACGATTAGAATTTTACGAAACCCAAACTTGTGAATTAAAGGTGTATTAATGGTTTTGAAAATGATATTTCCTGCGAATAGTGAAAGTAATAAGGAACCAGCTGTTAATGGTGACCATCCAAAACCGACTTGAAACATTAGTGGTAAAATAAATGGAGCGCTGTTCAAGCCCATCCGTATTAGTGAGCCTCCAAAGAAGGTCATTCTAAATGTGCGTTTTGAAAATGCGTATAAGCTAATTAATGGGTATTGTGTGTGCGTGAGATGATAATAGGCGAAGATTAATATTAGGCAACCTGCAAAGGAAGTGCCGAGAGCTAGCCATAAACGACTATTTGAGTGGGAAACCATTTCAAGTCCATACACAAACAATAATAAGCCTAAGCCACAAGCGATAAATCCAACAATATCAAATGAGCGTTTTTCAGGTAGTTCTTTAGGTAATAGGTGATGAGCGAAAAATAATGCAATAAAGCCTAATGGAATATTGAGGATAAATATCCAATGCCAAGTGAGATATTGGGCAAAAAATCCACCAATAATGGGTCCCATCAATGGTGCAATTAAACCTGGCCAAACGAGAATTGATATTGTGCTAACAAGATGCTGTTTTTCAGTTCGACTTAGTACTACTGTTCTACCTACTGGCACCATTAATGATCCCCCTAAACCTTGAATCAATCTTGCGATAGTAAACATGGTTAGGTTAGTTGATAAAGCACACAATATTGATGCCAACATAAATAATATAATTGAAATCGAGAAGACACGATAAGCTGTAAATCGATTTGCGATCCAGCCACTCGCGGGAAGGCCAATTGTAAGTGCTAACATATAGGCGCTAATACCGATAGATAAATCTTGTGGATTAGTTAAAAATGATTTCGCCATTGCGGGAATTGCTGTGGTTATCACCGTAGCGTCTAGATTTTCCATGAAGAAGGTTGCCGCTACTAAAATAGCCATTTTACGAATGTGATTATAGTGTTCCATAATATTACAAATTAATTCAAAAATATAAAAATTAGGAACTAATATACGCTAAAAATTTTTGCCGTGGTAAAGCTTTTTTACATTTTGCCCTTGGTGTTTATTCAGAGTATACTAATACCAATTCAATCGGTGAACAGAGGTATAGGATGACAGATTCTCTAAATAAATGTAAAGCTAATGAAACACCAGCTTGTTGTTGTGTTGATGTCGGCACAATTATTGATAATGAAGATTGTAGTGCAGAATATGAAAATATTTTCACAACTGAATCAGAAGCAAAAGCAAAATTAGCCTCTTTGACACAAGCAGCTAAAGATGTTGAAACAGAACCTTGCGAAATCAATAGCAGCATCGATAAAGTAGAAAATGGCTATAAATTGACAGCTAAATTTACTTTCTGTTGTGGTGCAGAATGTATGATCTTCCAATTAAAATTACGTTAATTCCTGTTTTATGAAGATTTGTATTATGAGGCATGGTGAAGCAGTTTTTTCTGCTTCATCTGATGCAAGTCGATCATTGACTGATTTTGGTAGAAAACAAGCCAGTTTGGCTGGTATATGGCTTAATCAGCAAGATTTCAAATTTGATTTAGGGTTAGTTAGTCCTTATCTAAGAGCACAACAAACTTTCTCTGAATTGTCTTCATACTGCCACATACCTAAAGTTGAAAGTGATAATTTTTTGGTGCCAGGTGGAAGTCCTTCCCATATTGTCGATTTATTAATGACACTTCCCGCTCGTGGGATCGAGAATGTAATTATTGTTTCCCATCTTCCTTTAGTTGGTTATTTGGTTAATGAATTATGTCCAGATGTTTCACCACCAATGTTTCCTACAGCTGCTATTGCTTGTGTTGAACTATCATCCAATGCGGCAGGAAAGTTAGAATGGTTTCATGCAGTGGAATAAAAAAACTTAATCTTTTTGATTTACCGTTAACAGGTCGAACGCTGATAGAAGCGTCGGCTGGGACTGGTAAAACCTATTCGCTCGCATTCATTTATCTCCGGTTATTACTTGGGATTGGTAAAAATAACTATCCTACACCGCTCGAGGTTAATCAAATTTTAGTTGTGACTTTTACAAAAGCTGCAACTCAAGAACTTAGATCGCGAATAAGACAAAATATCCAAGAACTGCGTTTAGGACTTTTACAAGGTCGTCATGAAGATCCTATCTATCAACAGCTAATTGATTTAGTTGAAGATACAGATGATGCTATCCAAAGACTAACTCAAGCTCAACAATCAATGGATGATGCAGCGATTTATACTATCCATGGTTTTTGTCAACGCATTTTAACTAGCCATGCTTTTGAATCTGGGGTACTGTTTGAGCAGACGCTAATTACTGATGAGCAAGACCTAAAGTTACAAGTTGTCCAAGATTTTTGGCGTCACTATTTTGTTCCGCTTGATAGAGCATTAGTTTATTTAATTCTTGATTATTGGCAAGATCCAAAATCATTATTAACAGATATTAATCCTTATTTAAATTTTGAATTTGATCAATCGCAAGAAGAGAATTTTGACATTACTAAAAAGATCGAGCAGTTTTATCGAAAACATCTTGAGCAGATCGAATTAGTTAAAAAACTGTGGTTAGATTCTGTTGCAGATCTTCCTGAAATCATTGCTCGATCAGGAGTTAATAAACAATCTTATAATAACCGCTTTTTACCGAATTGGTTTGCTAAAGTGACTGCTTGGGCTCAATTACCCACCCAATCATTCATAATACCTAGTGAATTAACTAAATTTAGCCAATCGATTTTAATTGAAAAAACTAAGCAAGATAAAGATCCTCCTGTTCATGTTGTTTTTGAAAAGATCGATCGGTTATGCAATAGTGCTATTGATTTACGTAGCGAAATTTTAATGGATATCGTTAGCGTCATTCAAAAAGGTATTTATGCGCAAAAAGTTAAACTTGGTAAGATGAGTTTTGACGATTTATTAAGCCAGCTAAATCGCGCCTTACGAGCTAGAAATGGAAAGCGATTAGCACAAAGTATTGCGCAAAAATATTGCGTGGCCTTGATTGATGAATTTCAAGATACTGATCCTGTGCAATATAAAATCTTTGATCGTATCTATGGTTGTTATCCTGAATCAACCGGTTTACTGTTTATTGGTGATCCGAAGCAAGCTATTTATAGTTTTCGTGGTGCGGATATTTTTACTTATTTAAAAGCGAAATTATCAACCGGTGAAAATAATTTTACTATGCAGGTTAATCATCGCTCCTCATCGTCTATGGTTGATGCAGTCAATGCACTATTTAGCAATCATCATAATCCTTTTATTTTTGAAAATATTTCTTTTTTTCCAATGGAAAGTGCTGAAAGAAATCAGCATAAAGGATTGATCATCAATCAACGTGAAGTTAATGCGTTAACAGCCTATTTATTACCTGATGAAGTTACCACAAAAACAGATTATCAAGAACATATTGCTAGCTGTTGCGCTAAGCAAATTGTGACTTGGTTGACAGATCCAACAATTTTGATAAAGGATAAAGATGAGCATCGTTCAATCACCACTGCTGATATTGCGATTTTAGTCCGAACTGGGCGCGAAGCCGAAATCATCCAACAAAAATTGGCTGCTTTTGGGGTTAAAAGCGTTTATTTATCCAATCGCAATAGCGTATTCCTATCTAAAGAAGCACAAGAGATTCTATATCTATTACAAGCTGTTTTAATGCCGGAAAATGAAGCGGCTTTGCGTTTAGCTTTAATGACGACACTATTAGGGCAAACAATGGCCGAGCTAGAGCAAATTATCGATGATCAAGATAAATGGGAAGGGTTGATAGAGGAGTTCAAACAGTACCAGATTATTTGGCAATATTACGGTGTATTAGTAATGTTGCGGCGGATGATGAAAAAGCGTAAGTTAGCTGAAAATATCCTAGCTAGCCCAAATGGTGAACGTACATTAACTAACTTCATGCATTTAGGCGAATTGCTGCAAGAAGCCGCTGATGAACTAGATAGCCCACATGCTTTGGTTCGTTGGTTATCTAGGCAAATTGTCAGCCCTGACTCTAATATAGAAAATCATGAACAACGCTTAGAAAGCGATGAAAATTTAGTAAAAATTATTACGATCCATAAATCAAAAGGTTTAGAGTTTCCTATCGTATGGATACCATTTGCTGCCCAATTTCGTAATTCAGATAGTCAGTTTTATCATGATAAAAATAATGATTATCAACCCACTTATGCTTGGTTATTAACCGATGATGTCAAACAACAAATTGAAGATGAACGTTTAGCTGAAGATCTACGATTACTTTATGTGGCGATGACGCGCTCAATCTATCATTGTAGTGTTGGCTTAGCATCATTGAAAAAGAGTCAATCAGCAATTGATTATTTATTAAAAGGCCAATTACGCTCGATTGGTAAATTTGCTGATTTGGTTGAACTACAATTACCTATATTGGGGGAGCAGTATACTGCCACAGAAGCTCCTAATATGTTACTGGCTGCTAATGAATTTAAACGTAAATTATCTAATAGTTGGCGAGTGACAAGCTATACCGAGTTACAAAAACATAACAATGGTTTTAATTTAGCTAGTGATTGGAGTGAGAGTCGTGTACAGCCAAATGCTTCTTTATTATCTGAGGTGCAATATGATATTCATCATTTTCCAAAAGGTGCTTATGTTGGTACATTGTTACATTTCATTATGGAAAATTTAACGCCAAGTAATGCCGATGAATTATGTACAACTACGATTAAAAAATTGGGTTTGGATGAACCTTGGTTAAGGGTACTAAATGATTGGCTTCAACAAGTATTAACAACTAAGCTACATCAAGATTGTTCGACATTAGCCAGTATTTTAAATAGCAAATGCATTAATGAACTACAATTTTATTTTCCTATTCGCCATGCCCTGACTAGCTCGCAACTAGATAGTTTATGCAAACAATACGATGATTTATCTAAACAGTGTCCACCTTTAGATTTTGAAACGGTACAAGGCATGTTAAAGGGATTTATCGATTTAGTGTTTGAGTATCAAGGTAAATATTATATTGTTGACTATAAATCAAATTGGTTAGGTGATGGTATGGAGGCCTATACTGAGCAAGCATTAAATCAAGTAATGTGTGAGCATCGTTATGAATTGCAATATCAACTTTATTGTTTGGCGTTGCATCGATTTTTGCGAAGTCGTTTACCCGACTATCGATATGAAACTTATTTTGGCGGAGTTTACTATCTATTCTTACGTGGGCTTCCGGATAAAGGCGTTTTTTACCATCTACCAAAACAAGAGTTTATTGAGAAACTTGATAAATTGTTTGATGGTGAGAATTTAGCTTAAATAAAAAGGCACAAATAGTTGTGCCTTTAATTTTTTGAAGAAATTATGTAAATCAACATGTAAATTTTAGTTGATATCGATAATGTTTATCGGTTAGTAAATATTCACTGTGAACATTTGGTGTCCAAGAATCATCACCGCCTATTCCCATATGATAAGCATCAATACTGACATAGGCGTCTTGTTGTGGTTCTAATAAGTGTCTATGGCTTTTTTCCATCAACTGTTTTGTTCCATATTGATTGATGTTAAATTTAAATTGATGACCAGTAATCATCATCTCATTAAGTGTTAATTGTTTTACATCACAGCGTAGGCCGTTTTCACATGGATAAATGTAAGGTGTGTAAAGTTCAGAAAATGGTAATGACCAATCACCAAAAATCGCTGAAGTTTTTCGATCTGGATAATTTTCATGTGGTCCTAAGCCAAGCCATTTCACCTGTTTTGGTATCCCTTTTAATTGATACGTCAAACCTATACGAGCTGGTGCTGGCATGTCATTGGCAATGTCCACTTCAACTGAGATAGTTAAGATACCATCTTGATCAAACTGATGTACCCACTTACTTTGAATAACTTTGCGTTTTTTTACCGAGTAGCTGTGCAAAACTTCAATGATCACATAATTCTCAGTTTGTGATGCTCTTATTGCTAAACATTTGTGGCTTAAATCAAAGTAACCCGCCGCCTTCCACTGTTCGACCCATGCATATGGATTGTTATTACTGTCAAAGTCACCACTAATTCCAATATCATTATCGATTGGTGCTCGTATAAACTGATCTGCAATAGCGCTGGCTAATAGTGGTTTTTTGTTTTTGCTCCATTGACTAAGTTGGCCAGTTTTTTTGTTGATTTGCCAACTCTGGTTCTTCCAATTAACAACAAATTCGGTTTTATTTTCAGTTAATTTTAGTGATGTTTTGTTGTTACTAAATGCTAATTGTGGAATAAACCTATTGGTTAATTTAAATTGTTCCCAAGCCACAACGTGTTTTGCTGGAGACCAAGAAGTAGCTCTATTTTGGATAACTCTGAGTGATAAGTGTAAGTCTTCACCATCAAAGTTATTATCAATGTCATCTATAAGTTTGAGTTCAATAGGGTTATTAGGTGAAATAGTCAGTTTAACTTTACCACTCAGTTGGATTTTACCATCAACCAACAATTCCCATTCTAATGTTTCATTGTTAGTAGTATAAAATAAATACTCACTCTTTACTTCAATAACTAATGGTTTTTGGTTTACAAGTTTAAATTGGAAAGGTTGTTGTACTTTTTTAGCTTCAATTAAACTTGGGTGTGCTTGGCGATCAGGAAACACTAAACCGTCTAAACAAAATTGTCTATCATGATACGCTTCACCAAAATCACCACCGTAAGCCCAATAACTTTCGCCAGATTTGGTATGGCAACGAATACCATGATCAGCCCATTCCCAAATAAATCCTCCTTGTAATCGAGGATATTGTCTAAAGGCTTGCCAATATTTATAGAATGCACCTAGACTGTTTCCCATTGCATGAGCATATTCACATAAAATAAGTGGTCGTTCTTCATCAGGCATGGATATCCATTTTTTTATCGCCCATTTAGGCACATTAGGATGAGGTTGATCTTGTTCAACTCGGGCATACATAGGGCAAATAATGTCAGTAGCTTTAGTATTGGCACCACCACCTTCATATTGCACTGGACGAGTTGGGTCATTGCTTTTTATCCATGAGTATAGTGCATCATGATTTGCCCCGTGCCCTGATTCATTTCCTAATGACCAAATAATTATGGCAGGATGATTTCGGTCACGTTGAACCATGCGAGTTACTCGTTCACTATAAGCTGCTAACCAACGAGGATCGTCAGATAATCGAGACATTGGGAACATGCCGTGCGATTCAATATTGGCTTCATCAACTACGTATAGTCCAAATTCATCACAAAGTTCATACCAACGAGGATCGTTAGGGTAATGGCTGCAACGTACAGCGTTGAAGTTGTGCTGTTTAATTAACTTGATATCGTGCAACATGGCTTGTACGGTAACAGCATAGCCCATATCAGGATAAAATTCGTGACGGTTAGTTCCTTTAATAAGAAGTGGTTTACCGTTTAAACAGAGTTGCCCATGTTTGATTTCAACAGTTCGGAAACCAATATTATAAGCCTCTGATTCAATCAAGCCGGTTTTCTTATGATTTAAGCTAACAACTAGTCGGTAAAGATTTGGGGTTTCGGCACTCCACAATTGTGGTTTATTGACGGGAATATGGCATGTCATTCGGTCATTATATCCACCTTTTTCATCAACAAAAGATATTCCGATTGGTTGCGTTTGTTCAAGAATGAGTTTGTCTTTTTGCCATAACTCAATACCGACATTTAGCATGTCTATCTCACTGTCATGCTTTACGTTAACTTGCAATGTTAATATTGCATTTTGATAGCAAGCGTCAAGCTCCGTTTTAACATGAATATCACTCAAATGTGATTTTGGTTTGTTAAGTAGTGAAACTCCACGGAAAATACCACTTAATCGCCACATATCTTGATCTTCTAAATAACTACCATCACACCATTTCAATACTAATACAGCAATTCGATTTTCACCTTCTTTTAAAAAAGGCGTTAAATCAAATTCAGCAGCGATGCGACTGTCTTGTGAATAGCCAACCCAATTGCCGTTACACCAAAGATGAAATGCTGAGCTGACACCATCAAATATAATTCTTGTGTCCCCTTTATTTAACCATTTTTTATCAATTTTAAAATAGCGAGAATAGCAACCAGTTGGGTTATCTTCAGGAACAAATGGGGGATTATAAGGAAATGGATATCGGATATTAGTATAAACAGGCGCATCATAGCCATGTAATTGCCAATTTGATGGAACTGGAATAGTATTTTTATCTATTTCTTTTTTTAACCATGATACAGGTACTTGTTTAGGATTTTGGTAATAACTAAAAAACCAGTCACCATTAAGTGAAATAATGGCACTTGAATCAGCATTATTTTTAGCACTTTGCTTGTTTCGCCAACTATGAAATTTTGGATGGGTATCAAGTTTGTTCATGCTTAATACAGATAGATTATTCCAATCTTGTCTGTTGATAATATCATCTAGGGACGGATTCATAAGCCTCTCCATTTGTTCAAGTATATCTGATAATGTCTAAAATCTTTTTTGACTTTTTAATTATAATGATTCAATTATTGAAAACAGTGATCAAGTTAACATTTGTGTAATCGAATACATTTTTATTTAATTGACTTTATTTTTATAATTTTAATTTTTTATGTATGCGATTACATTGGTAGGTATACTTTGATTAATTTATATTTTGTATCAATTATTCAATTGGATAGACAGAATACCGTTTAGAGAGGGTGGGCGTATATATATTAATTAAATTTGCTGAAGGTGCTTCGCCTTTTGCCAAGCATAATGCTAGTTCCGCAGCTTGTTCAGCCATTGTATGAAGTGGGTAACGGATGGTGGTTAATTTTGGATGTAAATAGCGCGCAAGTAGCAAATCATCAAATCCAATAATGGAAATTTCTGCTGGAATTTTTATGTCGTTATCATATAACACTGACATTGCACCAGCGGCCATTGAGTCGTTATAACAGGCAATTGCGGTAATTTCTCGATTACGTTCCAATAGTGACATCATTGCTTGTTCTCCTCCTTCTTCATTAGGTGAGGAGAAGGCAATAAAGTTTTCATTAACATCAATATTGTGTTCAATTAATGCATCTTTATAGCCTTGTAACCGATCGGACGAGTCAGAAATTTCATGGTTAGAGCATAAATATCCAATTTTAGTATGTCCATGCTGGATTAAATGTTTTACGGCTAGATATGAACCATAACGGTCATCTAGAGCAATACAACGCTTTTCAAAACCTTTCAATAGCCGATTGATTAATACCATCCCTGGCACTTGCTCCATTAATTTTATCAATCTGCTATCGGGTAACATTTTTGCATGAACAACTAGTGATGAGCAGCGATGCTCTATTAAGTGAGTTATTGCATTATATTCTTGTTGTTCATTATGGTAACCATTACCAATTAGCAAAAAATGTCCTGTTTTGGATGCAACTCTTTCTACCGTGCTAACCATAGCACCAAAAAATGGATCGGATACGTCAGCCACAACAATTCCAATAGTATTAGAGTTTTGTTGTGATAATGCACGAGCATTAGCATCAGGATAATAACTTAATTTTTCCATGGCTTTTTTTACGGTTTCGCGTGTGGTATCACTAACGTTTTCGGCGTTGTTAATCACTCGCGAGACTGTCGCAACAGAAACTTTAGCTAAATGTGCAACATCTTTTATTGTCGCCATAAAAAAAACCTTTTAAATTATTACCGTAACTTTTTTAAAGTTTATTATTAGTTTTGTGTTGGTATCAAGTTAAGTAGAGCTGTTAATAACTAAGCCAAAAATGATTCATAATGAAGTTATGAAATATTACAGAATACGTTCTTACTTATCTTAAATAGCTGATACAGATATCTGCTCACTTTTATGACTTAATGTATGATAATAAAGCAAAATTTTGGCTTTGCCAACAAAGCATTGACGCCTGAATCGTTTCAGTTGTAATTTATTAATAAGGGGAATGATTAATTGACTAATTTCCCCTCAAATTAGTTAAATTTTAACCAGTTCGTGCTATTTTGCCGTAACTTTTATTAACATTGCGGTAGCAGGATCGAGTACAGGTAATGGTAAGCCGATATTCATTAACCAATCTCCTGACAGTGTGGTATCTGTTGTCATCCATTTTGGAAATGATTTCATGGCGTGGCCATTTACTTGCGGATCAATGTGATCAGGTAGATCTAGAATTTCGATTTTGTATTGCTTATCAGCTAATAATCCAACTAAGCGTAAGTTACCACTTAATGCATAAGTCGGTAATGCCAATTGCGCTATAATAAATGCTGCTTCTTTTTTATCCTGACTTACCACACCATAGCTTTGCATAGCTGCGCTATCATCAACATCTAAACGAACACTATTACCACTATGCAATAATGGGCGTAGCTGTTTATGTAAACGGATATAATGAGTAAAACCTTTTTGTTCTTCTGCCGATTCTTTCACGGGATCGAGTTCAACACCCATATGTCCAAATAATGCTGTTAATCCTCTTAAATTCATATCTAATTCACGATAGGTGGTGTGACAAGTTTTGCCGCCGATATGAGCACCCATTACCTCAGGTGGGAAGAAGTAGCTCATACCTCGTTGTATGATTTGTCTATCTAATGCATCATTCGAATCTGAGGCCCAAAAACGTTGAGTACGTTTTAACACTTCAAAATCTATACGACCACCACCAGAAGAACATGATTCAATTTCAACATTAGGATATTTTTCTTGCAGAATATCCATTAAACGATAAACCGCATTAGTTTGTCCAACTACAGCTGGGTGACCTTCGTGGCCTGCCTGAACAATTTCTCTATTCATATCCCATTTAATATAGTCAATATCATAACTACCGAGTAACCAATTTAATCTTTCGAGTAGATAATCAAATACCGCTGGATTTTGTAAATCAAGTAAGTATTGATGACGCCCTTCAGGTTGATTGTAGCCAGGTAATTCAAGTAACCAATCAGGATGTGCTCGATAAAGATCAGAGTTTTTACTGATCATTTCTGGCTCAACCCAGATACCAAATTCCATTCCTTGTTTTTTTACATGTTTGATAACTGGTTCAAGTCCTTTTGGATATTTGCGTTTATCTAAATACCAATCGCCTAATGCTTGATAATCGTCATCACGTTTGCCAAACCAACCATCATCAATGATAAAACGTTCAACACCCAGTTGTGCTGCTTTTGTCGCCATTTTCATGATGTAATCAGGGTTGTGATCGAAGAAGATTCCTTCCCAAGTATTAAGATGGACTGGACGAGGTTTATCGCTTGCGAAATGGATAATATTTTGGCGTAAAAATTGATGGAAATGCTGACTCATCTTATTTAAGCCTTCATTACTATAAGTTGCATAAAGCCAAGGAGTACTTAATGTTTCACCTTTAGCTAATGATATTTCTCCAGCAAGATAAAGTGCTTCGGCTTGGATAAAGCGCTTACCATTACTTTTCACTGCAACTTGGATACGATGATTACCACTCCAACCTAAATGGATACCCCAAACTTCACCAGTTTGTTCTTTAAATCCATCGGTACCAACTACCATACCCGGAAAGTATTCGTGTGAAGTTCGACCACGGCGGTTTTCTTGCAGGTATCCACAATGTTCGATTTTTGTTCTGTGAGGGAAGAACTCTTTAATCCAACGACCACTAAATGCCATTAATTCTTGTGCACGTTCAGGAATTGGTAATGTTACAGATAAACGGTTGACTTGATATGGTTCTTTACCTAGATTAGTCAGACTATTTTGACATTGTAATACACCGGTTTCATCTAAAATCAGCTTACTAGTCAAACGAAGTTTTGCAATACTATCTTCACTAATTATAGTTATATCATTTTTTTTCTTGGTTACTTTTTTGGTAACAAAAACTGGTGACCAATCTTTACCATTTCGATGACCTTCTAGTCCTGGCGAGCTAAAGTTTCCTACTCCTTCCTCAGGACAAAGGGTGAACGGGACATCGATATCAATACGTGAATTGGGCACGGCAGGTATAAGCATATCGATATCATCAAGATTTACGTTTTGTAATCGTTTACCAAAATAGCAGAGTTCAGCATAAGGTTGGGTGCGTAAGATAATATCTATATCGCGGGTTCTAAGATGGCAATTCATATTCTCTCCAAAGGTTAATCACTTTTCGGATATAGAATAATAATAATTTTTATTAATTAATATGATTAATTTTTAATTTTGTGATTAAGATCCCAATTAATGTAATCGTTTCCATTTTATTTTTCTAAAATGGCTAATTAAGCAATTTTTATTGCAAATGGTTGTGCGAAAAGGCAGTATTTTGTGTTATTATGATTTTTAATCATGGGTGAAATTTTAAAATATTATGAAAAATATTATTACTTTATTTTCTTTAATTACGCTGGTTTTTAGTGTTGAAGCAGCAGATAAATATGTGACTGAAAATGTTGATATTTATCTTCGCCGCGGTCCAGGTTCTCAATATGCCTATACGAATGCAGTTAAAGCAGGGGAAAAAGTTGCAGAACTAGAGAAAAGCGCTGACGGTAAATACACCCGGATACAACTTCCTAACGGTAGCTCGGCTTGGATTGAATCAAATAAACTAAAAGATCAACCTAGCCTTAAAGTACTTGTCCCAACGTTAGAGTCAAAACTTGCGGAATATAAAGATAAGGTTGATAACGCAGAGCAGTATAGACAAAATGCTATCAATGATTATTCCGAAAAATTAAAACAAGCCGAACAAACAATTGAAAGCCTACAAGCTAGAAATAAAGAATTAGAACAAATCAATAAATCACAAGACACTAAACTTGAATCAATGCTAAATCAAGTTGATGACAAGCGACGAGACCTTATTGTTACTTGGTTTACTTATGGTGGCTTAGTAGCTGGTGGTGGATTCCTATTAGGTTTAATTTTGCCAGCTATTATGCCGGGGCGCCGCAAAAAAGATCGCTGGATGCGCTAAATGAGCAAATTCTATCTTGTTGGCGGTTCTGTTCGAGATAGATTATTACATCTTCCTCTTGTTGATCGAGATTGGGTTGTAGTTGGTTCTACACCCGATGAGCTTTTAGCTCTAGGTTATCAACAAGTTGGTAAAGACTTCCCTGTCTTTTTACATCCCATAACTAAAGAAGAATATGCCTTAGCTCGAACCGAGCGAAAATCGGGTAAAGGCTATACTGGATTTATTTGTGACTTTAGTAAGGATATTACCTTAGAGCAAGATCTTATCCGCCGAGACCTGACTATTAATGCTATTGCCATGGATGAAGATGGTAATCTTGTCGATCCTTATCATGGTATTGATGATATCAAACTTAAATTATTGCGTCATGTTTCCCCTGCGTTTAGAGAAGATCCTTTACGAGTGTTACGAGTTGCTCGATTTGCTGCTCGTTTTTATCATTTAGGTTTTAGAATCGCATCTGAAACGCAAAAGTTAATGGAAGAGATGGTTTTAGCCGGTGAAATAAATACTCTTACTCCAGAGCGTGTTTGGAATGAGACCGAGAGGGCATTAGCAAGTTCCGATCCACAAGTTTATTTTCAAGTGTTAAAACAATGTGGTGCTTTGGCGATATTATTTCCATCATTAACTCTTTCTTATACTGTTGCAGATGCATTAAAGAAATCAACTTTATTAACCGATGATTTAACGGTTCGTTTTGCAGTATTATTTGGTGAATTAACAACTGAAGCAGAAAAACTTTGTTCACAAATTAAAGCACCAAATCAATATACAAAATTAGCGATAATGGTGCAGCAATACCGTCTTAAAGTTGAAAACGTGACACAATTAACAGCTGAACAAATTATTGATTTATTCAATCGAATAGATGTTTGGCGTAATCCTCATCATCTTAATCAATTAATTATTGCTAGCCAATCTTATGCTAAAACAGAATCATTTCCACAAGCAAAGTACCTAGAAAGGGCATATAAATTAGCTCATGGCGTCAATGTTCAAAATATTATTGCTGAAGGTTATAAAGGAAAGTTGATTCAAGATGAGTTACAAAAAAGGCGAATTGAAGCGTTATTAAACGGTATTTGATTGCATCTTAATCAATTGTCACTTTTTTTCAAAATATCTAAAAAAAAGGGTTGACGATTTGCCGTAACACAAGCATAATGCGCCTCGCAGTGTTGGTTATGACGTTGCGAATGAAATGGCTACGTAGCTCAGTTGGTTAGAGCACATCACTCATAATGATGGGGTCACAGGTTCGAATCCCGTCGTAGCCACCATTAAGATTAAGTTATACTTTAACCGAAAGTATATTATGCGGGTGTGGCGAAATTGGTAGACGCACCAGATTTAGGTTCTGGCGCCGCGAGGCGTGGGGGTTCAAGTCCCTTCACCCGCACCATTTAATCTTAATATCTATCCTTTATTGGGGTATAGCCAAGCGGTAAGGCAGCGGGTTTTGATCCCGCCACGCCCAGGTTCGAATCCTGGTACCCCAGCCATTCCAATCTGCAAATTTTGATATCTATTAGCTAATCTGTTTTGCTTTTTACATTCTTAGTTATTCCTCTTCACGGGTATGGCGGAATTGGTAGACGCGCTAGATTCAGATTCTAGTTCCGAAAGGTGTGCGAGTTCAAATCTCACTACCCGTACCAGATATCTTTTCTCCTTTATAATTGGGGTATAGCCAAGCGGTAAGGCAGCGGGTTTTGATCCCGCCATGCCCAGGTTCGAATCCTGGTACCCCAGCCATTAAGACCTAACTTAATACTTTAGTTTGCTGTCGAGAAATGAATTAATGTGCAGTCAAACTTAAAAGTAATAATCATCGCACTTTAATCTACAAGCGCAATGATTAGAACAATTATTATTTAAGTACACAGACGAAATTTAATTCATTATTTTTGGGTTGCCACTCAATCGCTCCTATAGTTGTACCAACAGTATATTGGTTGGTAGCATCTCGTTCATCAGATGTCCAATATAGATGACCTTTAGGAAAATGATTACCCGGGTAGGTGTGGTGATAAAGTTTTCCTTCGTTTGTTACATTACCCCATTCTCCTAGAAGGCTATTACCAATCCTACGATAATAGTGATTAGTTGTAATAGCCAAACAGTTATCAGAATTATTATCTGATTTACATGGACCATTGGTTATAAGGTTTTGGTCGCTATTGGTCAAATCCTCAATAGTAGGAACAACATATTTACCATTGCAAACACTTGCGCTTTGGTTGTAATGGTAAACATCTTGGCTTGGCGATGTGAACCATTTCTTAATCGTAAACGTGTATATATCTTCGCCATCAGATTTTATGGTAAAGGTAGGATTTACATCCGTTGCTTCACCTGTCAATTTTACTTGAAGCCCTGTATTAATTAGATGACTATCTATATCACCAACAGTAATTTGGTTTATTTCTATATTCACGCCTTTTGAACTATTTGATGATGTTATCGTCGATAAATCAAATGGTGCTCCAGCTATAAACATAAGGAATCGGGCTTGATCAAATCCCGTTGTTGGAAACCCACCAGAACTTACTTTATTGACGAAACCAGAATCAATAACGTGTTGATTAGCATCCCCCCAAGTTAAATAGACCCAATCACCAGTATAATCCCGATTTTCGAAGAGGAATGAATGCACAATTGATGGACGATTGGCACAAACAGTTGGTTTGATTGCATTGTAAATCAAAAAATCTTTTTTAGCTCCTGGATAAACTTTATAATTTGGAACACCATATTGCGTTACTAAAGCAATAGAGCCTGAAATTCTAATATAAGGACTCCAACCTAATCTTGCCAACTCACAAAAAGTTCTGTTTCTATCTGATTCAAGTAATAAATAGGATTTATTATCATAGCGATAGAACCAATCTATTTTAAATCCCCCATCGGGTGGGGTTATTTGAGTTATACTATCTCCATCATCATCAGCAACTAATTGACTGTCAACTGGATTAGACATGGAAAAAGGTATCATTGTACCGTCAAGACCATAATTAGATTTTAACGATGTCATTAATTGATTAGGTGTGGTGGCATTGGGATCAACTTGAGGGAAATTGATATTTTTTAGTTGACGATTTAGGTCATTGATTCCCGTAAAAACCTGAGATTGGAATTTTATCCCAAAATATTGGAAGTTTTGTTGATCATACTCTCGGGAACCATTAACACCAACCGCATCAGGATCGATAAAATATGGGCGATTGCCATTAATAGATTGTGCTGTGACTGCTACCAGTGCAAAAGCTAAATTACTCATTAAAAATATCGAAAATAAAACAATAAACCTTATTGAAAATTGAGAAAACTTTTTAAATTTAAATCCTTTCAATAACATCATGTTACCTTACCTTTTAATTCTTAAATTTAATAGAAAGATACAATCATTACGTTTCAATTAAGTTGATACTTATTTCAATGTTAAAAATGTTAAAAATGTGGGAAAATTAATTTATTGATAAAAATATTTTTTTATTACTGACATGCAAAAATTGAATAAAAACTATCCATGCGGAAAAAAGAGTTTTTACGCATGGACAGCCTTGAAAAAATGATTATCTATATAAATTTACATAAACAGTTTGCGCTGTTTCAGCACGGTTATTTGATATTTCTTTTACATAGTAGAAGTGTGCATCGTTAGCGATAGCATATTTTTGTGCTGCTGCGCTAACTTCGCTGGTATTATTAAATGTTCCATGGAAAACGATTGTTTTATATGGCTTCATGATTTTGAATGCTTCGCTCGTAATTTCATAAGCATCTTGACCTGCGATTGCTTTAGAAATGATAAAGTCACGAACTGGCGCCTCTTTTTTGTATAATGCAACATCAACATCTTGTTCACGATTTTTTACATCATCAGCAATAATTGAGTAAACATAAAACGCGTAGGCATCTTTTTCAGAAGCGATTTTACTCGCTGCATCTAAAATTTCAGAAGTGTTATTATAATCGCCTTTAAATTTTACGACTGCAAATGGTAAATAATAAAGAGCTTTTGAACGAGGATAAAGCACAACACCGTTGTGAGTAACTTCTTCATTGCTTACCGCAATAGGTGCATTTGATTTATAAACATCGGCATAAACAATTGCACGATCAGTTGATGTGCCTGTAGAAGGTTGTTCAATACCAGTTATATGATAATATTTAGCACCAACTTCGTCTGCAGCTTTTGATATATCATCTGCTGCATTTTGTGCTTGTAAGTAGCTACCGGTTACAGAGATTTCTTTGAAGGGAATTAAGTTATTACTTTCTTCTGCTGTTAATGGTAAAGCCGCATAAATATTGGCAATAGGTAGAGATAATAGTAAAGCTAATGCAATAGATGATTTATTATAACGTTTCATAATAATGTCCTTTGTATTTATGTTATAAAAATAAAAAAACAATCTGTAACGCTTATTCTATGAGGGTATTGCATGAGAGTATGAAAACGAAAAACGCTCTCGGGATCTATCTTTTACTAATTCTTTCAAACAGCTAGATAAAACAATGTGGAAATTGTGGAAAAGAAAAATAACCGTTAAATAGTATATATCAATTAGAATATTTTTGTAGGTATCACTTTAAATTTTTGTAAAGAATATATTTTTAAGCATTTTATGCTAAAGAAATATTACGATATTAAATAATATTATTTTTGTAATAAATCATCACATTACAGCTAAATATTTATATTTATGGTGCTTATAAAACAATTAATTATCTGTGCAGTTAATCCCCAAATGACATAATCACCATACTGATAAAAGTGTACATCATGTTGCGATTTCTTTTGCCAATTTGCTGTGCGATTTGGAACTAATTCAAAAGGGAAATTATCATCAGGTTTAAAGCCAACAAACATAGTTGCTTTTTTGGGGGGATGCTCAATAAACCATGCTAATGGAACCATAAAAACCGACTCAACTTCATCATGATTAATTTGTAAGTTATCCAATTTATCTACATGCTCAATTTTTGCAACAAAAGGATAAATTATCATGCCTAATGAGGCATAAAATTTAGGTAATTGACCTAGTATTGTAATTTGATCAAGCGTAATACCCAACTCCTCGAAAGTTTCACGTTTGGCGGTATATTCAGGGCTGATATCCGATAACTCAACTCGTCCTCCAGGAAAACAAATATCGCCTGGTTGCCATTTAAGTTTTTTTGAACGTACCTGAAAAAGCAGGTGCAATTGGTTTTCAATAGTGATAATAGGGATTAACACGGCAGCTTTATTCATGAATTGAAATTGCTTTTTGGTATTTTTCAAAGATTGTGATATTTTTTCTAGGGTGATCATAATATTTATTTCATTTATTTGTAAATTTACATTCTTTTTACGCTATAATAGAAAATTATTGGAGAAATTGTTAGTCAATAGTACATCTGTTTCACCTGAATAATGCTATGCAATACGATATAAATAATATAAAAAAAGAACTTGATGATCTTGCAATACTAAAACACGAACGTGCTCAAAGTGGTATGTCTCTGGAATTTCAGCGTGTCTTTTCATTATTGCCTGTTCTTTTTCATTTTAACCATCCCAATCTGCCAGGTTATGTGGGCGAAGAGACTCCATTAGGTATTGCGTATTATCAACCCTCCAATGAAATTGTTGAACAGTTAAAAAATGAGTTCAATTTCAGTGAGGTAAATAAAAAAAATCACGCCAATATTTCTGCATTATATTCAATGGGTAGCACATGTTCCATCGGGCAATCTACCTCATCAGATCTTGATATATGGATCTGTATCGAAAATAGTTTATCTGATGTTAAAAAGCAAGCATTAATACAGAAGTGCAGATTAATAGAAACTTGGGCTGAAGATCTCGGCATTAAACTTACTTTATTTGTTGTTGACGTCGATCGGTTTATTAACCAACATCATGAATGTCTAATGGGTGAAAACTGTGGATCTGCACAGCACATATTACTACTTGAAGAATTTTACCGTTCAGCCAACCTTTTAGCAGGTAAACGACTGTTATGGTTTGCGATTCCTTCTGATTTTACAGTCAATGACGTCACTTATCCAACCTATGAAAAATGTGTCCAGGCATTAGTTGTATCGAATATCATCAAACGCGAAGAATGGATTGATTTTGGACCTTTGACGGGTTTATCTGCTGAAGAGTACTTTGGTGCAAGTTTATGGCAACTGTATAAAAGTATCGATTCACCATTCAAAGCAGTATTAAAAACATTATTACTTGAAGCTTATTCTTCGATCTATCCAAAAAATAGGCCTATCGCGTTTGATATGCGGGAATTAATTCAAAAAGGAGAAATCCATTCCCATCACTATCTTGATTCATACTCGATGTTATTGGATAGGATCTCAAACTATTTAACAAAGATTAGAGATTTTCAACGACTGGAGTTAGTTAGACATTGCTTTTATTTAAAAGTGAATGAAAAATTGTCACAAAAAGCAAATTCATCGTCATGGCGACGTGACATATTAAATGAATTTGTACAAAATTGGGGGTGGCAACAATCATTATTGGAAAAATTAGATGCTAGTAAAACTTGGAAAATAGAACAAGTTCGTGAAATACACGAAATATTACTACATACTATGATGACGGGTTATCGAAATTTGCTCAATTTTGGTCGTCGTAACAATTTAGATTCATTGATTAGCCCACAAGATCTTGCAATATTGACTCGCAAATTATATGCCTCTTTTGAAGTTCTTCCTGGTAAAATCTCTACATTGAAATTGAATATTTCTGATAATTTACAGGAAGATGTTTTAACTTTTATCCATGTTAAAGAAGACCGGATTAATCGAGCTGGTTGGTATGTTTATAACCAAAAACCTAAACTCAATTCGATTGTTGGACATCAATATCTAGAATATAGTAAATACTTAGTCAAATTAGTTGGTTGGTGTTACTTTAATGGTTTGATTTCAGATTCAACTCAATTTTACTATTATGATGGTGATGACCGTGATAACAAAAAAATCACCAAACTGATTAAAGATCTGAAAAATTACTTTCCAATTGATGTTCCAACAGCAACAGAAGAACAATTATATGGTCCGTGTGAAATACGCCATTTAGCAATCATATTGAATTTAGAAAACGATCCAACGGTTAATTTAAAGTTAGAAGATGAAATCAGCACTAATGTTCTAAACTATGGTAGGCAAGAATTAAGTTTGGTTAGCTCAATTGATTTGCTTTATCGTAACTCATGGAATGAAATTCGGGTCTTGCATTTTAGTGGTACTTTGTGTGTGCTAGAAGCTATAAAAGCTTTACTCAATCGTATGCACAAAGATGCTGATTTACCCAATTCGGTCGAAATCTTTTGTTATAGTAACCAGCTAAGTAATGAAATTAAAAATCAAATGAAAAGGCTGATGTACAATTGTGTTGATTTGAGATTATCGACAACTAAAAATAATTCAACACAAGTTAAGCCATTGAGAATTGATGGGGCGTCTTGGTATCTATTCTTCGAACGGTTTGGCGTTTCATTCCATCAATTTGAAAGTGCTATTGATTTTTATGGTGCAGTATCAAACAACAAAGTTCAAGGTAGACCGCTAAATATTTTAGATGAAAGTAATGAATTACCTAAAGAGATAGATAGCGTCGCTTATGAAGGTATTATTCAATTCTTTTTTGAAGATACCGCAAATGGATTTGATTTATACATTTTAAACGAGCATAATCAGATCGAAATTTACCGTAATTGTAACGGTACCAAAGAGAACATGGTCAAGGATATTAATGATTTTTATGTATTATCTGATGACCGCTTTACGTTTACCACCAGTAGCTCTGTTAATTTTAATTTACCACAATTTTACCAAATTACATACAACGATGCTGGTGAACGCGAAATCTTCTTACTTAATTAGTTTTGTTCAAAAAGTATATTAAAAAAGTTGAGGAACGTACTTTTTTAGTATGCAACATGATAAAAAATAAAAGAATTAGCAATGAAAATGAAATTTCTATTAAAATAATGGGAACTTTTTTTAAATTTATGAATCTAACTGTTAGAGTGCACAATTTTGGGCCACACTAATAGTGATAATATAATGAGGGATGGCCTTTAATGGGGGAGCAAATAACAGACCAAGTTTTAGTAGATCGCGTTTTAAACGGAGATAAAAATGCGTTTAATTTACTTGTGGTACGTTATCAAAATAAGCTAGCTCATTTGGTATCACGTTATGTTTTACCTTCTGAAATACCTGATGTTGTGCAAGAAACTTTTATTAAAGCTTATCGTTCATTAAGCTCTTTTAAAGGTGAAAGTATTTTTTATACTTGGTTGTATCGAATCGCGGTTAATACTGCAAAGAATTACTTAACTTCGCAAGGCAGACGACCACCATCTTCGGATATTGATGCAAGTGAAGCGGAAAGTTACGAAGGTGCAGACTCATTAAGAGATGTCGATAACCCTGAAAGTTTAGTTCTTTCTAAAGAAGTTGAAAGAGTAGTATTTGAAGCAATTGAAGCATTACCTGATGATTTAAGAACCGCCATCACACTACGTGAAATTGATGGATTAAGTTATGAGGAAATAGCTGAAATTATGGGTACACCAGTCGGAACTGTGAGATCACGTATTTTTAGAGCACGTGATGCTATTGATGAAAAAATAAAACCATTAATTAGTTAGTGGTTTGAACAAATTAAAATAGGTAGCAAGAAATTAAGGTATCTACTATGCAAATAGAACAGAAGCAGCAACTTTCATTATTGATGGATGGTGAGTTTACAGACGATAACTTTGTTGATGTCGTTAGCCATGATGAACGTTTGCAATCCTGCTGGCATCGCTATCATATCGCAAGAGAAGCAATGCGAGGAGAATTGCACGGTAGTTCATTAACATTAGATATTAGCAATCAAGTTGCTATGGCTATTGCGGATGATGATTTATACCCACAATTAACAGAGCAACCTTCTCAAGATGAGATTTCAATTCCTAAAGCTGAAAATCTATTTTGGGTGCGAATTAAAGATGTTGTGGCTAAAGTTAGCCAAGTTGGACTTGCTGCTTGTGTTACATTAGCAATTATTGCTGGTGTTCAATATCATCAAGGTCAATCGGATGATGCCAGTGGTGCTCCAACGCTTAATACTGTTCCTATGGGTGTTAATGTAGCTCCTGTTGGTGGAATACAACATAATGACAAGCAATTACTTGAAAAAAGACAATACGATAAAATTAGATTGCTCGTTCAAGATTATGAATTACAAAAAAGGTTAAATGCCCGTTAAATAAAAATGAATTTTCTATTTTCTTTAATAAAAATAAAGCTAAAACAGAGTAATAATTTTATTATTACTCTGTTTTTTATATTGTTTTCTGCCTCAACCATGGCAACAGAAACAAATGAAGCGTTAAATTTATTAAATAAAATGAGTAAAGCGGTGCAAATCAATGATTATCAAATTCATTTTGTATCACAAGATAGAGAACAATTTGGCTCAACTTTTGAATATAATCACTTAGGCGCAGCTAAAAAAGAAAATATTAATGCGCAATTGCTTTATCTTGAAGGTCCAGCAAAAGAGATTATCTTGCATAACAACACCACCAGTTATTTTCAACCTGATAGCCCTTCATTTTCGATTGCTAGTTCTCGCATAACAGAGGCATTTCCTGATGTAATTTATAATGACTTTAATTCAATAGCGAATATTTATGATTTTATTTTATTAGGTAAAACTAGAACGGCAAATCGTGGTGCTCAATTAGTTAAAATAATTGCAAAAGACAAAGATCGCTATAGCTATGTTATATGGATCGATGATGAGACTTTCTTACCATTACGAATAGACTTAATTGATGATGATAATGACATTGTTAATCAATTGAAAGTTGTTGATATCGATGTTGATTTCGATGTTAAAAAATTCAAAAATTATATTGATAATCGAACTTACCCAATTTTATTATCAATCGAAAAACAGAATAATTTACTTGATGCTTGGCGCTTAGCATGGTTGCCAAAAGGATTTAAAGAAATAGCGGCGTATAATGTCAATTTTTATAGTTCTGATATTGCAACTAAATTGTTTTCTGATGGCGTATTTTCTTTTACAGTAAATGTCTCTTTAGAGCAAGCAAGTCAACCTAATCAACTTATTCAGCAGGGCGGAAGAACAATATTCTCAACTAATCTGGGTAACAAAAATATTATTATTATTGGTAATTTACCTGAAGGGACAATTGAAAGAATTGCCCAAAATATTGTTGAGAAATCGCCGTAAACCTCTCGATAACACTATGCTTACTGACCATTAATGTGTAGAATGTTTGCTTCTATTTTCGTGATTATTTGACTTGTTATTTATAGCCAATAACACTAACGATAATTAACAGTACATAACTAAAATATAACTTATTGATATGAATAAAAATATCCGCAATTTTTCAATTATTGCTCATATTGACCATGGTAAATCAACGCTTTCTGATCGTATTATCCAAATCTGTGGAGGACTTTCTGATCGTGAAATGGAAGCTCAAGTTTTAGACTCAATGGATCTGGAACGTGAACGTGGTATTACAATTAAAGCACAAAGTGTTACTTTAGATTATCATGCTAAAGATGGCCAAACATATCAGCTAAACTTCATCGATACACCAGGACATGTGGATTTTTCATATGAAGTTTCTCGTTCACTTGCTGCATGTGAAGGTGCATTACTTGTTGTTGATGCAGGGCAAGGTGTTGAAGCGCAAACTCTTGCAAACTGTTATACAGCACTTGATATGGACCTTGAGGTTGTACCAGTACTTAATAAAATCGACTTACCGGCAGCCGAACCTGAAAGAGTGGCAGAAGAGATTGAAGACATTGTTGGTATTGATGCTAGCAATGCAGTAAGATGCTCGGCTAAAACCGGAGTAGGTGTGGTTGATGTGCTTGAACAACTCGTTCATGATATCCCTGCGCCAGAAGGTGATTCGAATGCACCACTACAAGCACTAATTATTGATTCATGGTTTGATAACTATTTAGGTGTTGTATCACTAATTCGTATCAAGAATGGTGAGTTAAATAAAGGTGATAAAATCAAAGTTATGAGTACAGGAATGACTTATAATGTTGATCGCCTAGGGATCTTTACTCCAAAACAAATAGATAAAGACTGCTTGCATTGTGGTGAAGTAGGTTGGGTTGTTTGTGCAATCAAAGATATATTAGGAGCACCTGTAGGGGACACGTTAACTTTAGCAAAATCTCCAGCAGACAAGCCACTACCAGGATTTAAAAAAGTTAAACCTCAAGTATATGCAGGATTATTTCCAACCAGTTCTGATGATTACGAAGCATTTCGTGATGCATTAGGAAAACTAAGCCTTAACGATGCCTCGCTTTTTTATGAACCTGAAAATTCTGGTGCGTTAGGATTTGGTTTCCGTTGTGGTTTCCTTGGTTTATTGCATATGGAAATCATTCAAGAACGATTAGAGAGAGAGTATAATCTTGATTTAATTACTACTGCACCAACAGTAGTTTATGAGGTTTTGACTACTCAAAATGAAATTATCTATGTTGATAGCCCTGCAAAATTACCTGCGGTGAATAACATTCAAGAACTTCGTGAACCTATAGCTGAATGTAACATATTAGTTCCACAAACGTATTTAGGTAATGTAATTACTCTATGTGTTGAAAAGCGCGGTGTACAAACCAATATGGTTTATCATGGTAATCAAGTTGCATTAACTTACGAAATTCCAATGACTGAAGTTGTTTTAGATTTCTTCGACAAACTGAAATCAACTTCACGTGGTTATGCCTCTTTAGATTACAGCTTCAAACGTTTCCAAGTCGCAGACATGGTTAGGCTTGATGTATTAATTAATGGTGAGCGTGTTGATGCATTAGCACTCATTACCCATAAAGACAATGCACCATACCGTGGGCGTGAACTAGTCGAAAAGATGAAAGATCTTATTCCGCGTCAGCAATTTGATATCGCGATTCAAGCTGCAATTGGCAACCACGTCATAGCTCGTTCAACAGTTAAACAACTTCGTAAAAATGTTTTAGCTAAATGCTATGGTGGTGATGTAAGTCGTAAGAAAAAACTTTTACAAAAACAAAAAGAAGGTAAAAAGCGCATGAAACAAGTAGGTAATGTAGAATTACCGCAAGAAGCGTTTTTAGCTATTCTACATGTTGGTAAAGATTAATCAGTTAAAGAGGATAAAAAATGGCTAACTTATTCGCCATCATATTAACAATAGCAACATTCATTACTGCGATCTTTTGGTTTTTAGAGAAGTACCGATGGAAACCAGCTAGACAACGTAAAGTTGAAGAGATTCGTAAGCAAGCTAATGGTGAAATTGATGGTAAAATTTTGGCAGAAGTTGGAAAACCTAAAGGCTGGATTGAAAATTTAGCATCGTTTTTCCCTGTTCTTTTTGTGGTTTTTGTTATTCGATCATTTATATATGAACCATTTCAAATTCCTTCAGGGTCAATGATGCAAACACTATTAGTTGGTGATTTTATTGCTGTTCAAAAGTTTTCATATGGATTACGTGATCCGATCACCAATACTGTCTTAATTTCAACTGGCCACCCAAAACGCGGTGAAATTGCGGTTTTCAAACACCCCGATGGATCAAATAGAGATATTATTAAACGCGTTGTAGGTTTACCTGGCGATAAAATTGTCTATTTGTCTAATGAAAAGAAAATTCTCATTTATCCAGCTTGTCAATCAACCGATAATAATTGTGTTGGTCAGCGTTCTGAACCATTAGATTTACATTATACTCAACCCCAAGCAAGTAATTGGAAAGAAGTGGACGAAATGGGGAAAAACCCAGACTTCTATACAATAGAACAATATAAAGATAAGGGTATTGTTGATTCTAACTCTAGAATTACATTAGATATGAAAATTCAACAAGAAACCTTAGGTGAAATTACTCACGATGTTCTAACAACGCCTGGAAAAATGGAAGATACAAGTTATTTTTATCATCAAAATGGTCAACCGATCGGAACATGGGTTGTTCCACAAGATAACTATTTTATGATGGGTGATAACCGTGATAACAGCGGTGACAGTCGATATTTTGGCTTTGTTCCTGAAAAAAACTTTGTTGGTCGAGCTACAACTATCTGGATCAGTTTTGAAAAACAACCTGATCAATGGCCAACAGGAATTCGTTTTAGCCGTATAGGTGGAATCCACTAACTGTGATGAAAAATTTGAATCAACTACAACAAGCTATTGGATATCAGTTTAAAAACACGTCTTTACTTCAGTTAGCACTAACTCATCGTAGTGCTAATAAAATGCATAATGAACGCCTTGAATTTTTAGGTGATTCGATATTAAGTTTTGTCATTGCTGATGAACTTTATCATCGATTTCTCAAGCAAGATGAGGGTGATCTTAGTCAAATGCGAGCAAGTTTAGTATGTGGACAGACACTTGCTGAAATGGGAAAAGAATTCAAATTAGGTGATTACCTAATTTTAGGTCAAGGTGAATTAAAAAGTGGTGGTTTTCGCCGTGAATCCATTATCTCTGATGCAGTAGAAGCTATCATTGGCGCTATTTATCTAGATAGTGAAATTGAAAACATTCGCCGCATAATTTTATCTTGGTATCAAAAACGCTTAGATGAAATTCAACCTGGTATTAAGCAAAAAGATGCTAAGACACGTTTACAAGAATATTTGCAAGGTATACGACATGAAAGACCATGTTATTTAATTCTTGAAGTTACTGGCGACAATCATGAGCAAGAGTTCTTAATTCAATGTAAAATTGAAAACGATGATCACCAATACTTAGGGCGAGGTTTAAGCCGTCGCAAGGCTGAACAAGCCGCAGCTCAAGAAGCATTAAACCAATTAGGAATAAAATGACAGAATCAAAACAACATTGTGGATTTGTTGCCATAGTCGGAAGACCAAATGTCGGCAAATCAACACTATTAAACCAACTACTTGGTCAAAAAGTATCAATCACCTCACGTAAAGCGCAAACAACGCGTCACCGTATTGTCGGAATTGATACCCAAGGCGATGATCAAATTATCTATATTGATACACCCGGTTTACATATTGAAGAAAAAAGAGCGATTAATCGCTTAATGAATCGTGCCGCTAGCAGTTCAATTGGTGATGTTGAATTAGTTATTTTTGTCGTGGAAGGAACCCACTGGACTGAAGATGACGAAATGGTTGCAGGCAAACTCAAAGATTGCAAGGCACCTATACTGTTAGTTATCAACAAAATTGATAATGTAACAGATAAAACCCAACTGTTACCACATATCCAAGAAATTAGTCAAAAAATTAACTTTTTAGATGTTGTGCCAATTAGTGCAGAAAAAGGTGAAGGGATTGACATCATCAAAGATATTGTCAAAAAACATTTACCCGTTGGTGAACACCACTTTCCTGAAGATTATATCACTGACCGATCACAACGATTTATGGCTTCAGAAATCATCCGAGAAAAATTAATGCGTTTTTTAGGTGATGAATTACCTTACTCGGTTACGGTTGAAATTGAACAATTTAAAGTTGATGAACGTACTGGCATGTACCGCATTAATGGCTTAATCCTAGTTGAACGCGATGGACAAAAGAAAATGGTCATTGGCAACAAAGGTGAAAAAATCAAAAAAATCGGTATTGAAGCCCGTAAAGATATGCAGCTTTTCTTTGATAACAAAGTTCATTTAGAATTATGGGTTAAAGTCAAAGCTGGTTGGGCTGATGATGAGCGTGCGCTACGTAGTTTAGGCTATAGTGACGATTAATCTAACTCTCTAAAAAATCAGGCAAAAGTTTGCCTGATTTTTTTTATCTACTTGTAGTAGATTGATATTATCCAAAAATATCTAACCCTGCCCATAATAAGCATTTTGTCCATGCTTACGGAAATAGTGTTTATCCAATAATTCTTGTTGGATTTTTATGCCGACATTTAGATTGCGTGTAGCTAATGCCATAGCAGCGACTTCTTCTAAGACAACAGCATTATGAACAGCATCATCTGCATTTTTTCCCCAACTAAAAGGACCATGTCCGGATACCAATACACTAGGTATTGCCAATACATCAATGGATCGTTTATTAAGCTCTTCAATAATCACTTTACCTGTATTGAGTTCATAATTGTTAATTATTTCAGTTGGTGTTAACTGGCGAGTGCAAGGAATATCTCCATAAAAATAATCTGCATGAGTTGTACCTAAAGCTGGAATATCTAACCCTGCTTGAGACCAAATTGTTGCGTTTCTTGAATGAGTATGAATAACTCCACCAATTTGTTCAAAAGCCTTATAAAGCTCAATATGCGTTTGTGTGTCGCTTGAAGGATTAAGTTTACCTTCGACTTTTTTACCATCAAGATCGACAATAACAATATCATTCACTTGCAACTTATCATAAGCGACTCCTGACGGTTTGATAGCAATAACACCGTTACTTCTGTCAATTGCAGATACATTCCCCCAAGTAAATGTCACAAGCTGATAATAAGGTAATAATAAATTTGCTGCTAAAACATGTTCTTTTAATTCAGTAAACATATTAACATCCTGTTTGATAATAAATAAAACATCAGGAATAAACATAAAACAATATCAATTGTTCTAATATAAACCTCAATGATCATCTCCAATATGACGAAGTTTTTTACCTAACATCAGATTTTTTTCGATACGTTCCAATGAAATATTTTTGGTTTCAGGTACAAAGAAAATTACAATGAAGATAAATAAAACATTCATGCCGGTATATAACCAAAATGTTTGAGCAACACCTATATGATTTAATAATGTAAGGAATGTTGCACCAATTATCATATTTGAAATCCAATTGGTCGCAGTTGAACAAGTCACACCAAAATCACGGCTTTTTAAAGGTTGAATTTCAGAACATAAAATCCACACCACTGGTGCTGCACTCATTGCATAACCACCAATACACATAATTGCCATTCCAACTGCTGCATAGGATGTAAATGATGATGGATTACCATTTTCGATAAGTTGCAAACAAATACCTAGTACTAATGTACCTAAAGCCATAATACCAAAACCAACTTTTAGAATTGGTTTTCGTCCTAACTTATCAACAGTAAAAATTGCAATAAATGTAGCTAACACAAAAGTAAGACCAACAATAATTGTAGCAATCATTTGTTGCTGGGTACTTTCAAATCCTGCAAGGCTAAAGATTTTTGGTGCATAGTACATAATAATATTCATACCGGTAAATTGTTGCATCGCTTGTAATGCCATACCAAGATAAACTGTTCTGCGTACATTTTTGTTTGCTTTAAACAGTGTCCAGCCTTCCTGTTTTTCCTGTAAACTATCCTTGATATCATTAAATTCTTGTTGAATTTTTACAGGATCGCTACGAATTGATTTTAAAACTTTCTCAGTTTCATTTAATCGTCCTTTTGATGCCAACCACCTAGGACTATTAGGCAGGAAAATCACTACTATAAACAATATGATTGCAGGTATAGAAATGATACCAAGCATCATTCGCCAATCACCTGTATAGCTAAAATAAGTATCTGATAAAAATGCAACTAAAATACCAATTGTGACTAAAAGTTGGTAAGCAGCAATCATCTTACCGCGAATGTTTTCTGGCGCCATTTCAGAAAGATAAAGTGGCGCCGTATAGGATGCAATACCAACAGCAAACCCCAAAATAACTCGCCAGACTAAAAGAACTTCTACATTAGGTGCTAAAGCTGATCCAAAGCAACTTATAATAAAAAATAAGGCGCCCGCTAATAAGCTATATTTTCTACCTAAATAAAAAGATAACCAACCATTGGATAGAGCCCCCAAAGCAGCTCCTAACATCATTGAACTCACTACCCATTCTTGTAGCTGAGTCGTTAGTTCAAACTGAATAGTAATAAACGGTAAAGCTCCCGCAATTACACCTATATCTAGACCGAATAGTAGACCGGCCATTGCAGCTGAAAAGCCGATTAGAAAGGTCATTTTTTTTGCAGAATTTATTTCCATTTTATTCGTTGTTAAAGACGTATTCATATCCACCTCTTTATTCCCTTTATTCTGTAATTTTGATAATAATTGGAAATAATATTTCCAATTATTGAACTAAAATAAATTTATCAAGCATAAGGATTACAATACGCAATCTCATTCCAACGTAACTCATTCCTGAAATCATCGATTCGAGTACTTTCGTCAATAACCAACAGTTCAATTTTATGCAGTTGTGCATAAAGTTTAAAATAATCCATAGAAAGTGCTTGGGTATAAACAGAATGATGTGCTGCTCCAGCAAGAATCCATGCTTCAGCTGATACTTTTAACGATGGTTTTGGTTTCCAAACTGCACATGCTACAGGTAATTTTGGTAGTGCATAAGGTTGCTTGATTGTCTCAAGTTCATTAGCGACTAATCTAAAGCGGTTACCAATATCTATTAAACTGGCATTGATTGCTAAACCAGGTTTTGCAGGGAAAATAAGTCGAGCAGGATCGGCTTTACCACCAATGCCCAAATGTTGAATATCAAGTAAAGGTTTGACATCATCATCTATGATAGATGGGCAAACTTCTAACATATGTGAGCCGACAACTAACTCATTACCTTCAGTAAAATCATAGGTATAATCTTCCATGAATGCGGTGCCGCCAGAAAGTCCTTTGGCCATTAATTTCATTGTGCTTAGTAATGCTGCGGTTTTCCAATCACCTTCACCTGCAAAGCCATAACCTTTAGCCATTAATCGTTGGACAGCAAGTCCTGGTAATTGTGCCATACCGTATAGATCTTCAAACGTTGTGGTAAATCCGCCATAATTACCTTGTTTAAGGAATTGCTCAATACCTAATTCGATTCTCGCTGCCTCAATTAAGTTTTGTCTTTTCTCTCCACCAATTTGGGCGACGGGAGCAAGTTTATAAAGTGTTTCATATTCATCAATTAGCTGATTGACATCACCATCAGCAATTGAGTTAATTACTGAAACCAAATCACCAACTGCATGAGTGTTGACTGAGTAACCAAATTTAATTTGTGCAGAAACTTTATTTCCTTCTGTTACAGCAACTTCGCGCATATTGTCACCAAATCTAACGATTTTCATGGTTTTTTCTGCATTAATTGCCACACAAACTCGCATCCATTTCCCAATTTGCTCATGAACATCTTTATCTTTCCAGTAACCTGTTACCAGAGAATGAGGTTGGCGCATACGAGAACCGATAAAACCAAATTCACGTCCTCCATGTGCAGTTTGGTTAAGATTCATAAAATCCATATCCATTGAATCCCACGGAACGACTTTATTAAATTGAGTATGAAGTTGTAGAAGAGGTTTTTGCAGATGAGTTAATCCATTAATCCACATCTTAGCTGGCGAAAATGTATGTAACCATGTGATTAATCCAACACATTTTGAAGAATAATTTACTTCCTGACAAAGGTTATATATATCCTCAGGTTTTGTTGCGAGTGGTTTGAGAACAATTTTAACGGGTAGATTTGCTTCATGATTAAAGTAATCTGTTACTTCTTGAATATTTCTTTTAATTTGTTCAAGTGATTCTGGCCCATAAAGGTGTTGACTACCTGCAACAAACCAAATTTCAGCTTCTGAATAAACAAACATAATGGACTCCTTTATAATTTATTCATATTTTTTAAGTTAAGCGTTATAGTTGGGTTCACTAGATGCTGACCAAACTAAATACTTTCTATATAATTCTTCATATTTAGGGACCCTGTTTTCATCAGGGATAAAGGTGGTTTCTAGCTTACTAGACATGCTACTTTGAGCGGTGGAAATATCGGCGTAAACATTGGCCGCTACAGCCGCAAAGATTGCTGCACCTAATGCACAACATTGTTCTGAACTCACAACGGTCAGCGGTTTATTCATTACATCTGCACAAGCTTGCATAATAACCGGGGATTTTTTAGCTATTCCTCCTAAAGCGACAATTTCATTAACAGGCACATCTTGATTAATAAAGCATTCCATAATTGCTCTAGCGCCAAAGGCTGTTGATAAAACCAAGCTTCCAAATAATGTTGCAGCATCAGTTGAAATCGTTAAATTGGTTATAACACCTTTGATTCGTTGATTGGCATAAGGGGTTCGTCTACCATTAAACCAATCAAGCGTTATAGGAATTGTGTCTAGATTTGGATTTTCTGCCCAAGCTTGAGCAATATCATTTAATAATTTATGCTTTAACTCCTTCACTATTGGTTGAGATTCTGGTGAGATTGAAACTAACTTTTCAAGAGGCCAACACAAGAGTTTTTTATACCATGCATAGATGTCTCCAAAAGCTGATTGCCCGGCTTCAAGACCTATAAAGTTTGGTATTACACTACCATCTACTTGACCACAAATGCCTTTAATTGAACGATTATTTATAACGTTTTGTTCTGCCAATAAAATATCGCAGGTAGAGGTGCCAATTACTTTAACTAATGTATAAGGTTTTGCACCCGCACCAACGGCACCCATGTGACAATCAAATGCACCACCAGAAATTACGGTCGATGTTGGTAATCCTAATTTTTCTGCCCACTCTTGGGTAATAGTGCCCACTTTATGATTAGCGGTATAAGTCTTTTCAAATAGAGGATAAGGTAAGTTATTAACTAAACTTGGGTCGAGTTTTTCAAAAAACTCATAAGGGGGTAAACCATTCCATTCTTCGCTCCAAAAACATTTGTGACCGGCAGCGCATCGACCACGCTTTATTGCATTTGGCGCTGTCGTTCCAGAAAGTAAAGCGGGTACCCAATCACAGAGTTCAATCCAAGAAGCCGAAGCATTTTTTACAGCACTGTCTTGACGAAAAATATGCATAATCTTCGCCCAAAACCATTCTGAAGAATAAACTCCACCACAATATTCCAAATATTTAGAGTATGGTTCAGTTTTGCACACTCTATTAATTTCTTCAGCTTCGTGTACCGAGGTATGATCTTTCCATAAAATAAACATTGCATTAGGATTGTTCATAAATTCTGGTTTTAAAGCTAACACATCGCCATTTTCATCAATAGGTGCTGGGGTAGAACCTGTTGAGTCCACACCAATAGCAACTATATTTTGTGCATCAGATTTAAGTTGATTGACAACAGATTGTATTGATTGAGTCATTGACTCAATGTAATCAAGGGGATGATGCCTGAACTGATTTTTTTGCGGATCACAAAACTGGCCCTTAGACCAGCGTGGGTAATAAACTACTGCTGTAGCTAACTCTTTCCCATTTTGACAGTCGACCGCTAAAGCTCTGACAGAATCACTACCAAAATCCAATCCAATGGTTATTTTTTTATTCATCCGCTAACACCTCAAAGACTAATTAAATGGAGTTTTTTGGAAGAATAAATAATTATCGATAAAACAAGTAGGTATGTTGTTGCTATAAATATAGACGATTCTGCACACCTAATTTGTTTTGTGATGTAGATCTCACAATTATCACTATTCAAAAAAAATTTTTATGTAAAAATAAAATAGTTTCAAAAAATTGGTGATGACAAATGAGCAATAAACAACAAAATAACCCTTTGTTACCTGGTTATTCATTTAATGTCCATCTTGTATCTGGTTTAACACCGATCGAAAAAGAAGGAAAATTTGATTTTTTCATTGATCGTCCTAATGGATTAAATGGTTACATTATTAACCTCACTTATGCAGGCCAAGGTACTATTTATCGTGATGATGAATCATTTAATTGTTATCCCGGTGACTTTGTTCTTTTTCCTCCCAAAGAACCCCATTTATACGGACGTAAAGAAGATGAGAATAATTGGTTTCATTTTTGGGTATATTTCAGACCAAAATCAACATGGAAATATTTATTAAGTTGGGAAAACCGATTAAAAGAAACGGGATTTTATCGCCCTAATACCCAAGTAAAAGATGAACTAGAACAGCTATTTATAAAAATTGTCGAGGTAGGGCAATCAAATACGATATATTCTGAAAATTTAGCTATGAGCATGTTAGAGCAATTCTTGATACGTTGCGCACAAGAGACTTCTTGCACTAATCCCCCTAAAATAGATACCCGAGTACTACAAGTTTGCAACTATTTAATTGATACTCTGGATGAAAATAATTTTACGCTTGATATCGTATCGCAGAAAGTGTGTTTGTCGACATCGCGAATTGCTCATATATTTAAAGACCAGATTGGTATGTCTATTGGAGAATGGCGACAAGAGCAACGGGTAAATCGTGCAAAACTGTTATTGCAAACCACTAATATGAGTATCGCAGAAATTAGCCGTTCAATCGGATTTGATGATCAACTTTATTTTTCGCGAATCTTCAAAAAAAGAATTGGTCTATGTCCTCAAAAATATCGCAATAGCACTCGAGAACAAAATGAAAGAAAAATCCAAAGTGTCAACTCGCTTTACTTTTATGATAAGCAAAATGACCATATCATTGAATAAATACAAATTATTAGGTAATTATTTTTTCAGAAAGTTAATACTAAACATCACTCCTCGTTTTATATATAATAGCCGCTCACAGACTTGGATTTAGAATATCAATTTCGGAGCTTTTTCATGCAGCAGTTTCGTCCTATCCGTCGTGCTTTACTCAGTGTTTCTGATAAAACAGGAATCATTGAATTTGCTAAAGCTTTATCTGAACGTAATATTGAACTCCTTTCTACTGGTGGCACCGCCAAACTTTTAATCGACAACCACATTCCTGTTACCGAAGTATCGAATTATACGGGATTTCCTGAAATGATGGATGGTCGAGTCAAAACGTTACATCCTAAAATACATGGTGGCATTTTAGGGCGTCGAGGGATTGATGACGAAGTGATGCAACAACATCAGATCGCACCGATTGATATGGTGGTTGTCAACTTATATCCTTTCGCGAAAACGGTAGCTGACCCAAATTCTAGTTTAGAAGATGCGATAGAAAATATTGATATTGGCGGACCAACAATGGTGCGATCTGCAGCTAAAAATAATAAAGATGTCGCCATTGTTGTTGATTGTCAGGACTATAGCACAATCATTGATATGTTAGATAAACAGCAAAATTGCCTCTCTTTCAAGTATCGATTTAGCTTAGCAATAAAAGCATTTGAACATACTGCTCAATATGACGGTATGATCGCTAACTATTTTGGTAAACTTGTACCTCCATATTATGGCGATACTGAAAAGCCTGCTGGTGAATTCCCTCGCACTTTAAATCTACAATTTGTTAAAAAACAAGATATGCGATATGGCGAAAACTCACATCAACATGCAGCTTTTTATGTGGAAGAACATCTTGAGCCAGGTTCTATTGCTACTGCCAAACAAATACAAGGTAAAGAGCTATCTTATAACAATATTGCCGATACCGATGCTGCATTAGAATGTGTAAAATCATTTGATGAACCAGCTTGTGTAATAGTTAAACACGCTAACCCATGTGGTGTTGCGGTGAGTGATAACATCTTAAATGCCTATCTTAATGCTTTTAAAACCGACCCAACTTCTGCCTTTGGGGGCATTATTGCTTTTAATCGTCCATTAGATGCTAAAACAGCCCAAACTATTGTGGATAAAAAATTTGTTGAAGTAATTATTGCACCATCGGTTGATCAAAACGCTTTGGCCATTACACAAACTAAAAAAAATGTTCGAGTATTAGAATGTGGCGAATGGTCTGCGAGCACAAAAGCCAGTTTAGATTTAAAACGCGTTAATGGCGGATTGCTTGTACAAGATCGTGATTTAGGTATGGTAACCAAAGACCAATTAACGGTAGTTACCAAACGACAACCGACTGAAAAAGAGTTATCTGATGCACTATTTTGTTGGAAAGTGGCAAAATTTGTGAAATCTAATGCTATTGTTTACGCTAAAGATAAGATGACTATTGGCATTGGTGCAGGGCAAATGAGTCGTGTTTATTCGGCCAAAATTGCTGGAATAAAAGCACAAGATGAGAATCTAGAAGTTGCTGGATCAGTTGTAGCTTCTGATGCATTCTTCCCGTTTAGAGATGGTGTTGATGCCGCGGCTGCGGTTGGTGTCACCTGTGTTATTCAGCCGGGTGGTTCAATCCGTGATGACGAAGTAATTCAAGCCGCTAATGAGCATAATATTGCCATGATCTTCACCAATATGCGTCATTTTAGGCATTAATTATAAAAGTATTGAAAGGACCTTGTATGAAAGTATTAGTAATTGGTAATGGTGGGCGCGAACATGCTTTAGCTTGGAAAGCAGCACAATCGCCATTAGTTTCTAAAGTGTTTGTTGCACCAGGTAATGCAGGTACCGCACTTGAGCCAAATTTAGAAAATATCAACATCAAAGCAACAGATATTGCTGGTCTACTCAACTTTGCTCAAGAGCAACAAATAGACTTAACTATTGTTGGACCAGAAGCGCCATTAGTGATTGGTATTGTCGATAGTTTTCAAAAAGCTGGATTAACTATCTTTGGCCCATCAAAAGCGGCTGCTCAGCTAGAAGGATCAAAAGCTTTCACTAAAGATTTTTTAGCTCGACATAACATCCCAACTGCTGAATACCAAAACTTCACAGAAATTGAGCCAGCCATTGCTTATATTCGTCAAAAAGGCGCACCAATTGTGATAAAAGCTGATGGTTTAGCGGCAGGAAAGGGCGTGATTGTTGCCATGACACAAAAGGAAGCCGAAGAGGCAGTACACGATATGTTAGCGGGAAATGCCTTTGGTGATGCCGGTCATCGAGTCGTAATTGAAGAGTTCCTTGATGGCGAAGAAGCCAGTTTTATCGTAATGGTCGATGGTAAACATGTCGAACCAATGGCAACCAGCCAAGATCATAAACGTGTTGGTGATGGTGATACTGGTTTGAATACTGGTGGAATGGGCGCTTACTCTCCAGCGCCAGTAGTAACCGATGACGTCTTCAATAAAGTTATGGAAGAAATCATTTACCCAACCGTCAATGGCATGGCAAAAGAAGGCAATGTATATGTTGGTTTTCTTTATGCCGGATTAATGATTGATAAACAAGGAAATCCTAAAGTAATCGAATTCAATTGTCGATTTGGCGATCCTGAAACTCAACCAATCATGATGCGAATGCAATCTGATCTAGTTGAGCTCTGCTTGGCTGCCACAAAGGGCGAACTAAATACAGTAAAATCAAAATGGGATATAAGGCCTGCTTTAGGTGTAGTTCTTGCTGCTGGCGGATATCCAGGCGATTACAATACCAAAGATGTTATATTAGGTCTACCTACTGAAACAGATACTAATTGCAAAATCTTCCATGCCGGCACCTGTTTAGAAAACGGTCAAGTCTATACCAATGGTGGGAGAGTTCTATGTGTTACAGCTTTAGGCGATAGTGTTTCAGACGCTCAAAAACGTGCGTATGAACAAATTAAAAGTATCTATTGGCATGGTTGTTACTATCGTCATGATATTGGCTATCGAGCTATTGAACGCGAAAAAAATAAATAAATTTCAAATAAATAGCGCTATATAGCGCTATTTTTTTATCTACCATTAAGCCAAAAAAAGTTGAGGAACGGGGTTTTTAAACCCTAAAAGTTTTTTGTGGTTTGAAAATAACCTCAAAAACCCCTCTCCTCAACTTTTTTTGCCTTGTTTTAATGACAAGAAATTACAAATTATATTCTTTTAATCACAATTGAGGTGTTAATTCCGCCAAAAGCAAAGTTATTAGTTTGAAAATATTCAATATCTAAATTTCGTCCTGAACCAACGATATAATCCAAATCACCACATTGAGGATCGACATTATTTAAGTTGATAGTTGGATTAAACCAGCCAGTATGCATCATTTCTAATGTTAACCATGCCTCTATCGCGCCACATGCACCAAGAGTATGACCAAAATAGCTTTTTAAAGATGATATTGGGGTTTTATTACCGTAGATATTGGCAACAGCATTACTTTCAGCAATATCTCCACGAGCAGTTGCGGTACCGTGAGCACTGATGTAACCAATTTGGCTTGGATCTAAACCTGCATCTTTGAGTGATTGTTCAATGCAATATTGGATTGTTTCTTGCCTTGGTTGGGTAATATGACTCGCATCACAGTTAGTTTTAAAGCCTATAATCTCACCATAAATTTTTGCTCCTCGAGCCATGGCGTGTTCATATTCCTCTAAAATTAATGCACCGGCTCCTTCACCAATAACTAACCCATCGCGATCCCGATCGTATGGTCTTGGTGATAACTTTGGTGTGTCATTAAGTTGGCTCGTAGCAAATAAGGTATCGAAAACAGCTGCTTCCGAAGGGCATAACTCTTCGGCTCCACCTGCTACCATGATTTTTTGCATACCGTATTTTATAGCTTCATATGCATAACCTATAGCTTGACTTCCAGATGTACAAGCACTTGATGTGGTAATTAATCGACCTTTTAAACCAAAAAATAAACCTGTATTAACTGCAGTTGTATGTGGCATCATTTGAATATAGGTCGTTGCGGTGATGTTGTTAGTATGCTTTTCATTTAACATGGTTGCAAATGATGCAACGGGCTGAGTACTACCTGTTGATGACCCAAATGCAATACCTGTATCTCCATTAGTTAGTTCAGGTTCATCTAGTAATCCTGCCTTTTCTAATGCGATTTCAGTTGCTTTGGTTGAGAGTAATGATACTCTGCCCATTGAACGAATTTTTTTCCGTGTATAGTGGTCTGGTAAAACAAAATCATCAATTGGGGCACCAAGTTTGGTATGCAATCCATCGTAAATTTCCCATTCTGGCATATATCGAACAGCATTTTGAAGTTGTTTTAGTTTGAGCTCAACATCATCCCATTCATTACCAAATGCGGTGACGCCACCTGCGCCAGTTATGACTACTCGTTTTGTCATACCATTCCTCCATTAATAGAAATGACTTGTCTTGTTATATATCCCGCATTATCTGACATTAAATAACTTGCAAGTCCTGCGACTTCGTCAACGTGCCCCATTCGTTTAAGAGGGATCATGTTCATTGCTTCTTTTAAAGCGATTGGTTCCATATCTAAAATACCCGTGTCTATTAGACCCGGGGCAATGCAATTGACGGTAATTTTTCGTTTAGCTAATTCAAGTGCCAACGCTTTGGTTGCACCAATTACGCCTGCTTTGGCCGCGCTGTAATTGACTTGACCACGATTTCCAACGATGCCAGAAACTGATGATATAACTATAATTCTTCCACCATTACGTAGTCCAATCATGGGCATAATACAAGGATGTAATACATTGTAAAAACTATCAAGATCGGTATGAATTACAGCTTTCCAATCATCTTGTGTTAAAGCAGGGAAAGCACCATCACGGATAATACCTGCATTATTAACAACACCGTAATAAGCTCCATATTGTTCAGTATCTGCTTCTATCATTTGCTGACATTGCTCAGTGTTACTTACATCAAATTGAATTAGTCTAGCTTTTTGGGTGGTTTGTTCGATAATTTTTTGAGTTTCAATCGCCCCTTTTTTGTCACTATGATAATGTATGACGATATCAAAACCGTCGGACGCTAGTTTACAGGCAATTGCTTTACCAATTCCTTTGCTTGCTCCAGTTACAAGTACTGTTCGACTCATAATTGTTATCCTTTTAATCGCTGGGAACCAAAAAGTTGGTCTAATTCACTAGGATCAGGTTCATAAACATTTAATTTACCTGATGCAACACATTGTTGATTTATACTGATATCACAATCAAAGTTAGCTAGTTTAGAATCAAAAAGAACTAAATTGGCGGTTATAATTAATTCACTATTAAGCTCAAATGAAGGTAAATTGGTTTTTATTGCTCGCCCTCCAAGTAACATGCCTAATTGTGGTGAGTGATTTTTTTTGGAATCATGATATCCATTCCAAACACCAATAGTTTGTGCCATTAATTCGATAGCATAAAAATTGGGTAGCTGATAATTATCAGTTAAAAATGGAGAAAGTATGCCATTTTTGGTAACTTGAACACTGCAAATGCATTGTTTTTCATCGACTAAATGAACTTTCTCAATCATGATCATGGGAGTTCTGTGTGGCAAATAGTAACTTGCTGATTGATATTGCATTATACTTTTCCAATAATAAGAGATGCATTATTGCCACCAAAAGCAAAAGAGTTTGACATAATGATTGGTGTTTGTAGCATCATTTTTTCTGTAACAATATTAATTTTATCTAGATTTTTATCATAAGGTGATACTGAAAAATCTTGCTGTGGTAAATTAATATTTTGTTTAAGTAATAAGTAACTAATTGCCAATTCAGTAATAGCTGCGCTACCTAATGTATGTCCTGTTAAATGTTTTGTTGAACTACAATAAGGTAAGTTTTGCTCAAATAATCGATAAACAGCTCTACTTTCAGCTTGGTCGTTAAGCACCGTTGCCGTGCCATGTAAATTAAGATAGCCAATCTGATTTGGTTTTAAGTTTGCATTTTCTAATGCCATTTCCATCGCAACTTGTGCTCCTATTCCTTCTGGATGAGGGGAGGAGATATGATAAGCATCGGATGATTCACCTACACCTAATAATGCAATATCACTTGATTCTTCTTTAGTTATTAACATCAATCCACTGGCTTCACCAATGTTTATGCCGTTACGGTCTTGTGCAAATGGCATACAGGGATTATTCGATAGTGCTTCAAGCGCATTAAAACCATTTATTGGCATTCTGCTTAAACTGTCAGCACCACCGACAATGGCAGCATCAACTAATCCTGATTCAATTAGTCGTTGGCCACTTATTACGGCTTTTGCACTAGATGTACAAGCAGTGGAAATGGTATAGCTAGGACCTTGTAAATTGAGTAATTTTGTTAAAAAACACGATGGATTACCAAGTTCTTGTTGGTGATAATAGAAATGGGGTTGACAATGATGTGTCTTTAAATAGTGCTCAATGTTAACGTCGCCTTCGTGTATTCCAGAAGTACTAGTACCCATTATAACCGCAATTCTTTTTGGTCCATATTTTTCGATAACTTGTTGTATCTGCTGTTTAATTTGTAAATATGCAGCATAAAGTAATTGATTATTTCTTGTCGCATATTGCGTCAAATTGTGAGGAATGGAGGGAAGCTCCCCCGTTACTTTACCTAACCAAGTATTTTGGCCATTTAATAACCAACCCTTTTCTTGAGTCAAGTAGTGCTTTGCACAATAATTTTGGGATAAATTATCGATTATCTGTTGTTTGTCGTGTCCTAATGTGTTTATCGCGCCAAGCGCAGCAACATAAATCATCTATTCCATACTCTTAATTGTAATTTGATAACCAAATATAGCATGTTGAATTTTAATTGGTTTTCTAATGTCTGTTGAAGATTTTTGGTTATAAGTTATCTTAATGATTGTTTGTTTTTTATCATTGACAAGGGTCCTAAATAAGTCGTTATCAATGAGTTGCCAATTCGCCGGTAATACGTTTTGCCATGAAATTGTTGGTAATATGCTTAGCATTATGTCTGATAATACTTGCTCAGGAGGGGGAAGTTGCTTAACAAATATATGTTGTTTTGCTTTAACTTTACTACCGTCGTATTCAATTTCAAACAAACGAATACCTATAGTGGATAACCCAATTACTTTCAATTGGTTATCTTTGATATCAACGATTACTATTACCGAGTTTTCTTGATTGTTATATTTAAAGGTTAATAGTTGTTGATCGTGATAGTCTTGAGTTAGATTTATCTTAGGCAAGTTAACTTTGGTTTCTTTGGTTAACCAAGCTTCTGATTTAGGTTGGGACGAGCAGGCTGAAATCAACATACTTAATAATAAAAAAGTTAAATATAAATATTTCTTCATCCTTTTGTCCCTAATATTTCTTGTCTATTATTGATGACTAGTGGTGCAAATAAAAATGCTGTAAAAATACCGCCAGTTAATACTAATCCAAATCCTTTTATGGCAACGGTATGGCTTATTATTAATAACCCAAAAGATAATATAGTAGTCAATGCCGCCATGCTTACTGCTAATAATGCACTTTGGTTTTGGCTTTTATTGTTGCTCAAAAATAGACTATAGTCGATACCAATACCAATAACAAGAATTAGTGCTAACATTGAGAATAAATTAAGAGTTTGATTGGTTATGCCATTAATAGCTAATGCTATACCTGTTGATAATAATGTAGGTAATGTGCTTTTTAATGCAGCTTTTAAACCATATTTGCGATGATAGAAGATAAAGCAAGAGCAAATAAGAATCACAGCACCAGCAATCAGCTGGGATAATTGTATTCGGTAATGGGCAAACATAGTGTTAAATTCTTCACGGCGATCAAGCCAATAGATTCCTTTATCTACTTCCGATAATTTTTTTATTTCAATGATATTTTTAATTCCATTTATTGGAATTAAAGTCGCGCTTTTTCCCGTTGGTAAGGTTAACCAAAGTAGTTTTCGACCTTGGCTAAGTTCACTTTGTTGCCATAGTTCTGGTGTAATAATTGGTTGTTCAAAAGTAGGTAAGTTAGCCTTAATTCCCATTTGTGTTAAAGAGGATATAATTTCAGGACTATATTGTTTAACAAATTCGATATTTTCTTGCTGTTTTTGGAATGAAGGTAAGTTTATGCTCTGATATTGTTCAAAATAACCTTCTGATTTTGCAAGTTCAAGTTTAGGTAAAAATTGTTCAAGTCGTTGTAAGGTTTGTTCAGCTGTATCACCAAAAACAACAAACCATTTTTGATCTGTTGTTTGACGGGTAATACTGATAATTTTTTGTTCTTGTAGTTGTAATTGTTCTGGCAATGCTTGTAGTTTGGCAATATCGTCATCAACTTTTAAATTAATAAACCCATAACCGATAAATAATAGAGCGATTGATACCATTATCAATTGCATCTGTTTATTTTTCCATAAATTTAGCCAGCTACTTAGTAACTTATAACCAACATCTTCACGTACTGGTAATTTGTTAACCAGCAGAGGATACCAGCATATTACAGTTAAAAAAGCACCGAGTAGACCAAAAACTGCAAATATTGATAATTGCTTTAAGCCCGGGAACGGCGCAATTAATAAGATTAGATAAGCAATAAAACTTGTGCATAACGCTAACGTCAAAGTTGAAATGAGTTTTTTTAAACTTGCATAAGGTGATTCTTGATTACCATGTAGCAGTCGTTCAGTTAAGTAGTGCAGTGAATAGTCGACAGTTATTCCTATTACACTAGTACTCATAACAATTGTCATTATGTGAATTTCACCAAATAGGCTTAAAACAGCCACTAAACCACAAATAATTCCAACAAAAATTGATAGTATCGATAAAATAATTGGTCTTATCGATCGAAATACACTAATTATCAATATGATAATGCCTATAATTGATAAGCTACCGATGGTTGTTATATCATCTATAGCTTCACTGCTTGCGTAATCACTATAAAAAAGCACGCCTCGTTTTAAAATTTCAACATTTGGCCACTTTTCATGTAATTGTTTGGTAAGTTCATTTAATTGTGTGGTAATTTGGTGAGATTGGCTCATGTTAAATGATGAATTATTTAACTCAGCAAAAATCATGTACCATTGATTGCCTTGGTCATCTTGTCCAGATAACCAATTATTTTGAATGGTCAACCCACCTGAGTTAGCCAGTTGATTTAATTGAGATGAACGAGTTAATAATAATGGATCATTTTCCAATTCAGTTGCACTTATTCCGCTAAAAGGAGAATATAGCTGGCTTTTTATCCAATTCAGCTGAGTGCCATTTTTTAATCTTTCACTAGTTTTTGAGTCCAGTAGCTGATAACGATATTGAAAAGCAAATTTTCCCCAATTTTTTTGAAATGTTTCATCAAAATAACCGTTTACTTGGCTAATAAAAGATTGTTTTTTTAGGGTTTGATACCACCAATTAACTGGTTCTAATTCGCCATTAGTGGGCTTAATCAACCAGACAAGTTGCCTATCTAATCGATTTTGAAAACCATCAATAAGTTCAGTAGGAACATTGTTGGTTTGCTCTTTAGGTAATAGAGATAAAACACTACTGTTGATTTTACTATTAGCTAAAAGGTAATAAGCAGCAAGAATCAGACAAGCGACCATCATCAACCATAAGATTGCTCTTCTTTTTAATGTTAATTGATTATCTGAATAGCAATTGTTCATCTTGATTTAATTTTGTCGTTTTATGATTTTTGAATGTAAGCTCTGTTTTGTCATTTTGCATATCATTAATAGTGACTTTTTCTAAATAGGATTTTCCACTAAGAATAATTTGTTTAAAAATTTTATTTAGCGGTGCTAATTTAGGTTTTAGCGTTAATGTCCAAATATTATTTTGTTCGGTGACTGTTATATCAAAATTATTTTCAAGCATCTCTTTATCTGCAGTGAAAATTGCCGTTAATAAATGATTGAACTGAAATAGCTGAGGTTGTTTTTCTGCAGTTATTATTTCTGGAGTTTGGTCTTCTATGCATTGTTCCATTCGCTGTTGATTCATTTTCAATGTCATAGCAAATGGTGTATTTTGTTGCCACCATAGACCTAATTCCTTAGATATTATCATCTTTCCCGTTGAATGGATGGGTGAGGTTAAACCATTAATATAGCGATCTTGGGTAAAATCAGCTCGAACAACTTGTTTTTTGCTAAATAGCAGTTGTATATCACTTAGCGTGATTGCACTCGTTATTGTTGAGAAAGTTAATAATAGTGTTGTTGCGAAAGCAACTAGGCATTTGTTCATTTAATTAATCCAAAGCAATTCAAAAATATATCAGGTGTAACAAAACACATTTCCTTGGTATCTGTAGAGACCGCAACTTGAGTTGTGTAGCCAGAAGTTGTTTTTTTACCAGTTTTTTTATCTTTTATTAGGTAGCTAATTTTTATGCGATGCTCATATTCTTCTAGTTTGGCAAAGATTTCTAAAGTTTGTTCTGCAAGGGCGGGGGCTGTATATTTTATTCTTGCATCGACAATAGGCCAAATATAACCCGAGTCAACCATTTCTTTATAACCATAATTAAATTTTCGAAATAATGCTTCGCGAGCTTTTTCAAAAAATTTAAGATAATTACCATGCCAAACCACGCCCATGGCGTCTGTGTCATGGAAAGATGGTTTATAGTCGATGGTGATATGACAGTGATTAAAATTATTCATTTTTATTATTCGTTATTTCAGGTGGATTAAATTGCCAAAAATCGAAAAAATTGAACCAATCAAGTGGTGATTGTAAACAATAATATTCTAATCGATTGGCATAATACTCAATGGTTTGTTCTAGTTCCGCTTGTCTATTTTTTCTAGATAACTTTAGCTCATCAGTAAAATGTTCTAGATATATTTGGAATCGACCATTGGGTTTTAATCCCCAACAAAAGTAAACCGGGAACTTTAATGCAGAAGATAGTATAAATGGCCCTTTAGGAAAAGGTGCAGGTTTACCAAGGAAATTGGCCCAAACAATAGCATTTTCTGGCACTCTTTGGTAAGGATTAATTGATGTTCTGTCAGCAATGATAGCTACCCATTCACCAGCTTCTAGCTTTTGTTGTAGTATTATGGCAGTATCTGCTCCTAATGTAGCAACTTCTATTAGATTGATTATTGAATTTTGATTAACCTGTTTTAATACTTTGTTAAATCGTACAGCATTACCTTTATGCACTAAAGCATTTATTGTCACATTATGGGATAATTCTGCTAGTGCTCGACACATTTCAATATCACCTAAATGTGAACAAATTAAGATAATCCCCTTTTTCTCAGAAATTAGTCTTAAATATTCGCTTTTGTTTGGTGAATAGATATCATCAAGCTTAATATCGCCTTGCCAACTGGCTAGTTTATCTAACAGTGACTCACCAAATTGTTGAAAGTGTCGGAAAGAGGTTAATTTTTTCTTTTCAATCAATGGCACATTAGGATATTGTTTAAGGATTTTTTCTAAATATGCTTTGGATGCTTGTCGTTGTTTTTTCCCTGTTAACCAGAAATAACTGATAACTGGGAACATGAACATTTGAGCAACACGTCTTCCTAGAAGGCGATAAAGCATTAAAATTAACTTGATCCCCATTAAACCTTTGCGTTCGTCAGTTTGAGACCAGTGACTATCTTTATTTTTCTTACGTCGGTTTTGTTTTATTAATGCTGGAATTCGTGGCAACATGCCAAAAAATAGTCGAGTATGCATCCAAGTAATTAATAGGTTATCTTTGAATGCGTTAAAGTGAGAAACACCATCAGCGGGATAAGTGACATGTGTTGGTACAAAAATAGAATCAGTACCTTGCCAATATAATCGAACCATTATGTCGGTGTCAAAATCCATTTTTTTACCAATTTGTTGTTGACTGATGAGGTGACAAGTCTGTTTTAATGGATAGACACGAAGCCCACACATGCTGTCCTTAATATTAAAACTTAAGGTTTCAATCCATACCCAAAAATGGGTAATATATCGCGCAATAAGTCGGTGTTTAGGAACTGAATCATCATAGATAGGACAACCAGATATTAAAGTGTTGGGATTTAATTGTGATTGTTCAATAAGCTGTTTGACAATTTGGCTATCATGTTGGCCATCAGCATCTATCTGAATGGCATAAGCAAAACCATGATCTAATGCGTGACTAAAACCACACATTACTGCCGCACCTTTACCTTCATTTTTAGTTAAACGCACTAAATTGACCCATGCATATTGTTTTGCTATTTCTGTCAGTTTTTGTGCATGTTCATACGAGCTACCATCATCAATTAGAAAACAAGTCAATTGATAATGTTCAATATTTTGTAAAACACGCGGTAAAGCATCACTATGATTGTAACAAGGTATAATAAAGCAATAGTTTTTTGATAGCGAAGGCTCAATTACTGACATAGTGTAAGCTTTCCTGTACTTGCTATGTTGCCATGCTGTGTAATAAAACTATAAGTGAATTTTAGCTTATTTTCATTCCAGAGTAGCGTTAGTTTTAGGCGATCATTAGGTAATATTGGCGATTGAAATTTTACCACCTCGATGGACGATATTGATAAGTTTGGATTAATTAATTTTTGGGCATAACCAATTACCCAATTAACCTGAGTCACACCTGGTAACACTGGTTGTGTAGGAAAATGTCCTTTAAACCAAAAAAGATCTGGCGGTATTGTGATTTCAATATTAGCTTCTGTTTCAGTTTTACTAATGCTTATTTCGTTGGGAAACTCTTTTTTCATATCTTATTTGGAGTATCGAATAATGCTTTTAAGTCAGTATATGTGCATTTTCCTTGCAAATTTTCCGGAAAACTTTCAATAAAACGCCATTTCTTAGGTATTTCAACTAATGATAATGTATCTTTAAGTAAATGTCGAAAATATTGTGTAAGTTTGAAATAATTAAAGTTATCTATTTCCTTACTATGAGATGGTTTTATTTTAATGATGGCGGCCAATATTGTTCTATTGTTTTTTTCTAATGGAATAACAATTGCTTTTTCAACGGCTGTAATTTTATTGATCTGGTTCTCTATATAGGTTAAAGATAGGCGTTGTTCTGCAATTTTGACTATTTTATCCATCCGGCCTTTTAAATAAAATTTAATGTCATCTATTTTTTGTAATTTATCATTTAGTAATTCAGCTTGTGGTAATAAAGGTGATATTAATAATGGTTGTTGATTGGGGGTATATTTTAATTGTAATGGGTAAAAGAGTTCCCAAGGTGTATTAAGCGATTTTTGTTGTCTTTTGGCTATAATACCTGTCTCACTTGAACCGTAAATTTCATAAGGTAACACTTTGAAATTCTGTAAACAAAATTGGGCATTTTCAAAACTAAGCTCACCACCAGATGAAAATACACAAGTACAGTTAATAGTAGATAAATTATGATCTAAATTTTTGATAATTGATGGCGTTGTGATGTAAGTGATTTTTTTAGATTGGTAAGTTGCTAATTGTTCCTGATAGAGTATTGTTTCACAAACGAAAGGTATATTGCAGATTAAAGAAAGCATTATCTTAAAGGTTAATCCGTACATATGCTCATGTGACACAGAAGCAATAAGTAAGTCACAAGGTGAAATTTTTAAATTATCTATTAATATATTAATTTCTCGCTCAAGTTGAGAAATAGATTTTTTAATTGGTTTTGGCAAACCTGTTGAGCCAGAGGTGAATAATGTAAATGATGTTTGTCTAAAATCCGGATTATTTTTTACTGATTTAACTGATTGATGTTGATTAATATTGCTGATGTTGATAATTGGCAAATTAGTTGGCAAATTAATATTTGTAAGATGTGTATCGGTTAATACAGCTTGATAATAGTGTAATAATTCGACATGCCTAGGATTTAGTAAAAGTGGATGCTTTCCTGAATATAAGAGAGCGAGAAATCCTGCAACAAAATTAAAACTATCATCCATGAATAAAACCCAATTTTCTTCAGTATGATTTTCTAATTCATTAACAATTATGCTAATTTGTTGTTTTAGATCTCCAACAGTTAAAGCTAGTTGCTTTCTAAATGCAATTATTTCATTATCTGGTCGTAATAATTGCTCGGATAATAAAACTAATGTTTTGCTTTTTGACGAACAATCCATTCTCCCCCCATTAATAATCCGATAAGAATATAACTTATTAATCCGTTATACATTGTCCACCAATAAATATCATTAATAAGACAAGTTATTAATGCGATTAAACCATTTAGTATGAAAAATAGACACCAACATATAGTTACTTTTCTTGTATAGTTAATTGCACTTGCTGGTAAATTATCATGTTTTAATCTGGCGAATCTTTCGATAATATTTTGTGGTTGATACAATGAATATCCAAAAAATATTAAGAATAGAAGATTTGTTGCTACGGGGTAATAGAGCAAAAATTGAAATTTGTTAAATATCCAGCTGGTTAATGCTAAAAGCAAACCAAAGCAAGTTGTTACTTTTGCTAACCAACCAATATTTGAAAATAAATTAGGTAAGGCGATTAGCCTTAACACTAATAATGCAGCAATGCATAAAACAGCGATATTAATAATTTGATATTTTAAAGATAAGTAAATAACTATCGGATAGCAAAACAGGATTATTCCTGTCATTGCTTTTATTATTAACTTAAATTTATTCATTATGCTATTTAGTATTTAGCAAATTGTACACTGCATCAACCACGTCTTGAACAGTTCTTACTGCTTTAAACGTTTCAGGATCAACTTTTTTGCCTATCTTTTTTTGTAAATGTACAACTAAATCTACTGCATCAATACTATCTAAGTCTAATTCTTCAAAAAGTTTAGATTCTGGCTTAATCTCATCGGCAGATAATTCAAAAAGCTGAATTAGTGCTGATTGTACTTGTTGAAAAATTTGTTGCTTATCCATTAAAAATCTTCCTTATTACTGTTGAGAATTAATAAAATCAGCTAGCGTTTTAACTGAGTAAAATGCTTTTTTGGTTTCTTCACTTTCTGACGATAAAACAATACCATATTGATTTTTGATAGCAAGACCTAGTTCTAATGCATCTATTGAGTCTAAACCTAAACCATCACCAAATAATGGAGCTTGGGTATCGATATCTTCAGATGTGATATCTTCTAAATTAAGCACTTCGATTATTAATGATTTTATATCATGATGTAATTTTTCCATTTAATTTCCCTTTTATCTATTATTCTTTTTTATGGTTCCAGCGTTAATAATGTTGTGAGATGTCTGGTAAGTTTTCTCGCTGCAACAGTTGTATTTTCTTCTAGAAAGTTATCTATTTTGATTTTTTCACCTACTGTAATATTAAACAATGCCTTTTTTTCAGGGATGTCATACCATTTTTGTTTTTTTATCAACCATGGTGGATTACATTGAATATGTATTATTCGGATATCAGCATGACACCTTAATGCTATGTTAGCAGCTCCTCTTTGTAATGTTATAGGATGATTAGGTATGCTTCTAGTTCCTTCGGGAAATATCAAAATTCTTCCTTTGTTTGATAAGATTTCATTACATTGTGGCAGTATTTGGCCTGATTCACCGTTTAGTATATAACCTGCTGTTTTTATAATGCGGCTAATAAAAAGGTTATTGAGTAACGCACCCTTAACTAAGCAATCACATCGACGCATAACTGAAACGAGAAGAACAACATCTAGCAAAGATGGGTGGTTAGCAACAATTAAACATCCGTCATCTTGCTTTAATTTTTCAACTTTATTAAATTGATAGTTGAAAATACATAATGATTTTACTATCCATAAAAACACTTTAAAGCTAATACTTATGCTGTATTGAGCAATAATAATTCTTTTTTGTTTCTTCCAAACAAATAATCTCAATAAACTAAACCATATCAACGATAAAACGAATAATCCAAAAAGACCAAATATAATAAAACCCAGTGCGGTCGCAAATAATCGCCACCACTGGTTTATAGTATAGAATTTTTGTTTATTTATGTATTTATCGTCCATTGCCAGTCTTGAGATAATCCTTGTATGATGAAATTTTGTTTTTTATTTAGATAAGCATGTAAAAAAGCCAATGATTGAGGATAATTGATTGGATTTTTCTGTGATGTTTTATTAATACTTTGGCATGTTAACTGATTGCCATTTGTTAAGATATAACCTACCGCATAATATGGAATTATTTGATGAATTTCTGTTTGGTAAGATTCAGGAACCATTCCATCAAAATCAATCAATAGTACTTTTTTATCTTTTTGTTGTAGTGTTGGTAGAGCCTCAATCAAACTTTGTTGAAAACCATCATTATTTGCACTAAGCGATGTGATAGGGATAGCTTGCTTGGCAATAATTGTGAATAAACCTGAAGCAGTATTATGGACCGATAATGCAAAATCGGTTGGTGAAATGTCATTAGCTTGATTAAGTGAAACTAGTATTTTATATGTTTTTTCAAGTTCACCATGTTGGCTTGAAAAAATCGCTAAATCCACATTATTATTTTCTATGAGCTCTAAAGCAACTTCAACAGCAAGGCGTGAAGAAATGCTCATTCTTCTTGCTTGCATCATAGGCAGTTTATTGAGTTTGGGTATGTGTAAATCCCAATTGTGATTAATCTGTTTTGACCATAATTGCCAGTCAGATTTGGAGGATAAACCAGCAGATAAAGCAAACCAATTTTCGATTGAAAAAGAAAGTCTCATATTAATATTTTTTAATTAATTCTTTACTTAGCAACTTTTTGTAATATTATTAATTCGATAATACTGAAAAAATCTGATTTATTTATACAATACAGTAAAACAATAAAAAGGCAATACATTGACTGGACAAGAAAACATCAAGTATGGATTCAATAAGGAAATTTATACAGCATTAGAAGCAATTACTGAAGCTCAAAAAATTGCCTTTGCTCCTATATTATTCCAAGCCATAATGTGCATGAAAAACAAAGGAATTTTATCTTCTATTGATCAGTCTGGTAAGATTGGTATTAATTTAGAGGATTTAACTAAAAAAGTTTCTTTATCACCTTATGCAATTGAACTTCTGCTGGATGTTGCACTTAGTATGCGTGTCATTTATCAGCAAGACTCCAACTATATTTTAGGTAAAATTGGTCATTTTTTATTGCATGATAAAATGACAGAAGTTAACCTTAATTTTTCCCAAGATATCTGCTACCAAAGTATGTTTTTTCTTCAAGAAGCACTTGAAAAAGGCGAACCGAGTGGCCTCAAAGTTTTTGGTGATGGTAAAACGATTTACCCCATGTTGCAGTCTCTGCCTGAACAAGCAAAAAAAAGTTGGTTTGATTTCGACCATTTTTATTCAGATCACGCTTTTCCTGCTGTTTTACCTCACATCATGAAATTGAACCCTAAACATGTTTATGATATAGGTGGTAATACAGGTAAATGGGCAATTTTTTCAGCTAAACATTTGCCTGAAACTCAAGTGACTATCTTAGATTTACCTGAACAAATCTCAGTTGCAAAAGAAAATATTAAAAAATCGGGCTTTGAAGATCGTATTGATGGTATTGGTGTAAATGTACTGGAAACTGATATTTTCCCTAACCAAGCTGATATCTGGTGGATGAGCCAGTTTTTAGATTGTTTTAGTTCAGATCAAATTGTCCATATTTTGAAAACAATACACCGTAGTATGAATGATGATGCTTCTGTTTGTATTATGGATCTTTTTTGGGATCGCCAAAACTTTGAGGCAGGAGCATTAAGTTTAAATGCTTCTTCTCTCTATTTTACTTGTTTAGCAAATGGTAATAGCCGTTTTTACCATTCAAAAGTATTTTATCAATGTCTAAATGAAGCAGGGTTTCACGTTGAGGAAGATATTGATGGGATTGGATTTGGACACACTTTATTAATATGTAAAAAACGTTAATTAAAATTATCCTTAAGGAGTAAACAATGAGATTTTTTAAATATATTGCAGCATTCTTTTTAGTTTCAATATTATTCGGTTGTGCAAGTAAATATCAAGCGCCAAATAGTATTAGTACCCCAGTTAATGGTTTGACTAAAGCACAAGTTAAACAAGCTATTTTAGATAGTGGTACTAAAGGTAGAGCAGCATTTGGTACTTGGAAAATGCAAGCATTAAATAATGATACTATCCGAGGTCAATTATTCAATCGTAAATTTGAAGTTGTTGTTGATATCCCTTACTCTGCAACAGGGTATTCAATTAAGTATGTTTCAGTTAGTTCAAACTTACAAGGTAGTAATGGAAAAGTTCATCGCAACTACAATCGTTGGATAAACAATCTTGATGCTAAAATTAGAGAAAATATTTTCAGAGCAAAATAACGCTTTGAACTTAATGAAATTTATTTTTTAATTAAACCACCTTTAAGCCCAAAAATTGTTTGGGCTTCTTTTTAAGAACAATTTATAGATATTGTAATATGACAATATGTTACTTTTTTAATAATCTGTTATCTCCTAACAATAGTATTAATCGTTAAAATTAACTATCTATTCTTTGCATTGAAGTTTAATATATAACAGTATTCATAAAATGTGATGAATATTAAAGTTCAAGTTCCAATCTTTTCTTTTCTATCTTTTTCTATTTCATAAATTTTAGCACTTGAGGACAATTATTATGTTTCAATGGCTTTCAAATTGGATTTTAGATGGACTTAAACATTCACCAGAAATACTTTTATTTCTCTCACTGAGCTTAGGGTATTTGATTGGTGGTATTCGAATTGGTAAATTTCAATTAGGTGGAGTGGCTGGTTCCCTACTAGTTGCTGTCGCATTAAGCGTGTTTGGTGTTACGGTTGATGCTGGTGTCAAAGCTGTACTTTTTGCTTTATTTATTTATGCAGTAGGGTTCGAAAGTGGACCACAATTCTTTCGTTCATTGGGGGTTAAAACCCTTCGTGAAATCTTTTTAGCACTATTTATTGCCGTTGCTGGCTTTATTACGGTGCTCGTTTTAGCCAAATTATTCCATTTAGATAAAGGTCTTGCTGCTGGTTTAGCTGCAGGAGGATTAACCCAATCAGCAATAATGGGGACGGCATCAGATGCTCTTACTCAGTTAGGTTTAAGCCCTGAAGAGTTAAGCCGATTACAAGGTAATGTGACTATTGGATATGCCGTAACTTATATCTTTGGTTCACTCGGAGCCATAATTGTCTGTGTTAATATTTTACCTAAAATTATGGGTCGTGAAATTAACGATGATGCAATTCAGGCAGAAGCAGAACAATTACATGGTTCACTTTTATTAGGTAGTGGTCAGAACTTTGCCTTATCAGATGTAACTGGTCGTTTATATCGTATTACCAATAAAGTTAATCAGACCGTTGAAAGTTTAGAAAAGGTGATTAACGGTATAAGCATCGAACGAATCAAACGTGGTAATCGTATTATTGAAGCTGGGCCAGAAACTATATTAAAGGCCAAAGATATTATTTTAGTTGTTGGTCATCGTGATGCCATGATTAAAGCCACTGATTTATTAGGTGAAGAGGTGAATTCGGCACAGGGTATGGATGTGGTTATGAATACTCAAGATGTCGAAATGCGTAATACACGTTATGTTGGTCAAAACTTAACGCAAGTACTTTCATCTGATGAAGTAATGAAACTAAAACATGGTATTTATTTAATTGCTGTCCATCGCGATGGGCAACCATTGCCATTAAATAATGATATGGTGTTCAAATTAGGTGACATTATTACGGTTTATGGTACTGATGGTGACTTAAGGCGAGTAGTTGATAAAATTGGTGCGCCGATAACAAAGAGCGAAAAAACTGACTGGATATTCCATGGTTTAGGTCTTGTCGTTGGCCTTATTATTGGTCTTATTGTAATTCGTGTTAGTGGTATTCCAATTACCTTAGGTGCTGGTGGTGGTGCTTTGTTATCAGGCTTATTATTTGGATGGTATCGATCTTTACATCAAACTGTTGGAAACATCCCAACGGGTGCGGTGCAATTACTTAAAGATTTTGGTCTAGCTGGCTTCGTAGCCGTAGTTGGTTTAAGCTCTGGATTGCAAGCTATTGATACCATTAAAGATCAAGGTATTTCTTTATTTCTAATTGGTGTTGTAGTTACTTTATTGCCTATGTTGCTTGGTATTTACTTTGGTAAGTATGTGCTGGGTTATAAAAATTCTGCAGTATTCGCTGGTGCTTTGGCGGGTTCTCGTAGTGCAAATCCAGCTTTTGGTGAAGTACTAAATAAAGCGGGTAACTCAACACCTACTAACTCTTTTGCTATTACCTATGCTTTAGCTAATGTTTTCCTAACTTTATTAGGGCCATTAGTTGTTGCTTTTGTTTAATTGACATCTCAAATTAAGGATACATGGTTATGAAAAGTAATAATGAATATGCAAAATATGCGAATTTAAGTCCTTTTGAATTGAAAGATAATTTAATTAAACTAGCACAAAGCCATACTGACCGTGTAATGTTAAATGCGGGGCGTGGTAATCCTAATTTCTTGGCAACATGGCCACGACAAGCTTTTTTCCAACTTGGTGTTTTTGCTTTGCAAGAGTCTGAAATGTCTTTTTCATATATGAATGAAGGCATAGGAGGAATGCCAATTAAGGCTGGTTTAACAGGTCGTTTTGAACATTTTGTCCGTCAAAATTATCAAACTCCTGGCGTGTCATTTTTAGGTAAAGCATTTTCATATATTCGCGATCAACTTGGTCTAGATGAAAATGCCTTCTTACAAGAGATGGTGGAAGGTATTTTGGGCTGTAACTATCCAGTACCTGATAGAATGCTGCATTTTAGTGAAGAGGTGGTTAAAGCCTATGTTCTTTCTCAAATGGGTGCGCAATATTTAAGACGAGATGATCTTGATCTATTTGCTGTTGAAGGTGGTACTGCTGCAATGGCTTATATTTTCAATTCAATGAAAGAAAATAACTTAATCCAAAAAGGTGATAAAATTGCAATTGGTGCACCTATTTTTACGCCGTATTTGGAAATTCCAGAGCTTAATGATTATCAATTGGTTGAAGTGTTAGTTAATTCTGATCCTGATAAAAATTGGCAATATCCTGAAGCCGAATTGCGCAAATTAGAAGATCCTTCTATCAAAGCATTTTATTTAGTTAACCCATCTAATCCTCCATCAGTAAAAATTGATGATAAAAGTTTGAAAATCATTGCTGATATTGTGAAAAAACGTCCAGATTTAATTATTTTAACTGATGATGTTTACGGTACATTTGCTGATGATTTCCAATCCTTATTTGCTATTTGCCCTAAAAATACGATTTTAGTTTATTCATTCTCTAAGTATTTTGGTGCAACAGGTTGGCGTTTAGGTGTGATTGCAATAGCACACGATAATATTTTAGATAACAAAATTAAAGCATTACCAAGCAAGGCTAGACAGATTTTAGATAAACGTTACAGCTCAATTGTGACCGATCCTGAAAATCTTAAATTTATCGATCGTTTAGTAGCAGATAGCCGTGCGGTTGCGTTAAATCATACTGCTGGTCTTTCTACGCCACAACAGGTTCAAATGGTGTTATTTGCATTATGTGAGATGATGGATACCGATCAAAGTTATAAAGCCGCATTGAAATCGTTAATTCGTCGTCGAGCAGCATCATTGTATCAACATTTAGGACTTGAACATCATACTGATGAAAATAGTGTCGATTATTATACCTTAATTGATCTAGAACATATTTGTCGTGAACTTTATGATGATAAGTTTGCTAAATGGATCTTAAAAAATAAAAATCCATCTGAAATGTTATTTAGAATTGCTGATGAAGCTGGTGTAGTTTTATTACCAGGTAAAGGGTTTGCAGTGCAACATCCATCTGCTCGGGCTTCATTAGCTAACTTAAATGAATATCAATATGCAGCAATTGGTTTATCTATGCGTAAACTTGCACAAGAGTATTATGCAGAGTACCAAGGTAAAGCTAATAAAAAATAGATAATCATACTGATTAACTTATCAACTCTACTATCAAACCCTAGTTTATCTAGGGTTTTTTCTCTTATATCTCTCAAATTTCATTATAAATATTAGTTATTCAATTCTAATAAGAAACAAGTTAATTCAATAATATTGATTTTTTTATCGTTGTTTAGTGGCTTTTTTTATGGATGTGACTGTAAATCATGACGCAATGTTCAACACTATTTCATATAGCAACACATTTTGAATGTTCTCATAAAATTATTACTTTGCATCTAATTTAATCACTTCTCCTTTTTATCATTAAAAAATGCTAACCAATAAATTGGCCACTGGTTTTTAGATAGTAGATTGTTAACAGCATAGGCTATTATTACCAGAGAGATGGAGCCTGAAAGCACGGGGAACAATAAAAAACTGAAATCGTAATTAACCTGACTTGCTGTTAATAATATAACCAACGGATTAGCACCTGCAGGTGGATGTACACATCTTAAGAATTGCATTGCTGCAATAGCACAACCCACCGCTAAAGCAGTAATAAAAATTGAATCACCAAATAATTTCAAAAATATAAGACCAATAAATGCTGATATAAGATGCCCAAAAATTACATTCCTTGGTTGTGCAAGAGGAGACTGAGAAACAGCAAATAAGATAACACATGAAGCTCCAAACGGAGCCATAATAAAATAGCTACCAGAATAGATAGTCAGATATTCCAGAGTTAAAATTGCCAAAGTTCCGCCTAACAGTCCTTGAAATAAATCAAGTAATTTAGGTCTATTAGGTAGTTTTTCACTACCCCAAAGAAAGAATTTCATTAATTGTTTTCCTTATAAGTTATAATATATGAATAGAAAATATGAACAGATCTGTACACAAAATTGATAGTAGTACAGATCTGTTCACTTTGCAATTTATTTAGGTGATTTATTTTGAAAAAAACAGATGAATTAATTATTAAGACAGCAGAAAAACTGTTTTATCGAACTGGTTTTTCTAGTGTAGGAGTAGATGATATTAGGGATATATCAGGATGTTCTAAAACAACTTTATACAATCACTTTGGAAGCAAAGATAAACTTATCGTAGAAGTGTTAAAACATAGAGACTCAATATTTCGTTCAAAGCTTGAGGATTCTATTAAAGGACTCAATGGAAAAAATGCTATTTTGGAAATATTTAAATGGCATAAAAAATGGTTTTCTGAAGTGGATTATAATGGCTGTTTATTCATGCGAGCAGTTGAGGAAATGCGTGAAACCTTGCCTTGCGTATCAGATATACTTATGGAGCATAAAGAATTTGTTAGACATCTAATTTATTCAAAACTTGAAGATTATTCATATAAAGAGTCTTTGACAAATAAACTGATGGTGATTCTTGAAGGATTAATTAATATTAGTGTAGTGTATAAAAATGATAGGGATCTTAATGATCAGATTGAACAAGATACCATTAATTTAGTATCAGAGATGATGAATAGGAATTAAGAATACAAATTAAAAATGTTTAATTGAAAGTAACTGTCAAATCAGAAAAATAATAATTTTCGAATTCAATAAGTGCATTGTGTGAAATGATGGATACTGATCAAGGTTGTTAAACCGCATTAAATTTACTATATCAGAAAGCAATCAATTGTTAACTCATTATTATGATGCCACTACAGAACCTATTACCAATGCAAAATCCATAATTTATGCATTTAGGGGAGGTTGAATAATAGAATTTTATCTTATGATCCTAAAAGGATATTCAATAGTAATGCTTACCAATCAGGTGACGCGGTAATGGTTGGTAATGCGTGTGAGTTTATACTAATTTTGTTAGCATTAACCTCGAAAAATAACCCATTAAGCGAACAAAAATTGATGGATAAAATAGAAGATCTGATTATCATCAAAACAAATCAATTCAGACCAATTTAAACCAATTTTATACTCATGATTTATTTCTTTGATGCTCAAGTTAGTTTGTTAATGTATAAACAATACTATCGACAGAGATCCTAATCATTGAAAACCGCCAAAGATAGTTGAATTAAAATGGTTTAATCAGGCTATTATTTTTCTATTCAAAGTAATGTTTATAAAAATAAACATTAAATTTAGAAAAAATCATTGTCAATTCATGAGTAAGATAAAACAATTTTTTGTGATTAAGTTACATATTAACATCAAATCTTTGGTTTATTGGATCTTCAATTAAGCATTAGATAAGTCAATTTTACTAATTAATAGTTTTAGTATAGGTGTTATTATAAAGGTACTAACTACAGCCATTATCACTAACATGGTGAAAATTTTTTGAGGAATAATATTTAATTCGTATCCGACATTTAATACAATTAATTCCATTAATGCTCTGGTATTCATAGAAAAACCGATAATAAGAGCATTAATATGACTTTCTTTCAATATTCGACTAATCAAATAAGTTCCTGCAAATTTACCAATAAATGCAATCATGCAAATTAATATTGTCTGCAATATTTCATCAACTCCATTTAATAAACCTATGTTGGTTCTAAGTCCGGTATATGCAAAAAATAATGGTAAAAAGAAAACATTAACGAAACGACCAATGGAAAGTTCCCATATATTTACAAAATTTCTATTTTCATGCAGACTAAAACCAAATATGAAACCGCCTATTATAGCAAATACCCCTAAATAACTTGTAACAATAGCGCAACCTAATACGCTAATAATGATAAAGAAAATGCAGTTATAATTAAGGCAATGATATTTTTTTATTGTTCTGGTTAGGTAAGGACTAACTATTTTTTTTCCAAATAATATTGTTAATATCAGAAATAATATTAACAAAAATATATTTTGAATTGTAGAGAACAGATAAAAACTGGATGTAACCAGTGCTGTAATAATACTTAATAATAACCAGCCAACAACATCGTCAATTGCAGCGGCACTAATAATTAGCGATGCTGTTTTAGTCTGAGAATAATTTAGCTCCATAAAAATTCGGCCTAAGATAGGAATTGCTGTAATAGACATAGCTACAGCGAAAAATAATTTAAAACTGAATATATCAGGACGAGGGAAAGGAAGTCGCTGCCAAAAAAATTCTGCAGAAAAAAATCCCAACAAGAATGGTGAAATAATCCCCGTAATACTAATCAATATAAAGGTAATTTTAGATGGACCTAATTTTTTAGAGAAATTAAACTCCATACCTATCTGGAACATCAAAAATATAAGACCTATTTGAGCAAGTCCATTAAATACAATTGTAGTTTCTTCAGCAAAAATTATATTCATTAGATTGGGAAACATCATGGAAAGACAACTAGGTCCCAACAAAATTCCAGCCAATATTTCTCCCGCTACATTAGTTTGTTTAAGAACTTTTCTAGCTATTAGAGAAATAATTTTAGAGAAAGATATTATTAGAAGTAATTGCAAAAGTATTTTGACTGTTATTAATTCAGAATCCATTATATTTATCATCCCAAAGTAGTGTTGTGAATATTTTTTACTAAGTTAGGTAACTTCCAACCTCCCAACATTTTTTCTAAAAAACAAGCTACAGAAATAGAAATGTGATCTTTCCCATGTGCACATATAGCTTGAATTGATATTGGTAGGTTATATGTTTTTGACCAAGATATAGGTATAGAAGTGGCGGGTAATTCCAGTACATTAAATAATCCACAATATAAAAAATTAAACGGAGAAAAATAGGTTTGATGATGTTTTACAGAGCTAGTAGGTAATGTAGGTAGTAGTAATACATTCTGAGGTGATAAATATTTATTAATCTGTGAACTAATTTTATTTTTTTTATATAAAAAATCGATTATCATTTTTTTCTTTTTAGGAAATTTTTCCATGATTAACATTATAATAGTACTGAACATTAGTTGTTTTTTTCCAAGCGTAAGTTTGAATAATTCACTTAGTAAACTTCGATTTTCGTTTACTAAATAATGAATATTTAATTCTTCAGTAATTTGAAATATTTCAAACCATAATTCACAGGCTTGATATAAAATATTATTACCTAAATAAATGGTTGTTGCACCAGCACTTTCTAGTAACTTTACACTTGTTCTTAAGGCTGTTTTGACTTCTTTATTCGCTTTTTTGAGTAAAGGATGAATATTAAAGTCTATACAATAAATCTTTATTTCATCAAATGAAGATAATTTTCTGAAATAACTAAATTTATTAGTAATATTCTTATCTTTTCCATCTGGACCACTAATAATACTAAGTATAGGAAATATATCTTCAGCTTTTCTACATATTGGTCCTATAGAAAAAAAACGAGCAATGAATTGGGATTTTTTATAATTAATCCAGTAATTATCCAAAGGTAAATGACCTGTCATTGGGATATATTTGCTTGAAGATTTATGGCCGAAAACACCGCAACAAGCTGCAGGAATTCGAATCGAGCCGCCACCATCGGTTCCTAATCCAAAAGGTACTCCACCACATGCAACAATAGCCGCATCACCGCCACTACTTCCTCCTGAAGTATGATGTAAATTATGAGGATTATTTGTTCTTCCATAAATTAGATTGTTACATTCAGGCCAAAGAGCAAGTTCAGAAAGATTTGTTTGCCCTATAATTATTGCTCCAGCATTTAATAATCTATCTACAGACGTTGCATGAGAATTGGCTATATGGTTTTTACGATATAAAGAGCCACTAGTATTTCTTTTATCCTTCACAGCAATGCTTTCTTTAACGGTAAAAGGAACTCCATAAAATATTTGTTGTTCATCTATTTTGCGACATTGGTCTAATTTTTTAGCGTAAAGTAATGCTTCCTCAAAATGTTTGCAAACAATCGCATTAATATATGGATTACAATATTGAGAACGTTCGATATGAGCGGAAACAACTTCGTATACAGATAGTTGTTTGGTTTTAATTAAGTTTGATAGTTTTAACGCACTCATATTTAAACATTCATTCAACATTCTATTTATCCCCCAAATTTTCTTTAGAAAATTTTAAAAAATCTCCATTTTTGCCAAATGGAGATGCGTTAGGATGATTATCTGGATTATATTTAACTAGATCATGCGAGAATATAGAAATAATAACCATTTTTAATAAATCGCAACTAGTTTCTTTTAGAGATAATAAAAATGCATAGCTATGTTCTTTATTCAATTTCCATTTTATTTTTCTCATGATTTTTAAACGTAATACCATAGAGCGATAAAAGTACCGAATCAATAATTTCTTTCTTAATTTTTCGTCTGCCTTATATAATTTGAATGGAATATTATCAGAATAGAAATTAGGTAATGTATTCAAATCTATATATTCAGTTTGTTTTGATAAAATATTTAGCAAATAGCTATAAGGATAGGCTGCTAATTGTTTTTTGTCCCGATTGAAAATTTTTGAAAAAGCATTTATGTGTTTTCCATCTAAAAAACCACCATTGATGAATGAAGGTAGAAGAACATGAAAATAAGCCATATTATTGATTAGTAAGGTCCAAGATAACTTTACTGGGTCATGCATAAATTCATACCAATTGCTCCATGTATCTTGTAGTTTTAATATTGCTTGAATATGCTTTTCATGAAGCGCAACATAAGATGAGGATAATTTCCCTTTCTTATCTTTTTCTATTATGGATGCAACCTGACAAATCATATGAGAAACATAGGATAATCCTAAGCTGTTAATTGGATCGAATAGAAAAGCTGCATCCCCGATAATGAACCAACCTTTTTCAGAATAATATTGCTTAGATTCATACATATAATTACGATATGTCACTATATCATCTATATTATTATTTTTATAAATATCACCACTACGAACTAATTCAGCTATTACTGGATGATCTTTTTCTATAATAGATAGGAAATCACTTATATTTTTAACTCTTTCACTTCCTAATTCAGGACGATAGGTATAACCAATACTCATCATTGTTTCACCATTTGCACCGCGCATAGGAATCATCCAAACCCAATATGCTTTACCGTAAAAATGATGTGTCACATAATAAGGGTTATAACAAAGATGGCTTATACGAGAAGCATCGATTTTTTGCAAAATACTTTTGTCAAACTTGATCAGTCGAAACCAGAAAGAACTTCTCTGATAAGGAGTGTCTTTATGTAATCCTAATTTTTTTGTTAAAAATCGATTTGTGCCGGAAGCATCAATTAACCAATTTGAAGTTAATAATAATTTTTCGCCTGTAGTCATTTTAACATTTATACTGTATTCTGAATTGTTTTCTTCTTTCATGTAAACATCTTGGACAATTCCTTCAATAACAGTAATTCTTTTTTGCCTAATAATATTTCTTAAATCTTTATCAAATGTAAATCGGTTTAAATTATAAGCAGGTAATCTTATGACACCAGGTGCTTCATGGATTACATATTTTCGATCAGAATTTATATCATCTGATTTAAAATAATAGGTTAATCCATATTTATGATAGTGATTATCTTCTAACAAACTACCTAATCCTAATCCTTCAAAAAAATGGGTAGATAATTCAACAGTTGATTCTCCAACGATAGCTCTATTATTATCCGATTTACCAACAATTGTTATTTCAATATTAGGTAACTTTTTTATAAGGTACAATGCTGCCAAATTAGCAACGATACCATTACCAATAATAGTTAATTTATTTTTTTGCATATTAAATCCTAATTATTTAATAACAGTTTATTAGTAATTTTGTAAAACATTTTGTAATTCTGAAATATCTACTCGTTCCATATAATTGACATTGATATAAGAAAAAATAATCTTCTTATTTTGATCGATGATATAAGTAGCTGGGATAGGGAGCTGATAATTGTTATCACCATTAAAATCAGGTAAATCTGCACCTAAGTTTTTATAAAGAGGTCTAATATTATTTGGTAATGTAAATACTAATCCATACTTTTTAGCAATTTCATTGCCCTGATCAGATAGAATAGTCAAACTAATATTATTATTTTGACATAGTTGAGAACTGATTTCTGTTTTCTGAGGAGATATAGCTAAAAAATGAGCTAAAATAGATTTATTTTCTGTAACTAAATTTTTTTGATAATGTTCTAATTCTTTTAAGCAGAATGGGCACCAACTACCTCTGAAGAAACTAATAATTACTGGTTTTGTTTTGAGTAACTCATACAAATTGACGTTACTTTGATTGGTTGATTTTAAAGTAAAATCAGGGGCAGTATCGCCGCAAGTTAATGCATTGATATCTAGTTTTTGGCTCAACATTTCAGATAACGAAGAACTCATAATGTTTAAAACGTCTGCAGGTAATTGAGTTGCCATTGAGTGTTGTATTTCGGTTAGTTCTTTAATTAGTTTCATTTCGAATTTCCTTTTGAAATTTTTGTTGGTTTAATAGACCTTAATGCTCGTTTAATAATACGTCGGGTATAAAGAGACGGATTTTGATGAGTCCATTTATTACAAAGAGTAATAACCCAATCGGGTTGGCTTTTACTCGCATCATTAAGCCAATTTGAAATAGAATCCTGTACATATTTTTCAGGATCATTATGCAGTATTTCTAAAATAGCCAATGCTAACTCTGGTTTCTCTTTTAATGCTTTAATATGAGAACTCCATACTCCTCTCGGTCGAATACTTTCGATAGCAAATCGCCGAACGTAAGGATTAGAAGATTTAGCCCATTTTTCTAATATTGTGATTGATTGTATTAAATTGGCTTCTAATTGCTCACGTAGTGCTAACCAAGCCCATTCCCTTACTCCAAAATGTTCATCTTTAGCGAATGGCATTATTAAACGAAGTCGTTCTTCAAATGAAATTTGGTATTTTGAATTGCCAATAACAAAACATCCCCAGCCTCGTACTGTATCGGAAACATGATGATTAAAATATGTTAATATTTTTTTTAATTCTTGTTCAGATAAGTGCTCAATTAGTGTTGTAGAGATTAACTTCATCATATAAGTAATACTAGGTTTGCTATTATTATTAATTTGTTCTAATAATGCGTCAGTATTTTTATTAGTATTACTAAAATACTGATTAATGACGACAGAAAAAAGTTGTTTTTGATCAACTTTAAGACATTCATTAAGAACTTTACTTTGAATTAATCCTTGATTTAAAGCTTGATAACGTTTCATTATTCATACCTACCTGGTGCAATAATGTTATTAGTATCAATGGTACGTCTAATCATTTGGAATAAATGATGATATGTTTTATTTCTAATAAGCGTTGTATCCATCAAATTAGCGTTCAATCTATAGGGTGTAAATCCTAACTTTCGACCTTCAGTAAGAAGCTCCTTATAACAAGAAATTGCTTTTTCTTCTTCAATAAGATCAGATGTCCGATATAAAATAGGTAAAGTACAGTCAAAAGCAATGGTAGACATTGAGGTAAAGGTTAATGCTGGATCAATGTTATATTTAACACATGTTTCTGTTACAAATTTGATGTAAGATTCTACATAATCATTTTTTATTGGAATTATTGGTGAATACCATAACAAGCCACAACCATCTAAGGCTGGATCTAAGCCATAGCTATGCTCGTTTTCTCTATTCTTATAATATGATAATCTTAAGGATACTTCAGAAGGTATACCATCAAATAAGCCTATAATATCTTTCAGCTGGTACATTTCTGTTTTTAATTTTGGAAGTAGCTTAGACGGTAATAATTTAGAACATCTAGATATGAATCTTGCTTTTTTAACAGACAAAAATAGAATTTTTTTAGTGATTTGTTTGAGTGAATATTTTATCTGTTTTTTTGTCGCTTCTGCATGCTGTTTTGTACCATATATAGTTCCGACTAATATCCAGTCTGAGTATTTTTTTTTTGAACAATCAAAATAATCTTCACTCATCATCGATACACGTTTTTTGTGCATTAGATTGATGCCTGCTATATTGCCTCTAGCTTCTATTAACAGTTTTCTGATAATTGGAATAGCGGCTGTAAATTGCTTATCTTTTACCTTACAAATAAAAGTATTAATTGTTTCAGGTTTTCTTTCTACGAGTAAGGTCATTTCAGTCACAATACCAATGTTACTTTGGGCAAATAAACCATCCAAATAAGGACCTAATCCCCATTTAAGTATGGGGGTAAAATTATTTTCTAATAATGGTGACTTATATATTTCGCCTGTAGGTAAAATTGCATTTATTCCCATGACAGATGCAAAATGATCAGTAATAGGTGTAATTCCATATCCTCTTTCTAAGGCGTTACCAACTATACTACAATTAGGACCTGCTCCAGTAGTGGGGACTAGAAATGGATAATTATTTTTTGAAAAAAAATCATACAGTTCTTGTTGAGTAACTCCAGACTCTATTGTTAATAAACCTAATTCTTCATCTATACTTATTTTCTTTAATTTCTTAAGACTAAGAACAACTCCTCCTGAAAATGTAGGTAATGAGGTACCATATCCCCAGTTGTGCCCTGAACTTATTGGATATAAGGAGATTTTTAATTGATTAGCTAACTTAACAACTGCTTGAATCTGTTGATGATTTTCAGGTTCAATAATTAATTTAATCTGACGTTTAAATGTGGATGTGTCAGTGTTATAATTTGCCATTTTATTAACGTCAGAAATTATGCAATCCTTAGGAATAATACTCTCAAATGCTTTAATTAGTGTTTCCATATTAAACCTGGCTCCTTAGCCCATTTAGGCTTAAAAAGTATTTAAGCATGTAATAATCTTTTTTTTGTTGGGAGTTAAATTGTAAAATTCTATTTTTGATGTCCTCTTTTTGTTTCTTCGTGATAGCGTGAGATGGGCTTTTAATGACTACAATAATATGAGCAGGTCGGGTGTAATATATATCTATATTTTTGCCTAAATATTTTTGAGAAAACGTTCTAAATGTTTTTACTTTAAATGCAGCAATTAAAGAATTTTTATAATCCTCTTTAACATATTTATTTTGCACTGTTGATAAAAAGAAATTTATAGTTTCTACTCTATTAACTTTACCAAAATCATATATATATAGTCGTTTTTCAGATTTTAATAACCGGTTAATTTCTATAAATAATGATTCTAATGACTCAACTGAAGGAAGATGATGCATAGCCATTGAAGAAATAATGACATCAATACTTTGAGATTTTAATTTAGTTATATTTGTAATGTCGTCACAAAGAAGTTCTATATTTTGTATTTTATTATTTAAGATATTTTTCTTTGCTTGTTGCAACATATTAGTCGAAAGATCTACACCAATAAACTTTACATCGGGATTCAACTTAGCTAAGATACAAAGCAAATTACATGGACCACAACCTAGATCTGCAACAATATCTCCAGGTTTTATAATTGCACACATTTGAGCAATTTGATAATAATATACACCAAGAAGTACTCCTTCCTGACCCTCTATATCATAAGCCTGAATATTTAGTGCTTCTTCCATTAACATTTCTGGTTCAGCTTGTCGTTTAAAATTTGAAATAAATAACATTTCTCTAATAATTGTGAGAAATAATTTAAATAACATTATTGTTTTCCTTATTTATACTGAATTTTAAAGATGGATATAACCAATAGATAATTTCTTTTTGTTTTGAAGTCAGCGATTTATCATTAACACCACAATGTTGGAAATATTTTTTAATGTGAGATTCTTTCCAAATTGGTAAGTAAAAAATATCTTTTTCTTTAGCATTATTAATATTTTCTTTATTGATATTTTTTTTTAGAGAATCTTTCACTTCGAGAATATTGGCATTTGTATCAAATAATTTATTGTTATTCAGAATATTAACGGTTTCTCTTACATTCATAACAAGGGGGATTGAGCGAGCACCATTAAGAGAATCATATTTTCTTTCTTTACCAATTTGTTTGAATTGGAACATTGATAAATAGAAATTATAACTTCTGGGATGAACTGATATTAAGACACTATCTATTTTTTTATAATCTTGTAAATAAAGAAACATTGCTTTATATAATAAAATTGTTATTCCTTTATTCTTAAATTTGCTATCAACAGCAAAAGATCCTATTTCCGCTAATCTTGCTTTTTTGCTCATTCTTTGTAATTTGATGTCATCGAAATGCACATTCTCAATGGGCAGTCCAATAGGAGAGTCTTCAATAAGAGCAATAGTTCCAATAATTTTATTATCTATAACTGCATTAAATAAAATATTTCGAGGAAGCAGTAAGTAAGGAGAGAAATAAAGATGGCTATCGTTTTTTTCAATTAAACCTTTTGTTGAGTATTCATTATAAAGTAATCTCATTGCACCCAAATAGTCAGGAAATGAATTAACCATTCTTATACTCAAATTATTATCTTTATAACTTTCTAGTAAATGAGATTGAAACCTAAATCTCTTTTTTCTTTGATTAAAAAACGAATTCATAAATATTCTTTCTGTATTTGTTAAATATTTTTGTATATTTTATTTAGTATTTTATTAAAGCTATTCATCTCGTCTTCAGTTAGACTATTCGTCATTTTTTCTATCCAAATACTGTGTTGAGATAGAACTTTTTCTACCAATTGAGCTCCCGAGTCTGTAAGTGAAACAAGGTAAATTCTTTTATCGGCATTAAAGTTTTGTTTTTGGATTAAGCGATCCTCAACTAAAGAACTTATAAGTGTTGTAGTTGAAGCTTTTTTTATACCTAATAATTTAGAGATATCTTGAAGGGGTAGTTTTGTATATTCTTTAAGCAATACTAGAATAATAAATCGGCTTTCAGATAATTTAAATTTTAATAAACGCTGAGCACATTGTTGATCAATTTTTTTTGCGACAGATAATAGAGTAAAACATGTCTTTATTCTTCTCAAATTAGTTTTTTTTTCTTTTTCTAAAACTGTACAGAATGAAAGATATCTTTCGTCTAACTTCATTTTTTACATCCTTTAACAAAAATATTTATAATTTTTGGTAATTAGTAAGGTACCTTACCAATATGTATGACATAGTATATATTACTTAAATTATTGTCAATTATTTTCGAATAGATAGCTTTGATTTTGGCGAAAGAAATGATAAAAAGTACTTGATGAAACTTTATCTAATAATATGTGTTTAAGTTGTTTTATAGACACCTATTCAACACATAACTAATTATTTTTTAACTAAGAGTTTATTATTTATTTGAGAAGTGCCTTAAAAAATAGTTCCCTTTAATCAATAAATTTGCGTGATATTTAACTTGAATTATTTTACTGTTTGATAATACCTTGAATGCAAATAATTAAGAACCAATTTTAGTTCGAATATAATTATAATAACATTGACAAATTATTCATTTATTCTTACGTATGTTTTTTGAATACTGTAATACGAAAAATCAATCAAATAATCCTATGAAAAACAATAAAAATATTTTATTTTCAATCTATTATCAAATGACATAGCACTTGTAGCAAAGAAAGTTGGTAGTTTGAGTTATTAATAAGTTAATATTTTCAAAAATATTTCGTTGTATAATGCTTATAAAATGATGAATTACAACCTAAATAAATGAAAATGTGATTAGTATTAGAAATTTTTAGAGAAAATAGCTGGTATAGAAAAAGTCAAATGTGAATCAAGTGTAAGTAGAACAATACATTTTTTACAATTATTATGAAAGAGAAAATTAATATTAGTCGTAAAAGATTATCATTTCGATATTTCTGCACATATTCGTTATGATTATACTAATGCTTGTTAAAATAAATTATACCTAATTACTTCATTAAAAATTATATATAGTGTCTTTTTCTATTAAGCATTACTAATAGTGTAATAAAATTATTCAAAAACATTAAGGCTATATGAAGGAAGTAATAAAAATATATGGTAATACTCACCTCTGTAATTTTGTTATTTTTATAATTTCATGTTTTATATGAATAAGTTTTCATGGTTAAAAGCATCTTATTAAATTTATTTGAAGATTAAGATTTTGCAGAGTCTATGTTTTTGGATTGGGGGAGAACAAGACAAGTGGAGTCTTATCTATTTATATTTTTGCAATGTATTTTATTAAAAATATAGCATTTCTAAGTAATTAAATTTCTTGATTATTAGTCATCGCAAGCATGTAAATTTCTTTATGTAGTTTATTATGATTACATTAGGAATAATTTATATACTTGGAAAGATGGCGGAAGCGCAGAGATTCGAACTCTGGGAGGGTCGCCCCTCGCCGGTTTTCAAGACCGGTGCTTTCAACCGCTCAGCCACACTTCCGCAATGGCTGTGAATATTAAAGGAGACGGACTTATTTGTAAATAGCTAATTTAATATTTTTCATCAACTGCTCTAATTTTCGCCAAATTCGGGTCAATTTAAGTAAATTGATATGGTTTACTTACCAAAATTAGTGTTGGAATCTTATTATTTGAGTATAATACACCGCAAATATCAAACCATGTTTTGAAATATGTTAAATCAAATAGAAACCGATGAAAAAGGCTATTTAAAGAATTGGCAGGATTGGTCTGTTGATTTGGTGCCTGAATTAGCTATTAAAGAGTCTATTGAATTAACTGATGCTCACTGGGAAGTCATTTTATTCGTTCGTGATTTTTATTTAGAATATAAAACATCACCAGCAATCCGTGCGTTAGTTAAAGCAATGGAGAAAAAATTTGGTCCAGAAAAAGGTAATAGTCGCTATTTATATAAATTATTTCCTGACGGACCAGCTAAACAAGCAACTAAACTTGCAGGCTTACCTAAACCTGTGAAATGTATTTAAGTTAAGAGAACAATTATACTCATGATTAGATGGAAACTCCCATTTATATTACTTCTTGTATTAGGGTATTTGCAGTACTCATTATGGTATGGTAAAAATAATTTTTATGATTACCAAGAAAATGTGCAAATGCTTGAAAACCTACATCAAGAGAATGATAAGTTAAAAGCTCGCAACGAACAGATGTTTGCTGAAGTTGAAGATTTACAAAAAGGTTATGAAGCAATAGAAGAACGAGCTCGAAGTCATTTGGGTATGGTTAAACCTAATGAGTATTTTTATCGAATAATTATTGATTCCAACTCACAACAATAAGGTATTACGTGGCAAATAATAGTGATATTATCGCAATCGTTCCTGCCGCAGGAATTGGTTGTCGCATGGATAGTCAATTACCTAAACAATATTTAAAAATTGGTCAAATGACCATTTTAGAACACACCCTACAAAAATTATTAACCCACCCTAAAATCAGTCAAGTAGTAGTGGTGATAAACCAAGAAGATAAGCTTTTCAAAACACTTGACGTTGCATCAGAAGTTAAAGTGACTTATGGTGGTGAAACTCGTGCTGACTCTGTTTTAGCAGGCTTAAACTTAGTTGCTGAAAATCAATGGGCATTAGTCCATGATGCCGCAAGGCCTTGTGTTAGTCATGAAGATATCACTAAATTAATAAATCGAGTTTTACATCAAAACAAAGGTGGAATATTGGCAACCCCCCTCAGTGATACGATCAAGCAAGCTTATACTGATGATCCGAATATCATTAGCCACTCTGTGGATCGTACATATTTATGGGGTGCTGCTACACCTCAGTTGTTTAATGCTGGTGAACTTAAAGCATGTTTGAGTAAGGCTTTAAATAATCATGTCGCCATCACTGATGAAGCATCAGCGATAGAGTATTGTGGTGGTCATCCATTATTAATTGAGTGTCGTCGAGATAATATAAAAATTACTCGCCCAGAAGATTTAAGCTTGGCTACGTTTTATTTAACTAATCAAATTTAATATAGGTAGATTATGCGAATAGGTCATGGATTTGATGTACACAAGTTTGGTGGGGAAGGACCAATTATCCTAGGTGGAGTAACAATTCCTTATCAATATGGACTTATTGCTCATTCTGATGGCGATGTCGTTTTACATGCTATCACTGACGCTTTAATTGGCGCATTAGCTTTGGGCGATATTGGTAAACTATTTCCTGATAATGATCCCAAATACAAAAATATAAACAGCCGATTGTTATTACAAGAAGTTTACCAAATTGTTCAATCTAAAGGTTATGAATTAGTTAATTTAGATACAACTATTATTGCCCAAGAACCTAAAATGAGACCTCATGTAGATCAAATGCGCGTTAATATTGCTGAAGATTTGAATGTACATTTTGACCAAATTAGTGTTAAAGCAACCACCACCGAGCAACTAGGTTTTACAGGCCGTAAAGAAGGGATAGCTTGTGAGGCAGTAGTACTATTAGCAAAAAAAACAAATACAAAATAAACGATAGGCAAAATAAGTGTTAGCAGAACTTAATTATTTTTATGGTAAACCGACAACTCATGGTTTATATAAACAGCAATTTGAAGATTTCATCGTTATTGAAGAGCTTGGTTTTGAGCTTACTGGTGAAGGTGAACATGTTTTAGTTTATCTTGAAAAGAAAGATTGCAATACGGTCTTTGTCGCCGAACAATTAGCTAAATATGTCGGTATTTCAGCTAAAAATGTCAGTTATGCTGGTCTTAAAGACCGTCAAGCAGTTACCCAGCAATGGTTTAGCTTACATATGCCAGGTAAAGAAACACCTGATTTTTCAAAATTTGATTTAGCAGGCTGTCGAATATTGCAAATTACACGCCATAATAAAAAATTGAAAATAGGGGCTTTAAAAGGTAATCGCTTTAAAATTATTTTAAGAAACTTAACTGATAATATTGAGCCTAAATTAAACACAATTAAACAATATGGTGTCCCTAATTATTTTGGTGAACAAAGATTTGGACGAGATCAAAATAACATAACCCAAGCAATAAAATGGGCAACTGGCGAAATATCAGTTAAAGATCGTAAAAAAAGAGGTTTTTATCTTTCTGCTGCTCGTAGTGCTATTTTCAATGATATTGTCAGTCAAAGAATTAAACAAAATATTCAGCAAACGGTGCTCGATGGTGATATATTACAACTATCTAAAAGTAATAGTTGGTTTTTGTCTAAAACTGATGAATTATCACTTTTACAACAACGTTTGCAAAATGGCGAAATTAATATTACTGCACCAATGGTTGGTGATTCGCCATTGGGCACAACATCAGTTGCATTAGAATTTGAAACAAATTGTTTAAAACATTGGTCTTGCTTTGAGGAATTATTCAAGAAAGAACGAATGGAAACAATCAGGCGCTCAATATTATTGCGCCCCGAGCAACTTGAATGGCAATGGATAGGCGAAAATGATATTGAAATCAATTTCTACTTACCTTCTGGTTGCTATGCTACAAGTGTTTTACGCGAATTGATAATTGGAAATGAGTAATGCAAAATTCAAAAATGCAGGCTATGATTAATTTATTGCGCCAGCAGGGAATAAAAGATGATCGTGTTTTAGATGCTATCGCTTCAATACCGCGTGAAAATTTTGTTGATGAAGCGCTTTCTCATCAAGCTTATGATGACCGATCATTACCAATAGGTAGCGGTCAAACCATTTCTCAGCCATATATCGTTGCCAAAATGACTGAATTACTAAGGTTAACTCCGACAGCCAAAGTGCTTGAAATTGGTACAGGTTCAGGATATCAAACCGCAGTACTAGCCAAGCTGGTTGATCATGTCTGCTCAGTAGAAAGAATAAAAAGTTTACAATGGAATACAAAACGGCGATTAAAGCAACTTGATATTCATAACATCTCAACTCGTCATGGTAATGGTTGGCAAGGTTGGCCTGAACGAGGTCCATTTGACGGCATAATCGTTACTGCTGCAGCATCAGAAGTTCCTCAAAGCCTTCTAGAACAGCTTGCTGACAAAGGGCGCTTAGTTTTACCTGTTGGTAAAAACAAACAAACGTTACAATTAATTGAGCGTGATGGAGACAATTTTATAACTACAAATATTGGGGAAGTAAAATTTGTACCGCTTGTTGATGGGGATGTTGAATAAATCGCAAAAAATAGAAAATAATCAATTATTTTCTATTTTTTGATTGAATGTTCTCTATAATTTATTTTCTTTTGCTTTTTCTTCTGAAAGCTTCCATTCACTAATACCGTATAATGCATTAAATAGGTAAATTAAATATTGAGTTGCAATAACAATATTGTCAGTATAAATATTCAAACCGATCACTAATACATTTAACAATACCCACAAATACCAATTGAAGGCGTACCTCATCATTAATAATAGTTGCGCAACTACACCTAAGCCAAATATAAAGCAATTTGTAATGAGTTGATATGAAGTATTGCTCGCACCGATTTCGTTAGTTAAATAGATATTAAAAAATGCTGCAACAATTAAAAATATCAACGCATATAAAAATGCACTTTCATTTAAGGAACGAACTTTAACATTTTTATTCTGATCGAGATTTTTTTGCCAAGTAAATAATCCATAAATATGTGAACCAAAATAGTAAAAAGTAGGTAAGCCAGCCCCAATATTGCCACCAAGAAAATTGGCACAACACTCAGCTACTACAGCAAGCATTCCCAGCACATTTCCTAAGTTTTTTCGTTTAGCTAATAAAATGACACACAATAATCCCAAAAATGCACCAGCATACGATACGGCATAGCGTAAATTGAAATTATTAAATGGATCAGTATACAAAAATGCAAGGGTGACGCAGATAATACAAAATAGTGGATAAAACTTGTTTCGTCCAATAGCGATGATAACATCTCTTAAATTATTCATAATTAATACTCTTATCATTAATAAGTTGATTGACTAATTCAATACAGCGTAAATAACGTTCATCATAGTCAGATGAGTCGATTTGAACATAGCTGATATGGTTCTTTTTCAATAATGAGATTAGTAGTTGCTGAAAATCTTTCCGTTGTTTTGGACTTCCTAAACTACGTAAGCCATCAGCAACCCAAGGTGTGTTATTACCTAATAAAATAACCAAATCAAAGCGATAGTTGTTGATCATGGCTTGTAAAAAAGGATGCTCTTTGCCTTCGTACTTTTTGCAAAATGCTTGCGTGGTAATAAAATCAGTATCAATGAACGACACTTTATTCGCATGTTTGATAGCAAAATCGATATATTGTGCATGTCCTAATGCAATTTTATCGTAATCAGCATATTGCAATGCTCGTTCATCGCCACCAAGTTGAGAAAACACATAATCACGACCATATTCCCAAGCGCTAGTGGTATTAAACATATTGGCTAACTTATTAACTAATGTTGATTTACCACTCGATTCACCACCAAGAATAGCAACAGTTCGTACAAAAAACGGTCTAACTTCAGTTGGAATATATTGCCAATTTTTTAAAGGCGCTTGACGAATTTGTGTACCACTTACTTGCATAAATCGGCGGGTAGGATCAATAAGCACAGTATCTAAATCGAATAAATCTTTATACATCGCTACATCTTGTGGTTCACTCGAATAAACGCAACTAGGATTGATGCCTTTTTCCTTGAATAACTTTTTAACGCGATCGCTCCACTCATTCCAACCATTTGGATATGAAGGAATACCGTCTTCTTCTAAAAGTTCAATATGGATATTTTTTTGATATTTAAACGTTTGTAATAACCAACGAATCCTATCGTTAATTGTTGGTTGGCGTGACATTGCGCTTTCTTTAAATAGTGCCATATCTCGCATCGTATCGGAACAAAGAATCACATAAAGTTCGTCAACTTGGCTAATCGCTCTTTGAATAAGATAAATATGTCCGGTATGTAATGGATAAAACTTACCAAAAATGACACCTACCTTTTTATGTTTACTGTTGGGATCAATTTGCAAATAACGGTGTAGTGATTGTAATTTTTGAGCACTAGGATTTTTGATTTTATCATTAATTAATTGGCTCAAATAACCTTTGGTCATTTGGCAGGCATCAGCAACTGTCTGTAACGATAAATTTTTGCGTTTTATGGCAGTTTTTAAATAACTAAAACCATTCATATCGCCTCCTTACCTTTTGTTTTTTATTTGGAACTAAATTTACATCATTTTTAATAAATGTTCAATATATTAAACATGGAAAATAATTTTGCCTAATCAATTTAAATCTAATAGTAATTAAATATAAAATAGGAGATACTTTTATAATCTTAAAAATAGGCAATCTTCATTTTAAGTAACATTTATAATTTAATAATTAAAATCAGAATGATATAAGGAAATAATTCAATGAAAAAAATTGCATTAGCAATTGCATTAATTTCAGGTAGTGCTTTGGCAGATAATAACGTTAAATTAAATAAAGTGACATTATTTATTCAGGGAGCAGAATTACAAGGTCAGTCAACTGTTTCATTAACCAAAGGTGAAAGTGAAATAGTATTAACAGGTATTGCTAATGATGTTAAACCAAATACAATCAATGTAGGTTTTGGTAATAATAGTGACGTCCGAGTATTATCTACATCATTTAGTGATAACTATCTGGCTAATATTCGTAACGGCGAAGATACTCTATTAACTGTTAAAAAAATGAATAAGTTACAAGAAGATCGCGATACATTAGAAATCGAACTCAAAGCTGTTAATGAACAAATTATGCTTTTACAAGGTAACCGTTTAGATACTTTAGCTAAAAAAGGACCTGATGACTTAACAGCAATGAAAAATGTATTAGATTTTGTGAAAACCAATTTGACCACTGCATTAAATGAACAAAATCGATTACAAAAAGAAGTCGATGAGTTAGACAGGCAGATAAGCGAATATGAAAAACAACTAGATGAAAATCAGACTAACAATGGAAAATTACACAATGCCGTTATAATCAAAGTTGCTTCTGACAAAGATATAACGCTACCTATCACGCTTTCATATATCACAACTAAAGCAGGTTGGGAACCAGCTTATGATGTGCGAGTAGCGGATATCAATTCACCACTCCAATTAACATATAAAGCAGAAATCCACCAAAACACGGGTTTAGATTGGCAAAATGTTGATTTTAGTTTATCGACATCTAATCCGAGCATAGATATTACTCCACCAGATTTTAATCCCTGGTATATTGACGTTTATAATGAAAAAAGCGGTTTATTTTTTTCCAAATCTGATAAAGAAGATTATTATGAACGCGATGCCAAATCGCAATTGGTTAATCCTAGTCAAATTGGCAATGTTAATACATTAGGTATCAATACCCATTTTGATATCAAATTACCTTATACAATCAAAAATGATAGTAAGAGTAACATAATCACATTACAAACTAAAGATGTTAAAGCAAATTACCAATATGTTTCAATACCAAAATTTGATAGTAGCGTATACTTACTAGCGCAAATAAATGATTGGGATAAGCTGAATTTATTATCAGGAAAAGCCAATATCTTTTTCAGTGGTGATTTTATGGGGGAAACTATCATTTCAACTAAAAATACTAAAGGCTCATTGGATTTTTCATTAGGGCGTGATAAAAATATCTTAGTTTCTCGAAATCGTAATATAAAAGAGACCTCGACTCCTACACTATTTGGTAATGATGTTTCAGAAAAATATGCTTATACTATTGATGTCAAAAATACCAAAGCGTTGCCAATAAATATTGTTGTGAAGGATCAACTACCTGTTATCTTAAATAAAGCGGTAACACTTGATGATGCCAAATATGATGGCGCAGTATATGACAAACAAACCGGATTATTAACGTGGCAATTCAACTTAAACCCAAGTGAAACTAAAAACCTTAATCTAAGTTTTAAAATCACTTATCCAGATGGTAAAGAACGAGATATATATGGTTTATAAACCTAATAAAACAAAGAATAAAGTATGTTAATTACGTGGTTAGAACAATTTAAGCAAAATAGTCAGATCAGTTTATTAGATCTTCATTTGGCTCAATTTTTGGTTAATAAAATTGATTGTGAAGATGAAGTCATTGCTAAACGTTTTGCTTTTTTAGTTTTATCCTTAAGTATGGAAGTAAGAGCAGGGCACGTGTGCCTTGATCTTACTCGATTAGAAAATATTGAGCCACAAATCTGGTCAGAACTTAATTCACCGACGAATGACGATTGGGTTAATGTACTTAAGTTAGCGTCTAATAAACATGTTGTCAGTTTTGGAGATCAACTAGCACCTTTAGTTTTTATTGAAAACAAACTCTATTTTCAACGCATGTGGTTAGATGAACGTTTTGTTGCGCAATATTTCAATCAAACTCAATTGGATATTACGTCGAGCATCGACTTAAAAAAAATACTCGACCAACTCTTTACTCACAACAGCGCAAGTATTGACTGGCAAAAAATTGCTGTTGCTGTTGCATTAACACGGAAAGTTGCCATCATCTCTGGTGGACCGGGAACAGGTAAAACAACTACCGTAGCTAAAATTCTAGCTGGAATCGTATTAAACAACCCAGCAACAAGAATCGTAGCAGCTGCGCCAACCGGCAAAGCTGCATCACGATTAACTGAATCATTAGGGCGAGCAATTGAACAGCTATCTTTTGAATCATTAAATATTAAAACCGAAGCGGTAACACTTCATCGACTATTGGGCGCAAAGACGGATAATCGCTCGTTTAGTTATAACAAGAACAATCAATTACATATCGATGTTCTTGTAATTGATGAAGCCTCAATGGTTGATCTCAATATGATGGCGAGAATTATTGAAGCTTTACCGACTTCTGCCCGATTAATTTTATTAGGTGACAAAGACCAACTTTCATCAGTTGAGGCCGGAGCGGTCTTTGGAGATTTATGTCACTTTATTTCAAATGGGTATAGCCAATCAAGAGCTGATGAGCTAAGCAAGTTAACCGGCTATACCATCCCAATCACGGATCAACCTGTAACAACAATCGCTGATAGCATCTGTTTACTGAAAAAAAGTTATCGATTTAACGAATCATCCGGTATTGGATTGTTAGCAAATGCAGTAAAAGAAGGGCAGTATAATAATGTTAAAAAGCTACTTGTTGATAATACATTACAAGATGTCAGTTATTATGAACTTTCATCAAATCAAACCTACCAAGCGCTTTTAGAAGACTGTGTTGAACACTATAAAGATTACTTAAATGCCATTAGACATCACGCCAATAATGATATCGCTACAGTTTTAGCTAAATTCGCTCAATGCCGTTTATTATGTGCTGTGCGTGAAGGAAAATTTGGCGTAGAAGGATTAAATAAACAAATTGAACTGCTACTAGCCAAGCATAAATTGATCAAATTAAATCAACGTGAACAATGGTATATCGGTCGACCAGTTATGATTTTACGTAACAGCACATCGTTAGGTTTATACAATGGTGATATAGGCATTACACTAACAGCTGAACACGATAGTTCAAAACTGCGAGTCTATTTTCCATTTTCGGATGGAGTCATTAAAGGTTTTTCACCTTATCGACTACCTGAACATGAAACAGCCTATGCAATGACAATACACAAATCACAAGGTTCTGAATTTGATCATGTAAATATAATACTACCCACTGAATTCTCACCGTTACTTAATCGCTCTCTACTCTATACGGCAATCACTAGGGCGAAAAAGTCCGTATCCATTTATGCTGATGCCAAAATATTAGAGCGCGTGGTTAAAAGTCAAATAGATCGGGAAAGTGGATTAGTTGAGCAAATAGCAAATTATTCGCAAAAGAATTAAAGAAAAGATTAAGCAAGCACCAACTAATAATAGCTGGTGCTTTTTATATATTAATGGATGATCTTCGCTAAAAAGTCTTTAGCACGATCAGATTGTGGATTAGTAAAGAACTGTTCTTTAGAAGTATCTTCAATGATCTCACCGGCATCCATAAAAATAACGCGATGCGCAACTTTGCGAGCAAAGCCCATTTCATGGGTCACAACCATCATTGTCATCCCTTCATAGGCTAATTCAACCATAACGTCTAACACTTCGTTAACCATTTCTGGATCAAGTGCTGAAGTTGGTTCATCAAATAACATAACAATTGGATCCATACAAAGTGCACGAGCAATCGCAACACGTTGTTGTTGTCCACCTGAAAGTTGAGCAGGGAATTTATCTGCATGTGCTAACAAACCCACACGATCTAAAAGAGAAAGGGCTTTTTCACGTGCTTCTTCATTTGATCGGCCAAGCACTTTAACTTGAGCTAGTGTCAGATTCTTCAAAATTGTCAGATGTGGGAAAAGCTCAAAATGCTGAAACACCATACCCACTTTAGAACGTAGTTTTGCTAAATTAGTCGATGGATCAGTAATCTCAGTACCATCAATCGTAATTTTACCTTTCTGAATAGGCTCTAAACCATTAACGGTTTTAATTAATGTTGATTTACCAGAACCTGATGGTCCACAGACAACAACAACTTCGCCTTTACCTACTTTAGTAGTACAGTTTTTTAATACTTGAAATTTTCCGTACCATTTTGATACATTTTCTAAGGAGATCATCTACTTATCCCTTTCTTGAAATAATTAACTAAACGAGAAGCAGTATAACAAATTATAAAGTAACTTATTGCTGCAAAAATAATCATTGAATACTTAACTGTGCCACCTTGAACGACACCAATTTGTGTCACACTTGCACCAAATAAATCAATTAAACTCATCACATAAACTAACGATGTATCTTGGAACAAGATAATACCTTGGGTTAATAACAATGGTACCATTGATCTAAATGCTTGCGGTAATATTATCAAACGCATTGCCTGGCCTTTAGTCATACCCAACGCATAAGCGGCATGATACTGACCTTTAGCAACGGCATTAATACCAGCACGAATGATTTCTGAGTAATAGGCTGCTTCAAATAAAGCAAACGCAATCATTGCTGAAACAACCCTAACATCAGCATATGGTGGCAAATTAAATACATGCTTAATAACTTGTGGTAATGCTAAATAGAACCATAACAAAACTAATAGTAATGGAATGGAACGGAATAAATTGACATAACATTTAGCAAAAATATTTAAAATTTTATTATTTGATAAACGCATTAAAGCTAGCACAGTTCCCCAAATAATACCGAATACAACAGCGGTAAAGGTGATCTTAGTTGTTAGCCATAATCCAGATAACAATAAATGATAATTGTTTAAAACCAATGAAGGTATATCTGCAATCCAACTTAAAATTTGCATATTAACCTCCATGACTCATATTAGGTAAGCGTGTATGTTTTTCAACAAAACGCATAATCGTTAACACAGCATAATTTATCAACATAAATGCAATGGTAACGCCACATAATATTTCAATAATACTATTAGTTGCATCATTAATACGATCGATTTGACCGATCAAATCAATAAGCCCAATGGTCGAAGCCACTGATGAGTTTTTAATGATGTTGGTCATTTCAGATGTTAATGGTGGAATAATACGACGATAAGCATTAGGTAATAAAACATACATATAAGCTTGTCGATTGGTTAAACCGAGCGCAATTGCCGCATAACGTTGGCCTTTAGGTAGAGTTTGAATACCTGTTCTAACTTGTTCTGCAATACGTGCAGAAGTAAACAAACCTAAAGCGATTGCCGCAGTAATAAATGCGCTGACATTAGGAGAAATGCCAGAAATAAACCATGTTTTTAAGCTACCAGATAAAATTTCTGGAAAAAGCATATACCATAAAAACATCTGAACAAGTAATGGGATATTACGGAAAAGCTGGATATAACCGGCAGCAAAGCTATTTAGAAATTTATTTTCTAAAGTTCTGCAAATCCCTACTAGTGATCCTAGTATGAACGCAATAATCCAAGCTGTTACTGCCAATGAAACGGTAACGATAATACCGTCAAAAAGCCAGTTTAAGTAAATTCCATCACCATAAGGGGTGGATTCAAAAAATAGTGTCCAATTGAAACTCATAATATATTTATTTCACTAAATTAGATTATGTACTAAATGCAAAAACATTTAGTACATTGGATTAGAAAGATATGAAAAGTATTAATCTAATGCTTTATCATTTGGATTTGCAAAAAGCTCAACCATTTTAGGTGAAATTTCAAGAGCCATATTCGCACCTTTAGGTGGAACTGGTTGAGTAAACCATTTGTTATAAGACTCTAATGCTTTACCAGATTTTTGTGCATCAGCAATAGCTTTATCCATCAATTGTTTAAATTGGGTATCGCCTTTTCTTAACATACAACCATAGGATTCGTAAGATAATGGCTCGCCAACAATTTTCCATTCAGCTGGATTGATAGCGCGTGAACGTTCACCAGCTAAAAGTGCATCATCCATTAAAAATGCAGCAGCACGACCTGTTTCAAGGGCATTAAATGCATCACCATGATCTTTAGGCGTAATAATACGAATACCTAAATTATCTTTATTATTAATTTGATTTAATCGGACTTCAGAGGTAGTACCCGCAGTAGTTACCACATTTTTACCTTTTAAATCTTCGATACTATTAATATTGCTGTCTGCTTTCACTAAGAATCGAGTACCAACAATAAAAATGCTATCAGAAAAGCTTACTGTCTTTTGGCGCTCAAGATTGTTAGTAGTAGAACCGCATTCAAAATCATAAGTATAGTTATTAAGTAATTGAATACGCGTTTTAGAAGTAACCGGTAAATATTTAACTTTAAGATCTGGCATATTCAACTCTTTTTTAACTGCATCGACAATTAAATTAGAATAATCTTGTGAATAGCCAATAACTTCTTGTTTTTCACCATAGTAGGAAAATGGAATAGAAGATTCACGATGACCAACAACAATCACACCACTATCTTTAATTTTGGCTAATGTACCACTTAATTCTTCAGCAACAGCGGCACCACTCATTAGTCCAAGCATTGCTAATGATAACACTAATTTGGTTAATTTTGTCTTTTTGTTCATACTCATCTCCTACTGTTTAATTTGTATCATATTAAATAAATTTAATATTTTTACAAAGGGCGTATATTATAACTTATTTTTCATCATAAAAGTACTTTTTACTGTATATTTATCGATTAAAAGGACAAGCTACAACCTAGGTTTATCTAGATTTTCACAAAAATTTAACTCAGACAATTTTTTGAATTTCAATAATATACAAGCAATATTTATGCCAAAAAATTGATTATCGACGTTTTTTTACAAAAACCAAAATAAATAGCAAAGAAAGAATAAGATAATAAGCTAGATCGCCAAATCTAGCATAAGGAGTCAAACCAACAGTTGGAGATAACGTATAATTTAAAACATTGGTTTGAAATTGCGGTAACTGCTCAATAATATAACCATGATGGTCAATAATTGCTGTAATGCCGGTATTGGTACTACGAATCATTGGTCGACCAAACTCTAACGCTCTAGCTTGCGCCATTTGCAAATGTTGTTTTGGCCCAATACTATCACCAAACCAAGCATCATTTGAAACGGTCAATAAAAAATCTGTATCAGGCGCAAAATTCTTCCACATCAAATTTGATAAAATTACCTCATAACAAATTGCAGTAGTAAACTTAAATCCCTTCATTGTAAGCTGAGGTTGCTTTTCTGCTCCCGCTTGCATTGACGACATAGGGATATCAAGGATATCTGCAATAGGATCTAACAACGATTGGAGTGGTGTAAACTCGCCAAAAGGTACCAAATGATGTTTTTGATATCGATTTGCGGTAGGGTATTGATATGGGGTATGTTCACCTAAAACGAGTAAAGTATTATAAATATCTGGATTTGCTTGATAACCATTATTACCAATACGATAATCAATAATACCAACTGCAATTTCACTGCCATTTGCTCTGGCTTCATTATCTAAAAACTGTAAATAAGGTTGCTGATTTATCTCGTAATCAGTAATACTGGCTTCTGACCAAATAATAATTTTATCTTTACCAAAATTCTTTTCGGTTAATGAAGCGTAGGTTTGTAAAGTGTTATCTAACTGCTCTCTGCTCCAACGTAGTGATTGTAAAATATTTCCTTGAATTAAGCTGAAATTAGCTGTCCGGGAATGATCAATGGTTGTCCAATTAATTGAATTGAGTGAAACTGGTGCAAAAATGATCGCAAATAGTGCGACAATTGCACCAAATGTGTGCTTTATAAAGGCTGATTGCTTGAAATGGTACAAATAATAAACACCCAATCCACAGCATATAGTAAAGAGTAACGTTACCCCATTAATTCCAACGATCGGGAAATAATTTCGTAAAGGGCTATCAAGTTGACTATAACCTAATTCTAACCAAGCGAATCCTGTTAAAATATAGCCTCGTAAAAATTCGGTAACTTGCCACAAAATTGGTGCCAGTAAAACCAATTGTTTCATTGAACACTTAGTTGCAAAACGGTCACAGGCTCTCAATAACCAAGCAAATAGCATTGGATAGAGCGCTAAATAGCTAACTAACAGCCCCAAAATAATAATCGCAACTGACGTTGGCACTTCGCCATATTGTTTAATACTGATATAAACCCAGTGAACACCAGCTAAAAAGTAGCCAACACCCCAACTAAAGCCAACTAGCATAGCTTGCTTTTTTGTTTTATCAGCAACTAGCCATAAAAGCCCAGCAAAAGACACAAAGGCAATTGGCCAAAAATGGAAGGGCGCGTAACTAAATACGGCAATGGCGCCTAAAAAAAGGCTCAATAGAATATGCTTAAGCATTTTGCTCTAAATTAGGAACAACTGCATCTTCAGGAATTGTGACATGCAATTGAATAATTCGTCTACGGTCAACAATGGTTACCTTAAATTGATAGCCATCAATAGTAATCGTCTCGCCACGAATTGGTAAACGCCCAAAATGTTGCATCACCAAACCGCCGATAGTATCCATCTCCTCATCACTAAATGAGGTGCCAAAGATCTCATTAAAATCTTCAACTGGCGTAAGGGCACGAACGGAGTACATAGTTGGTGATAAACGACGAATATCCCGATCTTCAACCTCATCGTATTCATCCTCAATATCGCCAACAATAAGTTCTAAAATATCCTCGATAGTCACTAAACCTGAAACGCCACCAAACTCATCAATGGCCATCGCCATATGATAGCGCTGCATACGAAACTCTTTTAACATATGATCAACGCGTTTACTTTCAGGAACAACAACAGTCGGTCTAAGGATCTTCTTCAAGTCAAAATCATTAACACCTTGTCGAATATAAATAAGTAAATCCTTAGCTAAAAGTACTCCCTCAATATGGTCTCTATCTTCACTAATAACCGGGTAGCGTGAATGACCGTGTTCAGAAATAATATCTAAACATTCATCAAGGGAAAAATTATCTTTGATTGTTACAATTTGAGAGCGGGGGATCATGATATCGCGAACGCGCTGATCAGCTATATCCATTACACCTTCTATCATATCAAGGGTATCTGGATCAATAAGTTCGTTTTCTTCAGCTTCACGAATCACTTCAATAAGTTCATCTTTATCTTTTGGTTCTGAATTGAATAATTGACTTAACCATAATGTAAACCCTTTTTTGGGTCTCCGGTGATTATCATCACTCATTTGCTCTCTTCCTTTCATATATCAAATGTATTTTGAGTTATAATTTTATATTAAACAGACTATTAAAAATTAGTCATCTAATCAATTAATAAATAAGGATTATCAAATCCTAACTGTGCCATTATATCGATTTCGATATTTTCCATTTCTTCGGCTTCTTCGTCAAGGATATGATCATATCCTAATAAATGCAAACAGCCATGAACAATCATATGCGCCCAATGTGATGTTAACGATTTATGTTGCTCAATTGCTTCAGCTTCAACCACTTGCTTACAAATCACCAAATCGCCAAGTAATGGAACATCAATTTCAACCGGCGATTCAAACGGAAACGACAAAACATTGGTTGGCTTATCTTTATTGCGATAAGTATGATTAAGGTGTTGACTCTCTTCCTTATCGACAATCCGAATAGTGATTTCAGCATTCTCCACAAACTGCGGTAAAATTACCTCTAACCACTGCATAATTTGTTGCTCACTTGGCAGATTATCTTGTTGCTCTGTGGCAATTTGCAAATCTAAAATATTCATTCAAATACCCAACCTATTCACGATGATAAGGATGATTAGCCGTTAAACTCCAAGCACGGTAAAGGCTTTCAGATACAATCACTCTAACTAGTGGATGTGGTAGCGTTAAAGGTGATAGCGACCAACTTTGCTCAGCAGCAGCCTTACAAGCGGGAGACAGTCCCTCAGGTCCACCAATTAACAAACTAACATCACGCCCATCTGCTTTCCAACGTTCAAGTTGCTTAGCTAAATCATGAGTGGTATAAGGTTTACCGGGAATATCTAGCGTCACGATGCGATTACCTTTACTACAAGAAGCCAGCATCTGCTCACCTTCTTTATCTAAAATACGCGCAATATCGGCATTTTTAGTCCGTTTTCCTGCGGGGATTTCAATGAGTTCTAAAGGCATATCTTTGGGGAATCGAGATTGGTAATCATCAAAAGCGGTGGTTACCCAATTTGGCATCTTGTTGCCAACAGCAATAAGCTGTAGTTTCACGTAACTAACTCCAAAGCTTCTCGAGTTCGTATAATTGTCGGCTCTCTTCTTGCATTATATGAACGATCACCGAATCCATATCAACGACTACCCAATCCGCATCATTTTGGCCTTCACTGCCTAATACCACATGTCCTTGCTTTTTAGCTTCATCAAGTAGATGCCCTGCAATTGAAGAAACATGACGATTTGAAGTTCCAGTACAAATAATCATATAGTCGGTGATACTTGACTTACCACGCACATCAAGGGTAACAATATCCTTGCCTTTTAAATCATCAATTTTATCAATAATAAAGTCTTGTAATGATTGTTGCAAAATATACTCTCTACTAATATACATAAAGCGATAGTATAGCATATTTTTTCAAAATCGCCCTTGAAAATAGCACATCTCAATCAGTACAAATCAAAAAATGTGAGGAGCGCACTTTTAAAATAAAAAAAGTTGAGGAACGGGGTTTTTGACACCCCAAATCTTACAACTCAACCACCTGATCAAACAATGGATTATCCGTTAATCTATGTGTAACCATCAGCAAAGTTTTATCGTAGTTTTTGATAAGTTCAATTATCTGCAGTTCAGTTTGTTGGTCAAGACTTTCGGTAGGCTCATCCATCAACATTAATGGTGAATTATGTAGTAATGCCCGAGCAATACCGATACGTCGAGTTTCACCACCTGATAATGATCGTCCTCCTTGCCCTAATGGCAAATCTAAACCCTGATCGGTTGAGATCAATTTGGAAAGCCCAACTTGATGTAAAATATCCATTAACTGTTGATCAGAAGCGTTTGGATTACCGATTAACAAATTTTGTCTAAGCGAGTCACTAAAAATAGTAATCACTTGAGGAACCACAGCAATCGCCTGACGTAAAGTTGGCTCGTCAAGTTGATTAATCGGTATATCGTTGATAAAGATATTACCTGAAGTGGGTTCCCACGCGCGCGTGACTAAATTAAGTAATGTGGATTTGCCACAACCGGTTTTACCAATTAAGCCAATATGTTTACCGGCTTCAACTGTTAATGAAAAATGGCTTAAAACTGCAAAAGGTTGATTTGGGTAGCTAAAGCAAACATCTTCAAACCGCAGTTTTGCGGTAGTCAAATCTATCGAACTGCCTTGCTCGACAAACTGGATATCTGGTGTTTGATCAAATAAAGCGGTTGTTCGTTTGGCTGACGCTAATACTTGCCCTAAAAAGATAAATGCAGTAGGGATTGGCGCTAAAATTTCACTACTAGCAAGGCAGACAAACACAAATAGGGCAACTAAAGGCGATAATGTATATTGAGTGATAAGCCAAAGCACTAACAAAGTCAAAAAGCCAGCAATTAATACCACAAGAGCACTCGAGAGCGCCATTAAGGTAGACTGCTTTTGTTGATGATAAAGCCAATCTGATTCAAGTTTGTCGAGTTTTGAGCGATAACGATCTTGCGCATTAAATAAAGTCAGTTCAGCTTGGCCTTGTAGATAATTAACCAACAATGCGCGATACTCACTTTGCTGTTTAGCCAGTATTTCGCCTAATTGTTTACCTGCATAATAAAAGATCACCGGTATAGCAAGTAGAGTAGTAGTTAGTACCATGCTGATAATTAATGCAATAGGAAAGTTGATATAACTTAATCCGACAAACAAGAGCACAATAATTACCAGTGCCGTTACAATAGGTGAAAAGAGTTTTAGATAGAGATGATCAAGGGCATCAATATCCACAATAAAACGATTAAGAAGATCGGCTTTTTGATATTGGGATAACTGGTTAGCGCTTAAAGGAAGGATTTTTTTAAATGCTAATGTTCTTAAATACGCTAATATTTTAAAGGTGGTATTGTGATCAACCAAGCGCTCAGCATAACGGGATGCCGTTCGCATAATGGCAGCCGCTCTTACGCCCGCGGCAGGTAACATATAATTGAAAGTATATAAACCCGCCACACCGACTACCGCGGTAGAAGCTAAAAACCATCCAGATAAAGAAAGTAAAAAAACACTGGCAAATAATGTAAGAATAGCTAAACCTAATCCAATAACAATTTGCCAAAAGTAGTGCTTATAAAGTGCAATATAGGGACGTAATAGCGCTAGCATAAGCTCTCCTTGATGGCGTTAAGTTGTCCTTTCGACAATTTCCATACTTGGTCAAATTCATGCATATCATCATGTTGATGAGTGATAGTGATACTATTTGTCGCAATATCATAGGGTGCCAACTGCTGAACTGTCTGCTTATCTAAACTTGCGGTCGGTTCATCAAGTATCAGTAATTGGCAAGGTTTCAGCATTGCTCTAGCAAGGGCGATGCGCTGAGCTTGTCCGACTGATAATCTAACCGCATCTTCACCAACTTGGGTATCGACGCCTTCTGGTAATTGAGCAATAACATCAGATAATTGCGCTTTTGCAATAACCTCGTCAATTTCATTGGCGCTAGCCATGGGTTTACCCAGTAGAATATTTTCACGAATAGAACCATTAATCAAATAAGGATTTTGCCCAATCCAACTGATTTGATGTTGCCAACTTACTAAATCAAGCTGATTAAATTCAATCCCATTAATTTTTAGCGAACCCTGATAAGGTAAAAAGCCAAGCAATACTTGCATAATAGAACTTTTACCTTCACCACTAGTACCAATTAACGCTAATTTAAATGGCGCTTGTAATGAAAAGCTAAGTGGGCCAACAATAGGCAAACCTTCGTTAGATAACACGATAAGATCTTTCGCTTCAATTGTTTTTAAAACATTTATTTCAGAAGGAATGGTTGATGATGATTGATTAGACTCATTTTTTTTCTGAACGCTATCAAGTGGCAATTTTTTATTTAAAAAAGTTTCAATATTATCAGCTGCGGCAATGGCTTCTGCTTTGGCATGATAATAGACTCCCAAATCACGTAGCGGTTGAAAATATTCAGGTGCTAAAATCAAGGCAAAAAAACCAGCAAATAACGTGACAGTGCCATTATAAGCACCAAAATCAAACTCCCCTAAATACGAAAAACCAAAATAGACCGCCACAATTGCAATCGAAATCGACGTAAAAAATTCCAAAACCGCTGATGACAAAAACGCCATCTTTAATACTTGCATCGTTTTAATTCGAAAATCTTCAGACGCCTTGGCAATTTGCTCGGTTTGCTGTTTGCCTTGATTAAATAAGCGAATAGTACTCAGTCCTTTAAGGCGATCTAAAAAGTGCCCACTTAAATAAGAGAGTGCTTTAAAATGACGGCGATTAATATCCGCGGCTCCCATTCCCACTAAAATCATAAAAATAGGAATTAGCGGAGCAGTACAAAGCAAAATAACGGCCGCGGCCCAGTTAAAAGGGAAAATAGCAATACAAATTAATATCGGCACCATACTTGCCAGGCGCATTTGCGGTAAATAGCGAGCAAAAAAATCATGCAAATTATCAACCTGCTCAATAACTAAGGTACTCCAAGCTCCTGTAGTACTTTGACTTAAATATGCAGGGCCGAACAATTCAAACTGATCGATAATTTTTTGCCGAATTTGTTGGCGGATTTTTTGGCCTAAAGCAAAGTTAATCTTTTCACGGAAGTAAATAAGCAAGCCACGCGCCAATAGGATGACAAGTAAAGATAAAAAATAAGGGAAAACGGTGGTAAAAGGAGTCTGATCGATGATCAACTTCTGCAAAATAATCGCCAATAAAGCAGCTTGGCCGATCATTAATAGACTCAACAAAAAACCGAATAAAACTGAAGCACGCAAATCTGGTTTATGCATTTTTGTGTGCTGTTTTAACCAGCTAAGTAAATAATTTTGACGTTTTTTATCTAGTGTCATTTTAATTTATCTAAATAATGTTCAGCATCTAACGCAGCCATACAGCCTGTTCCTGCCGAGGTAATGGCTTGTCGATAAATATGATCCATAACATCGCCCGCAGCAAAAATTCCTTCTACGCTAGTTTGTGTTGCATTACCTTCAGTACCTGATTTCACCTTGATATAACCATTATCAAGTTCAAGTTGGCCTTCAAAAATTGCGGTATTGGGTTTATGACCAATAGCAATAAATACCCCCATTACTGATAACTCTTCGGTTAGATCAGAATCGATAGTACTTCGTAATCTTACACCGGTTACGCCCATATTATCGCCAAGAATTTCATCGACGATTTGATGAGTATGCAAAATGACTTTACCTTCTTGCACTTTTTCAGCTAAACGATTCATTAAGATTTTTTCAGCCCTAAAACTATCGCGACGGTGGATTAAATGGACTTCACTGGCAATATTAGCTAAATAAAGGGTCTCTTCAATAGCAGTATTACCGCCACCGACAACAGCCACTTTCTGATTACGATAAAAGAAACCGTCACATGTAGCACAGGCTGACACACCTTTGCTTTTAAAGGCTTCTTCAGAAGGCAACCCGAGATATTGTGCGGAGGCACCAGTTGCAATGATTAACGCATCACAACTATATTCCGTATCGCTACCAAATAGTTTGAATGGCTTTTGGCTAAAATCAACGCTATCGATATGATCGATAATAATTTCGGTATCAAATCGTTCGGCATGTTGTTGCATTTTCACCATAAGTTCAGGACCCGTTAATTCTGGATTTGCTGCTGGCCAGTTTTCGATCTCGGTCGTGGTGGTAAGTTGTCCACCTTGTTGAGTACCAGTTATTAATACTGGAGAGAGATTTGCTCGCGCGGCATAAACCGCTGCGGTATAGCCAGCAGGGCCTGACCCTAAAATTAATAAACGGGCATGTTTGGTTTTCATTTTGTATCCTTCCTATTATTCTGGCTAAATAAAATATGATTAGCGCAATTTATAGATGATAAGTCTAACATTATCAACTATTTTCTTGTAAAAAAAATGTTTATTACAGCAATAGGTGAAGGTGATAAATAACACGGAGTAACGTTAATTTTCCTTATATTTTCAAATTGTTAAATTAATTTATGTTTTTAACAAATTGATTTTATTTATTTAAAGTTTTTATAAGTTTTAATAATTAATTATTACTGTTTTAATCATTAGGCGATAACGCCTTCACTCGAAATACGACAAGCCACCATTAAAAAATGGAAATGCTATCAGCTAAAACTACGTGGGTAAAAGAAATTTTAAACTTAACTCAGCAGAATATTAACGATCCAAAAATCGCAAATATATTATTGGGTGTTGAATTTATTTTAGATTCACTATTAGCAGATGCGCAAACGCTTAATAACACGTCTGAATAATTGTTAAAAAAAGAGTTAATGCCGCCAGTTGGCGACATAAGACTAATAGCAATTAAGATAAGAAAGTGGTGACATCTTCAAGTGACCAACGAATATGAGGTGGTTGCTCATCAATACGATAACCAAACGCTAAACACAGCCCAACACCAAATACCTCACGACTAAATGTTGGAATATGTTTTTCTAAAATATTAATCACCTTATCATATTGGAATCCGCCAAGCGCACAAGAATCTATGCCATGATAAGCCGCTGTAGTCATCATATTTGCAGCAGCAATATAACCTTGCATTTCTGACCAGCTATCAGCATTTAAACCTTCTCGTAAACCATAAGCAATATAGTTAAGAAAATCTTGGCTAGCTTTATCAATTGCCGTTTGATCGTTCTGATCTGGCAATGTTCTTGCTATAGCTTGACGTAAATATGGACTTTGCAAAGTAAAATTATTCGCTTTACGGTAAAGTAAAATCACAAAATGTGAACAGCTAGTAACTTGTTCTTGGTCATAACAAGCAGCACGCAATTCAGCTTTGATATCTGCATTATCGACAACGACAAAATGCCAAGGCTCAAAACCAAACGAAGAAGGCGATAAACGACCCGCGTCTAAAATAATTTCAACATCGCTATGACTAATCTTTTTTGATTCATCAAACCGTTTACAAGCATGTCTAAACTCCAAAGCTAACGATAGTTTGTCCATAATGTCTCCTAAGATTTCTTATTCCATGGTGCCACTTTCAACAGTAACACCATGCCGGGTATTGCTAATAGCGTACATAAACCAAAAAAGTTGGTCCATCCTAAATATTCAACCATAATTCCTGTTGTTGAATTAATCAATGTTCGAGGAATAGAAGCGATACTGCTAAATAACGCAAACTGTGTTGCAGTATATAATGGATTCGTGGTTTTGGCTATAAAAGCAACAAAAGCTGCCGAACCAAGACCAACCCCCAATGATTCAACACTGATCACTATGGCTAACATTATTTTTTCACTGACACCAATATCATTAAAAGGGCCTTCAATTGATAACCAGGCAAAACCTAAAATAGAAAAGACTTGAACAAAACCAAAGTACCATAAAGCCCGATTAATCCCTATTTTTATCATCAAAATGCCGCCCATAATCCCGCCTAATATCCCTGGCCATAATTGCGCATTTTTAGCGATCAAACCAATGTCAGGTAGGCTGAATCCCATTTTCATATAAAAAGTAGTCGCTAACGATGTCGCCATGCTATCGCCTAACTTATATAAAAATATAAAGGCCAAAATGATCATCGCGGATTTAACGCCTTTTCTTTTAATAAATTCTAAAAAAGGATTGATAATAATATCTTCAAAATTATGGGATTTTGGTATTGGTTTATTAATTGGCTCTTTTATCAACAAGGTAATAATTATCACGGGCAACATAAATAGCGCCGTGACCATAAAAACGCTACTCCAAGGTAAAAAATGAGATAAGATTAGCGATAATGAACCGGGCACCAAACTGGCAAGACGATAAACGTTAATATGAATACTGTTCCCTAATCCAAGTTCAGTATCAGAAAGAATTTCTTGGCGAAATGCATCTAAAGCGATATCTTGCGTGGCTGAAAACAGCGCAATAATGAAACAGAGTGTAGCAATAATCCAAATATTCAGAGTAGGTGAAAAACACCCCAATATAGCAATAAAAAAGAGCAATATTATTTGCGACAGAAACATCCATCCCCGTCGACGCCCCATCCCAAACAGTGAAATATTGTCCATAAATGGCGCCCAAACAAATTTAAAAATATAGGGCAGTTGAGTTAATGAAAATGCACCAATAGCTTTTATATTCAGCCCTTCACTGGTTAACCAAGCAGGTAAAAGTTGAATTAACAAATAAAAAGGAAGACCGGAAGCCAAACCAGTAAAAATACAAATAAGCATTTTAGTGGAAAAGATAGTCCTAAGAAGAGAAACTTGTTTTTTATTCATTAGTTAACATTATCGGTCAGTTATATAGCAAAGTGCTATCATAGCATATTAATAAAAAAAATAATTGCTAAAGCTAACATAAAGCGTTTTACTATACAGGTTAATTTTTAACTCAACTTTCAAAAGTAAGCATTTAATCAACATTCGCCAAAAAAATATCAAGTAAACAATGCGTTTCAATCATCACTAAAACTTAAAAGATGCATTAATTAAACGCCTATAAGGGGGATTGCAGTATGAAAGAAACAGTCAAAGTCGCTGTTTTTAGCAGTAAGCATTACGACAAAGAACATCTCGAAATCGCCAACAAACACTTTGGTTTTGATATCGAATATTATGAGCATAAATTAAGCCATAAAACGGTTGTCACCGCACAAGGTTATGATGCTGTTTGTGTATTTGTTAACGACGAAGTTGATAAATTAGTTCTACAAAAATTAGCCCATTATGGTATTAAAATCTTAGCATTACGCTGTGCGGGTTTTGATAATGTTGATCTCGATGAAGCAAAAAAATTAGGGATCACCGTTGTTCGTGTGCCAGCTTATTCTCCTGAAGCGGTGGCTGAACATGCTGTTGCATTGATGATGACACTAAACCGCAGAACCCACAAAGCTTACCAACGTACTCGCGACGCTAACTTCTCGTTAGACGGCTTAACTGGTTTTAACATGCATAATCGTACAGCAGGTGTGATTGGAACGGGTAAAATTGGCCAAGCAGTGATCCGCATCTTAAAAGGATTTGGCATGAATATCCTTGCTTATGATCCTTATCCAAATGATATTGCTGTTGAATTAGGTGCACAATATGTTCAATTAGACGAACTTTATGCCAAATCAGATGTTATCACCTTACATTGCCCAATGTCTCCTGAAAATTATCATCTACTAAATAAAGAGTCATTCAACAAAATGAAAAATGGTGTGATGATTATCAACACAAGCCGAGGTGGTTTATTGGATGCAACCGCTGCAATCGAAGCGTTAAAACAGACCAAAATCGGTGCACTAGGTATGGATGTTTATGAAAACGAACGAGACCTATTTTTCGAAGATAAATCTAATGATGTCATATTAGATGACGTATTCCGTCGATTATCAGCCTGCCATAACGTGATTTTTACTGGTCATCAAGCGTTTTTAACCCAAGAAGCACTATTAAATATCTCTGACACAACCTTAAATAATATAGCGCAAATAGCAGCAGGAAAAGAGTGTCAAAATATTGTTAAATAACAATAAATAATTTAATATGTCGCCGTTTTTTAACTAAATGAATATGGATGATTTATGCAACGTATCGTTATTTGTGTCATGATGGTTTTATGGCTCACTGCTTGTTCGAGTGGGGTATCATCAAAATCGCCAATGCAGCAGCATCGAGGACATTCGAATGTAAAGGGTGGCGTTTATCTAGAAAAACAACACGAAGAACCAAAAGCCAATAGTGCCCCTTTATCGGTCGATAAAGAAAAATTCATCACAATGATGGTAAATAAACATGGCTTTAATCGCCAACAACTTCGCAATGTTTTAGAACAAACCAACAAACTTGATTGGGTTATTGGTTTAATGGACAAACAAGCGCCAAAATCAGGAACGTCAAACGTACCTAATGGCGCATGGATTCGTTATAAAAATAAATTCATCACCCCAGGTAACTTACCTAAAGGTGTCGAATTTTGGAATAAATATGACAAAGATCTACAACGTGCTTACAAAGAGTACGGTGTACCACCTGAAATTATCGTCGGAATTATAGGCGTTGAAACCGGGTGGGGAAGAGTAATGGGCAAAACCAAAATTATCGACGCATTATCAACCCTAGCATTTTATTACCCAAGACGATCACAATACTTTGCTAAGGAACTTGAAGACTTCTTAATTATGTGTCGTGATGAAGGTGTTGATCCGTTTGATTTAAATGGATCATTTGCAGGAGCAATGGGCTACGGACAATTTATGCCATCAGCCTTTAGAAATCATGCTATCGACTTCAACCATGACGGTCATACCGACTTATGGGATCCGGTTGATGCAATCGGCAGTGTAGCAAACTATTTCAAAGCTCACGGCTGGCAACGAAACAAAAAAGTCGCAGTGGTTGCTGATGGTCAAGCGATCGAACTCGATACAGGCTTTAGCACCAAATATACGATTGAACATCTAGCTAAAGCAGGATTAAAACCAAAAAGCTCAATCGACGGTCATAAAGAAGTCAGCTTATTACGTTTAGACATGGGTGATAATTACCAATTTTGGTATGGACTACCTAACTTCTACGTCATCACCCGCTACAACCATAGCACACATTATGCAATGGCAGTATGGCAATTGGGATTAGCCGTTAAACAAGCTAGATAAAATTAACCTTAAAAGCAAAAGGTCGCAGTTGCGACCTTTTTTATTAATCCTAATAAACTATCTAAAAAGTTGAGGAACGGGGTTTTTGGGGGGCTAAATCTCGCTTTACAGTTCAACATAAACAGCTTATCCCATAACTGGGCAGGGTTTATTTTTAAGTATTTTATCGTAAAAAAAGTTGAGGAACAGGGTTTTTGATCTTCTAAATTCCACTTCAGAACTATTTAATGATCAACATCATTAATTCTAAATGCTAAGATAAAATTTTTCAGGATCAATAATTATAATTATTAAAGTTTTGTAAATGCTATATTTTTAATTAAAACAATGGTTAGTTATTTTTTAATCATGCTTTTTTATGATTATCTTTACGAAAGTTAACGATCTAAATTAAAAAAAGTATTGCACCTGGTTTTTTCAGTCACTATACTTTTTACATAATTTTAGCGGGATAGCTAAAACAATAATTAGAAAAATAGTAAATAAATCATAAATATACTTGACAGGATTGTCGCAGATGTTCTATAATTTTCAACAGGCAACAGGCAACAGGCAACTTGGCCAACCTCTAATTTAAATTCGCTAAAGTTAAGCACTCAATCTTCTTTTTTTACAAAAGTTCATTTTTTCGCCAGAGTCAGCGAAATTTCCAAAATTTTCGCGCGATCCTTTTTAGGATCATTTCAACGATCCTTTTATCGATCTAATTTATCGCAGCCAATCTTTTTAGGGGTGTTTTTTTTGATCCCTTTTTCAAGTCATGCATTAACCTCTAAAACAACTAATATTATTCATGGCAGTGCGCCGTATTTAACCTTCGATGGAGGTCGTACACGCGTAGTTAACACTGACGATTTACTAGGGATATCCTTATCAGATGGAACGCAATATACACCATCAACGAATACTTCATCCAAAACGCCAATAGAGTTACCTGATGTAGGTCAGAGTTTTGCTGATATTAATATGTTAGTGCCACCTAATACTGATTCAATCACATTGAGTAAGCTCATTGAATCCCCTTATAATTATTGGGGTGATGATGATGGTGATGATGATATTACAGCTACGGGTAGTCTACATTTATCTATCGTGGATAGAAACAAACAAGCTGTATCACGTGACACGGTGTTAACGATTTGTAATGCGCCTTATCAGGTTAAATTAAGCAGTACAAAAGGCACATTAACCACACGCTATGGCGTTCCTCAAAGTCGTACTTTTAGTGAAAGTAAAGTCACTTATTATGTAAGCCCTAAGGCGGTACCGGTGGTCTGCTTTGCAAAACCTGAATTGGATGATGGTTTTGATGAATATGCCGGTCCAGCTTCGATATGGAACCCTAATAAAGGTTTCCTCCCTCAGTCTTTTGAGTCGTCATCTTATGGTTTAAATTTCCCTACAACAGGTGCTAATAATCTGTACTTTGATTTAAATATTCGTGGTATTAATGAGGCATTGTCCTGGGAACCGGTTTCGCATGGTGGTATTACCGCGACGATGACCAATTCCAAACGTACAAGCGTGCGCGTTACCTTAACCGGTCCTGTTGCCAGTTCATCCCAATGGGCATCTAACTCTCCTGGTAGTATTGCTATACCTAGTTTACCTCAGATTTTCGAGTTAATTGGACGAGACAGTCAAGGTAATGAAGTCGTTAAGTATGGATTTGAGTTAAAACAGTGGTTCGTCAATCGAGGTACCAGCTATTACGATTATTCAAATACATTATCTTGGTGTAATAGCCTTGGTTATCGGATGCCTAAGGTTGAAGATTTAACAAATGCATCTTGTCAGGGTGCGGATTCTTCTCCCAATTTGTGTCAAGGGGTAGTTGGTGCGACGCCTCCGTCTCTGAATAATCATTATCAGCGTCGAATTGGTGCCGGGCTGTTTACGGAATGGGGCGATACGACCACTTACGCCAGAGCTAATTTCATCAATCATTGGTACGGGACTAGTGACCTCTATGATAGTAGTAAACAATCTGTATTTTTTGTTGTGAGCGCTGTCGATGGCATGGTTGTTAATTCGAATGCTGGAGGCACAGGTATTTGTGTTTCACCTTAGTTACGTTAATGAGTAAGCATAGAAAAATATATAAATCAGAATATTAATCAGCAAGGATGCCAACTATGCATTATAATTTCAAACATGGACAAAACAGGCCAATTTATCATTTAAATTCATTTAATTTAAGCATTCAACGCTTATTTTTCCATTTCAGTTTATTCATCCACGAAAATTTAAGAACGTTTTGCCGCTCATTGCGAAGTGCTTTTCAATGCTTCTTTCGTGGTTCCAAATTATCCCGGCAAATCTTTTTAGTGTTAATGGTGGTTACTTTTCATCCTTTTCCTGGCCATGCGTTAACATCTACAACATCGAATGTTATCTATGGTAACTCTCCATTTTTAACCTTAGATGCTGGGCGTACACGTATTGTAAACGCTGATGGTTTGCTCGGGATATCTTTGTCTAATGGAGTTAAATACACACCTTCAATTAATAATTCATCAACAACGCCAATTGAGCTACCAGTTGTGGGTCAAAGTTTTGCCGATATTAGTATGTTTGTACCAACTAATACTTATTCAATCACTTTAAGTACGCTGATCAAACCCCCTTATAATTATTGGGGTGATGATGATGGTGATGATGATATTACAGCAGCCGGTAATATAAGTTTATCTATTTTTGATAAAAACAATAATCCTATATCTCGTAAAACTATATTAACGATATGTAACGCACCTTATAAGGTTGAACTAAGCAATACAGACGGTACATTGGCTACAAATTATGGTGTTCCTCGCAGTCGTAATTTTAATGCTAGTAATGTGACATATTATATAACTCCTAAGAGAACGCCAGAGATTTGTTTAGTTACTCCTAACTTGAGAAATGGTACAAATAAATATGCTGGTCCTGCTTCTTTATGGGATCCTAAAAAAGGTTTTTTTACTCGAACAGCTAGAGTCAATGCTATAAATTTTCCTACAACTGGCGCTAATAATTTGTCCTTTAAACTAAATATTGAAGGTAGTAGTGAAGTATTGTCTTGGGCACCTGTTTCGCATAGTGGTATTACGGCTACTATAAGCGGTTTATCAATTGATGAAGCTGTTGTTAGATTAACAGGTCCAGTTGCAACATCATCTCAATGGAATTCTGATAACCCTGGGCGTATTGCTAAACCTGTTTTGCCGCAAGAATTTAAGTTAGTAGCTCGTGACAGTCGAGGTAACGAAGTTGCCAAATATGAATTTACATTAAGGAAGTGGTTTGTCAACCGTGGCACTGATAATTACTCTTATTCTAATACAGTCTCTTGGTGTAATAGTCTCGGTTATCGAATTCCCCTTGTCAGAGATTTAACTAATGCTGTTCGTTCAGATGTGATAGTGGCTAGTGCTTCACCTCCATCATCAGGAGATTATTATCAGCGACGAGTTGCTGCAGGATTCTTTAGCGAGTGGGGGATGATGAGCTACTACACTGGAGCTAATTTCAGCAATAATTTTTATTGGACTAGTGACGTTTATGATAGTGCCAATGTTTCCGTGTACGCGGCTCAAGGAAGTTTAACCCTTCTTCCTGCTCGTGATGGAAATGAAATTAAAGGTCTTTGCATTTCAGATTAGTTCTTAAACCTTCGCTTTTGATTTAGTGAGCGGGTGTTAGAGATAGTAAAAATAGTATTAACTCGTTAAAAGGATAGTTAACTCAAAGAGTGAAAAATATGTCAAAAAAGTGATGTTGTGGAGTGCATAAATAGAGGCTGATTTATTTTTAATGAGCCGTATTTTTACAGTACCAACTCATTTTAAGTTGTTTTAGATAAACGAATAAAACTTAACAGTTAAGAGTAAAACGATATATAAATCAAAATATTAATCAGCAAGGATGGCAGTTATGCATTATAATTTCAAACATGGACAAAACAGGTCAATTTATCATTTAAATTCATTTAATTTAAGCATTCAACGCTTATTTTTCAATTTCAGTTTATTCATCCACGAAAATTTAAGAACGCTTCGTTGTTCATTGCGAAGTGCTTTTCAATGCTTCTTTCGTGGTTCCAAATTATCCCGGCAAATCTTCTTAGTGTTAATAGTGGTTACTTTTCATCCTTTTCCTGGCCATGCATTAACATCTAAAACATCAAATGTTGTTAATGGTAATGTTCCGTATTTAACATTTGATGGCGGTCGCACACGTGCAACTAATACCGACGGTTTGCTAGGGATAACTTTATCAAATGGAATGAGATATACCCCGTCAACGAATAGCTCATCAAATTTTCCAATAGTGCTACCGATAGTAGGGCAAAGTTTTGCAGATATCAGTATGTTTGTGCCAACTAATACCAATTCAGTTGCGCTCAGTACCGTTATCGGTTGGCCATATAATTATTGGGGCGATGATGATGGTGATGGTGATATTTCTGCGACAGGCAGTTTAAATTTATCTATTTTTGATAAAAACGACCAACCTGTTTCACGTTATACTGTACTGGATATTTGTAATGCGCCCTACCGAATTGTATTAAGTAATACATTCAGTACATTGAGTTCACGTTATGGTGTTCCGAATAGCCGTTTCTATGGTGCTGGAAATGTAACATATTATGTTAAACCTAATTTACCGCCAGCGATTTGTTTTGTTAAGCCAAATGTTGTTCATGAGAGAAGAGAGTACAATGGTCCAGATTGGTTGTGGGACAGTAATAAAGGTTTTCGGATTCAGTCAACATCCCCATCATCTTATAACTTAAATTTTCCTACAACGGGTGCTCATGGTTTGTACTTTGATTTGGATATTGGTGGTGTGGGTCCGCTGTCATGGGCGCCTGTTTCACGAGAGGGTATAACCGCGAATATGTACTATTTAAACAATACCACTCTACGCGTTACATTAACCGGTCCAGTAATTCCGCCATCTCAATGGCATTCTAAGAATCCTAATCGTATAGCTAAGCCGACTCTACCCCAGACCTTCGAGTTAATTGGTCGTGACAGTCGAGGTAACGAAGTTGTTAAGTATGGTTTTGTGTTAAATAAGTGGTTTGTTAATAACGGTGATGGGGTTAATAAACTGGATGAATTAAGTGCGTTGTGTAAAAAAATAGGAGGTTATAAAGTTGTGACGGTAAGGGATTTAACTAATGCAAATTTTGATGGCTTAGGTGCTACCCCATCATCATCAGGTAATCATTTTCAGCGACGAATTGGTGCAGGGCTCTTGTCAGAGTGGGGCACTGTGTACCTATACTCTGGAGCCAATTTCTACAACGATTGGTATGTGACTCGTAATAAGTTAGGTAGCAATTCGATTGTAGTGCATTTAGGCACAGGTCTTGCAAAAGTGGCGCGATTATATGATACAAAAGCTGGTATGCTTTGTGTTGTACCTTAACTATTTTTTACATCCTAATTTTTAAGGGAATTGGAATAGAAAAAAGGTTATTAATTGATAGCAGACTTGAAGTCACAACCAACGCGATAAAAAGGATTTTGTGGCTTATCGACGCTTGAATCACCCGCTTAGGCGGGTTTATTTTTGCCTTATTTTTAAAAAAAGTTGAGGAGCGGGGTTTTTGAAGCTTCAAATCACGAAATTATAAGCTTTATAGCTATTAGCAATAAAAAGATACCAAAGTATTTTATCAATTTATTTATCGATAATCGTTGTGCAATTTGAACACCCATTTTTGCCATGGGGATACTGGTGATCATAATGGATATTACTGCTGGTAGATAGACAAAGCCTAAACTATATTCTGGTAATTCTTCAATATTCCATCCTGCAATAATGTAGCCAATCGTTCCGCCAAGCGCTACCGGTAAGGTAAATGCTGCAGAGGTGCCAATCGCTTTACGTATATCTACCCCGCATTTTTTTAAGAAAGGAACCACCAATACACCCCCACCGACACCAACTAGGGCTGCAAACACGCCAATTAGTCCACCAATAATGATATAAATCGTGTCATGAAATGATACAGCGTTTCGATTTTGGGCGACATTGGTGCTTTTGAGAATAAATTTACTTCCGGTGTAGATAAGAAAAACGATAAAAATCCATTTTAACCAAACACCGGGAATATAAGGTGTCATATACGATCCGCCCATCGTGCCAATCATGCATCCTAACACCATCTTTTTTAGAATCGACCATTGGATATTATGATTTTTATTCTGAACCCAACTTGATGATAAGCTGGTGCCAATAATTGTGGCAAGCGATGAGGCGACGGCGATGTGGTTTATCCATTCTCCACCATGATTAAAGTGATTAAGTACTATAATTAATGCAGGTACAATTAACGATCCACCACCCACGCCAAATATACCTGCTAGCAATCCCGCAAATGCGCCTATCATTAAGAAGATTATAAATTCGACAACCATTTCTTGTACTTTTTTATTTTTTTATTCAGGAGGATAATTATAACTGTTTTTTATAAGTGCGTAATAATTCTTGGTTTTGATACAAAATTCTTTATTGTTTTTGTATAATGCTTACTTTTCGTTGATTAAGGATTTTAGGTTTAATGCTGACCGATATTTTACGTGGCGCGATGATTTCAGCGAGTTTAATTATTGCTATTGGCGCGCAAAATTTGTTTGTGCTTAAGCAAGGGTTGTTAAAAAATCATATCTTTTTTGTTGCTGCCATCTGTTTTTTTTGTGATTTCGCTTTGATGACTATTGGTATATGGGGCGTGGGGGCTTTTATTAGTCGTTATCCTATAATTACTAATTCATTAGCCATCTTTGGTGCATTGTTTTTGCTTTGGTATGGATTTAATGCATTTAAAAGCGCAGTGATAGGTGATAGCAGTATGCAGGTTGATTCTGCCGAGCAACGAAAGAGTTCTTTAACAAAAGTGATTTTGTCGACAATTGCGGTGACTTTACTTAATCCTCATGTTTATTTGGATACAGTGGTAATAGTTGGTGGGATTGCCGGTACGTTTTCTACTGAGCAAAAATGGGCGTTTTTAATTGGTGCAGTTTGTGTGTCATTTATTTGGTTTTTTGGTATTGGGTATGGCGCTAGGTTGCTTACGCCTCTATTTAGGCAAAAAAGGATGTGGGTTATATTGGATTCGGTTGTTGGGCTGGTGATGTTTTATATTGCTTATCGACTTATTGTTTATGTGATTTGTGGTCAATAATGTGACGTTTTTGGCGTTACATTTTCTATTAATCTGTTCGTTTTTTCTCATTGCTATCGTTGCAAATTTTGGTATTAAAAGATGAGGTGCTATTTAAACGTTTATTTGATAGCAAACCTTATAATGCTAAATTGCCAATTGCATTACCAGATTCAATGGATAGTGTTATCAAACAATCTTCTGATTTACCAAACGATATGAAGGCGCTCTATCCGTTAGGTTATGGAGTAACCCGTTAGTCGTTTGGACCTTTTATATGTCGTTTTATTTAATGCTATTGCCTAAAGGCAATAGCTGTTTTGCGTTAAATCATTTTCTCTATTAATTTTATCTTTAATCAACAGTTCTCACTTATTTCTTTTATTTTTCTTTTGAAGGGACGCTTCAGCGAAATTTTTTGAGGTAAATAATAAATATATTGAATGATGCGTTTAATTAATGATGTTTTGACAAGAGAGAAAAAATGGTGGGTCGTGAGCGATTCGAACGCTCGACAAACGGATTAAAAGTCCGCTGCTCTACCGACTGAGCTAACAACCCATAAAATAAGTAGTAAGTGGTGGGTGATACCGGGTTCGAACCAGTGACCCCCTCCTTGTAAGGGAGGTGCTCTCCCAACTGAGCTAATCACCCCAATGTTTCTTTCGAAAACTTCACGGTAAGAATTGGTGGGTGATACCGGGTTCGAACCAGTGACCCCCTCCTTGTAAGGGAGGTGCTCTCCCAACTGAGCTAATCACCCTTACCGTGTGGATGTGCATTATAAGGCGTGTCTTATTTCAGTCAACCTTTTTTTTTACTTTTCCTAAAATTTAGCCCTGTTCGGTGTAATTTTAGTCATTTTTTGGATGATACTTCGCAAAAATGGATTTTGTAGGTTTGAATCTAGATAATTGTGATTAAGATTGGGCGATATTGTTTTTCAATCTATTTAGTATGATGGTTTTTAATAAAAGTCGCGTAGTAATTTTTATCGAACCCACAAAACTGCACTATCAGTTAGTCGAATCAAGCGGGAAGGTGAATAAGGATTTTATCGTTTATCAAGATTTGGCTGATATCGATCAGTTTATGCATAATCTAAAACTACCAAGATTAACGTCAATTGAATTAAATTTAAGTGATGATTTTGTACAGTATCAAAAAACCACTTATCCCGATGTTAAACTGACGGTAAGCGAATTGACTAGTTATGTTGAAGCATCCCTATATAAACTTTTCCAACAATCTGGCAATCAGCTTTTTTTTGATTATGTATCCATTTCACCTAAAACATTAATGATTGCTATTTGTGAGCGTAAAACGGTTAATGGCTGGTTAGATTTGTTCCAAAAATATGGAGTAACATTCGTTGGTAGTCATTTTGAAAATAGTTCATTTAACTTTCTACCATGGCGAAAACAAAAGGCAAAACAGCACCAATTCAAGTTACTTCTTTTTGTTATTAATTTTATCGGGGGGTTGACCTGTTATTTTTTTTATCTTTTGATGAACACGCAGTCAGATATCGAACACTATTCTCAACAATTATCTGCTCAACAAGTGTTGCAACAAGAGTTGTTGGCTGAATCTTATATTCCTAATCCTTCACCAAGTCAAAAACAGATCCAACAGTCGCTACAAATGCTTTCTAACAAACTACCAGCAACGATTTGGTTAAATCTGTACGAATATGAGCCTGAAAAAATTAAAATTACCGGTCGTAGTGTCAATTATGTGGATATTATCAATTTTAATCAGCAACTTTCTGCAAATGTGACGAAAAGTCAGGTAAAAAATATCGAGAAAAGTCAGGATAGTTTGTTTTTTCAAATGGATATTGAGTTGAATGAATAACGACTTTCTAGAGAGGCCGATTTGGCAACAATACTTAGTTTGTATTTTATTACCGTTAACACTGTTTTTTATTGGTTATCAATTTTTTATTCAGGACTTAAAGCAACAAGCTGATCAGCAAATGGCGTTGTATCAAGAAAAGCAAGTTGAAATTGAAATGCTTCAAGCAAGAATTGAACGTTATCATGCTGCTAAAAATAGTTCGCTAACTTTGATAACCGAGCATGAACTTGCTAACGCTATTGATCGTCATCATTTGAAGTTGATGTCGTTCAAACTGGAACAAAATGATTCAGCAACTTATTGGGATGTTGAATTAAATGGGCAATTTTTTGATTTTATGAAATTTATTGGCGATTTTAACGAAAATTTCTACTATTTGAACTTTCAACAGTTATCAATCGGTAAGCAAGATAATTATTTGCGGATTAGATTTAGTTTGTTGTTTAAGAAGGATATGTAATGAGTCGCTATTTATTTGTTTTTGCATTGATGATGTGTTGTTTCATAGTGAATGCTGATGGTCATCGCGATCCTTTTTTGCAAAAGATTGAGCTAGGTTGCCAAGAACAAATCGATCTTTTAAATATGCAGATTCAGGCTTGGCAATTTAGAGGATCTATTCAACGCGTTAATTATCAGCAATTATGGCTTTCGTCAGATAATGATTGGTTAGCTATTACTGATAATAATGTTCCTCATGTTTTGTTTCCTTGGGAAATTGAAGCTGTGTTAAGCGATAAAATTTTATGGCAAGCAAGTTTACCAGAGTATTGTAACGATAAAGTGCTTTGGACAATGCCGTTAACTAAATAAGATGAGATCGATATTTGAGGTGGTAATTAATGAATCAAGCTAGCCAACTATTTAGTCAATTAGTTAGTCAATTAGCAAAGAATTTAAGGCAATTGACGATTTTGCTTATGCTTTTATCAATTCCATGTTTGGCTGAGCCTTCCATTTCAGCAAAGAAAGAATCAAATGATCTTATTTCAATGAATTTTTATCAAACGGATGTCGCAATTATTTTGCAAGCGCTGGCTGATAATAAGCAGATGAATTTAGTGATAATAGATGATATATCAACTAAACAAACCATCAAACTTAAGAATGTTGATTGGCAAAAAGCTTTAAAGGTGGTGTTAAATTCAGCAAATTTACAGGCCGAAATTGAAGACAACATTTTGTTTGTCTCAAAATCTATTGAGCCGGAGGTGCTTGCGCAAAGAGAGTTATTAGAGCAGAAGGAACAGGAATTAAATCAGCCGTTAACTTTGTTAACCATTCCGATTAAACATGGCGATCCTAATAATTTAGTAGAAACCATCCAGCAACAAGGATTATTATCTGAACGCGGTAAGGCGATAGTTGATAAGCGAACCAATTCAGTGCTTATTACTGATATGACCAAACAATTTGCGGATATTAAGAAGTTAGTTAAGGCTTTGGATCAACCCATTCCACAAGTCCATATCTCGGCCCATATTGTCACTATGAGCGATGAGAGTATGGAGGAGTTAGGGATTAAATGGGGATATTTGGGTAAATCTTCACAATTTTTTAATCAGCTGGATGTTGACCTTGGGGTCGTTAATCCTTCTTCTTCTGCGGGTTTTAATTTAGCTAAACTTTCTGGTAGTTTGTTGAATTTGGAACTTTCAGCATTAGAATCAGAAAATCAGTTAGAAATTATTGCTAGTCCGAATTTATTAACTGCAAATCAAAATATGGCATCGATTAAGCAGGGAACAGAGATTCCGTACGAAGTGTCAACGGGGGGGAATGGTTCGACATCCATTGAATTTAAACAAGCGGTATTAGGTTTAAAAGTTACGCCTAAAATTGTTGCTGATAAACAAATGATTTTGGATTTATATATCACACAAAATACTACGGGTCGTTCGATTAAGCGCCGTGATGGGGGAGAAGCTTTAGCCATTGAAACGCAAGAAATTAAAACTCAAGTGAAAGTTAAAGATGGTGAAACCGTGGTTTTGGGTGGAATTTTTCAGCAAGTTAATAGTAATGGGAAAAAGAAAGTACCTGGTCTTGCTCAAGTGCCAATTATTGGGAATGCCTTTAAATATAATGCTAAAAAAAATCAAAAAAGGGAATTAGTGATTTTTATTACTCCGCAATTAGTTGAGTAAATAGCGATGGAGTTGTATCATACTCTACCATAATTTATGACTTTGTATTGAGTTAGTTGATTCTCTGCAAAGTGTCGTTATTCTAATCACCAATTATTATAAAAGTTGAGAATATCATGTTTCATTTTGTTGCTTCTGATCTAGATGGTACTTTGTTAAATACCGAACATAGTTTATCGCCGTTTACAAAAAAAATTCTTCAGGCATTACGGGAAATGGGTATTCATTTTGCTTTTGCGACAGGCCGACACCATATTGATGTTACTCAAATGCGTGAAAATATGGAAATCGATGCTTTTATGATTACATCAAATGGGGCAAGAGTTCACGATAGTAATGGTAATTTAGTATTTAGCCGTAGTTTTGATCCTAATTTAGCTAAAGAGTTGGCGGTAATTTGTAAAGACAGTCCATATATTTATACCCATGTTTACCGTGGCGATGATTGGCTAATTAATAAACCTGATGCCTATTCGCTTAGCTTTTTTGTTGATACAAAATTTAAATATCAATTTTTTGATCCAACTAATTTTGAGACTGATGATATTGCCAAAATTTATTTTACCACCTCTGATATTAGCCATAACCATTATTTGGTGGAGTTGAAGGACAAAATTGAAAAGCAATATGGTAATAAAGTTAGCATCGCGTTTTCAACGCCAAACTGTCTTGAAGTTATGGCGGAAAATGTGACTAAAGGCAGTGCATTAAAGTTAGTGGTTGAAAGCTTGGGCTATCAACTTAAAGACAGCATCGCTTTTGGTGATGGTATGAATGATTACGAGATGTTAAAAATGGCAGGTAAGGGCTGTATTATGCAAGATGCGAGTCCTGAACTTAAAGCACTGCTTCCTGAGTTGGAAGTTATTGGATCTAATGCTGATGATGCTGTTCCCCATTATTTAGCTAATCTTTTACTTTAATCTATTAATTATGATTATTGATAAAGAATTAAATACATTAGGTTTGCGTTGTCCTGAGCCGATTATGCTAGTGCGTAAAGCGATTAGGGAATTAGCTGTTGGTCAAATACTGCACGTTGTTGCTGATGATTTGGCCACAACGCGTGATATCCCCAGCTTTTGCCGGCATATGGATCACCAATTAGTTAACTCACAAGTTGAATCCATACCATTTGAATATTGGATTAAAAAATCTCATTAATATAGTGTGTTAAGCTATTTTTTATTACCTATTTTGATAAATCAATTTTTTTGAAATGATAACGAAGTGTGCGCCAGTCATTAGGCGCAAGGTTATCAATCATTAAAAAAAGAGTTCTTCTTTTACCATTTCGCCGTGATTTTAAATTAATAATGATTATGTAACGAAGTAGTAGTGGTTTTCGCGTTAAATACCAACGCTGTTTGTACCAATAAATTTGGTGTATATATTCAAATAGCGCAAATTCACCTTTTATAGTTTTGAAATAGCAAATACTACGCCACCATTCGATTATTAAGATTAATATTAAAATAAAAGTATAACTATTTAATGAAGTATGCGCTAATTGCAATAAGCAAAAAATAATCAAAATAAGATAAAAGCAGGTTGCACTCAAAAATTGTAATAACGAAGGGGTAAGTTTTGTGCTCCACATATTAATCTTGTTTAAATTGATAAAATCACAATTATCTATTCGTTTTATCAGTTTTATTTAAAAATATAAAAATATTGTGAGATAATACACAAAATAATTTGAAAATTTACTAACTTTTGAGAACCTATCAATTAGTTGTTTAACCTGTAGCAAACCTATGTAGTATTTAATATCTGATCTATTAAGTTCTGCTAAAAAAATTAAGTTATAAACTAATAAGTAATGGAATATGAAAGTGAAAATATATTAAAGGTAAATTTCTTTTTTTAATTTAATATGTTAATAATTGTTTAATGGATTTAAACAATTTTTTAAGCATGGGTTAGCGTCGCTTTTTATTTTGAGTCTTTTCGAGTAAGTAGTATACTCATCGGCTAAAATGGATTGAGATCAATTAATACAGTTTTATTATCTTTCTTTGATTTAAAATCAATTGGATAGGAATGATTTGTGATAATATTAAAAATATTAAAATTTTGCCTTAAACTTATAATCGGTTTAGTACTTTGTGGCTTAGTGATAGGTATCGCTGGCTACAGTTATTATTCTAAAGATCTGCCTGATGTAGCGACTTTAAAAGATGTTCGCTTGCAAACCCCAATGCAAGTATTAAGTAAAGATGGTGAACTAATCGCTATTTTTGGTGAACGTCGCCGAATTCCTCTAAAATATGATGAAATCCCACCGATTGTCGTTAATGCTGTTATAGCTACCGAAGATGCACGTTTCCATGAGCATTTTGGGATTGATCCTATCGGTATTGTGCGTGCTATGTATATCGGGTTGAAGGATAAGAGCTTTTCACAAGGTGGTAGTACTATCACTCAACAAGTGGCGAAAAACTTCTTTTTAACACCAGAAAAAAGTATTTCTCGTAAAGTAAAAGAGATGATTATTGCAATTCGTATGGAGCGAGAATTATCTAAAGACGAGATAATGGCGTTATATCTTAATATGATCAACTTTGGTTCGCGTGCTTATGGTGTGGCTGCTGCTTCATATACTTTCTTTGGTAAAACGCCAGATCAGTTGACTATCGATGAAGCGGCACTACTAGCTGGTCTACCCAATGCGCCTTCTGCCTATAATCCAATTTCCCACCCAGAAAAAGCATTAACAAGACGTAATTGGGTTTTAGGTCGTATGCTTGATCAAAATTATATTACTCAAGCGCAATATGATGAAGCGACTAAGAAGCCTTTAAATGCAAGTTATCATACGCCAAAAATTGAATTTTCTGCGCCATATGTTGCTGAAATGGCAAGACAGTTTATGTTCGATAAATTTGGTGAGAACGCTTATACCGATGGTTATAAAGTTTATACCACCATATCTAAGACAGATCAGGTGGCAGCAACAGAATCAATACAAAAGCATATTATTGATTATGACATGCGACATGGCTATCGTGGGCCTGAAAAAGTGTTATGGCAAAATAATGAACCGGCACTGAGTGACGAGAAAATTCAAGAAGCTTTACATAAATATATTTGCTATAGCGGGATGTGCCCAGCCGTGGTTCTAGAATCATCTGATAAGGAAGCAAAAGCAGTATTATCCGATAAAAGTAATATTACTATTGCCTTTCAAGATATGAAATGGGCGCGAAAATTTATCAGTGATAATCAACAAGGTGCCTCGCCGAGAAAGGTTAATGATACTTTAAAACCAGGTCAGCTGATTTGGGTTAAAAAATCTGGTGAGAATTGGGCATTAGCGCAAATTCCAGCAGTTAACGCTGCACTGGTTTCTCTGGATTCTGATAATGGTGCAATTAAGGCGATTGTTGGTGGTTATGATTTCAATTTAAGTAAATTTAATCGTGCAACACAAGCTTTACGTCAACTAGGTTCTAATATAAAACCATTTGTGTATACGGCTACGTTAGAGAAAGGGCTAACGATGGCGACGCTACTTAATGATGCGCCGATCGTTCGTACAACAGGTAGTGTGACTTGGCGTCCAAAAAATTCACCGCCTACTTATGCTGGTCCATTAAGAATGCGAATTGGTTTAGGGATGTCTAAAAATGTGATGATGGTACGTGCATTACGCGCAATCGGTATCGATTATGCTGCCACGTATTTAGAACGTTTTGGATTCCCAAAAGAGAATATTTCACATAATGAATCACTTGCTTTAGGTTCAGCTTCATTTACGCCATTGCAGGTTGCACGTGCTTATTCCGTTATTGTTAATGGTGGGTATTTAATTACGCCTTACTTGATCGAAAAAATTGAATATGACAATGATAGTGGCGTAATTTATCAGCATCAACCATTGATTGCTTGTCATAACTGTAAAGATGAAGTGGTAAAATTTGATTCTGTTTCAGTATCGTTAGATAACGTTGAAAACGAATCAAATGAGACGGGTAGTGAAGAGCCTGAAGAGGCAAATCTTAAAACAGAAGATAATTTAATCTTACCTAATATTAATAAAGACAATAAAACCACTGATGTTACACCTAAATATGCACCACACACCGTTGATAGTGGTATTGCATATATTATGAAAGATGGACTAAGAACAATTGTTTTTGGCGGTTCGGATTGGCAAGGTACTGCTTGGCGTGTAAAAGCATTAGGTCGTAAGGATGTTGGTGGTAAAACGGGTACAACTAACCAATCGAAAGACGTTTGGTTTTCTGGATTCGGTGGTAACATTGTTACCTCGGTCTGGATGGGATTTGATGACCACCGACGTGCTTTAGGTCGAACTTTCCGCGCTGAAGCCGGTGCAGTTACCGCTAATCCTATTTGGGTTGACTATATGAAAGTTGCTCTTAAAGATGTACCTGAAAAACAAGATGTAAAACCGGATAATGTTATTTCTGTTACTATCGATCAGCGAACCGGTATGTTACCAGGTTCTGGAGCGAGAACGATGTCAGAATACTTTATCAAGGGAACCGAGCCAACTACCTATGGATCGCAAGAAGTTGGTACCAGCGTGAAGGATTCACAAGGTAATACGCAAGAACTATTCTAAGTAAGGTTTTTATATGAATGGTTCTATAAGAATTATTGGTGGAAAATGGCGCGGAAGAAAGTTGTCAGTACTTGATAAACAAGGCTTGCGACCAACCACAGATAGAGTAAAAGAGACTTTGTATAACTGGCTAATGCCAGTTATACAAAATAGTGTTTGTTTGGATTGTTTTTCTGGTAGTGGATCATTAGGTTTTGAAGCCGCATCACGCGGTGCTCAAAATGTCACATTATTAGAGAAAGATAAACAAGTTGCCAATCAGCTTAAGAAAAATAAGCAGTTGATTGCATGTGATAATGTCGAAATTTATTCGACAGATACTTTTCAATGGCTTGATAGACCAGCCCAAAGACAATTTGATATTGTATTTATCGATCCGCCTTTTCATTATTCTTTAATCGAGAAAACACTAGGGCTTCTTGAGAATAACCATTGGCTAAGCCCATCTGCTTATATTTATATCGAATCTGAGCTGGGGCATGTTTTTAATATTCCATCAAATTGGTATTTGCATCGAGAGAAGACAGCAGGGCAAGTTCATAGCTATTTATTTATACGAGAAGAAAGATAATGTTCATACTTTTAGGTAAACTAGTCTATTTATTTATATGGTTATTTTTATTATTTAATCTTGTTCATCCGTTTCCTAAACCAGCAAATATTCTCGCTTATATAGGATTGGTTGCTTTTACACTTATTCATGGATTACAAGCATGGATATTACAATCAACAATGGTTAATCAAGAAAAAGAACAGGATAAATTTAAAGCACTTAGATTTTTTATTTTTGGTGTTTTTGAAGCACTTAGCTGGAAAAACAAAAAATAAAGAATAAAATAGGTTGTCAGATATAAATATTTTTGTATAATGCTCACCACTTCTTTCGAAGCGTTCAATATGCGGGAATAGCTCAGTTGGTAGAGCGCAACCTTGCCAAGGTTGAGGTCGCGAGTTCGAACCTCGTTTCCCGCTCCAAGTCAAGATTTATAGTTTTTTATAATCACACAATTAAGAATTTTTATCTTTTAGTATCAGTTATTAAGCTTTGTTTTTATATCATTAAAGAGTATTTATGTGTATTATAATCTATTCGTAAGTGGCACAACCAACGGATCATTAAATAGAACAAGCTGTTTACTGTATTTTTGACTGTTTTTTAGTTCTATCTATCAATAATTGGAATCTCTTTTTTCTATTTTATTTTGGCTTCACACCCTTGTTTTCTATGGGTTAGAATAGCTATACTATTTAGCATAATTATAAAAGATTTAAACAATAAGTTGTGCTTATTAATTAAAGTTAAATCCACAACTTCTTGATGGAATAAAAAACTGCATTAAATAGTATAGTTATGAAGTGTAAGGCAGATTTATTTATCTGTTACCAATTGTTATCTTCGGTTATATTAAAAATTGATAAATTTTGTTATGATGACAACCAGAATAGACAATCAAAATTAATAGATATTTTAAGGTCTTTATGGCAGTCATTGATACCCCAAAAGAGCATTCGCTTTCAAAAAAAGGCAATAATACTAAAATGGCATTGATCCGCAGTGGTGTGGAGGCTATGACCATCAATGGTTATGTATCTTCAAATATTGAAAATATTTTAAAAAAAGTTGGTGTGCCAAAAGGATCTTTTTATTATTACTTCAAAAGCAAAGAAGATTTCGGTAAAGCAATCATAGAAAGTTATGATAGTTTTTTTCGTTATAAGTTAGATAAACACCTTTTAAATGAGTCAATTGAATTGCCTTTATCTCGAATTAAGTCGTTTTATGAAGATGCAAAATTGAGTATGGCAAAATATAATTTTGATAGGGGCTGCTTAATCGGAGAATTAACACAAGAGGAGTCGCTTTTACCCGAAGGTTATAGCACTTTATTAGTGGATATTTTACAAAGCTGGCAGCAGAAAATAGCAATTTGTTTGCAACAAGCTCAGAAAATAAAAGAAATAAAATCTAATGTCAATTGTGAAGAGCTTGCGGTATTTTTCTGGTTAGGCTGGGAAGGTGCGGTCACTCGTTCTAAATTGATTAAGAATGCCGAACCGCTTGATATATTTATGCGACAGTTTTTACTATCTATAAAATCCGAACCTTCAGATTAATTATTATATTTTTGTTTCTTTATTCATTTTACTAACAGATTAGAGCAAAAACTCACGTTTGTTGACTTGGCTCTTTCCTCTTAAATTGCCCCTATACAGCATATAAATAATTAACCTTACAAATTCTATTGATCATTACTAGACGATCGGTCTATAATTATTAGACCGATTGTCTAGTAATGATTGCTAAGGAATAAAATATGCTGTTTAAAACCATTCTATTAGAAAAAAATGATACCAAATTCTCTTGCGAGGTTAGTTCTCTCTCAAAAAAAGAATTATTTAAACAAGAAGGCGATACACTTATTCAAGTTCAGTATTCAAGCCTAAATTATAAAGATGCATTAGCTATCACTAATAAAGGACCCGTGGTAAGGATGTGGCCAATGATTCCGGGAATTGATGGTGTTGGGACGGTTATTCACAGCGTCAATCGCCAATATAAAGAAGGCGATTCTGTTATTTTAAATGGCTGGGGGTGCGGTGAGACACATTGGGGATGTTTAAGCCAATATGCTTATTTAAAATCAGACTGGTTAATTCCTTTACCACCTAATATGACACCACAACAAGCAATGAATATTGGTACCGCTGGTTATACGGCAGCATTATGTGTGCAATGCATTATTGATCATGGCGTTAAACCAGAGCAAGGTCGTATTTTAGTTACAGGAGCAACAGGAGGAGTTGGTTCTATCGCAATTATGCTACTGGCTAAATTAGGTTATTCAATAACAGCGGCTACATCTAAAATGCAGGATACGGACTATTTATACCAACTTGGTGCTAGTCATTGCATTGATAGAAAAATACTAAGTGAGTCAGGGAAACCATTGCAAAAGGAACAATGGATAGCTGCTATTGATGTATTAGGATCACATACTTTAGCAAATATTTGTGCCCAAATTCAATATGGTGGCATTGTTGCTGCTTGTGGCTTGGCTCAAGGTTTGGATTTTCCATCAACTGTTGCTCCGTTTATTTTAAGAGGGATAACATTAGCAGGGATTGATAGTGTTATGACCCCTTATCAAAAACGTATTGCAGCATGGAATTTTCTTGCAACGTACTTAGATGCACAACAACTTAATCATATCGCTAATATTATTACCTTGGATCAATGTCAACTAGCTGCTGAGAATATGTTCTCAGGGAGAATCAAAGGTCGGTTTATTGTTGATGTAAACCAATAACATCCAGCTAAACACTAATTTGATAAATCGACAATACGTACTATGGATAGATGATTAACATAACAGAGGACACTCCTAATGAGCCAACTATTTAATAAATTAACTTTAAGATCTGGGGCAGTATTAAAAAATAGAATTGTCATGGCGCCAATGACAATTGAATCCGCTTTTTTTGATGGTAGCGTTACGCAAGAGATGATCGATTATTATGCATTACGCTCGGGTGATGCGGCCGCTATCATTGTCGAGAGTGCTTTTGTTGAAAACTATGGAAGAGCTTTTCCTGGTGCACTTGGGATTGATCACGACAGTAAAATAGAAGGTCTAAAACAATTAGCTGAGGCAATTAAAGTCAAAGGTTCTAAAGCGATTATACAAATCTATCATGCTGGTAGAATGGCTAATCCTGAATATAATGGTGGTCATCAGCCGATCTCTGCTAGCCCAGTGGCTGCGCTTAGGGATAATGCAGTAACACCATTGCAAATGACGTCAGAGCAAATTGAATTAATGATTGAAAATTTTGCGCAAGCAGTCAAACGTGCTTTATTAGCAAATTTTGATGGCATTGAAATTCATGGTGCAAATACCTACCTGATTCAGCAATTTTTTTCACCTCATTCCAATCAAAGATCAGATAAGTGGGGTGGAGATATTGAAAAAAGGTCGTCTTTTCCCTTAGCGATATTGAAAAGAGTCCACCAAATTATACAGGAATATGGTAAAAGTGATTTTATTGTCGGTTATCGCTTCTCACCAGAAGAAATTGAACAACCGGGGATTCGTTTTTCTGATTCCATGTATCTTTTAAATAAATTGAGTTCTTATGGTTTGGACTATATCCATTTCTCTATGGGCAATTGGGATAGAACATCTATTGTTGATACTGATAATAAACAGCAACTTATTAGCCAATATCGTAAACTACAATCAACCACTTTAGCGAAAATTCCAGTTATTGGTGTAGGTGGTATAGCACAAGGTATTGATGCAGAAAATGCACTATTGAGTGGTTATGATCTTGTTAGTATTGGTAAAGGTTATTTGGTTGAACCTACGTGGGCAACGAAAGTTAAAAATAATGAGCTATGTGCTACTTTTGCTGATATCACGCAAAGACAACAACTTAAAATCCCATTCCCATTATGGCATGTTATGGATTTTATGATTGTTGATAGTTTAGCTGAACAGCAAAAATATCAAAAAATTAAAGCATTACAAAATATTGACATTCGTTTTAATGCAGGTAAATACACCGCCTTCGGTCGAGGACATAATGGTGAACTACCGATTACAGTCACCTTCTCTGAAAATAAGATTCTAGATATTTTAGTTGATCAATCTAAAGAGTCAGAAGGTATTGCTAATCCAGCATTTGAGCGTATACCTCAACAAATTATTGATGGACAAACTCTTAACGTTGATGTGATTTCAGGTGCAACGGTCAGCAGTCAAGCTGTTATTAATGGTGTTGCTCAGGCGGTTGATATGGCAGGAGGCAACTCGGAAGCACTACGTTATCGAGCGAAAGTACCTGTAGAGTGGTCATCTCAGCTTATAGAAGAAACGGTGGATATTGTTGTTGTCGGTGGTGGTGGTGCTGGATTAAGCGCAGCGTTATCAGCTATTGATAAAGGGAAAACTGTTATTTTATTAGAAAAATTTCCGGCAATTGGAGGTAATACAATTCGTACTGGAGGTTGGGTTAATGCCGCCGAACCAGAATGGCAAAAACAATTCCCTAGTTTAGCTGGAGAAAAACAAACACTCGTTGAGCTTATCAATATGCCTGAATCAGAGTTTACAGCTGAATATCTACAAGACTTTCAAATATTAAAACAGCAAATAAAAGAATACCTAGCAAAAACCGAGCAAGGTGATTTTCTATTTGATTCTACTGAGCTGCACAGAATTCAAACCTATTTAGGTGGTAAAAGAACGGCTCTTAATGGACAAATTATTTACGGCCAATATGATTTAGTAAAAACGCTCACCAACCGTTCAATGGAATCAATTCATTGGCTAACGGAAAAAGGCGTTGACTTTGATCGAAGCGTAGTAGAAATTCCTGTGGGTGCCTTATGGCGTAGAAGTCATAAACCAAAACGTCCGAAGGGGGTTGAGTTCATTAATGTATTACAACAACGTATTGAAGAAAAAGGTGGGCGAATCATAGTAGATACTAAAGCAGAAAAACTGATCTTAAAAGATAGTAAAGTTATTGGCATTGAAGCGAAGCAAGCTAATGGTTCAAAAATGATTATTCATGTAAATAATGGCGTTATTCTAGCCTGTGGCGGTTTTGGTGCCAACACACAAATGATTAAACAATATAATACCTATTGGAAAGAAATCGCGGATGATATAAAAACAACTAACTCACCTGCTTTGGTTGGTGATGGTATCAAAATGGGAGAAGAAGTTGGTGCTGATTTAGTTGGTATGGGGTTTGTACAACTTATGCCAGTAGGAGACCCTAAATCTGGTGCATTACTTACCGGGCTAATCGTTCCACCTGAGAACTTCGTTTTTATTAATCAACAAGGTAAACGGTTTATAAATGAGTGTGAAAGCCGAGATATTTTATCGCAAGCCTTTATAGATAATGGCGGTTTAGTTTATATGATAGCAGACGAAAAAATTCGACAAACAGCAGCGAATACTTCAGACGAAACTATTGAAAGAGAAATTAAAGAAGGTATTATTTATCAGGCTGATTCTTTAGAAGAATTAGCCGATAAAATTGGTGTGCCTGCGTCTTCATTAATAGAAACCATAAATAAATATAACAATTATGTTACACAAGGAAAAGATCCTGAGTTTCATAAAAGTGCATTGAGTTTAAAAGTAGAACAAGCCCCATTTTATGCCACACCAAGAAAACCCTCTGTTCATCATACAATGGGTGGGCTTAAAATTGATACTTATGCTCGAGTAATTAATAAACAGGGTAATGTTATTAGTGGATTATATGCTGCGGGGGAAGTTGCTGGTGGAATTCATGCCGGTAATCGTTTAGGTGGTAATGCCTTAATTGATATTTTTACCTATGGTCGAATCGCAGGCGAAAGCGCGGCTGCGTCGATTTAAATAAGAGATGTCATTAAATAAAAGAAGGATGATCACCATTCATTCTTCTTTTAAATTACACTCTCCGCCAAAAATATAAGGTGTCCTAGTAATGAATAGATATGAGGCGAACTTTCCTCTGATGGGAACAATGATTAATCTACTTATTTATCATACTCATGGTGAAAAAGTCCTTAACGAAGCTTATAATTTACTATTAGAATTTGAAACGCGTTTTACTGTAAACCGAACACACTCCGAGTTAATGGAAATCAATAAAAATGCAGGAAGAAAACCGATATATGTTAAAGAGGATATTTTTGAGTTAATTAAACTAAGTAAAAATATAAGTATACAAGCTAATAACCCATTCAACATCGCAATCGGTCCATTAGTTAAGGCTTGGCGAATAGGTTTCAATAACGCAAAGCACCCAACTGATCAAGAAATAGCTGATTGCCTATCATTAGTTAATCCCAAAAATATTTTACTCAATCAAAAAGATAAAACTATTTATCTAACAAAAGAGAGAATGGAACTTGATTTGGGTTCAATTGCTAAAGGCTATTTTGCTGATCAAATAAAAAAAATATTTCTCAATCATGGAGTAAGTAGTGGGTTTATTGATTTAGGAGGAAATGTACTGACTATTGGTTGTTCACCCAATAATCTCAATAATAACTGGGTTGTGGGTATTCAAAATCCTTTTAAGCCACGTGGTAATATGATTTGTGCTGTTCTAACAAAAGATTGCTCTGTTGTAACATCTGGAATTTATGAACGATTTCTTTCTGTTGATAATAAACGTTATCACCATATACTTGATTCAATTACTGGAGCGCCTATTATTACTAATATTGCGAGTATTACTATTATTTCAAAGCAATCTCTTGATGGTGAAATATGGAGTACTGCTGGTTTCCTGTCAAACGCTCAGCAAAGTATCGAATTTTTAAATCAGCAAACGAATATTGAAGCTATTGTTATTACTTGTGATGAAAGGATCTACCTAACTAATGGGCTTGTTCGAAATAATCTCTGTATTCAGAAAATAGTAGAGTAATAACCTTAATAGATAATTATAAACCCTTCAAATTTAATATATTAAAGGGTTTATTAATATAAAATACTACTTACTAGTTCTGTTGATATAACAGATAATATCTGGATTTATCTTATTAATGGTATCTTTGGGTAATGTTGTATCCTTTAATCGACAAATATTGGTTGTACCATAATCTTCATTTTTTTCATGGGCATTAGTTCTTGCCCATACGGTTACATGAGCATAATCTTGATTATCACATTTTTTTTCTGTTAGATTAAAAGCATGAATCGAATTTCTGGGAATATATAATAAAGCATCCTTTGAAGGGGTTGTTGGCGCCCAATAACTATCTAAATCCACTATTTTAGATCCTTCTAATTGAATAACTAATTGATTTGGCAATGAAGATAATAAGGTAAAAATATTTTCTTCTGGAGAGACAACAAACTGTTTAATTCCATCATTACATGATGGTTCTCGAATTGTATAATAGATTTCATTTGTGTCATGATGATGATAAGGGTAAAAAGTGTTACCTGATTGAACTGTCATACCAATTTCAGCTCCTACTGCTTCACCATTAATTGAATCAATTTGTAGCAACCCCCAATGTCCCATAATTTCAGCATAAGCATAACCCGCACGAAAATTTTCATCTCCTGTGTGTTGGTTTCTTTCTGTATTTGTTGAGTACATCGGAACCCAACCGACACTAGCCCAAAGAGTAGGAAGTGCTCTGGCACTGATATCATTTACAAAATTTAGTGGCATTTTGATAGAATCATCAGTTGTAACTGAATAAAATTGTTCTGAAAACTTAGTACCAGCGGTTTGAATTTGAACTTTGTCACTATTTTGATAGTATTTATGTAATGATGGTCGTTTTAACCACATAGCAACATCTGATTGTCTTTCTAATGTGTCATTAGGACTATATAATCCATCTATTCTTTTTTGTGGTGAAAAACATTGAAACGCTTTTTCTTTATTATGGACAATTGTATACAAATGCTTAACAAGTACTTGTACATCCCGGTTATCCATAATACATTGGCGTATTGGTTTATTTGGTGAGATAGACGAACCTGTTTGTATAATAGCGGTGTCAGAATTTGTGCAATCAGGTGACTGAGATGTACTTAGTGCTTCTGCTAAAGTACCTAAATATATGATGGTTTCATCCCACAATTTATCAACTAGTATTTTTTCTTCATCAGAATAATTCTGTGGAGCATTACGACAAATAAATTTAGCATTTTCAATAGACTTTGAATCAATAAAACTAGGAACATCCGTTTTAGCTAAAGTATTCATACTACAAAAGACTAGCATGATCAGAGCGAGTTGTTTTTTCATAAAATTCCTTATTTATATATTGAGTATAAAAATACTTCTTTAGTTCAATTTATTAAACAATAAAATAGACCGGTTGTCTATGAATGTTTTTTTGGTAATTCCAATAGATGTTAACGATGGTTTTAGCTTCATGCTAATAAATGATGGTTAGTTTAGATTTATTTATAGGTAATATGCATTTAGGTATAAAAGTATAATGAGTAAAGTATACAATATATTAAATTTTATATTTTAAGTTGTTACTTTTGAAAATAGTATTATGCCTATTTTAGTCGTTATATTAACCAATAAAAAACTTTTATAGGATATAAAAATATCCTTGTTATCACTCAAATAAATTAATTTTGCCTTAAAGAGCTATCGATAAAGATGTTTTCTTAATCGCTCAATAATGCAGAATTGATCTAACTAAATGATTATAAAATACCTTATTGATTTACTATAACTAGGATGTAGTAAGTAACGATAGAACAAAACAAGGCTGTTAACTACAACATTACGATAGATAATGCGATGACTATTCATCAGCAAACAGAATCTTTTTTTTCGTAGATACCTTTTAACAATAACGACTACGATTTAGCTGATGCAGTCAGGAAAGCCGATGCTAACTACATCAACAAGAAAATGTCTAGCTATTATTTGTGTCGCACTTAATACTGTTGATGCAGTTTTTTGTGAAAAACTCTTTTATGCTGGTTTGTCAAATAAATCGTTTTTACTAAAGCATTGGGCGCGCTAGGCGATAACGATCTTATCAGTTAATAGAAATGATTTAGGTTAGCTCACATACCGCATAACGATTTAAAGTCTTTTCCCTTGTGCATTCTAGGTGATTTGTATTGGTTAACCGCTCTCTCATATTAAAATAGGTATACAATAGAAAGTGCTACATTAGTACTATATAGTTTTTTTAAAATGATTACATTTCAATGAATTAAATTTAAATAAAAAAGAACGATTCCCGCTCCAATTTCATCTTAACACAAAATTTTTTCTGAAATTTTTTAGATGTTTTATTATTTAATCTGGAATAAAAAACGATTAATTCTTAATGAATTTTGTGGAATTTTAAGCTTTATAATTAAATAAGCTAGCCGTTATGGTTAACTTATTTACAATTAAAACATTATTATTTTTGTATTCATTAATTAATAAGTTAATAATGAATAATTATGCTGTTTCTGGTTTTTAACACCCACAAAGCAACAATACAAATAAATTGATACATTAGCAACAGATCTCATTGCTGGAATTTGAAATTCTTGCTATTAAAAGCAGTAATTAAAATTTTATAAACACGATTATTTTTGTCCTAATTAGAAACTATCAGTCGTTTTAAAACCTCCGCCACCTGTTGATGAGCTGGATGAAAACCCACTGTCACTTGATGAACTATAAGATGACGAGGAGGAAGAACTCGAAGAGGAAGATGAGCTCGAATAGGAAGATGATGATGATGAGCGTGAAGAGGATGAAGAGAAAGAAGAAGATCTCCTTGATGATGAATCGTCACTCGCCCATCCTGAATTATGATTAGATGATTTTAATTCTCTCCTTATTGCTCTATACCCAAAAAGGGTTTGAACAACTGTTTCTGGAAAAATTTGATTGCTAAATAACTGGTTTAATAAATCATTAAGCTTGAACGATGGTATGTTATATTCATAAATTGAGCTAGGAATATTGTTTTCCCTAAATAAATAAAATGTTTGTTCAAAACGATTATAAACATTGTCTAATTCGTTAAGCGTTTTTAATAACGAGGCAAGATATGCATCAATATCAAGTATTTGTTTATTTATCGCGACAATTCTTTCTAATAATTTATCATCTTCTGTTGATTTAGTTTGTAAAGTTAAATCATTAAGTTGACTTAGAGATTGTTTTTGTAACAGTTTAACTAATTGATTTGAAATTAGTTTAAACTGCGAATTATTGCCTTTTTGAAGCTCTTGTAAGGTATTTTCTGTATTTTGTTTCTGTTTTTTATAATGTGCTAAATCTTGCTCAGTTAGCGCAATTGTTTTTTTCAATTTAGATAAATTTAGGTTAGTATCAACCTCGCGTTCTTTACGCTCTTTTGCTTTTAATGCTTGCTCATATGCTCGTTTTTTATTATTAAACCGTAACTGAGATTCTTTATATAAATCTTTAAGCATTTTATGATTTTTGAAATTTTCTGAAAAATTGATAAACCTTGCTACCCATGAGTCTAAATAACGAAATATTTTGAAGGCTTTATAATTTTTCTCTCCAAAGCGACGATTAATTAAATAATTGTAATAGTAATTTTGTTGATATTGTTTCAATTTGGTTGAAAATTCTTGTTGTGAACTTTTGAAGTTTTTTGTTTCTTTGGTTAGCTCGTCTTTAGTAATGTTATAATTATTTAATAGTGATAGATAATCTGCATCACTTTCAAGTTGTCGAATCTTTTCCGCGGTTAATTCATCTAATTTTAATAATGTTTCATCCATTTTTTGTTGGGAATCAGCAATAAAATGATCTAAATTTCCGGATTTATTTTTTAAATTACAGTTTAAATCCTTTAACTGTTTAATGATTTTCTGAATTTCCAAATCGTTATTTTGGGGAGATTCTAATAGATAAATAGTCGCTATCTTTTGATAAATCTCTACTTGTTTATTTGTCAAATCAAGGATTTTTTGACGAGAGTTTTGCACCTCGTTATTAGTTTTCTCGATTGCACTAAAGATTTCCTGAAGTTTTATTTCAATACTTCGTTCAATATTGCTAGATTGCATATTTACCACTCTAAAATCCTACCTGTTTTAACTGTATTAGGACAGTTAAATTCTAGACGACCAATTGGTTTTTTACATAATTTATTTTCATCAATATGCCCATCGGCAATTTTATCTCTTTTAACCTTATTAAATTCTTTTTGAGAAACCTGCTGACCAAACATATCTACGAGTTTCGTTTCACCTGTTTCAATACTGGTTACCCATAGCGGTGTTGCTATTCCGGATGATGTTGTTGGTGTGACAATCACATACCAAGATTTACCGTTTGTTTTTTCGTGGGTACGCTCAACTCCTGATTTATAATTAGGTTTGTCAACAATAGTAAGTGTCAAATTAGTTTGAGCTAGATTGAAATAATAAGACATCATTTGTTGATAATTTTCAAACTTATCAAAGTTGAGATTTTTTAGGTCAGCTTGTAAATCACTTTGTAAAGCAATAACCGGTACCATATCCGACTTCGGAACTTTTAGGGCTAATAATTTCTGATTATCAATCTGAATTTTATTTATAATGGTTTTTGCTCGTTCAGTGGAATTGTAAAGTGTTTCAATTTGATTGAAATCGATAACTCTTTGTCCTTGATTAAGATTATCAAGAACGGTATCGACTGCATTTTGTAGTACGTGATACTCTTTGCTTGTTTTTATAAACTCATCATCATCTATTAAATTAGCTAGCCGCTTATCATCTTCCAATAATTTTTTTAATATATTTAATTGAGTTCTAATATCCGACAATTTAGTGGTTACTGAGTCATTAATTTGCTTAAATTGTTTAACTAAATCATTTTCATCATCTGTAATAAAAGCCCCGTTAATGGTTGGCTTGGTGACTGTGGGAATAATTTTCTGGCTAAGTAGATTAGAAATTGAGGTCTTTAAATTTTTTACTGGAATCTGCGCATAATGAACAGAAGTTTTATCAATTTGCTTAAACTCGTTGCGTAATTCTGCTAATGAATCTTCCGACGCTAATATTTGACTATAGTAACTATCAATTTCTTGTCTAACGTCTCTTGTATAGATTAAATTATTAAAAAAGATTAAGGCTAAAATAAATAAGAATATGCTAAAAAGGCTAAATATTAACTTTCTTTTGATATAACAACGAACTAGAAAATGTTGAAACCAAGGACGTTTAGGTGCAACAAACCGTAACCGATTATCAAACCAAAGATCGATTCCTTCATCAACGATTTTATCGTCCACAATTTGACCTTTGGCTTCATAGAAGGTTTTAATGTTTTCTTTTAAATTAGCTCGTAATCCTTCGCGGTCAAGGTGCTCAAGTAGTAATTGTTGTTTTTGATATAATTCATCAATTATTGCCATTGCACCTAGTTGGTCACTAAGTTTAACATCCTGCATTAACCATCAACCTTCAAGATAATATTATTAAAGCGCTGTTTTCCATCTTCCACTATACGATCGATTTCTTTAGCATTATCAATCGATTCATTTCTTAGCTCTGTAATTAATTGTTGGCTTGATTCTTGATAATTGACAATGGCTTCAACTAATGCACGTAAAGAATCAGCTTTAATCGTCGAACCATAACCAGCTCTTAAACCTTCTTCAAGTTGCTTATTAGCTGAAGTAGCAATACTTTCAATGCCTTTATTCATACCATCTTTCATTGCTTCTAGTGTTTTAGTGCTTTCGCTCAAACCTGTCAATGAAGTTATAGAAGCGCTTAATGCAGTAAATACAATTTCGTTGGTTGAAAAAAAGCTTACACTTTGTTGGTAGACACGCTCTTTTATGGAGGTTGTTTGTTGCAATCTTGCAAATACTGCTTCGGCAGAATTATAAGAAACGGTTAAATTATTGGCGAGATCTAAGATGATTTGATAACGGCTATCTTCTTGTTGTACATTGCGTAGTGCTTCGTCTCTAGCAAGTTCTAATCGTCCTCGAGCGACATGATCATCACCTGTAAAATTATCAACTTGAGCAATGGCGTCGGTTAATTTTTGTTTGCGTTCTTCAAGACGACCTGTCGCAATTTGCAGTACTTCTTCAGCAACGATTTGAGCTTGTTTCAGTCCAAAACGGAAATCTTGGTAGGCGTTTAAAATAATATGTTCACGCTCGACTTGATTACTTGTTTCTTTAGAAACATCTAAATAGGTTTTTTTGATTAAACTAAAACGATCAGGAATAGAACCACGTTGAAATGTCATCCAACCCATTTTAATTTTTTCCAAAAAATCTAACTTTCCGTCATCTAACCAACCAAGCATTTTTTCCATATCGGTACGAATACTATCAAAATGCTTAACAATATTAGAATAGCGATCAGAAACATGTACGCCATCAATTTGTTCCCGGACTACTTCATTAAATGCACTTTGTTGTTGCAAAGTGTGAGCAATGGCGATAATACGATTTTTATCAATTTCAGCAACATTATCCAATAACTTTAAAATTGGCGCATCAGCCTGAGGTTTAACCATGATGCCGATTTTATTCAACAACTGTACTGCTCTATCTACATATGAAACTATTTGACTAGACATGTTTAATATTCCTTTAACTATTGTTCCTTAGTTAATTAAGAAAACTAAAAAGATTATATATCACTAGAAAAGTTATCACAAATTAGGATTAATTAGTTGTGAAATATAAATTTTAATTAAACTGTGATAAAAAACTAAGCTAAAGATGAACAAGGTAATAATATCCAAATTATTGAATATACCTAGATTTGACTTCCTCCTAGTTCTATAGGCCTAGAAGGAGGTCCATTTTAATTTCATTTGCATCTTTTTTATAATTTTGCTAACTTTTCCTGCCAGTATTCTTGATATTGTGGCAAGCGTTTTTGTGCAGTTTGGTACACCTGTTTTAGTTCAGTAGTATCGAGTTTTCTTTTCATTCTCTCCAATGCATAATCTAGTTTTTTCTGCTGCATATATGCCATAAACAATAGTGAGGCATCATAGACTTCGCCCATATCCGGTGTGATTTTTTCAAGCTGCTTGATTGCCCGATAATTATCATCCTTATAAATCCCGGCTCTTAAAGCTTCATCCAAATAGATTATACCGGGCTTGGATTTATCAATATTTGGGCTTCCTTTGGGACTATCGAAGTAATAGTGTTGTTTTCGCAGTGCGAGTAATTTTTCTTTATCAGGCGCTTGTTTGTTCATTGCAACAGCAATCTTAGCAAAATCCATTACACCATAAATTAGTTGAGCTTGGTTTTTACCATAAATTCCCATACCCACTTGATAAGGGGTGCCACTGAAATCAATCACGACCTTTTTACCAAAACGGTACGCTTGTTCAGTGCCCCAAATGATAAAAGAGTGGACACCTATGTTATTTTGCACTTTATGAAATTGGATAATAGCGTCGAAAATGTAGGGATTCGTTATCGTTAATGGGGCAAAAACAAATACTTTCCACAATGAATCATCAGAATCTAATTCATCGAGATCAAACCCGCGTTTTTTAGCTTGTAATGGTGTAATGATACAAGGTGGATTTTCGATAAAATCTTGCTCATCGATGATTAACGTTTCGGAATCGCTTTTTGGTTTATGTGGTGTAAATTCAATTTTATTACCCACCGCTTTATTTTTTTCATTCAATGCTTCCCAAACCAGATCATGAAAATCAGCATAAATTAGTTTTTCGTCGAAATCGCTAGCAGAATTAAATAACTCTTTAATTTTTCTTAAAGCTTTTATACTTTTTATATCCGTATCATCTTCAAAGCCAAACCAAAATAAACGGCTGGCAATCTCTATAATCTTATTACTATTATGGTACATTGAACCATGTTGGAAAAATTCAGTTAATGCAGCAAGATTCTGTGGTACTTTATAATATTGACTTGATAAACCACCAGATAACCAGTCAAAACTCAATTTTAACAAGGCAATTGCGACCGCTGTTTCTGGTGTTATACCCCAATGTTTTGCAAGAATATTGCTAAAACGGCTTGCTAAAAATTCATGTTCACCGTCAGTTTCATTAGCATATTTGATTGCCACATCCATATATTTCACATCGGTCATGGCAAGTGAAATGGCGGCAAATGCTCCCGCTACCGATGATTCTTCATCCTGTAAATCTAAACTGTAGTGATATTGATACATAGTTAATTCAACAAACTCTCGAATTTTATCATGTAAGCTTTCATACATGGCAGCTTTGCGGAAAAAGGCATGTGAATTACTGGCCAGCCCAGGGTATTGTTTGATAATGCGAGCAAATTCAGGATAGTATTCAGGCTTGGCAACAAAATAAATATGAAGCCAATAACCCTCAAATATTTTTGAATAACCTTTTGCCATTAAGCTATTTAAATAATCAAGCGCATCGGAATATGCCTGTTCACTTTCTTGTTTAAAGCGTAAGTAAATTTCACCGCCCCATGGCATGGCTCTGGCGATAATGGTGTCAGTTTCACAAAATACATCAGTTTCAGTAAAAGTATCATAAAAACGTTCGGTTTCTGATTGATTGTCTGAATCGTCTTTTTTTCCTGGCTTGCTATCTCTAATGCCCAGCTTATCCCACGTTTGTTTTTGTAGAATTGCTGGTTCATATCCTTTATCAACTAAGTATTTGATATGTACATCTGCATATTTAAATGCAAAATTTTCCCATTCAAACTGTAAATCAACTAAACGCCATTTGTTATAATCAAGATTGCAGTATTTTGTTAACAGAGAACATCCTTTCGATTCAGCCTCTTTCTCACCTGAATAAAGATATTTTTTTATTAATGCTAAAATTCTATCGGTATCATAATTATCAATAATGCCATTATAGGCAAAATATTCATCAATCGTGTCAGTTAGCAAATCTACATCATATTCATCTGATTGCTCCAGATATTTTAGGTCTCTTTCAAGCTCAAGTATCTTGGTTTGTCGGTAGGTTTGTTCTATTGGTGTTTCGATAAAAATATTGTCCTTATTGCAGAAAGCAATTCTAAAATAATGATCTGTAATACCTTCAAAAAAACCACTATCCAGCATTTTCTGGAGTTTTTCGGTAAGTAGTGGGATAAAATATTGATTATTTATCTGATCACTATACTGAAGCGCATTATACTCTAGATCATTGATAGCAAATGATCGATAACTTTTGGGATTCTCGCCTCGAATTAAAGCGAGTATTCTTAGATATCCTTCATCGAAGGTAATATAAAAACCATAAACATGATTTGGTAATTTGTAAGCTGGAATATTATCTTCACCACCAGCTCGAATTGTGTCAACAATGTATCGTAATGCGCTAACTATTTTATCCACCATTTGTACCGGATAATCGGTAAGATATTGTTCAGCCAGATGATGAATAGAAACAGGACTGGTTTGATAACGATTAAAAATATATTTTAATACACCTTTAGATTCTCGTTCAGCTATTTGAATATTTGGATCAAGAATTGTTGAAAAATAAGTAATGCAATCAAAATGTATCGGAGCTATTTTCTCTATAAATTTTGAAAATATAATTCCTACAGTATTTTTGACTAAGGTATTAAATACTTCTATAGACGGACTTAATGTTTTCAATTCTTTAAATGTTGCTACCACATCAAAATTCACGCCCTGTTTTATATAGTTTCGAGATAATTCTCTTAAATCCAGATATTCTTTGCTACTTTTGGGTGATTGACTCACGTGTATTGGCGGCGACTCAATTACAGATTTTGCGGATGATGGACTAACCGATGTATTGGTTGATTTTGATATGTTTTTTTTTACAGAGGGTTTACGTAACTCGTCAAAATCAAATGGGTTAGGTTCACCTTCATCAACCCATTCGTCGAGGTAAAACCATGGTTTTTCTTTACCGTCATCAATCACATCTTTGGGGGGAATGGGTTTTGGGTGGTTTTTCGGTTTTGGGGCATCGGGCATTTTGATAATTTGACTTAATCGGGCTATCGCGGGCAATAGGGTTGTTGGTATGTTTTTTTCTTGGTAACCCTTTTTAATTTTTGATTTTATTATTTTGACGGCTTCTTTTTCTGCTTCCTCCTGCGAGGCAAAAGTCTTAGTATGCTTTTGCCCTTCGGTTCCAACCGCACCGTAAAGCACCGTGTAAAGGTTATCTTTTTGCTCGATATACCAAAATTTATTATTCACTTCATCAATGCATTCAAAATATTGATTCATTGTTTTATGTTTTCCTTATACTTATCTTTTTTATATTTATTAGAATAATTTGAATTTATCCTGTTAATTGGGGCTTAAGCCCCAATTAGTAAACCTTTTTATTAATTATAATTTGGCTAACTTTTCCTGCCAGTATTCTTGATATTGTGGCAGGCGTTTTTGTGCAGTTTGGTACACCTGTTTTAGTTCAGTAGTATCGAGTTTTCTTTCCATTCTCTCCAATGCATAATCTAGTTTTTTCTGCTGCATATATGCCCTAAACAGTAGTGAGGCATCATAGGCTTCGCCCATATCCGGGGTGATTTTTTCAAGCTGTTTGATTGCCCGATAATTATCATCCTTCAAAACTCCGGCGGCTATAGCTTCATCCAAATACATCATACCGGGCTTGGAGTAATCAATGTTTGGGCTTCCTTTTGGACTATCGAAGTAATAGTATTGTTTTCGCAGTGCGAATAATTTCTCTTTATCGGGCGCTTGTTTGTTCATTGCTTCTGCAATCTTAGCAAAATCCATTACACCATAAATTAGCTGAGCTTGGTTTTTACCATAAATTCCCATACCCACTTGATAAGGTGTGCCACTAAAATCAATCACGACCCTTTTACCAAAACAGTAAGCTTTTTCAGCGCCCCAAATGATAACAGAGCGGGCACCTATGTCATTTCGCACCTTATAATATTGGATAATAGCGTCGAAAATATAGGGATTAGTTATCGTTAATGGGGCAAAAATAACGGCTATCCATGAGGAATCACAAGTTTCTAATTCTCTAACATTAAACCCACGCTTTTTAGCTTGCAAGGGTGTAATAACACATGGTGGATTTTCAATAAAATCTTGGTCAACTATTGTTGACGCTTCAGATTCGCTTTCATATTTAGGTGGGAGATTATAGATAATTGGTTGACCTCTAACTTCTCCTTCTTCCTCAAGAGCTTCTAAAACTAAATTATAAAAATCAGCATAAATCAATTTCTCTTGCGGATCAGTCGCATTATTAAATAATTTTTTTAACTTTTTAAGACTATCACTAGGTTTACCAAAAAGATATTTTACTAAATAACTCAATTTACAATATGGATTTTTTGGCTCGTTCATACTGTAATAATCGGTCAAACTAGCTAAATTTTGCGGAATTTTATAAAATTGACTGGATAATTCATACATATGTTGACCTTGAGTTAATTGCAATAGAGCAATCGCAACCGCAGTTTCGGGCGTAATACCCCAATATTTTTCAAGAACAATACCAAAATTACCTGCCAAATATTCATGGTCACCATCGGTTTCAAGTGCAAATTTAATAGCCAAATCCATATGTTTCACATCCGTCATTGCCAGGGCAATAGCAGCAAATGCTCCGGCGACTGAATTATATTCATCTTGTAAATCAAAACTATAATCAAGTTCATACATGGTTAAGTCAACAAACTCTCTTATTTTATCATGTAAACTTTCGTACATGGCTGCTTTGCGGAAAAAGACATGTGAACAACAGGCGATTCCTCCTGCCCCTAGCTCTAATTCTTCAAAGTCTTCATATTCTTCAACGTATTTAGCGAATTCAGAATAGTATTCAGGCTTGGCAACAAAATAAATATGAAGCCAATGCCCCTCAAAGATTTTTGAATAACCTTTTGCCATTAAGTTATTTAAATAATCAAGCGCATCGGAATATGCCTGTTCGCTTTCTTGTTTAAAGCGTAAATAAATTTCTCCGTCAGTTGGCATGGCTCTGGCGATAATAGTGTCAGTTTCACAAAAAACATCAGTTTCAGTAAAAGTATCATAAAAACGTTCGGTTTCTGATTGATCGTCTGGATCGTCTTTTTTTTCTAGTTTAATATCAGGCTTGTTATCAATAATGCCCAGTTTATCCCATGCTTGTTTTTGTATAATTGCTGGTTCATATCCTTTATCAACTAAGCATTCAACACCGTTATAAGCATATTTATAACTAAAATTTTCCCATTCAAACTGTAAAGAAACTAAACTCCATTTGTTATAATCAAAATCTTTGTATTTCCTTAACAGAGAACGTCCTTTCGATTCAGCCTCTTTTTCACATGAATAAATATATTTCTTTAGTAATGCTAAAATTCTATCGGTATCGTATTGCTCAATAACGCCATTAAGGGCAAAATATTCCTCAATCGTGTCAGTTAGCAAATCTGCATAATATTCTTCTGATTGCTCGAGATATTTTAGGTCGCTTTCAAGCTTAAATATCCTTGTTTGTCGGTAGGTTTGTTCTATTGGTATTTCAATAAGAATATTATCTGTTTGGAAAAGGGCAATTCTGAAATATTTATCAGTCATACCACCAAAAAAACCATCATCCAGCATTTTTTGAAGTTTTTCGGTAAGTAATGGAACAAAGTATTGATTATTTATCTCAACGCCATAACTAGTCCCATCATATTCTAGCTCATTTAGACTTTCTGAATAATAGCGTTTGGAATTTCGTTCATTGAATAAAGCATATATTTCCAGCGTTTTATAATCAAAGGTGATATTAAAGCCACAAACATTTTCAGGGAATTTGTTAGCTGGAGTATTTTTTTCATCTTCTTCTGTCTGGGTAGTTTCAAAAATACTCTGTAATGCGTTAACTATTTTATCCACCATTTGTACCGGATAATCGGTAAGATATTGTTCAGCCAGATAATGGATTGATTCGGAATGAGTCTGATAACGGTCATAAATATATTTCATCACACCTTGCGCAAAGATTTCTTGGAAAAGAATTTCTGGATCTCTGATTCTCAAAAGATAAGGAATGCAATCAAAGTGAATCGGTGATATTTTCTTCATAAATTTTGAAAATATCATTTGAAGCATATCTTTGATGAAAATTTGAAATTCCTTATTGTTTGGACTTAACGCTTTTAATTGTTCGAACTTAGCTTCAATATCGAACTGCTCACCTTGCTTTATATATTTCCGTAACAAAACTTTTAAGTTATCAAATTCTTGTTCTTGTGGTGTTTTGGTGACTGTCTCTTTTTTAATCGGAGTATTACTTTGTTTTGGTGGTTGTTTAACTGGAGCAACTTTTTTAGGCGGAACCTTACGTAACTCTTCAAAATCAAATGGGTTAGGTTGACCTTCACCAACCCATTCGTCGAGGTAAAACCATGGTTTTTCTTTACCGTCATCAATCACATCTTTGGGTGGTGTGGGTTTGGGGTGGTTTTTCGGTTTTGGGGCATCGGGCATTTTGATGATTGTTTTTTCTGTACAGGTTGATTGTTCAAGCGTTGGTGGAATTGCTTTTTCCTCATATCCCTTTTTGATTTTTGATTTGATCAGTTTGTTGGCTTCTTTTTCCGCATCGGCAGGCGATGAAAACGTTTTAACTTGTGTTTGTCCTTTTGTACCTATCTTACCAAATACGATTGTTAGGGATTCGTCTTGTTGGGTGATATACCAAAATTTGTTTGATAATGTATCTTTAAACTCCAGATAATATTTCATTTCCTATATTCCTAATTATAATTCTATGTCAGTTCTTATAAATAAATTGAAAAGTAATTAATATAACTTTTTAGTTTATAAAATTTTGATTATAAAAACGACCATTATGTGTGTGTTGATTTAATAAAACCGAGATGAAGAATTTTATTCCTATAAATTATGTTATTGACTAATTTTTAACAATAATTTTCTATAATTGCTTTCGAATTAGAATATTGCTTAGCCGTTTTTTAAGAAACTTTACATTATTATATGTAAATTTTTATAATTTTATTGTTGTTTTTAATGGTATATGGTACAACTAGCAATTGATAGTTCATTTTTTTGAAAGTTTAATTCCTTAATATTTCTGAACTATCAATACTTTTCTTTTTTCCATCTTAAATATTTAAAAATGATTTTGAGCTTTGTTTTTCAATAAAGTAATAATTGTTTTATCTATCAACATGTTATCCAAGTTATTTAAAAAATAAATCCAGTATTTATTTTGAAATGTAAGGATCACATTATTCAAGAGTTTCATTAATTAAGTTTTTCATGTTTTTAAATTAAAAATTGGATTATAACCAATAAAAGATTTAGTGAGATAAAATATGAATAAAATAAATAAGTTAATTTTGAATTCGCAATATGCTGTTAGTAATTCAAGGAAAGGAAAATTTAAAGGTAAAGCATTTCTAATCAAATTTATTACTACAACAAGCATAACTTTAGCAATGACAAATCCAAGCTTTGCTCAGTGTATTACTAGCGATCCAAATAATCAGGCTTGTACCGGTGATGTAAATAATCCCAACGGTAATGGGTATGAAAATACAAATTCTTCTGATATTTTCTCATTTGTCCAATCTGATGGATCCATTACAGGTAGTAAAAATGGGGTAGAAATTAATTACCATGGCAATGGTATTTTGAGCATCAATACATTAGCGAAAGTTTTTGGTAACGGAGGGGATGGAATTAATGCTCAAAATAGTAGCAATTCACAAGATATCAAAATAACACAATTAGTGAGTGGTGAAACGAGAGGGAGTAAATCGGGCATAGAGGCTACTAATAATGGTAAAGGTTTAACCATTATTAATACAGCTGGAATAATCTCTGGTAATCAGGATAACGGTATATCAGTGCTCAATGGGACTCAATCTACCGATTTAACTATTAATCAATCAAGAGGCAGTATTGAAGGGCATAATCGTGGAATAAGTGCTGAAAATCAAGGGAATGGTATCTCTGAAATCATTGTTTCCGGTAATGTGAATGGATTGAGTAGTGAAGGTATATTTGTTAAAAATAGCACTAATGGCAAGAATATTACAATTAATCAATATGATGGTAGTACGGTTAGTGGGCAAAGTTATGGTTTGGCCGCTTATAATAATGGTAAGGAACAAACTGATATCACCATTGCTGGTTATGTTGAAGGTCGTAATAATGATGCAATTTATTCAGAGTCATCAAGTACAACATCAGATGTCTTTTTAACGCAAATGGCTGATTCTCAAATTAAAGGTCATAATAACGGTATTAATATTCTTAATAATGGTAATGGATTTAGTGATTTAATCATTTCTGGTTCGGTAACAGGTGAGCAAATTGATGGTATTGTTGCTAAAAATCTTTCAGATACATCAACTGCTATGTCTTTAAGACAGTTAGGCGGTAGTATTTATGGTCATGTGAATGGTGTGAATTTATTGAATAATGGTAATGGTGATACCACTATCTCAACTAAAAATAATATTCAGGGTGATCAACAAGATGGTATTGTAGTTGTAAATGGTAATAGTTCTAATAATATAAAATTAAATCAGATATCAGGTACGATTAAAGGTCATAATAATGGCATAAATATCACTAATAATGGTAAAAAGTCGACGATCATTTCAACTTCTGGTGTTGTTGAAGGTGCTCAAAACGATGGAATTAGGGCAATCAATAACAATTCGACAACCTCTAATATGAGCGTTATTCAGTCAAATGGCACAATTCATGGAAATCTTAATGGCATAAATGTAACGAATAATGGACAGGGCTATACGTCAATTCAAACAGCTAAAAATATTATTGGTGATCAAAATGATGGTATTGTGGTTACTAACGGTAATACATCAAGTGATTTAACGATAATCCAATCAGCAGGTAGTATTGCTGGCAAACTTCGTGGCATTAATTTAACCAATAATGGAAAAGGGAATACAAATGTTAATCTTAGTGGCTCAGTAACAGGCGATATTAATGAAGGCGTTGTAGTTCAAAATGGTACACAATCAAGTCACTTAAATTTAATTCAGATAGCTGGAAAAATCAAAGGTTTATTAAATTCGGTTAATTTAGTTAACAATGGTATCGGTTCAACAAGTGTAAAAACTTCAGGCGATTTAGAGAGTGTTCAACAACATGGTTTGTTCGTTTTAAATAATAGTACAGCCAATAATCTTAATATTGAACAATTTGGAGGTACGATTACAGGTAATTATAATGGACTTAATGTAACCAATAAAGGAAGTGGAACGACTGAAATAAAAATTGCAGGTAAGGTTTTTGGTAATAATTCTGATGGCATTTTTGTGCTTAATGATGTTGCGGCACAGAACTTAATTGTTTCTTTAAATGACTCAGGTTTTGTTAAGGGTCATAATAAAGGACTCAATTTAAGAAATAAAGGAAATGGTGAAACAAAAATTCTCTTAAATGGCAACATTGAAGCTGATCAAGATGATGCTATTTATGCTATAAATGAAAATAATGCTACTAACTTGACTGTTCAACAATTAGTAACCAGTAGTCTTAATGGTTTAAGAAATGGCATAGAATTAGAGAATACAGGATCTGGTTCTACAATTATTACTACTTATGGAACGGTTAGTGGTGAACAACAAGCTGGTATAGTTATTAATAATCGAGGTACAAGCACTGATGTTAATGTTAAACAAAATTCTGGAACAATTTTTGGTAAAAATAATGGAATAACAATCAATAACAGTGGTACTGGCTCAACGGTTATTGATATCTATGATACGGTTTATGCGAATGGGACCGATGTAAACAATAATTTAGATGCGGGTATCTATACAACAGGTAAATCAGACACAACAACTAATATTAACCTTAATGATGGTGCTAATGTTTATTCTGTTCTTGGTACAGCAATAAGAAATGATGTGACCAATTCTATTGTTAATTTAAATAGTGGTTCTAAAGTAAGTGGTAAAATATTGCTAGGAACAGGTGATGATACGCTTAATATCAATCAAGGCTCTGATATTTCAGATTTAACCATGATTGATGGTGGACGTAAAAATATTCGAGCTAGTTCATCGAATGAAATGGATGTTCTTAATTTTAGTACCCATCTAGTTGGATCTTCTGATTCAGTAGGTATTCGTGGTGATGTAGCGGTTCTTAACTGGGAAAATATCAATGTTGGTTCAAACGGAAGGTTATCATTAACTGGTAACTTAAATACCGATAAGCTTACTCTAAATTCAAATGCTATTTTAGATTTTGTTCCAAGGATACATCAAGCTTCGGTAAGTGGCGATGTTTATAATAGTGGTACTATTGCGCTGAATAATAATTTTACTGGAGATCATCTAACTATAACCGGTAATTATATTGGTAATAATGGTCAGCTTTTGCTTGATACAGTATTGCAAGATAGTAGTAGCTCAACTGATAAGTTGTTTATTGGAGGGAATGCTTCCGGAAATACATTGGTTAAAATAACCAATATTGGTGGATTAGGTGCAGATACTGGCAAAACGAATGGTATTGAAATTGTCAATGTTAATGGTGTAAGTTCGAACGATGCATTTAATTTAGAAGGATCACATTTAGATGTGGGCGCTTATGAATACTATTTACATAAAGGCGATATTAATCAACAAAATAATAACTGGTACTTACGTTCTAGTAAACCTACTGAACCAACTAATCCAACTAATCCAACTAATCCAACTAATCCAACTAATCCAACGAATCCAACAAACCCAACAAACCCAACAAACCCAGAGCAACCTGTTAATCCAGTGTCTCCGAATAAGGTTGCTTATCGTAAAGAAGTACCAATGTTTGCTGGGGTAGCGGCACAATTACGTCAGGCTGATTTAATTATGCAAGCAAATATGCATCAACGTATTGGTAATACTTTACTACCAGACTCAGAAATTAGTTGGGGACGAATAATCGCTGAGCGCACAGATATAAAACAAAATGGTATAGCTGATACACATAGCAAAGGAAATTATACTGGTTTCCAAATAGGTAGCGATATCTGGAAAAAAGAAGATAGCTATTGGCGTGCAGGTGGTTACTTCGGTTATTTACATGGTAGTTTAGATGTTGATGGTTTTGCCAGCAGTATGAAAGGATATGTAGGAAAAAATCGCTCAAATAGTTATTTCTTAGGTCTCTATGGCAACTATATGGATGAGAATGGGGCTTACTTAGATTTGGTGTTCCAAGGGGGGCGTCATAAAGTAGACATTAAACCAAATTATAATAAAAATAGTAAACAAAAAGGAATAGGGTTAAGTGCTTCTGCGGAAGTCGGTAAACCATTTGATTTAAATTATTATGATTGGCGAATTGAACCTCAGTTTCAAATTATTCACCAATGGATGAATCTTAATAATAGTCATATAAGTGGTAATACCACCGTCAAACAAAGTCATAATGATTCATGGCTTTTCCGAGTGGGTGCTAGACTTGAAAATCATTTTCAGTCAGAGTTAGGAACATTCCACCCTTATACTCGTTTAAATTTATACTATTCGCCCGATGGTTCAGATCGTATAAGATTTGATTGTTCCAGAGCCTCAACTAAATTTAATAGTGGTGCTGGTTATACAAGTACGGAATTGGCTATTGGTGGTAGTTATGAATTTAATAATCAAGTTAGTGCTTATACTGAGATTGGTCATACTTGGTCCAATAGTGGAGATGCAAACGTTAAGTCGCCAATTAATGGCTCTTTAGGAATAAGAGCTAATTGGTAACACGAGTAATAAACTAAGTTGTTTATCTTCCTGACCGATACTTTTAATAGAAAGTATCGGTTTTTTTCTTTATTCATTTAAAATAATTAATCTTAATAATTAATCTAAGTCATATAAAAAATAGTTATCATAATAATTTTTTTATAGTTTTAAGATTTATTTATGGTAATGTTTTTGCATTGTTTTGTTATATAAGGAAGTTCCATGACTCATTCAACCAATCCTTTGGTGCGTTTTTATTTTAAAGTAGGGCTTATTCCTCAAATTGTTTTGGGTTTGCTCTTAGGTATAACATTAGCAGCAATTTCTAAAGACGTTGCGTTAAATATGTCTTTTATTGGCTCGCTTTTTATTAATGCCTTAAAATCAGTCGCGCCAATTTTGGTACTTATTTTAGTTATTGCGTCAATATCTAATCACCAACGTGGTAAACGCGCTAATATGGGTAAACTTTTTGCCCTATATTTTTCGGGAATGATGTTGGCCGCTTTGTTAGCAACTATTGCTAGTTTCATCTTCCCTTCTGATATTTCATTAGGTGATGCTGCTGATCAGAGTAAATTAACACCTCCAGGTAGTATTATTGAAGTATTAAAAACTCTGCTAAATAAAATGATAGACAATCCAGTTAATGCGCTTGTTAATGCTAACTATATTGGGCTCATTGTTTGGGGAGTCGGAATTGGGATTGCATTAAGACACTCAAGTGAAACAACCAAAACGATGATGAGCGATCTTTCTTTAGCAATTTCATTCATTGTAAAAATCATTATTCGTTTTGCTCCATTAGGGGTTTTTGGTTTGGTTGCTTCAACACTTGCAGAAACAGGATTTGGTGAATTACTTAAGTATGCTCATCTATTAGTTGTATTAGTGTCTTGTATGTTAATTGTGGCATTGATTATTAATCCATTATTAGCTTATATTGTAATGCGTAAAAATCCGTATCCATTGGTTTTTACCTCATTAAAAGATAGTGCTATTCCTGCTTTCTTTACTCGTAGCTCAGCAGCAAATATTCCAGTTAATATCGAAATTTGTAAAAAATTAAAAATGGATGAAGATACTTATTCTGTCGCTGTACCACTGGGAGCAGCAATTAATATGTCAGGAGCGGCAATTACTATCACTATTTTAACGTTAGCTACCGTAAATTCTTTGCATATAGACGTTGATATTCTTTCTGCAGTATTACTTTGTATTGTGACGAGTATATGCGCTTGTGGTGCATCAGGAATCGCAGGTGGTTCATTACTGCTTATTCCTGTCGCTTGTAGTATGTTTGGAATACCTAACGAAATTTCAGCTAAAGTCATTGGTATCGGTATAGCTATTGGTGTTATTCAAGATTCGGTTGAAACTGCGCTTAATTCATCAAGTGATGTTGTATTTATTGGTGCAGTATCAGAAAAAGTAAATCGTGGAAAAACTAGATAATGATATCTTAATTTTAAGTTAACCAATATTTATTATTAAGGAATTATCATGTCATTCAACGCCATTATTTTAGAAAAAGATGAGATTAATGGGTTTTCACATTCATTAAAAACCATCACTAAACAACAGTTGCTGCAACAACAGGGTGATACTCTAGTTAAAATTCACTATTCAAGTATCAATTATAAAGATGCATTAGCGTTAACTAATAAAAGTCCTGTTGTTAGGCAATGGCCTATGGTGCCGGGTATTGATGGTGTCGGTACAGTTATTGAATCTAGCAGTGATCGTTATCATGCTGGAGATACTGTTATTTTAAATGGTTGGGGATGTGGTGAAACCCATTGGGGGTGTCTGGCGCAATATGCTTACTTAAAATCAGATTGGTTAATTCCATTACCCCAAAATATCACACCCTATCAATCGATGATTATTGGCACCGCTGGATATACTGCTGCATTGTGTGTAAAACGTATTGTTGATTTTGGGATAAAACCACAAAGCGGAACAGTACTGGTGACAGGGGCGAGTGGCGGAGTTGGCTCGGTTGCGGTAGCTTTATTAAGCAAATTGGGTTATCAAGTTACTGCATCAACAGGTAAATTAACTGACAAAGAATATTTAAACAAACTTGGTGCAAGCAATATTATTGATAGTAAACAGTTGAAAGAGGCTGGTAAACCTTTACAAAAAGAACAGTGGTCAGCCGTTGTCGATGTGGTTGGTTCTCATACCTTAGCTAATGTATGTGCCCAAACTCAGTATGGTGGCATTGTAGCTTGTTGTGGGCTAGCACAAGGAATGGATTTCCCGGCAACTGTCGCACCTTTTATTTTGCGCGGGGTAACATTGGCCGGTATCGACAGCGTAATGGCAAGTTATGATAATCGTATTGCCGCATGGAACTTATTAGCTCAGTATTTAGATGATAAAATTTTGGCTCATATAGGCAATACTATTTGTTTAGACGAGTGTGTTGATATTGCGCAGAACATGATAGCAGGACAAACAAAAGGTCGTTTTGTGGTAGATGTGAACAAATAAAATAACTTTATATTGAATTTAATACACATTTTTGTTGTGTTATTGAACGCAATTCATTTTTTATTTAGATTTGTTGGTTTTCTATGATTAGCAAAATCGTCACCTATGCAAGTAGCTAAATTATTTACTGTCAAGTAGTTAGCTACTTTGCATGTGTTGGTCATTTTCAACTATTCAATTGGATAGTTTTGTTAATTACACTAAAGGCTAGCTATTTGGATCTTATTTTTAGCCAAAATACCGCAATGGTAAGCTAGCTGATAAAAGAAAAAATAGGGTGATTAATCAAAGCAAATTAAAACTTGTATTCTTGCCAAAAAGAGACTAAATTTTAAACGTATTTTGATTTTGTAGCAGCTTTAACTTTTACCGTTTTTAAATTTTCATTCATGTATGACTAATTTATTGAGGAAATGTTATATGCCATATCAAACACGAGATGATTTACCCGAATCTGTACGCCATGTTTTACCCGAACATGCTCAAGATATTTTTAAAGAATCTTTTAACAATGCCATAAAAGAGTACCAAGATCCCAAAAAAAGACGAGATAAAAGTTCGCCAGAGCAAATCGCATTTAGAGTGGCGTGGTCAGCTGTAGAAAAGGTTTACCGCAAAAATGAAAATGGTCAATGGGAACGCAAGTAAAAACTCAATACTATAAATGCTATCAAGTCCACAACTAAGTTATTATAGATATGGGTTTATTATCAATATGTATAGTCAATAAAAACTAGCTATTAAGCTGGTTTTTTATATGGAGAATTATTATGTTTATATTCACCCTCACTTATATTAAACCCATTAGTGAAGTTGAAAAATTTTTACAGCAGCATATCGATTACCTTGAAGATAATTATCGATAGGGACATTTTATTGCTTCAGGCCGAAAAGTGCCACGTACTGGCGGTGTGATACTTTGTCGTGCTGAGAATAAAGAACAAGCATTAACTATAATGCAAAAAGATCCGTTTTATATTCAGCAAATTGCCCAGTACGATATTATCGAATTTGTACCGTCCAAATATGCCGCTGGTTTTGAACAATTTATTTAGTTAATGATCACGGTAAGGGCAATTTAATTTTTTTAATCATCACGCTTTTACATCTATTTTGTTTGCGTATATTTTCCTGATCAATACGGAAAAAGTTGGTTAGTAATTCAAATTTTTTCCTTTTATACTGTATTTAATCTCTCATTTAATACAGGTATTTGATCATGAATAATAAAGGTTTACCAAAAGATTTTTTATGGGGTGGTGCGGTTGCTGCTCATCAATTAGAGGGTGCTTGGCAAGCTGGTGGTAAGGGGCCTAGTGTTGCCGATGTGATGACTGTTGGATCGCCTAAAAGTTATCGAAAAATTACCGAAGGAATCATTCCTGGTGAGTATTATCCTAATCACGAGGCTATCGACTTTTATCATCATTATAAAGATGATATTAAACTCTTCGCTGAAATGGGGTTTAAATGTTTTCGAACTTCGATTGCTTGGACTCGAATCTTCCCGAAAGGTGATGAGCTTGCACCAAATGAAGAAGGGTTGAAGTTTTATGATGATCTTTTCGATGAATGTTTAAAATATAATATTGAGCCGGTTGTTACCCTTTCGCACTTTGAATTACCTTATTATCTAGTTACCGAATATGGTGGCTTCCGTAATCGTAAATTAATTGATTTCTTTGTTCGCTTTGCTGAGGTCTGTTTTGATCGTTATAAAAATAAAGTGAAATATTGGATGACCTTTAATGAGATCAATAACCAAGCTAATTTTAATGAAGATTTTGCACCGTTTACTAACTCTGGTATCTACTATAAAGCTGGCGATAATCGTGAACAAATAATGTATCAAGCGGCACATTATGAATTGGTTGCTAGTGCAAAAGCGGTGCAAATAGGTCATGCTATCAATCCTGATTTTCAAATTGGTTGTATGATTGCCGTTGTGCCAATCTATCCGGAAACCTGTAAACCAGGTGATATCTTAATGGCTCAAAAAGTCATGGAACGTAAGTATTTCTTTACTGATGTTCATGTTCATGGTCAATATCCTAATCATATTATCAAATACTGGCAACGCAAAGGCTTTAAATTAGACGTGACAAGCCAAGATCTCGAAGTGTTAGAAAACGGTACTGTTGATTACATTGGTTTTAGTTATTACATGTCTAATGCGATTAGAAAAAAATCAGATAACTATGAATATAATGAAAAAACCGATTTAATTGGTAATCAATACGTTAAAAAATCTGATTGGGGGTGGCAGATCGATCCGGAAGGTTTGCGCTACACATTAAATTGGCTAACTGATATGTATCATTTACCGCTTTTCATTGTGGAAAATGGATTTGGTGCATATGATAAAGTTGAAGCTGATGGAAGTATTCATGATAGTTATCGTATTGAATATCTTCGAGAACATATTAAACAAATGAAGTTAGCGGTTGAAGAAGATGGTGTAGATTTGATGGGATATACTCCATGGGGTTGTATTGATTTAGTGTCAGCTGGAACCGGTGAAATGGAAAAACGTTACGGCTTTATTTATGTTGATAAAGACAATAAAGGTAATGGAACCTTAAAACGTAGCCGTAAAGATTCATTTGCTTGGTATAAAAAAGTCATTGAGTCAAATGGTGAAACCTTATAACGATTTAAATTCATTAGGAGAAGTTATGAAAAAAGCGTTAATTATTTGTGCAGCTGGTATGTCATCATCGCTTATGGCCAAAAAGGTCACTGAATTTTTTGCTAGTAAAAATGTACCTATTGAACTTGATGCGGTATCTGCAACTGAAGGTAGTAATAAAATTAAAAATAGTGATTTTTCACTGTTTTTAATTAGTCCTCAAACCATGATGATGTTTGATAAATTAAAATCATTAGGTGATGAAGTGGGGAAACCTGTTGTGAGTATTCCTTTTCAGGCTTATATTCCAATTCAATCTGGTATTGAACAACTAGCTAAATTAGTTGAGGACAATATTAATTAATTTTAGGCAAATCTGAGTTCTACCGTTCTTGATGCGATTGTTTAGTTTAATAATCGCATCATTGAAGTAGCTTATATTTTAATGACTTGATCTTTTAGGATAATTCTCATTAATAGTTAAGGTATAGTAGATAATGATAAAACAAAAACAACGAGAACTTATTAGTTTATTAATTCGTTCTAAAAATGGATTTAAAAGTAGTCAAGAACTCGCGAAGGAATTATCGTTATCAGATCGTACTGTACGTACCTATCTTAAAGATTTAAAAACATTAATAGAACGCAATGGCGGTAATATTGTTAGTAAACAAGGCTATGGTTTTCAACTTGAAATATTAGATCGAACTGCATTTAATTTATTTTTGATTGAATATCATTTATTAGATAAAAATATTGAGAAATCCCAATGCCGGGAAGCAAGTGAACGAAAGCACTATATCCTTAATTTATTATTACTTGAAAGCCAAAAAATTGATGTTGAAGCATTATCTGAACAGCTATTTATTAGCTCATCCCAATTGAATAAAGATATTACGGAAATTAAGTCCCAATTACAACCTTATGAACTCACGCTTAAAAAAAGCCATTCTTTAATTTATGTTGATGGTGAAGAAAAAGCTAAACGTCATTTTATTATGAGTTACTTTTTTCATGAGGATTCAATCAATTTTTTACACCATTTATCCTATTTTAATCAAGCATGTGAAGCAATTAGCTTTGATACCTTAACTATCATTATTTTAGATGAGTGTCGTGAAGCGAATATCAAATTATCTGATGTAATGATTCAAAATATAGTCCTACATTTGTCATTAAGTATTAAACGTTTGCAGTCGGGGCTTACAATCCAAAATCTTGATTTACTTGTTTCAGCTGATTCAGCTATTGAATATCAAGTTGCTAATCGAATCATCGCTCGTATTGAATCGATAATTGGTTTTCATTTTCCTAAAGAAGAGCAAATGTACCTTACGCTACATTTGATGAGTAAATCAAATTTAATCCAAGACGATCTTGATGAAGAACTTGGCGCTTTATTAACTAATTTACTTTTAAAAATTGAACAAGAAACAGGCTATCCTTTTTGGCATGATGAACAGTTGAAAAATGGGTTAATTCAGCATTTAAAACCAATGCTTGTGCGTTTAGCACAGAATATAAAATTAGAAAATCCTCTAATAGATGAAATTAAAAGCCAATATGGTGAAGTTTTTGGGTTAGTTAAGCGTTACTTCAATCAATTACCCAATTTAAATAAATATAATGTTATTGATGATGAGTGGGGGTATTTAGCTCTTCACTTTCTGGCATCACTGGAAAAATTAAAAAATGAACAGAAAGCTAAAGTATTAATTATCTGCGCAACGGGGCTTGGTAGTGCTCAATTACTTAAAAATCGAGTAGAAAGTGAATTTGATGAGCGAGTAAAAATTATAGCAACACGTGGTTATTATGAAATAGAACAAGAGATGTTAAATGATATCGATTTTATTATTTCTTCTGTCGATTTATCATCCAAAGTATTTAAAGTACCAGTATTTCATGTTTCTGTATTTTTTTGTGAGGAAGATGTTCAAGCAATTCGCCGATATCTTTCTCATAGACAACCCCCCAATTCATTACCCAAAAATTTTTTACCAATTGATGATAAAAAACAGAATCATTCAAAATATATAGCTCAAGTATTTGATGAAATTGCTGCTGATTTTTTTTACTTGTGTCCCGATAAACCATCTAAACAAGCCGTGTTGGATCATTTGCTTGATTTATTATCTATCAATGAATCAAAGAACTTTAAGCAAGAGATGAAAAAACAGATGGAAAAAAGGATGGCGTTAGGTGAAATAATCTTTAGTCCAACCATAGTGGTTCCTCATCCAGCTATTCCAGTAGGTAAGATAGCCAAAATAGCGATTGCTGTTATGCCTCAAGGTGTGAGTTGGGATATAAATTATCAAGATGTTAAGTTTATTTTTATGATTTCTCCATCAATATACCAAAATTCCAACTTAGCTATGATGACCAAAGCGATTGTCAATTTAATTGATGATTTAGCTATGCAAGATGCAATGTTAAAAATTACCGATTTTAATCAATTCAAATCTTACTTTATCCAACTAATTGAAAAAGGAGCGTAGCAATGACTGACATAATGAGCTCGGAGGATATTCAAATTACTGCTTTCAATATTATTTTGCATAGTGGTAATGCCAAAACCAAAATTCACCTTGCATTTAAAGCGATGAGAGAGGCTAATTTCGAACAAGCAACGCAGTTACTTGAAGAAGCCAATCATGAGATTTTAGAAGCACATAAATCTCAAACTGAATTGCTTCAATCTTATGCAAGTGGCACTAAAATTGAGATGGAAATCATTATGGTTCATGCTCAAGATCATTTGATGACGACGATGACATTGAGAGAAATTGCTATTGAGATGTCCCATCTATATCAACAAACATATAAGTTATCAAATCAATAAAGAGGTTTGAGATGAATACACCACTAGAAAGCCAACTTAAATTACATAAAAAAGTTAGTTTGACTAACCTCTATTTTAATCGCTTTTTAGCGGTTCGATATGCTACAGCATTTTTTTTGTTTATAAATCTCTATTGGGCAGTTTTTTTGATGGGAAGTTTATCTATAGCTATCGTGCTACCTATTATGCTCATAATACTTGCTACGCTAACCAGTTTTGAGCAAATTAAACTTTATCGAAATCATAAAAACCATCTACGCTATGCAAGTTTATTTTATCAAATAATGTTGATATCTATCATTGCGTTAATTGTTTCGATATTCACTCCATTATTTCACTTTTTCTTTCCATTCTTAAAAAATTCACAAGAGGCCATAAACATACTATTGGGAATAATGTTAACAAGTTTAGTTTTTACAATTCTTATATTAATAAAATTGAAAAAAATCGAACGTAATGAGGATAAACATTTTAAAAGAATTCAAGCTTATCAAGAAATCATTAATTAAATGAGGAAAACAAAATGAATACCGGATTTGTGTTGCTACAAAAATATCTAATGACTCCGATGGCTAAAATATCGCAGTTTAAGATTGTAAGGGCAGTAATGGCAGCGGGGATGGCATCAGTTCCTTTTTGTATCGTTGGGTCGATGTTTTTAGTATTTAATACATTACCAATGACATTTACTGGATTAGAAACTCTTTTCCAAAATACCATTTTCAAAGTAAGCGATCTTTATATGATTGCGAACACAGCGACAATGGGAATATTGGCGCTTTATTTTAACATTGTAGTTGGTTATGAATTAACCAAAATTGAGGAAGAAGAAACCGGTTTAAAAGTGAATGCGCTTAATGGTGCTATGTTATCAGTATTTGCTTTTGTTATGACTTTACCGGAATTAGTTCTACAAAATGGTTCTATGGTATTACTTAGTGACCAAAGTGAAGTCTTCAATGGATTACGATTACAACCATTTGTTTTCCGATTAGGTACTTCGGGTATTTTTATTGCAATAGTAATGGCTATTGTGGCAACTCAACTTTATTTCCTCTGTGTACGTCGTAACTGGGTGGTTAAAATGCCTGAAACCGTTCCATTAGGTGTATCACGCTCATTTACTGCACTAATTCCAACCTTTGTTATTGCTTTTACAGTTATTATTTTAAACGGTATTTTAATTTTCTTTGGTACTGATATTTTCGATATTATTGGTGTTCCATTTACCTTTGTAACCAATTTGACTAAAAGCTGGCTTGGTATTATGGTAATTTTATTTTTAATTCATGCGCTTTGGGTTGTAGGTATTCATGGTGCAAGTATCATTGGTGCTTTTATAACACCAATAATGCTGGCTAATATGAATGAAAACGTTGGTGGTGCTCATATTCCATTTGCGGGAGAGTTTAACAATTCTTTGGTTATTTTAGGTGGTTCAGGTTCTACACTTCTTATGACATTCTTTATTGCTTTTTGTGCTAAGTCGAGTCAATTGAAAATTTTAGGTCGGGCCTCAGCAGTTCCTGCAATCTTTAATATCAATGAGCCAATTATTTTTGGTATGCCGATAGTTTATAACCCATATCTTGCCATACCATTTTTATTAGCGCCAATGGCTTGTGGTACTTTAGGTTATTTTGCTATAAGTAGTGGTTTTATGAATCCTATTATTGCGCTAGTGCCGTGGCCATCACCAATGGGATTAGGGGCATTTATTGGTACCGGTGGTGATTATCGTGCTATGTTTGTTGCGATACTTTCAGCAATATTAGCTTTGGTGATTTATTTGCCGTTTGTCAAAATGTATGACAATAAACTTTATAAAGAAGAACAAGTAAAATCAGAAACTGAAGTTGAAACTGAAGAATAAGTCACAAAATCGTTTAATGAATTATTCTTGTTAAGGTAGTAATAGATAGAAAAATAAATTGATATAAAAAAAAACCCGTTATAGTAAACGGGTTTTTTTATTGCTATTATCTGATGATTATTCAGGAATAATCTCAACAATAATTTTAGCAAAAGCTTCGCTATGTACTTGGAATAACACTTCGTGTTCACCAGTAGTACGTAATACACCATTTGGCAGGCGAACTTCGCTTTTTGATACTTGAATACCACGCGCTTTAACTGCATCAGCGATATCACGAGTACCAATTGAACCGAATAGACGACCTTCATCACCCGCTTTAGAAGTAATAGTTACTTTACCTAATGCATTGATTTCAGATACGCGCTCTTCTGCGGCTTTTAACGTTTCTGCTAGTTTTGCTTCTAATTCAGCACGACGCGCTTCAAAGAATTCAATATTCTTTTTAGTCGCAGGTACTGCTTTACCTTGTGGAATTAAAAAGTTACGAGCATAACCCGCTTTAACATTAACTTGATCACCTAAGCTGCCTAAATTAGCAACTTTATCGAGTAGAATAATTTGCATTATATGTTCCCTCTGTTGCTAATTACTGATGGTTGTCAGTATATGGTAATAATGCCAAGTAACGAGCGCGTTTGATAGCGCGAGCTAATTGACGTTGATATTTTGCGCTAGTACCAGTGATACGGCTTGGTACAATTTTACCACTTTCTGTGATATAGCTTTTTAATAAAGAAACATCTTTATAATCAATTTCTTTAACGCCTTCTGCTGTAAAACGGCAGAATTTGCGACGACGGAAATAACGTGCCATTTGGCTATTCTCCTAATAGTTTAATTTGGTCAGCATGTAAAACTAATTGACTGGTTTTATCTCGTTTAGTATGTGTGCTGATAAAGCCACTTACTAATACTTTGCTGCCTTTTTTAATACTGTAACTTAACTCTTGTTGTCCACTGACAATAACTGGCATTGTGCACCATGCTTGTCTTGGGAATCCTGCTTCGATTTGTTCAGAAACGTGTTCTAAATAAAACTGGCAGTGTAAAATCCCACTGGGACTCATTTTTTTTATCGGGGTTTTGGTAACCAAGCCCGACAAAACTAAACGATTATTCTTCTGAATCATCGTCCATGTTTACATCGCTATAATCTTCTTCTGAACTACGACGTTCATCTTTAGCTTTTAGCATAGGTGATGTTTCAGTTACAGCGTGTTTTGTGCGCATAATTAAACTGCGAATTACTGCATCATTGAAACGGAAGTTATCTTCAAGTTCATTGACTGCTTCTTGAGTAGCTTCTACATTCATTAACACATAGTGTGCTTTATGCAGTTTTTCGATAGGATAGGCTAATTGGCGACGACCCCAATCTTCTAAACGATGGATTTTTCCACCATCAGTGGTTAATGTACCAGTATAACGTTCAATCATACCAGGTACTTGTTCACTTTGATCTGGGTGAACCATAAATACAATTTCGTAATGACGCATTATCGCTCCCTACGGATTAATCAGCTTTCTGTCGGGGCAACCGCAACCCATTGAAAGCAAGGAACATGAAAATTAAGCGGTTGAAATCGACGGCGCATTATATATCAAATTAATCTCTTTAACAAATGAATAAGTTATAAAAATACGATTTGGCTATTTACGAGCAAAATATAGTCTTAATCATCAAAAAAACGGCTACTAGCTCCCTCAAAAAACCCGTTCCTCAACTTTTTTTATCAAAATATGAAGCGTAAATATAAAAATGTAACGATATCTATACATTTTTGTCATTAAAGTATGCTATTCTTAACAGAATAAAAATTTAAAATTAATAGCTATTTTTTTAGGGAGTGTTTATATGGCTGAAGAAACCATTTTTAGTAAGATTATTCGCCGTGAAATTCCTTCTGATATTGTCTTTCAAGATGATAAAGTTACTGCATTTCGAGATATTTCGCCTCAAGCTCCTACACATATCTTAATTATTCCCAATAAATTGATTCCAACCATAAATCATATAGAAGCGTCTGATAAAGCTTTGCTTGGTCATATGGTGGTAGTGGCAGCTAAAATTGCCAAGCAGGAAGGTATTGATGAAAGTGGTTACCGTTTAATTATGAATTGTAATAAGGATGCGGGACAAGAAGTCTTTCATATTCATATGCATTTATTGGGCGGTAAAAATTTAGGGCGATTAATAGGTTAACTTATATGAAACAGTTTAAACGTACCGCAGTAATTAGTATGCTGGCTTTAAGCTTGGCTGGTTGTCAACTTTTAGGTTCTAATCAAAAAACTGAAGTTAAAGCCCCAATTGAAACACCGAGTGATCCAGGTGTAGTAGATACACCTCCACAGATTGCAAAGACAATTGATTGGAATACAATTTTATCACCACTTGTAAATAAAATAATGCAATCTTCATCCTCAATTGAAGGCAATAAAGTTTTGTTGATTAGTGACATTCAAAATCGCAGTGGGGATTATTTAGCAACAAATCAGGTTGATGAAACGTTACATAGCTTAATGAATAAACAAAATCTTTTTACTGTCGCTGATAGGCAATCTATCAACCGAGCCAAACAAGCATTAGGTATTTCGGCTGATGATAAACTTGTATCACGAAGCAAAATGATAGGCTTAGCAAAATCAATGAATGCTGGATATGTGCTTTTTACTACACTTTATAAATCTCCATCAGAAAATGATAATGCAAACCTTTCTATGGAATTACTTTCAACGCAAACTGGTGAAATTTTACAACGGGTAACATCAAAAGATGTGACATCGGATAATGTTCAAGGGGCTGCGGAGTAATGGGGCCTTTATTGATTGATGTGCAAGGAACATCATTAACTAATGATGATGTAAAGCTTTTACAAAATCCGTTGGTTGCAGGTATCATCTTATTTAGTCGTAATTACGAAGATCCAGAACAATTAACTGAACTTATTAAACAGATTCGTACTACCACATCTGAGCGTTTATTAATTTCGGTCGATCATGAAGGGGGGCGAGTTCAACGCTTTAAAAAAGGTTTTACCCATATTCCTCCTGCTCAATCATTCGCATTGCTTAATGATATCGAACAGGCTAAATCATTGGCCTTTGATGCTGGCTGGTTGTTGGCTATAGAATTGATTGCCTACGACATCGACCTTAGTTATGCGCCGGTATTAGATTTAGGCCATGAGTGTTTAGCAATTGGTAGTCGATCCTTTCATTCAGATATCAATATTGCTTATCAAATTGCATCATCTATGATTGATGGTATGCATAGTGCAGGAATGAAAACAACGGGTAAACATTTTCCCGGTCATGGTCATGTGATTGCTGATTCTCATAAAGAAACACCAATTGATCATCGCTCTAAAGCACTTATTGAAAATGATATGCAGATCTTTGCAAAATTGATCGCAGAAAAGAAACTTGATGCCATTATGCCTGCTCACGTCATTTATCCTGAATTTAATGATAAACCAGCTAGCGGATCAGCATTTTGGCTTAAAACTGTATTACGTGAACAATTACATTTTAATGGCATTATATTTTCGGATGATTTATCAATGGAAGGTGCAGCGATTTTAGGTAATCATGCTCAACGAGCAGAAGCTGCACTTAATGCCGGTTGTGATTTATTATTGGCATGTAATAACCGCAATGGCACATTAGCTATTTTAGATGCGTTGACTAATTTAAATAAAAAACAATCATTACTAACTGATAAAGCAAAACAGTTATTGACGACAACTAAAATCAATTGTGTTGACTTAATTAATAGCCATGAGTGGCAAGTTCGTCACAACAATTTAATGAAGTTAAATGAAAAGTGGGAAAATTATAATGCAAGCAGCCATCATTGAAATCGATAATAATTCAAAACTGTTGGCTTATAATAATGTAGCAAAAGCGCTATTTTCCATTAATCTATTGAATTTAAATCAAAAATTTGATTATCAAAATGTATTTAATTTGGATGCAGCGTTCAATTTGGCTCAGCATGATGATGCTATTATTGTTTTAAATTCGCAGTATTTTTTATTGCAAAAAGTCCGTGAATCATTCAAAATTACTTTTGTTTTACAACCGGTTGAATATTTAAAAAGACGACTATCAAAAATCAATGTTGTTGGCAGTCATGCTTTTGATATTTTCGCCGTTCAAAGTCAAGCTATGCAAAAGTTGATTGCTCAAGCTAAAGCATTTTCGGTGCAACGAGAACCATTACTAATCACTGGTGAAACTGGGACTGGTAAAGATTTATTAGCTAGCGCATGTCACCAATATAGTCCTAGGGGTGATAAAGCTTTTTTAGGTTTAAATTGTGCAGCAATGCCCGATGATGTTGTTGAAAGTGAACTTTATGGACATGCAGCAGGCGCTTATCCAGGAGCAGTTGAAAGTAAAAAAGGTTTTTTTGAGCAAGCAAATGGTGGTTCTGTATTACTTGATGGCATTGATGAGATGTCATTCCAAATGCAAACCAAATTATTACGTTTTATTAATGATGGATATTTTCGAAGAGTAGGTGACGATAACGAAGTTTACGTTGATGTTAGAATCATCTGTGCGACTAAAGTTGATTTAGCTGAGTTGGTGGAACAAGGAAAGTTTAGGAAAGATCTTTATTATCGCTTGAATGTATTGTCTTTAAATTTACCTTCACTAAAAGAGCGCAAGGATGACATAGAACCACTTACTCATATTTTCATTGATGAATTTGCTAATAAGCAAGGTATTACACCGCCAAAAGTGAGTCAGGATGTTATTCCTTACTTAACGCAATACTCTTGGCCAGGTAATGTAAGACAGCTTAAAAATGTACTTTATTCCGCATTATCTCAATTGACATCATCACAATTAACAGTAAAAGATATTGTTCTACCTACGATAACATCGACCCAAGTTTCCTGGATCAATGATATCGAAAATAAAACACTTGATGAAATGACCAAACAATTCGAAAAAGAAGTTTTAAAAAGCTTGTATACCGAATATCCAAGCTCTAGAAAACTCGCAAAAAGATTGGGTGTATCGCATACTGCGATTGCTAATAAGCTTAGGTGTTACAAAATTGGGCAGTAATATTATATTGTTAATTTTTAAATATTTCGTTAGGTTAATTTGTAATAAATTAGGTATATTGTAAAGATTTTAATATGAAATTAAAAATTCTTTACACAGTTTCTGGGAGGGGGTTTGTGGAAAGCTATAGGATTATAAATTTACAAAGTATATCAGATGATAGAGGATCTTTAGTGGTATTGGAAAACCTAAATCAGATACCTTTTGAAATTAAGAGAATTTTTTATGTTTTTAATGTACAGGGTAATGTTCCCAGAGGGGCTCATGCAAATAAAAAATCACAGTTTGTTTTTATTGCGATCAATGGCTCTATTAAAATTAAGATCAAAGAACAATCTGGTGTAGATAAGATATTCAATTTAAATAATCCTAATACTGCATTATGGATCGATAAATTAGTATGGAAAGAAATGTATGATTTTTCAGATAAAGCTGTTTTATTAGTTTTATCTAATGAATTATATGATCCTAACGAATATATTAATGATTTTACTCAGTTAAAAGGTGATCACTGATGAAAAATCAATTGCAATTACAAAAATTTTTATTTGAAGATAATCCTTCACGATTAGATTTGTTAAATTATCCCAAAGAAAAAGGATTGCCTTCAGAGTGTTACACTATTTCAATTTACCGAAATCATTCTTTTGAATTAATTGAAAATACAATTTATCCTTATCTAGCTTTTAGCGAAACTAGTGTAAAGTTTGAGTACAGTGATTATGATGATTCATTAAGTTTTTTTAATTTGAATTTTGCATCAGATTTATTGATTTTGTGGATTGATTTCAGTCGCTATAGAATTGAAAATGTAGATTCATTTATTGAAGAAAGAATGAATTTTCTGAAGAAAAAATATAAAAAACCTATTTTATTTATACCATTTGGGCATCACTTCAAATTAAATGATAAGCAGGTTGTGGTTTACAATTTAGATAAAGTTGAAGATAGATTAGGTGATAAATTTGTTGATCTTAGATTAGAAAAATTTTCTGGCACTAAATTAAGTTCATTATCATGCCTTGAAGTCTCGAAAGAGATAGGGTTGAATTATATTCCAAGTCTTTTAAAACCAAACCTTAAAGGTATAATTGTTGATTTAGATAACACATTATATAAAGGTGTTTTAGGTGAAGATGGCATAGATGGGGTAATTTTAACACAGGGACACCGAAATTTACAAAGCACTTTAAAAAAATTAAAAGAGAAAGGTTTTTTTCTATGTATTGCATCTAAAAATAATGAGCAAGATGTCATAGACTTATTCAATAAGAGAGAAGACTTTCCTTTATCCTTAGATGATTTTACTAAAATTTATGCTAACTGGAACAGTAAATCAGAATCAATTGGATTAATATCTAACTACTTGAATGTCAACACCGATAGCTTGTTATTTATTGATGATAACACAGGCGAATTGCATAGTGTTACTAATGCTCATCCTAATATACATATATTATTAGCGAATAACGATGCAAATATAACTAACAATATACTGAATAATTATCCTGGACTTTTGAAATTGAATGTCAAAGCTGAAGATTCACTTAGACAAAAAGATACGCAATCTAATGAGGCTAGGAATAAAATTATTAATTTATTGTCAAAGGAAGAATATTTTGCGGATTTAAAAATGCAGTTAGAGTATTGTGTCAATGACATTCAACAATCAGATAGAATTGCAGAGCTAGCAAATAAAACAAATCAATTTATTTTTAGTTATAAAAGATATTCTCTTAATGAAGTTGAAAATTTGGTTAAAGATAAGAGATCAGCAGTTATTTCGATAAGCCTACGCGATCGATTATCTGATAGCGGTATTATAGGTGGAGTAATTATTTCAGAAAAGAATAAAGTAGGCATTTTAGAGGAATGCTTCATAAGCTGTAGAGCTTTAGGTCGTGGCATAGATGATACTATTGTTTTAGGTGCAGTAAAAATTGGTTTGGATTATTTAAATTTACATAGTTTTGAAGCTAAGTGTATTAAAGGTGAACGAAATACACCAGCTTTAAATTTTTTCAATAAATATCTGTCAAACTATAATATGTCTAATAAATTTGATTATCAATTGCCTGACGAATTAATTAAAATCATTGTCAAAAAAGGTATTTAAAATGGAAGAAAAAGTTATTGAAATAGTATCTAAAATTACAAAAATCAACGTTAACGATTTATCAAATAATAAGGATTCAGATAAATTGTGGGATTCTATATCACATGTTGAGATTGTTTTAATGCTTGAAAATGAATTCGGTGTTTCATTTGATGAGAATGATATAGCTCAAATGATAACATTAAATGAAATATTAAATTGTTTATTAGGAAAAATGAATTAAAGATGAGACACTCTATAAATATAGATGGTTATAGTTATAAACTCAGGCCTGTTACGATGGATGATGCTGAATTCATTGTGTCGGTCAGATTAGAAGACAAAGAACGAAATAAATATATCAATGCAATTTCAGAAGATGTTAATGACCAAATTAAATGGTTGAATACTTATTTTGAGAAGACAGGTGATTATTATTTTGTCATTGAAAATAAATTAACTTTAAAAAAAGAAGGCCTCATAGCAATTTATAATTTAGAAGACAATAAAGCTGAGTGGGGACGGTGGGTCATCCGTAAAGGTTCTTTAGCAGCAATAGAAAGTGTTTATTTGATTTATGAAGTAGCATTCAACCATCTAAATTTAGATGAATTATATTGTAAAACCATTTCTGATAATGTATCTGTTGTATCTTTTCATGATTCCTTATCTGAAGACAAAAGAGAAGCTACAATTAAAGTAATGTTAAACAATTTGCCCTATGATTGTGTTGAACATTTTGTTACTCACGACTATTTTGTGAAAGAATTAAAAACTATATTAACTAAGAAGATTTTTTTAATTTTTCAAAGAAATTTTAAACAATATATTCACGGTTTTAAGTTTCACCATATTGGGGTTGCCACAACAGATATTCATAAAGAATTTGAAACTTACAAAATGTTAGGCTATTCAAAAGAAAGTGATGTTTTCGAGGATGAATTGCAAGGTATTAGAGGTATGTTTATTGTGGCAGATGATCAACCAAGATTAGAATTATTAGAAAATCTTGATAATAGTACAACTTTGAACTATTGGATCAATAATAAAAATAAAATGTACCATTTTGCATATTATGTTCAAAACATTGAAAGAGCATTGGAAATATTTAAAAATAATAGATTCAAAGTAATTTCACCTTTAAAAAAATCGGTTTACTTTCACAAAAGAATTTGTTTCTTAATGTTACCAAACACTTACATAATTGAGTTGATTGAGGTATAAACATGACTAATGTTGTAAAACGAAAGGTTGTGTTTTATTTTCCTTGGAAAGAGGTTTCTGGTGGTCCCTATTATTTAACTAGATTAGCTGATAAGCTAGCCGAAGATTCAAATTTTGAGGTATATTATACCGATTATAAGAAAGGGTTATCAGATCAACTTCTTAAAAATCCATTAGTAAAAAAAATTGAAGTTAGTGAACAGGATTTCGGTATTCATATGGATAATGAACCGATTTTATTGATCACTCCAATATACTGGGCATGTTGGTTACCATCTATGCATCCAGATAGTAAAATTTTATTTTTCAATTGGCATAATAGTTGCATTTCTGTCTTAAAAAATGTATGGGGTATAAAACGTAAAATTTTAAATAAATTCCTAAGGATAGTTAAATCAACCAATTCTGTGTTTTTTGCTGATTACTCACATCGTATGGCACAAAATACAAAAAAAATAATTTTTGATGAATGCTATGTTCCAGTTGTAATGAAACAAAAAAGCAAATGTGCTAGTTATGAGTTAGTTAAAGTTGGAGAAATTAATATTGCTGTTTTAGGCAGGCTATGTACAGATAAGATATATTCAATTATTGATTTATTAAATCATTTAAATAAGTTAGATTCTTTTACTAAAAAAAAAATATATATTATAGGTTCAGGTGAAGATAAAGAAAAAATCCATATAAATGATTTTCCTAATTTGATAATTCATTTTATGGGGACAATAACTGATAATAAATTAGATGAATTTTTATCGACTAAAGTAGATGCTTTATTTGCAATGGGGACGTCGATTCTAGAGGGCGCAGCATTAAAATTACCTTCTATAATTATTCCACATAATGTTGTACCCTTTACTTGTAATAAATATGTTTATCTGCAAGATACAGTTAAATATTGTCTTGGGTGGTTTGATTCTCAAATGGAAGAATTGAATTTGAATGCAAAACCACTAAAGGATATTATAGAAGATATTTATGTTCATAATCAGAAAAAAATATTAGGTGAGGATGCATATAAATATTTTATCAAGAATCATACTATTGAATCTGTAATCGTTTATTTAAAAGATGCCATGGAAAAAACATCTTTAACTTATAGATATTTTGAAAGTTTCAATTATAAAATCTATAAAAAGTGTAAAAGATGGAAGGTAATGGGGATCTCAATAGTTACTTTATTCAAAAATCGTTATAACGATAGCAGAATAAACATTTTCAATCTTATTCCTCTTTTTTACTATAAGCAATCAAATGAAAGAAATCGAAAAAACTTATATCTTTGGAAAATACCTTTATTGACTTTTACTATTAAAAAAGGGGGGACTGTAATTAAAATAGATGTTGCATTTATTTTGAAAATTATTAAATGGATAAAAGGTAGATAATATGATTAAATTTCTTGATTTAGCTAGTATTAACAATATGTATGAAAAAGAAATTAATGAAAGGTTTAAACAAATTTTTGATAAAGGATGGTATTTACAAGGAGAAGAAAATAATATTTTTAATGAGGCATTTGCAGCGTACTGTGGAACTAAGTATGCAGTTGGTGTGGCAAATGGTTTAGATGCGCTTAATTTAATAATTAAAGCCTATGGTTTCGGTCCAGAAGATGAAATCATTGTTCCTGCTAATACTTATATTGCATCAGTACTGGCTATTTCAGAAAATGGGTGTAAACCTGTTTTGGTTGAACCTGATCTTGATACTTATAATATTAATCCTGACTTAATTGAACGTGCAATAACATCAAAAACAAAAGCTATTATGGTTGTCCATTTATATGGTCAAGCGGTTGAGATGAAATCTATATGGAAGTTAGCTGAGAAGTATAATTTAAAAATAATAGAAGATTCTGCTCAAGCTCATGGTGCTATCTATAAAGGACGTAGAGTAGGTAATTTGGGAGATGCTAGCGGTTTTTCGTTTTATCCAGGAAAAAACCTAGGTTGTTTAGGTGATGGAGGAGCAGTAACTACAAATGATGAAGAATTATATCTAAAGATCAAAGCAATTGCCAATTATGGTTCTAATAAAAAATACATTAATCTATATAAGGGCGTCAACTCCAGATTAGATGAATTACAAGCTGCAGTAGTGAATGTAAAATTACCTTATTTAGATGAAGATAATAACAAGCGTCGTAAAATAGCAAATTGTTATATTAGTAATATCAATAATCCTTTAATTGTTTTACCTAAATCTGTAGAGAAAGATATGCATGTATGGCATCTTTTTGTTATAAGAACAGAAAATAGAGCGAAGCTACAAAGTTACCTTCAATCAAATGGAATACAAACCCTAATCCATTATCCAATTCCTATTCATAAACAAGAAGCATATAAAGAATGGAATGATTTAAACTATCCTATAACTGAAAAAATACATAATGAGGTTCTTTCGTTACCAATTAGTCCTGTAATGACACAGAAAGAAATTGAGAAGGTTATTGAGGTAGTAAATGCTTATCAATAAGTTACCTTTAGTCTCTGTGGTTGTTCCATCTTATAATCATGAAAATTACGTTCAAGAAACTATAAAATCAATCATTTCTCAAATTTATGAGAATATAGAATTAATTATTATTGATGATGGTTCAACAGATTCCACTTATGAAAAAATTCTTGAAATGGAAAGTTTATGCAAAGAAAGATTTGTTAATGTTATATTTAAAAAACAAGAAAATCAGGGTATTGGTTCAACTTGTAACAAGTTAATAAATTTATCATCAGGTGATTACATTTATTACATAGCATCTGATGATTTAGCTAAGGCTGATGCAATTAAGGATGAAGTTTTATTTTTACAAAAAAATAGTGATTATGCTTTAGTAGTTGGAGATAATGAAATTATTGATGATAATGGTAAGGTTTCTTATTGGGATAAATTTAGAAATATTACTTATAATCAAGATAAGGCTTACTATAAGACATTTGCTGACTTCCTAAAAATAAAACAATTAAAAAATAATTTTGGAACATACCTGTATTTGTATAGAGGTAATCATATACCTAATGGTTACTTAGTTAGAAAATCGATATATGATAAAACAGGATTGTATAACAAAAATGCTCCATTAGAAGATTGGTTTATGAATCTTCAAATTGCTAAATATGCTAAAATTAAATATTTAGATAAAGTACTTTTTTCTTATAGATGGCATCAAAATAATACTATTAAACACAGTGAAAAAATTCAGAAGTTATATGATTTGACTTTTCAGTATGAAAATATTTTATTAGCTAAAACAGATTTTAGATGTGTTAACAAAGAGGTGCTCAATTGTTTCTTGTACGGGAAATTGACAAAAAGACTAATCTTGCTTTACAAAATAATTGAATTACGTAGATATAAAAAAAATAGAGTAAAAATGTGGGTATTACATTTATTGGGACTTGATTTTATTATCTGCAAAAAAATTTTATAAAATAATAAAATCTATCTTTTTAAAAAGCTTTATTATTGTTTAAAGGAATTATATCTCACAACACCTAGCAGCTAGATTTAGTGCTAACTTAGCAATAATTAGAGCGTTGTATGATATTTTAATTTATGAAATATAGATTGAAACTGATAAAAAAACAAATTATCCAAGAGTAAAAATTAAAAAAAAATTTGTGTATTTGATATTAATATAATTTTATCTGATGATAAAAATACAGATATGACTTAAGCTATTTTTGTAATAGTGAAATTTAGAATATTAATTTAAAAAAGTATTGCTAATTAGGATTGATAACATATGAAATTTATTATTACTGGTGGAGCTGGATTTATAGGTTCTGCTGTTGTGCGCTATATTATAGAAGAAACTGAACATCATGTATTAGTTATTGATAAATTAACATATGCTGGTAATTTGGAATCTTTAGATGAAGTATCTAAAAATAATCGCTTTAATTTCAGACAAGTTGATATTTGTGATCGAAAAGCTATTGACAATATTCTGAATGATTTTAGACCTGATATTATAATGCATTTAGCTGCTGAAAGTCATGTTGACCGTTCTATTGATAATCCATCAGTATTTATTGAAACAAATATAATTGGCACATATACGCTTTTGGAATCAGCTTTAACATATTGGCATAGTTTAGAAAAAGATAAGAAAAATAATTTTCGTTTTCATCATATTTCTACTGATGAAGTATATGGTGACTTAAATGGTACCAATGATCTATTTACTGAAAGAACGCCTTATTCACCAAGTAGCCCTTATTCAGCTTCAAAAGCTTCAAGCGATCATTTAGTCCGTGCTTGGTATAGAACATTTGGTTTACCTACTATTATTACGAACTGCTCTAATAACTATGGTCCGTATCATTTTCCTGAAAAGCTAATTCCTCTAACAATACTTAATGCAATTGAAGGCAAACCGTTACCTGTTTATGGAAATGGTCAGCAAGTAAGGGATTGGTTATATGTTGAAGATCATGCTAGAGCTCTTTATTTAGTTGCGACTAAAGCCATTGTAGGTGAAACCTATAATATTGGTGGGCACAATGAACAAAAAAATATTGATGTTGTGAATATAATCTGTGACTTGCTTGAAGAGTTAGTGCAAATTAAACCTAATGGTGTTAATCACTATAAAGATCTAATCACGTATGTAACTGATAGACCTGGGCATGATCAGCGATATGCAATTGATGCATCAAAAATATATAAAGACTTAGGATGGCAACCTCAAGAAACTTTTAAAAGCGGAATGAGAAAAACAGTACAATGGTATCTAGATCACAAAAGTTGGTGTGAGCATATCAAAGATGGTACATATATAAGTTCGCGACAAGGGATAATCAAAAAATAGGAATATTTATGAAAGGTATAGTGCTTGCAGGTGGTTCAGGAACCCGTCTTTATCCTATAACTCGAGGTGTATCTAAACAGTTATTACCTATTTATGATAAACCAATGATTTATTATCCATTATCAGTATTAATGATAGCTGGGATTCGTGATATTTTAATTATTACAACTCCGGATGACATGCCTATGTTTCAACGATTATTAGGTGATGGTTCACGCTTTGGAATTAAACTGAGTTATGCAGTACAAGCAAAACCTGAAGGTTTAGCTCAAGCATTTATTATAGGTGAGGAATTTATTCAAAAACAACGTTGTGCTCTTATTTTGGGAGACAACCTTTTTTTTGGTGAAAGTTTTGGTAAAAAGTTAGAGAAAGTTGTAGCTAACAAAGTAGGAGCGACTATTTTTGGTTATCAAGTCGTAGATCCTGAACGTTTTGGGGTTGTAGATTTTGATATAAATTTCAAAGCACTGTCTATTGAAGAAAAACCCATTAAACCGAAATCAAATTGGGCTGTGACAGGACTTTATTTTTATGATGAAAATGTAGTCGAGATGGCAAAACAAGTTAAGCCATCGAGCCGCGGAGAATTAGAAATAACTACACTTAATCAAATGTATTTAGATTCTGGATTATTGAATGTTGAGATCCTTGGTAGAGGATTTGCTTGGCTTGATACAGGAACCCACGATAGCTTGCTTGAAGCATCATCTTTTGTCCAAATTATCGAAAAAAGGCAGGGATTGAAAGTTGCCTGTTTAGAAGAAATTTCATTTAGAAATGGCTGGTTGAGTGCGGAACAGGTGAGAAGGGAGGCGTTAGATGCTAAAAAAACTTTATATGGTCAATATTTATATCAATTAGTTGAAAAGATTTAATTATGCAAATTTTTGAAACAACAATTCCTGGGCTGAAAATTATTCAGCCAAGAATTTATAAAGATAATAGAGGACATTTTTTTGAAATTTTTCAGAAGAAACTTTATCAAAAGTTGTTAAGGATTGAATATGACTTTGTCCAAGATAATTACTCATATTCATATAAAAATGTATTACGTGGATTGCATTTCCAAAAAGATAATCCTCAAGGAAAATTACTGAGAGTTGTTCAAGGTAAAGTTTTTGACGTTGCAGTAGATATAAGAAAGGACTCTAAGACTTTTGGTAAATGGGTGGGCATGATTTTGTCATCAGATAATCATACTCAATTATGGGTTCCACCTGGATTTGCACATGGTTTTCAAGTTTTATCTGATTTTGCTGCTTTTGAATATAAATGTACTGATTATTATAATCCAAGTTCTGAGGAATGCTTGTCGTGGAATGATCCTACTATTAATATTAATTGGCCGATGAAAAATCCAATATTATCAGATAAAGATAAATTAGGTAAAACTTTACAGGAATTATTATAACTTAATGAAAGTTTTGTTAACTGGTGCTCAAGGTCAAGTAGGTCAGTGCTTTTGCGATATATATCCTAATAATTGGCAATTGATTACTGCAGATCATTTTGAACTGGATATTAGCGATAGGTCCAATGTCGAAGAATGGGTTGCTAAATATAAACCTGATGTAATTGTAAATGCAGCTGCATATACTGCTGTTGATAAAGCTGAAACTGAATACGATTTGGCTTATAAAGTTAATGTTTTTGGCCCGGAAAACTTGGCTTTAGCGGCAAAAAAAAATAGAGCTAAATTCATCCATATTTCAACGGATTATGTTTTCGACGGTTTAAAAAAATACCCTTATACAGAAGATGATTTGACAAATCCTATCAATGTCTATGGTAAAACAAAACGAGAAGGTGAAATTGCTGTTATGAGTGTTGATTCATCAGCAATAATAATTCGCACATCTTGGGTATTTAGTGAATATGGAAATAACTTTGTAAAAACTATTTTAAAATTAATCAATCAGAATAATAAATTATCTATAGTGGATGATCAGATTGGATGTCCAACCTATGCAGGAGATTTAGCTGAGTTGATGATTCGTATTATCGAAAAAAATATTGTAGGGGGTATTTATCACTATTGTGGTAATAAATCTATGTCTTGGTATTCATTTGCCAAGCAAATAATAACGACAGCTACCAATCAAGGCAAATTGAATAAGATACCGGAAGTTTTTCCTGTTAAAACCTCATTTTTTCAATTTAAAGCAAAAAGACCAAAATATTCTGTTCTTGATATGAAAAAACTAAATCAATATGGTATTTTTAGTTCAGATATGGTTGAAAAACTTGAACTTTGTATAGCTAAAATTGATTCAATTAAGGGTTAAAGTATGACTATTTATTTTGCCGAGTGGAATGCTGACTATGAAAAATATATGGTTAATACCCTTAAGTCTGAGTACGATGTTGTACTTTTTAATAAATTAATGAAACATTTTAGAAATATTAATTTAAAACTTGATAGAAATAACCTTCCTCGACATTGGTTTATAAAATTTCATCAATTTATAAAATTAAGACAATTGAAATATGATGATATCTTATTATGTAGTGGTTTTGGTGTTTCAGGATTTATAGATTTAATTAAGGATGTTAAATGCCATCGAGTTTTGGTGTTACGAGATACTATTGATGTTTTAAACGATAGTATGAAAAATAAAAAAAAATGGTTACAACAAAATGAAGATTATATAAGTAAAATTACACCATATTTTGATAAAATATACAGTTTTGATTTTAATGATTGTAAGAAATATAAATTTATATATTTGAATCAGTTTCTTCCTTTTACATATTCAGAAATGAAAAAATTGCGAGCCGAACAAGATAACAAATCTAATATTATTAAAACATGTTTTTTCATCGGGGAGTATTGGGATGATAGAGCTAAAGTGCTTAACAGAATTGCCCCTATTTTGCATGTAAATGGTTATCAAACAGATTTTAATTTAATTAACTATAATGCAACCAATACTGAAAGTTTATTTCACTCATCAGATTATTATAAACTCGGTAATAAAATTAGTTATTTAGATAATATTGAAAAAGTAAAACATAGTGATGTCATCTTAGAAATAGGACAAATAGGTCAAACAGGTGTAACTTTAAGAGCTATTGAAGCAGTGTTATTGAATAAAAGATTAATTACTACTAATAAATCTATAAAAGAATATGATTTTTATTCTCCAGAGCAAATTTTTATTCTTGATGAAAATAATCACCATCAAATAAAAAAATTTTTAGAATCTCCATTTGTTCCAATCAGTTTAGATAAATTATACAAATATAGCTCCAATGCAATGTTAGAAACAATTACAGATGCTTTCGATTAAACTATAATTTTAATTTTTTCAAGCAATAAATTAAATAACTAATTAAACTCTCAACGACTTTATTTTGATGTAACTTATGTTTTGCACAATATCTCATTTGGCTCGAAGTGGTAGCTAATAATAAGGGTGTCATTTGCCATGGAGAATTATTTTTTGCATCCAAAAAATATTTTGAACATTCATAATTTTCAGCCCATTTGTGCCAAGGTTTTGTAGGTCCAATATAATGAATTAATATAGTTGCATCGGTTATAGGATATTTGCGAACTTTATTTGATTTATATTTTAACTCGTAATTAATACTAATTTGTTGGTTATATTTTCTATCAAGGTACTTAACTTTATCCAATAATAATAGATTTAACACATCTTGATCTAAATGGGTAAATTTCTTACGTAAGTTCTCGTTTGTTAGCAATTTTAATGCTTTTTCATTTATATTATTCTCTTTCCATTTTTTCAGATTAACTAGTAGAAAACCTGCGTTAAAATAACCATTCAATAATTTATTTTCATTAAGCCTTTTTGCACATTTTTCCCACCATATTGGGTCTTTTTCAATAACTACATAAGCAATATTGTTATCAAATTCTAAGTTAAATAATTCTGCTAAAGACCCTTTACATACAATATCAGCATCCAAATAAAGGATTTTGTCTATTTTATTGTAAAAATAATCTGCGACAATGAAACGGAAATACGTAGCTAATGTCCAGTTTTTTGTTGTTGGTAAATTAGTAAAATAAGAATCTTCCACTAAATATATAGTTATCTGGGTTTTATATTTGTCTGTTAATTGTTGTAATTTTTGCTGAAAATCATCATTAATAGAATTTGTGAAAATATGAAAATTAAAATTGAGTTCTGAATTAGTTAATAAGATAGACATAATTGAAACAGCACAGCCTAAAAAAAAGTTTTTATCAATTCCATAAGCAATGTTTAACTGATTGATATTAATATCACTAGTGGTTCCAATTGTAATTTTTTTTTTAATAACACTACTCGCATTAAAATACATTGCTAGTTTCCTGTTGCATTATTTGAACTAAATTAACTTCTATCTAATTTATTATTATTGTTATTGAGTTATAATAAATCATGTTTATTACTTATTGAAAAATTCACGAAAATCGATGTGTCTGTTCTTTTTAACTTAATATTATCTGTTGATCAGTTTAAATAGTGATAGTTAATTTAGATATTCTTTACATTATTATATAGGTTATAGAAATTATTTCTAGTTGAAAAAGAATTGCAATTAAATTTAAATTCACAAAGTATGTATAGTATAATTCGACTTCAAATAAACTTATTTACTTTCTTATGTCAAATAAATATAGCTCTCTGAATACCATTAAACAATTGTGGCCTTTTATTTATCCCCATAAAAAAGCTTTAATTGTTGCAATTTTTGCTCTTTTATTGAATGCCGCAACTGATGCAACATTAATTTCATTAACTAAACCTTTATTAGACAATGGATTAATGGATAAAAATTATGAATTACTTATTCTTTTTTCAGTTGGTATTATTGCATTAATCGCATTACGTGGTTTGTCTAACTACTGTTCAACCTATTGTCTTTCTTGGCTTTCAGGTAAAGTAGTAACTAAGTTTCGGCAATTAATTTTTGATCATTTAGTCAAAAGTCCTATTAATTTTTTAGACAAAAACCCAGTTGGTGAGCTTGTTACTGTTATTACATATAACACACAGCTGTTATCTAAAGCATCTTCTGATGCGCTTATCATATTAGTAAGAGAAATAGCTTATGCTATCGGGTTATGCATAGTGATGTTTTATGGGAATTGGAAATTGGCACTAGTCCTTATTATTGTCGTACCTTTAGTTATTTTTATTGCTCAATTTATTGCAAAAAAATTCCGAAATTCACTTCTTTCTATGCAAAAAGGGATAGGGAATATCACAACAGCTGCCGATGAAATGTTAAAAGGTCATAAAGAAATACTAGTTTTTAATGCTCAAAAACACGAAAAAAACAATTTTTATACAATCAATAAAATTTTTAGACGAAGCTTATTAAAAATCGTATTAGTGTCTGGATTGTCAACTCCTATAATTCAACTAGTAGCCACATTAGCGTTAGGTTTTATTTTATTTCTTGTGGCAAACCAAACTATAGATATTACTCCTGGATCTTTTACTGTTGTTTTTTCTGCTATGGTTGCTGTTATGAGACCTTTAAGAGAATTGACGAGTGTTCATCTTGAATTACAAAAAGGCTCTGTGGCCTGCGAATCGCTTTTTGGGCTTTTAAATTCCCCTTTAGAGGAAGATAATGGAACAGTTGAGTTGCAGCGGGCAAATGGGGAAATTGAATTTCATCAAGTAACCTATACTTATCCTTCAAGAACTACTCCTTCTTTAAATAATATAAGTTTTAAAATCAAGCCAGGTGAAACAGTAGCATTGGTCGGTCGTTCTGGTGCAGGAAAATCAACTATAGCAAGTTTGATTCCAAGATTTTATGATGTAGAAAAAGGGGAAATATTGCTTGATGGTATAAATATTAAAAATTACACGCTAAAATCGCTACGTAATCAAATTGGATTTGTATCACAAAAAGTGCATTTATTTAATGGTACTATAGCTGACAATATTGTGTATGGTGCCAAAAATAAATATAAGAAACAAGATATTATTAATGCAGCAATTCAGGCTAATGCGATAGAATTTATCGAAAAATTAGAACATGGTTTTGATACAGAAATTGGCGATAATGGTATTTTACTTTCAGGTGGACAACGACAACGAATTGCGATCGCCAGAGTGCTTTTGCGTAATAGCCCAATATTAGTTTTCGATGAAGCTACTTCAGCGTTAGATAATGAATCTGAACGATTAGTTCAACAAGCAATAGAAAATTTACAAAAAAATCGAACTTCTATAATTATTGCTCATCGATTATCAACTATTGAACAATCTGATCGTATATTAGTTATTGATGATGGAAAAATAGTCGAAGAAGGCCCACATAATAAGCTGGTACTTGAAAATGGTATTTATGCCAAAATGTACCAAATGCAATTTAATTCTTAATAAAAAAATTTTATGAAAAAAAATATTCAATCAGCTCATAGTGATATCGATAAAGATGCTTCAACATGGCAAACTTTTTCCAAGTTATGGCCTTATATTGCCAAACATAAATTAATTCTTTTATTATCAATAATTTTACTCGTTATTAGTGCTTTTGCTGATACTTCATTGATTGGTATGCTACAACCTTTATTGGATAAGGGATTTGTTCAAAACGATCAGCAATTTTTAATTATGGCTCCTTTCTATATTTTTGGGTTAGTTCTTCTGAGAGGAGTTGCTAATTATGGATATTCATTCTTTTTATCTTTTATTTCCACAAAAATCGTACTTAAAATTCGTCAACAACTTTTTAACCATTTTGTTGATGCACCAGTAAGTTTTTATGATAAAAACTCAACAGGAAGATTACTTTCACGTATAACCTATGATACCGACCAAGTCGCTTCATCTTCTTCTGATGCATTAATTACAATTGTTCGAGAGTCTGCCTTTATTTGTGGGCTTTTTTATACAATGTTTATTAATAGTTGGGAACTATCTTTATCATTAATTATCATTACTCCCATTGTGATAGGTTTAATAACTTTTATATCGGTAAAATTTAGGAAATTAGCTAAAAACATGCAAAATTCGATGGGTGGGGTAACTATGTCCGTCGAGCAAATGTTGAAAGGGCATCGTGAAATCATTCTTTTTGGTGCGCAAGATGAAGAGTCTAAAAACTTCAATAAAGTAAATAATAAATTTCGGCGAGATGGTATGAGACTAGTCTCAATATCAGCTTTATCAACACCTATAGTTCAACTTATAATTTCCTTTGCCATTGCGTTTGTTCTATTAATGGCGAGTAACCCTGATTTGAATATTACACCTGGTCAATTTACAGTTGTTTTTTCTTCACTAGTTGCGTTGATGCAACCAATAAAAAGTCTAACAAGTGTTAATGCTGATTTTCAAAAAGGTATGGCTGCTTGTCAAACTCTATTTGCTATTTTTGAACAACCAATTGAAAAAGATGATGGCAAAATAAATATTCAACGGGTACAAGGCGCCATTGAATTTAAAAATGTCAGTTTTACTTACGAAAGCAGACAAGAACCAGCTTTACAAAATATTAGTTTTTCAGTCGAACCATATAAAACCATTGCTTTGGTTGGTCGTTCTGGCTCAGGAAAAAGTACAATAGCAAGTTTGCTTACTCGCTTTTATGATATCAGTAACGGTGAAATTTTGATTGATAACCATAATATTCAAGATTTAACACTAAGTTGTTTACGCAATCAAATTGGTTTGGTTTCACAAAATGTACACTTATTCAATGATACTGTTGCAAATAATATTGCTTATGGCCGAGTTGGAGATTATTCACAAGAGCAAATAGAGGAAGCAGCTAAACAAGCCTATGCCTATGATTTTATAATGGGACTTGAAAACGGATTCGAAACAATTGTTGGTGAGAGTGGTGTATTATTATCTGGTGGTCAACGCCAAAGGATTGCTATAGCAAGAGCGTTATTACGAAACACTCCTATTTTAATTCTTGACGAAGCAACTTCAGCCTTAGATACAGAATCAGAACAAGCAATACAAAAAGCTTTAGATGATTTACAAAAAGGGCGAACATCGCTCATTATTGCACATCGTTTATCCACCATTGAAAATGCTAATAAAATATTAGTAATAGACAGTGGTAAAATTATAGAGCAAGGTACCCATAAAGAGTTGTTGTCATTAAATGGATTGTATGCAGATTTGTATCAAATAAATTTTAATAAATAATATCAAAAATTAATAATAAATAATTTGCTAAAATTTTTCACTTTAGGATCTTAAAAGTAAGATGATAAATAAATTTTTGAAGTTTATTAAATTCTTAAATAGGCAGCGGAATTTAAAAATTAAACCAATAAAACTAGCTGTTAAATTAGCTCTTTTAAATCGAAAAAAAAAGGTAAGATCACCGTTAACTCCGAAAGAGTACCTTTCAGCAGCTATTTTAATGAATGATCAAGGTATTGGTGATGCAATAGTTACCTCTTATTTGATTAAATCTTTAAGAGAAAATAGATTAAAAGTATATGTTGTAGTTGAAAAAAGAATTGCATTTCTATTTGAACAATTTATTACCGTTGATGGTGTTATATTGTATGATAAAAAGAAAGGGATAAAGCAATTTAAAAAACAACTTAATAGTTTATCTATTGACGTAGCTATTGATCTTGTTGATAAAGGTCATAATAGTATAAGACGTTCTCAAATAATTTTAGCGATTAATCCTTTACATGCTATAGGTTTTAATCAAGAAAAATATAAATTGTATGATACATCGATTTTTTATGATCAATATACATCACATATTTCAAAGAGAAGTGAACAAATTTTAAAACTATTAAATATAGAAGCTGATTCAATTAAATATCATGTGAATCTTCCTGATCAAGCTCATGAATCTGTAGAAAAATTTATTAGGCCCTATTTATTATCAGGTAAAAATATTATTATTTTTAACCCTTATGGTTCCAATATAGCAAGAAGCTTTTCTGATACACAAATTGAAACTATTTTATCTTTCCTATCTCACTATGATAATTGTGTAACTATAGTAGTTGGGGAGCCGAATAAAATAAAACATATTAAGACCTCAACAAATATCATTATTAATCCGTTAGGCTCCTTTTTTGAAACTGTAGCTTTGATTAAGTTCGCAACTTTAGTTATTACCGTTGATACTTCAATTGTACATGTTGCATCGATATATGATAAAAAAATGCTTTGTATATATAATAATCGAATAATTGATAATAAATTTATTAATAACTTTGTATGGGGACCTAACTATCCTAATGCATTGCAAATATTCACTAAAGAAAATCTTGGTACAGGTCTAGGTGATCCAATTGCAAATCTTAATCCAAACATTGTACTTGAACAGTTAAAAGAAGAATTAATAAAATTAGAATGAAATAACGCTCTAAATAGAGATAATTTTAAATGGATTGAAATATAAATTTCAAAAATTCAATTGGAAATGTTATTTTTTCCTAAAAATTAGGATATTCATTTAATTAAAATTTATTTCTATTTTAATTTTTTTATTTGTCAAAAGAAAGAATCAGCTAAATCCTAAGTTTGTTAAAAAAGATTTTTAATCAGAAATGATTACATTGACGATATAATGATCATAACACCTTTAAACATTTCCGGATAGATTTAAAAATTCAAAGTCTTTTTATATTTAATTATCAAATTATTTCAAATGGTTATAATAAAATTTGATTTCAGATAAATAATATATAGAAGATATCATACAAATATGGAATTGTGAATAGATAAAGATATCTGGTTACCTAATAATAATATGGATAAACAAAAAATTTTTTATGTTAGTAATAATACATTTAAGCCTGATAGATTAATTACAACTATGCATAAATATATTTAATTAAATTAAGACTGTTTCTTTATTTTCAAAACTAAATAAAGCAAATAATACTTTAAGCTACTAATCAAATTTTTATCTTTAAGATGAGATTTGGCATAAATACGATAATCATTAACCCGCATTTTATACTTATAACTTTTAAGAGGGGTATTTGCCCAAGGGGTGAAGTGTTTATAAAAATTATACAAATTTTGTGCAAGTCCAGTGTGTTCTTGATACCACATCTTTCTTGCACCAGTAAAATGAATTATGTATGGTAACGATTTTTTGTTGTAAAAAAATGTCTCTTTTTGCTTGTCATTTATCCAGGTAAATAAATAATTCCATTTAGGATCTATCCATAAAACTTGATTTTGTAATACGACATTTAAAGCATCTTGATCAGGATAAATTAGATGTTTTTTTTCAGACGATAGTAATATTTGATTAACTTTATTTTCAGTATCAAACTCAATCCACTTATTAACATTAATATACAAAAAACCAGAGTTAAAATAATTAGTTGAATTAAGTTGAAGCCTTTTCTGGTTTTTCAACATATTTTCTTTGTCTAATGAATCGGGCGTTACACCACAAACCACCGAATCTATATTAATATCCGAAATTGAAGAAATATTAGCAAAACATAAAGTATCCGCATCAAGATAAATGAATTTATCAACAACACCCTTTAATAGTCTGGGAACTAATAGTCGTATATACATCGACCGATTAATATGTTTGACTTTGTAATTTTGAGTATCAGAATATTTTGTCAACTCATCTAAAGGGATTGAATGTAGCGTAATTGAAGGACTAAGTTGTTCTAACTTCTGTTGTTCCTCTAGCGAAACATCATACAAAAAAACATGAAAATGAATATTATTATTGAGATTATTATGCATTATAGAACTTATCGACACACCTACATGTTCAAGATAATTTGAATCAGTACAATATGCGATATTAATAATATTATTCATTCCAGACACTCTTAAATAACTAATCGTGATATTTAGTCATTACCCAATTAATATGTCAATATAAAATTGATTATTACTTCATTGTTTAATTTAACGTATGTTACAATGTTATTTCAAATTTTCTAAAATCATCCTTAAATATTAGTAAAAATGAAAGAAAATCTTTTTATCAAAAAAATCTCTACATTATTTGAAAATGCTCAAGCATCTTTAGAAACCACACATATTGCATTTTGTTTTGATGACAATTATGCAATGCCAGCAGGAATAGCGATGTCCTCAGTTATCTCAAATAATATGGATAAAAATCTGGTATTCCATTTATTTGCTAATAATGTAACTAATGAAAAAATATCAATGTTTAATCAACTAAACAACGATAATGTTAGCATAATTTGTTATGAAATAGGGGATGATTTTTCGATTAATCCTGATACATTAGTATTGCATGTGTCTGCCTCAACCTGCTTACGATTTGTCGTTCCTCAGATATTAAATAAAGTGACTTCGCGAGTTTTGTATTTAGATTGCGATGTACTTTGTACAAATAATCTTAATGAATTAATTCACACTGATTTAAGTGATAAATATGCAGCAGTGGTACCTGATGTTGATAAAACGCAAGAAAAACAATGCCCAGCTTGTGATATCCCTTACGGTGAATATTTTAATGCCGGAATGATCTATATTAATACTGATATGTGGGTAGATAATAATCTTACTGATAAAGCGTTTGCTATGATAAATAGCGGTAAAGTATATAAGTTTGCTGATCAAGATGTTTTAAATATATTAATGCAAGGTAAAACTGTTTTTCTTCCTAAAATTTATAATCAACTTACATCACTTACCGTTGGTGGTAATGAAGATAATTTGTTAAGTGAAGATACTGTTATTATTCATTATGTTACCGGCAATAAACCATGGTATCAGTTATATTTAACTCCACTTTATCAAACTTATATTGCTTCTTCACCATGGGCTAATCAAAAATTATCATTGGCTAATGAAAATGCGCCTTCAACTACAAGACGGTATGCAAAATTGTTAGCTAGTCAGAAAAAGTATTTTTCGGCGTTCAAATATTATTTACTTTATCTTAAGCACAAAGTTACTAAAAAACGATAAGGATGTTCGTCGTGATTCAAGTTGATAGATTTATTAACAAAAGAAATGAATTACTGTCACATAATTTTGACAATAACCAGTCTGTTTTGCATATTTTATTATGCTTTGATGATAATTATGCATTATCAGCTGGTATAAATATTTTATCTATTTTTGAAAATAATCCTTTAAGACCGATTCATTTTCATTTATTTACTCATAATCTATCTGATGAAAATAGATTTAAATTTAGTGAAATAAAGTTCGATACTATATCAATAACTGAATATATTATTAATGATCAGTTTAAAGTCGATCAAAAAAATACCGAACAATTTCCACTTTCAGCCTGTGTTCGTTTAATAGCACCAATATTATTAAAAAATACTACTGATAAATTACTCTATGTTGATAGTGATACTTTATGTATTAATAGTTTATCAGATATTGATAGTATTGATTTAAGTGGTATTTTAGTCGCCGCGGTTGCTGACGAACCATATATGCAACAATCTCAATGTACTAAATATCATATAGTTGAAGGCTCTTATTTTAATTCTGGTGTTATGCTGATTAATATTCCTCTTTGGTGCGAAGACGAAATTACTGATAAGACATTAGAACTATTGAATAGTGGTGAAAAGTACCAATATCCAGACCAAGATGTTTTGAATATTTGTGTCGGAGAAAAACGATTAATATTGCCAAGAAAATTTAATAATTTATTAGCATTATCGGTTAATGGTAATGAAGATGCAAATGTCCCTAGCGAAACTATTTTTATTCATTATATAACGAAAAATAAACCTTGGCATGAGCCTTATCGTTCTAAATTATTTGATGCTTATTTAGAAAAATCACCATGGCAGAATGACAGTTTACCTTTGTATAATCCTAAAAAAACCTCTTCAATTCGTGCTTATTCAAAGTTAATGCTTAAGCAAAAAAAATATCTATTAGGAATAAAGCATTATCTAATTTATTTGAAAACTAAGTTTAAAAAGTAATACTAAAATATATACGGTTAATAGATATAAGCTTATTTAGTCAATAGATTTGAAACTTAATCTATTTCTAACTAAGCTTTTTCTTTATAGTGAATATTCATGTATATATTTTTGTCTGGGTTATTGCTATAGTATAGCTTGTAATTTAGATAACTGTTTATTTATAATTTCATCTCAACTTTATGAATATTTTATTTTTTTCAAACGTTAGCTTATTTCTTAAATAAATTTTCCAATATACATAGACAAATTGGGCTTATCTTCTAATTAGGTGCATTTTAAGTGATTAATGATTTTGCAGAAAATGGTTTGCTTGCGACAGCTATAGATGGTTTTGTTGCTAGAGAACCACAAAGACATATGGCAAATAAGGTCACTGAAGCAATAAATGCACAAAAGTCATTGGTGGTCGAAGCGGGTACTGGAACGGGTAAAACATTTGCTTATTTAGTTCCTGCATTACGCAGTGAGAAAAAAGCAATAATCTCGACAGGCTCCAAGAATTTACAAGAACAGTTATATAGTAAAGACTTACCCATTATCAAAAAAGCTTTAAACTATACTGGTAAAATTTCACTTCTTAAAGGTCGAGCCAATTATCTCTGTTTAGAGCGCATGTATCATCAATATGCTGCTGCCGGAGATTTAGATAAGAATTTACGAACTGATCTGGTTCGGGTTAAAAATTGGTCAATCAAAACAAAAGATGGTGACATTAGTAAATGTACAACTGTTACCGAAGATAATCCAATTTGGCCAATTTTAACTAGCACAAATGATAATTGTTTGGGTAGTGATTGTGAACATTACAACGATTGTTATGTGGTTAAAGCTCGTAAAAGAGCCATGAACGCTGATATTGTTGTTGTTAATCATCATCTATTTTTAGCTGATGTTGTTGTGAAAGATACCGGATTTGGTGAATTAATTCCTAAAGCTGATGTGATGATATTTGATGAAGCGCATCAACTTCCTGATCTTGCGTGTCACTATTTTGGTGAGCAGTTAACAAGTCGACAACTGTTCGACTTAGCTAAAGAGATAAATTTGGCTTATAGAACAGAAGTCAAAGACATGTCACAACTCCAGCAGTGTGCTGATAAACTACAAAAATGTACCCAAGATTTAAGATTGTTGATAAGCCAGCAAAATAATAAAGGAAATCTTCGTTATCTATTCAATCAAACCAATATTAAACAAGAATTATCTTATTTATTTGATGCGCTTGATTTTTGCAAAGAAGTTCTGTTATTAGCGATAGGGCGATCCACAACTTTAGATAATTGTTATGATCGAGTTAACCAATACCAGCAATTATTAAAAAAATTGTCCGAAACTCATGTACCAGGTTTCAGTTATTGGTATGAAAGTTCATACAGCTCTTTCCTCTTTGCATTAACTCCATTGTCGGTAACGGAAAAATTTGAGGAATTATTAATCCAGCGTAAAGGTGCCTGGATTTTCACATCAGCAACATTATCAGTTGATAATCAATTAGATTACTTTACCAAACGTTTAGGTTTAACTAATGCAGAATCATTAATTTTAGAAAGCCCATTTGATTATACCAATCAGACTATTTTGTGTGTACCACGTTATATACCATCACCAAATGAAAGGGGCAATGCTGAAAAACTTGTCAATATTTTATTACCGGTTATTGAGGCAAACAAAGGGCGTTGTTTTTTCCTTTGCACATCTTATGCAATGATGAATGCATTAGCTGAACATTTTCGCTTACATACCGAGTTACCGGTTTTAGTTCAAGGTGAAACAAGCAAATCAAAACTTCTTGAACAGTTTATTGAAAGTGGTAATGCACTATTAATCGCAACGAGCAGTTTTTGGGAAGGGATTGATGTTAGGGGAGATACTTTATCTTGTGTTATTATAGATAAATTACCGTTTACCTCACCAGATGATCCCTTAATGAAAGCGAGAATGGAAGATTGCCAAATGCAAGGTGGCGATGCCTTTAATGAAGTGCAATTACCTGAAGCCGTTATCACCTTAAAACAAGGTGTTGGGCGATTAATCCGTCATCATAATGATCGAGGAGCAATTATTATTTGCGATAATAGATTAGTTATGCGACCTTATGGGGCAACGTTTATAAATAGTTTACCACCATCGCCAAGAACCCGAGATGTTAATAAGGTAATCAATTTTTTATTATCTAACAACCAATCAGATAATCTGGAAACCAAATGAGTACTATTTTAGCCATTGATACTTCGACAGAAGCTTGTTCTGTAGCTCTATATTTTCAAAATGAAATCACTCATGATTTTATGATTTCGGCACGTGATCATACTAAAAAGATCTTACCAATGGTTGATAAAATTTTAAGTCAATCAGGTTGCACGCTTTCACAACTTGATGCTATTGCTTTTGCTCAAGGTCCTGGTAGCTTTACTGGAGTAAGAATAGGTATTGGTGTAGCTCAAGGATTAGCATTAGGAATTGATAAACCGATGATAGGTGTCTCAACTTTGATGACCCTAGCGCAAGGCGCTTATAGGAAAACAGAGGCAAAGAAAGTCATACCTGCGATAGATGCTAGAATGGGCGAAGTCTATTTAGGACAATATGAGTATCAAAACCAAAATTGGCAAACGATCATTCCAGAATGTGTCGTCAAACCTGAAAATGTAATAAATAAAATTCAAAAAAGTCACAATGATTATTATTCAGCAGGTACGGGTTGGCAAACTTATCCTGAAATGTTAACAGGAACTAAGCCTAGTGAAGTATTCTTACCAGAAGCACAAGATTTGGTGGTTATCGCTCATCAAAAATGGTTAAGAAAAGAAGTTGTTAAAGTTGAAGATGTCGAGCCAACTTATTTGCGTAATGAAGTTACATGGCAAAAATTGCCGGGGCGTTAAGATAAACCACCGAAATGGTTTATCTGTATTTGATGTGCAAAAGTATTTAGTCTTGAAATAATCCCAAATTAGCTTTGGCATATGCTTCAAAATCAGTACAGCCACCAATTGGTTTTTCATCAATAAAAATTTGCGGTACGGTTTCAACCGGTTTACCAACACTTTTAGAAAGATCTTCCTTGGTAATACCTTCTGCATTTATATCTACATATCGATATGAAAAATCATCACGTTCTTGAGATAACTTCTCGGCAAGCTCTTTAGCTCGCACACAATATGGACATCCTTGACGTCCAAAAATAACAGCGTACATATTTCACCTCTATGAGTTAAATTGAATAAAATTACTATACTTTAGTTTTGAATAAAAAAAAGTAGATAAATCTAGTTGATATAATAGATTATATCTATTGATATTACATCCGCATAGCGTGTAAGGTATACGTTTTAATCATTTAAATGATTAATTGATTATTTTATAGCTGCTTTTATTAAAAAAAGTTGAGGAACGGGGTTTTTTAATTCTTTAAATTGATGCTAATTTGATATTACTCGCTATAATTTAAATTTCAACCATTAAATGGATGTCAAAATGCTAAAAAAAATAATAGTTATTTTTTCATTAACCTTATCAATAACAGTGTTTGCGGCACAAAAAGAGTGTGCTGTAAAACCCAATTACGATATAGTGATAAATAAAGACAACATCCAAATCGTAAATAAGTCGAATGATTTGTCGATCAAGAATGATGGCAAAGTAATACTTAATAAGAAAACAATATCAGCTAGCCCTCAATTACGTAAAAATCTCAATGAATTTCAAAAAAGTCTAAGATCACAATTACCACTACTAGAACAACAATCATTAGATTTATTATTGGAAGTAAAAGTTGCTTTTGATCTAGCAATAACAAGAAAATTAAGTGATGACCGCGAACTACATGGCGAATTAAATAAATTATATAAACGATTAGTTAAGTTATTACATCGTTCAATTATTACTGAAAATGGAACAACAAAATTTTATTACCAAAACTTTAATAAATTAAAAAAAGATGGACAAGATATCGGCGAACGTATTTTTTATAATGTTGTGGGGGGAAGTATTTTAGAATTTAACTTCTTTAAAAACTTCGGTGCCATCAAAGATATCTCAAAAAATGAATGGAAAGCTCAAAAACCTAAACTTAAAGCATTCGATTCACATATTTGTTCGGTAATTACTGATATAGACAAACAATATCAACAGATTTTAACAGAACTTAGTCAATCAACCGATAAGTGAATAGACAATAATAAAAACTTTTGCGAGAATACCCCATTCATTGGGTAAAAGAAGTAATCGCTTATGACTGCAAAAATAATTGATGGTAAAGCGTTAGCGCAGCAAATACGTAACGAAATAGCCAAAAAGGTAAAATCACGGACTGAACAAGGTTTATCTGTTCCAGGACTAGCTGTTATACAAGTTGGTTCTGATCCCGCTTCTAAAATTTATGTTAAAAATAAACAAAAAGCTTGTGACGATGTCGGCTTTGCTTCTTTTGCTTATGATTATCCATCTTCAACCACTGAGGCATTATTAGCGTTGATCGATGAATTAAATCAACGAGCCGATGTTCATGGCATCTTAGTTCAGCTTCCATTACCAGATAACATTGATAAGACAAAAGTGTTAGAGCGTATCGATCCTCGTAAAGATGTTGATGGTTTTCATCCTTATAATATTGGCCATTTATTACAACGCGATCCGATATTACGCCCATGCACGCCGTATGGTGTTGTTAAAATGTTAGAATCAACCGCCATTAATTTATCTGGCTTAAACGCAACAGTTGTAGGCGCATCAAGCATTGTTGGACGTCCTATGGCGTTAGAATTATTGTTATTAGGTTGTACCACAACGATTACTCATAGCAGAACTATTGATTTAGAAAAGCATGTTCGTAATGCTGATATTGTTGTTGCGGGTGTTGGAATCCCTAACTATGTTAAGGGAGAATGGATCAAACCTGGTGCTATCGTAATTGATGTTGGAATTAACCGTTTACCTGATGGCAAACTTGTTGGAGATGTAGAATTCGATATCGCTAGCCAACATGCTGGTTGGATCACACCTGTACCTGGTGGAGTAGGGCCAATGACGGTTGCAATGCTAATGAGTAATACATTAGAGGCATGTGAAAGATTTAGCGAGTAAGTCTAAGATAATAGACAGATTTGTATTATGATTTTTATGAATTAAAAAATGAAAATAAGGACATCTTATGATTATATTTCATACTTCTTTAGGTGATATTAAGATCAATACTTTTGATGATAAAGCTCCTGAAACAGTCAAAAATTTTGTTGAATATTGTAAAGAAGGTTTCTATGACAACACTATATTCCATCGAGTGATTAATAATTTTATGATTCAAGGTGGTGGATTTGAGCCAGGTATGAAACAGAAAAAAACCAAGGCTCCAATCAAAAATGAGGCTGCTAATGGTCTAAAAAATAGTCGTGGTACTTTAGCTATGGCACGTACAAGTGATCCTCATTCCGCGACGGCTCAATTCTTTATTAATGTCGTTGATAATGATTATTTAAATTATCGTTCTTCTGATATTAATGGTTTTGGTTACTGCGTATTTGCTGAAGTTGTGGATGGCATGGATGTTGTCGATAAGATCAAAGCCGTTAAAACTGGCCGTAATGGAATGCATTCTGATGTGCCAGTTGAAGATGTCGTGATTAAGAGTGTAACGGTTGAATAATCCTGTTCGCTTTTTTATCGCAGATATTCACCTCGGTGAAAACGAGCCTGCTGCACATCATTTTGATATTACAGCAGGCTTTTTGTCATTTCTTAAACAATTACCTAATGGCTGTGAACTCTATATTCTAGGGGATTTGTTTGACTATTGGGTGGGGGATGATGTTGATTCAACACTACACAAGCAGATTTCGGATGCTTTAAATGAGTTATCCTCAAAGCAAATTAAAAAGTTTTTTGTCCACGGTAATCGTGATTTTCTGATTGGTAAAGACTATGCTAAACGATGTGATATGACCTTACTAGGTGATATTAATTGTTTAGTCAATCAGGATAAAAATATTGTTTTTTTACATGGCGACCTGCTTTGTATTGATGATCATCAATACCAAAAATTCCGAAAAATCATGCATAAAAAGTGGCTACAAAAGTTATTTTTATTCTTACCATTATTTATTCGATTAAAAATTGCGACGAAATTACGAAAAGAGAGTAGTCAGCATAATCAAATAAAATCAGAAACGATCATGGATGTAAATCCACAAGCAGTGATTGATATGATGATTGAGAATAATGCCAATATAATGGTTCATGGCCATACTCATAAACCTGCAACCCATCATCTAACCATTAATGGTGAATCAGTAACCAGAATAGTATTAGGTGCTTGGCATGATGGTATTTCATATATAAAACAAGAAGAGAATAGTACTACATTAAAGCTTTATAGCCAGTCTTTCAAATAGTTACTTTGTAATATTTGTTCTGTCGTACCGAAGTCTATTAATTTCCCCTGTTCTAACACGGCTACATGCTGAGCAATACGTTTGACTTCATTAATATTGTGAGTGACATAGATAATAGGTATGTTCAAGTCACTCACTAGTTTATTAATATAGCTTAATAACTCCTTTTTACGAGGCATATCTAAAGCGGATAAAGGTTCATCCATCAATAATAATTTGGGGTTGGTTAATAAAGCTCGACCAATAGCAACTCGCTGTTTTTCACCACCTGACAGCATCGCTGGATAACGATCAAGTAGTGAGCCAATATTGAGCACAGTGACAATATCATCAAATTTTTCTGTATCTAACGATTTTGCCCCATAAGTTAAATTTTTGATTACTTTATAATGAGGAAAAAGTAGCGCATCTTGAAAAACAGTACCAATTTGTCTTTTCTCTGGTGTGACAAAAATATGTTTTTCTGTATCGACTAAACTATCTTGTTTTAAATTGATATAACCATTATCAGGTTTGATTAAACCATTAATAAGGTTGATAAGTGTTGATTTTCCCGAACCAGAAACCCCTAAAATAGCAGTCACACCTTGGCAGTTAATTTCATGTTTAAATTCGAAAACAAACGAGGCAAGTTTTTTGCTTACATTGATATTTAACATTATCGCTATCCTGTTAATTTCTTTTTATGCCAACGATTTAGCATCTCTGAAACGAATAAGGCAACTAAAGATAAAATGATCGAAACAATACAAAGTCGTAATGCTCCTGACTCGCCATCTGGGGTTTGTAATAAGGTGTACATTGCTAATGGAAGGGTGCGTGTTTCTCCTTGAATGTTTGATACAAAGGTAATTGTCGCGCCAAATTCACCCAAGCAACGAGCAAAACCGAGCACGACTCCCATTAAAATCCCAGGGAAAGCTAACGGTAACGTGACAGTCATAAAGACTCGAAATGGTTTAGCACCTAAGGTTCGAGCTACATTTTCTAAACGTGAATCGATCGATTCAATTGCTAATCGAATCGATCGAACCATAAGCGGGAACGCAACCACAGCAGAAGCTAAAGCTGCACCTTGCCAATTGAAGCTAAAGCTTAAATGAAAATATTTATCTAACCATTCGCCAATAAAGCCATGGCGACCCATTGTTAAGAGTAGAAGATAGCCTAATACTACTGGAGGTAACACTAAAGGCAAATGGACAATGCTATCAAATAGTGATTTACCGATAAATTGACATTTTGCTAAAATCCAAGCTGTCAACACACCTATTGGAAGGCTAAAGACAATTGCTGCTCCTGCTATTTTCAAGCTTAACAGCAATGTTTGCCATTCATACTCAGTTAACATCATCTTGTTTAAATTCTATTCAGTTATAAAACCATATTTTTGGAAAATCTTTTTGGCAGTTTCAGAACTTAAATATTGATAAAATTCTTTTGCTTCAGGTTTAAGTAATGTGATCGGATATTCAATTGGCGTAAATGTCTCAGCGGGAAAGCTACCAATAATTTTCACTTTATCACTTACTTTCGCATCAGTACTGTAAACAATACCTAATGCAGCTTCATTACGCTCAACTAACATTAATGCATCACGGACATTACTTGCTGGCGCCATTTGAGGCAATAATTTATCAAATACGCCTAAATTGGTTAAAGATTCCTTAGCATAAAGCCCTGCAGGTACATGGTCAGGATCACCAACAGCTAACCTTTCTCCTTTTGGTAAAATGGCTTGCCAATCAGTATTTGCATTAATTTCTACCTTTTCTAATTTAGATTGTTTTGGAGCAATCAATACTAATCCATTTTTTAACAAATTCTGTTTATCTGCTGCAACTTTGTGTTCAATAAGATAATTCATCCACTTTTGGTCAGCAGACATAAATATATCAGCAGGTGCCCCTTGTTCAATTTGTTTGGCTAATACAGAAGATGAAGCAAATGAGAAAACAATTTCTGCATCTTTGTAAGTAGTTGCAATATCTTGCATTGCATTCGTAAGTGATGCTGCTGCAAATACCGTAATTTTTTGGGTGGCAGATGTTGTTAAACTGACGAGTAAAGTTACTATAAATAGTGATACACCAATGATTCTACGCATTTTATTCCTCACATTCGTTATATAATGAACTATATAGCGATGCTATCAAAATTTATTAATAAAGTACAATCAAACTTTAAGCAGTACACTATTTTTATTCTTTACGAATATGGCTAAGGACATTTTTTGAAGGAAAAGAAAAAAACGTCTACAATAGATTTACTTTTTTATTGAAAGTAGCTTGTTTATTCAATTAAGGCATAAAGTAATGCTGTCACCAGAAATATTATTAACTTTAAACATAAATCAGCAATTATTTACTGATCCCAGACGAATTGCCTTATTAAAAGCAATAGAACTAACTGGCTCACTAACCCAAGCGGCTAAGAAAGTCGGTATTAGCTATAAAACTGCTTGGGATGCGATAAACGAAATCAATCAGTTATCACCAAAACCTTTTTTAATAACAGCAACGGGTGGTAAAAATGGCGGAGGTACAAAACTTAGCGCTTATGCGGTAAGGTTTATTCAGCTTTATGATCTCTTAACTCAACTCCAATATAATGCTTTTAATATTCTAAATGATGACAATATTCCTCTTGATGATATATTAAAAATAACCGCTAAATTATCATTACAGACTAGCGCCCGTAATCAAATCTATGGCAATGTTTCGAGCATTGAAACTAACAATATAGCTGGGTTTGTAAAAGTAAAATTAAATGATAACCAAACTGAATTAAAAGCTTATATAACTCAACAAAGTATTGCGCGTTTAAAATTGAATATTGATAAAACTGTTCTTTTATTGATTAAAGCACCTTTGATTGAATTGAATGATTTAAATGAAAATCAATTGAGAGTTAAAGTTGAAAAAATAGTAAGCGATGGTCAATTATCTGAGATCTCATTTTCATTACCTTCCGGTATGATGCTTTATGCTAATAAATCAACCAGTGAAATTAATCATCTAAAATTAACCGAAGGCCAAAAAACTACCATATCCATCCATCCCCAGAACATCATTGTTGCCACATTAGTCTAGCAGTTTGAGGTATTTATGTTACAAATTGAAAATGCAGTATATAAAATAAGTGATTTCAACGTTTTTAAAATTGAATCATTGACTATCAATAGTGGTGACATTGTCGCTTTTGTAGGTCGAAATGGCTCAGGCAAGTCGGTATTGGCTAAAGCATTAGCTGGTAATCAACCGTTAGTGTCGGGTAAAGTTATCAATCAATTTAAATCAATAGCGCATATCTCATTTGAGCAACTTCAAAAAATAATAGATGATGAATGGAAACGCAATAATACCGATATGCTTAGTGACAACGAAGATGATACTGGATTAACTACAGCAGAAATTATTCAAGAAGTTAATCAAGATGCCGAACTTTGCGAACATTTAGCCCGACAATTTGGTATTGAACATCTGTTAGATCGTCGCTTTAAATATCTCTCAACCGGTGAAACACGCAAAACATTGATATGTCGCACATTAATGAGTCGACCGGAGCTGCTAATTTTAGATGAACCGTTTGATGGTTTAGATGTTGCATCTCGAGCAAACCTAGCTGAAAAACTTAAACAACTCGCTGAAAAAAATATTACGATTGTAATGGTGTTGAATCGTTTTAATGAAATCCCAATATTTGTAAAAAATATTGGAATACTTGCTAACTGCCAGCTATTGAAATTTGGACCCAAAGACACCATATTAAATGACGTAGCCATCAAGCAACTTGCGAATTTAGAACAGCTATCAAACTTTACTTTACCCGAACCGGATGAAACACCCATTCAACTACCCGATACATTAGACCGCATTATATTAAATAATGGTCATGTTCAATATGATGGAAAGGCAATTATTAATGGACTTAGTTGGTTGGTAAAAGCGAATGAAAATTGGCAGATCATTGGTCCAAATGGCGCAGGTAAATCGACATTATTAAGTCTAATAACTGGCGATCATCCTCAGGGTTATAGTAATGATTTGACGCTATTTGGGCGAAAACGAGGGTCTGGCGAAACAATATGGGATATTAAACGTCATATTGGTTATGTCAGTAGTAGTTTTCATCTTGACTATCGAGTTAGCTTGAGTGTGGAAAATGTATTGGTATCGGGGTACTTTGATTCAATTGGGGTCTACCAAGCGATTAGTGATAAACAAGCAAAGTTAGTTAAGCAATGGTTACAATTATTAAATTTGACTGATTTAGCCGATAAACCCTTTCAATCATTATCTTGGGGACAACAGCGATTAGTATTGATAGCGAGAGCTTTAGTGAAACATCCAACATTACTTATCTTAGATGAACCGCTACAAGGACTGGATCATCTAAATAGAGAACTAGTAAAAAATTGGATTGATAATTTAATTGGTAAAGGTCGTACACAATTATTGTTTGTTTCACATCATGCAGAAGATGCACCAAAATGCATCACTCATCGATTAACTTTTGTGCCAAATGATACTGTTGGCTATCAATATAAAATTGAGCGTATCAAATAATGGATTAGTTATAGACTATTAAAATAAGACTTAAAAATAGAAATAATCAATAAAAAAACTTTTTTTTAGTGGCGTTTTTTTAAGCTAAAAATTTAAAAAAGTCTATATTGATTATACTTAGCAAGTTATCCCCGTTGCCTGTGGATAAGTCTGTGAATAGTTAATTGAAAAGTGTGCTAACTTCAATGTCTATCAGGTTTTTATTTAATTTGATTACAACTTAGCCATGATTTTAATAATTATTATTAATCATAACGTTACGATAAATCAAGGTATAGTTTTAATAATGTCTTAACAAACTTTTAACTTAACTGAACAAAAAATATAACATTTTTAAAGGTCAAGTGTTTTTGGGGATAATTTTTATTAATAGGTGAAATTTTAGGTTGCGATGTAATGAGAAAATTTAAATTATGTTCTGATTTTAAACCAGCAGGTGATCAGCCGGTAGCAATTGATCGTATAAATCAAAATCTTGATGATGGAATTGCGCATCAAACATTATTAGGAGTAACAGGATCTGGTAAAACTTTTACCATGGCTAATGTTATTGCAAAGCATAATCGCCCAACAATTATTTTAGCGCCTAATAAGACTTTGGCTGCTCAACTATATGGTGAAATGAAAGCGTTCTTTCCAGATAATGCGGTGGAATATTTCGTCTCTTATTATGATTATTATCAGCCAGAATCTTATGTTCCGTCTACAGACACATTTATTGAGAAAGATGCATCGATTAACGAGCACATTGAACAAATGAGACTATCGGCAACCAAATCATTATTAGAACGCCGTGATGTTGTTATCGTTGCTTCGGTATCGGCTATTTATGGTTTAGGTGCACCTGAAACTTACATGTCAATGATATTACATTTGGCAAGAGGGACGATTACTGACCAACGCGCAGTATTAACGCGCTTAGCAGAATTACAATATACACGTAATGAAATTGGCTTTAGTCGCGGTACTTTTCGTGTTCGTGGCGATGTAATTGATATATTTCCAGCTGATTCAGATGAACATGCAGTGCGTGTTGAGCTTTTTGATGATGAAGTTGAAAGAATAGTCATATTTGATCCATTAACAGGTAATGCAATTAATGAAGTACCACGTATTACTATTTATCCAAAAACACACTATGTCACACCAAGAAATATCATGGATGACGCAATTGTCGAAATTAAGCAAGAGCTTCAAGAACGCCAAAGAGTATTGTTGGACAATAATCGTCTACTAGAAGAGCAACGATTAACTCAACGCACACTATTTGATATTGAGATGATGACAGAGCTTGGTTATTGTTCTGGGATAGAAAACTATTCTCGTTATTTGGCAGGACGAAATGCAGGCGATCCGCCAGCAACATTATTTGATTATTTACCGGCTGATGGCTTATTGTTTATTGATGAATCGCATGTAGCAATCCCACAATTGGGTGCAATGTATAATGGTGATAGATCGCGAAAACTTAATCTGGTTGAATACGGTTTTCGATTACCTTCGGCTTTAGATAATAGACCATTAAAATTTACAGAATTTGAAAATATCATGCCACAAACAATTTATGTTTCGGCAACACCTGCTAAATATGAAATTGAAAAATCAGCAGGTGAAATCATCGAACAAGTGGTAAGACCTACAGGATTATTAGATCCAATCATCGAAGTTAGGCCTGTGGCTACTCAAGTTGATGATCTTTTGTCTGAAATTAAATTACGCATAAACCAAGACGAACGCGTTCTTGTGACCACATTGACTAAGCGAATGGCTGAGAATTTGACAGACTATTTATCAGAACATAATGTCAATGTTAAATATTTGCATTCTGATATCAACACTGTTGAACGAATGGAAATTATTCGCGACTTGCGTTTAGGTAAAATTGATGTATTAGTTGGTATTAACTTACTTCGAGAAGGATTAGATATCCCAGAAGTATCATTAGTCGCAATTTTAGATGCTGACCGAGAAGGATTTTTACGTTCAGAAAGCTCATTAATTCAGACCGTGGGACGCGCAGCTCGAAATGTTAATGGTAAAGCAATATTATATGCTGATAAAATTACGCCAGCAATGCAACTTACTATTGATGAAACTGCAAGGCGTCGTAAAAAACAGGAAGATTTCAATCAGGAACATGGTATTACACCAAAATCAGTGCGTAAAGAAATCAAAGATATTTTAGATGCAGGTTTAAGCACTAAAAAATCAACGGCTAAAATTCAAGCCTTTGAACAAGGTGGTCAGTATAATTATGTTTCAATAAAAGAAGTTCAGGCAAGAGTTAAAGAACTTGAAGCCATGATGTACGAAGCTGCTCAGAATCTTGAATTTGAAAAAGCAGGTGTATTACGTGATGAGATTAAAAAATTGCGTTCGGATTTTATAAAGGTATCTTAATAATTAGTCTTTAAGGAAAATATAATGACAATAACACGAATAGATCCTGCGGAAAGGTGGTCGGAAGCCGTAATTCATAACAATGTAATTTACTATACTAGTGTACCAACTGATTTGAGTGATGATGCTTATATACAAACTAAAAGTGCATTAGCTGAAATAGATCACATCTTGGCTAGAGCAAATAGTGATAAAACTCGCATTCTTGATGCGACACTATTTTTAGTAAATAAAAACGATTTCTCTGCCATGAACAAAGCATGGGACGAATGGGTAGCAAAAGGAAAAGCGCCTGTTCGTTGTACCGTTCATGCAGGGTTAATGAAAAAAGAGTATTTAATTGAAATAAAAATTGTTGCGGCAGTGAGTCCGTAATATACAGATAATTATCCGTCATAATCTTGGCGGATATTCTCAATCTGATAATTTAACTTATTGATAATCAACCTTACTTCTTGCTAGCCCATTCATTTAATTTTAGTGTATACTTTGAACACTTAATATTTTATATCTTCCTATAAACGTTTATGCATACTCAACCTAAAATTGCCATTGTAATGGGATCGAAAAGTGATTGGAGTACCATGCAACATGCTGCGGATATCTTAGATACTTTAACCATTGCTTATCATGTCGAAATTGTTTCTGCACACCGAACACCCGATAAATTGTTTGAATTTGCGCAAAATGCCAAATCACGAGGTTTTGATGTGATCATAGCTGGAGCAGGTGGGGCTGCGCATTTACCTGGTATGTTAGCGGCGAAAACACTAGTACCAGTGTTAGGTGTTCCAGTTCAAAGTGCAGCGCTTAGTGGTATTGATAGCCTTTATTCTATCGTACAAATGCCTAAAGGTATTCCTGTTGGAACATTAGCTATAGGTAAAGCTGGAGCGGCAAATGCAGCTTTATTAGCTGCACAAATTCTGGCATTGCATAACCCAGAGATCTATCTACGTTTATCAAATTGGCGATTGAGTCAAACTGATGAAGTTTTGAATAATCCTGATCCGAGAGTCGATATTTAATATGACAATGCAATCTGTTTGTGTTTTAGGAAATGGCCAGCTAGGACGAATGCTTAGACAAGCTGGTGAACCTTTAGGAATCCATGTCTATCCAGTTGGCTTGGATGTTGATCCTGCAACCATCCCTTACCAAAGTTCAGTCATTACTGCTGAAATTGAGCGTTGGCCCGAAACAACATTTACTCAACTCTTAGCGAGCCACCCCCACTTCATTAATCGAGATGTATTTCCAATAATAGCAGATCGTTTAAGTCAAAAGCAGTTACTTGATGAGCTTAATTTACCTACGGCTAAATGGTACCCGCTTAATAATGAAAATGATTGGCCGAATTTATTTAAAAATTTGGGTGATTTATTAATCGTTAAACGTCGAACAGGTGGCTATGATGGTCGAGGCCAATGGCGCATAACTGCTCACGATTCGATTCCAGACGATGTTTATCAACATGCTATTGTTGAACAAGCCATTCCTTTTGAAGAAGAGCTATCACTAGTTGGTGCCAGAAATGCCAAAGGTGAAACTGTCTTTTATCCATTAACAAATAATTTCCATCAAGATGGCATTTTAAAAATGAGTGTTGCCATTCCTGGTAAAAATAATACATTGCAGAATAAAGCTGAACAGATGCTTTCAAGCATCATGCATAAACTCAATTATGTAGGCGTTATGGCGATGGAATGTTTTGTCATGGGTGATAACTTATTAATTAATGAATTAGCCCCAAGAGTACATAATAGCGGACATTGGACCCAAAATGGGGCATCTATTAGCCAATTCGAATTACACTTAAGGGCAATTTTAGGACTACCAATGCCTAAACCGGATGTTTTTTGCCCATCGGTCATGGTGAATTTGATTGGAACAGATTTTAATCTCAAATGGTTATCAGTTGATTTAGCGCATCTACACTGGTATGAAAAAGAAGTAAGAGAAGGGCGAAAAGTTGGACACATCAACCTAACTCATAACTATAGCCCAAAATTAATTGAAGCATTAAAGCAATTATCCTTTTTATTACCAGCGGAATATAGTCAACCAATAGCGTGGGCAAAACAAAAATTATAGCTGATTAAATCAAGGGACTGCGATATGATCGACTTTAGTAAAAAAATTAATTATCAACGATATGCAAGTAAACCGCGTGAAGCATTTGATGATTACTCGGTTTTACGCTTTTTCGAAAGTGATCGTGGTCGCATCCTTAATTCTGCTGCCATTAGGCGTTTACAACAAAAAACACAAGTATTTCCTTTAGAGCGTAATTCTGTCGTTCGAACACGCCTTACTCATTCAATGGAAGTACAACAAGTTGGTCGTTATATTGTAAAAGAGATTATTTATCGACTTAATAAATCTGGACAATTAAAAGCCTTTGGCCTTGAAAATTCAGTTATGTCAATTGAAAGCTTAGTTGAAATGGCATGTTTAATGCATGATATAGGTAATCCACCATTTGGTCACTTTGGTGAAGCGGCAATCAATCATTGGTTTGGTATGCGTTTAGGTATAGATAAAACGTCATGCTACTCAGTGCTTAATATTCAGGATACTGATGATAAATCAACTCAATCATTAAAATTAAAAATACGCCAAGATCTCTCTAATTTTGAGGGTAATGCACAAGCGATTCGATTAGTTCATACGATTTTACGACTCAATTTAACTTACTCGCAAATTGCGTCAATTCTTAAATATTCGAAACCAGCTTATTGGTCTGATCCTATACCTGATGAATTTAATTACTTAATGAAAAAACCTGGGTATTATCTATCTGAAGAGTCTTTTATTAAAACACTTTCGGAACAACTTGATATCCAACCTTTCCATCGTTATCCGCTCACTTATATTATGGAAGCAGCAGATGATATTTCTTACTGCATCGCCGATCTTGAAGATGCTGTAGAAAAGAAAATTTTAACTGTTCAGCAGCTTTATCATTATTTAAAAGAAGCATGGGGACCCGTTAAAAAAGGTGATTTATTTGATGAAGTTGTGAATCGCCCTTATGAAAATTTGAAAAAGAATGAATTTGAAGCGATAGGTATCGACCAGTTTTTTATGTATCTGCGCGTAAATACCATTGGTCAACTCGTACCTCATGCAGCTGAACGATTTATCGAAAACATCGAAGCAATTTATCATGGTTCCTTTAATCATGCTCTACTTGAAGATCATGGTGCGGAATATAAATTACTTAGTATCTTCAAAACAGTTGGCTTTGAACACATCTTTAACCATGAAACGGTTGAAAATATCGAACTGCAAGGTTACCGAATCATTACTGGATTGCTAGATATCTACAGCCCACTTTTAGCTATGCCTACTGATGATTTTATAAAATTAGTCAAAACAGGTAATCACAAAAAATATCCTATCGAAACTCGGTTGTATCACAAACTATCAGCAAAACATTGCGTAGCTTATCAACAAGCACTTGAGCAGATAGACAATCAACACTTTGATTGTTGGGAATTTTACTATCGTTGTCGTTTAATTCAAGATTATATCAGCGGTATGACTGACCATTTTGCTTATGATGAATATCGAAAATTAATGGTAACATTCTAATTTGGCACATTTAAAACAGCACCAAAAATAAGCACAAGCACCATATTAGTGCGACAATGAGGCTATTTTTAGCGTCAAAAACCCCGTTCCTCAACTTTTTTTAAATAGCAACTAATAACCCTTACTCATTTTAAGTATTTCACAATATTAATCACCCTCTTTTTAATTTTTGGCACGCCCTTTGCATTAACTTTAATAAGATTAATAGTTATAAGGAGTAATGGATGAAATTTGTCACTGTAGTTATTAAGCCTTTTAAATTAGAAGAGGTTAGGGAATCACTATCCAATATAGGTGTTACTGGTTTAACTGTTACTGAAGTTAAAGGTTTTGGTCGACAAAAAGGTCACGCCGAACTGTACCGAGGCGCTGAATACAATGTTAACTTTTTACCAAAAGTAAAAATAGAGTTAGCCATTAGCGATGAATTACTCGATGAAGTCATTAACACCATTACAAAAGCTGCGTATACCGGAAAAATAGGTGATGGCAAAATATTTGTTACGCCATTAGAACATGTAGTTCGAATTCGTACCGGCGAGACTGATGAGTCAGCACTATAACTATCAATAAGGATATCATTATGTTGAAGAAAATTATTCTCTCTTTAAGTTTAGTTTTAGCCAGTCCAGTCTTTGCCGACGAAGTGGAAATTGCGGATAAAGCCGATAATGGTTTTATGATGATTTGTACTGCATTAGTGTTATTTATGTCTGTGCCTGGTATCGCATTTTTTTATGGCGGATTATTACGATCTAAAAATGTGCTATCCATGTTATCGCAAGTTTTAGTCACCTTTTCTTTAATTGCTGTATTATGGATTACTTATGGGTATTCATTAGCATTTGGTGAAGGTAACTGGTTTTTCGGCAATTTTGAGCAATTCTTATTGGTTAATGTTGGTATTACTGATATTTCAGGTTCGATTTACGAACTAATTTGGATTGCATTCCAAGGTTCATTTGCTTGTATTACTTGTTGTTTGATCTTAGGTGCGTTTGCTGAAAGAGTCCGTTTTTCAGCTGTCCTTATCTTTATGGTGTTATGGTTTACTTTTTCCTATATTCCGATGGCACATATGGTATGGGGTGGTGGTATCCTTGGTGATGAAGGTGCATTGGATTTCGCTGGCGGAACCGTTGTGCACATCAATGCAGCTGTTGCCGGTCTATTAGGTGCTTATATGCTTAAAAGCCGTATTGGCTATAACCGTGAACCATTAAAACCATTCAACCTACCTTATGTTTATTTAGGGGCCGCAATATTATATATTGGTTGGTTTGGATTCAATGCAGGATCATCAACACACGCTGACGAAATCGCTGGACTAGCCTTCATCAATACCGTAGCTGCAACAGCTGCAGCCGTACTCGCCTGGACCATTGCCGAATGGATACTACGTGGCAAACCATCATGTTTAGGCGCTGCATCGGGTGTAATAGCTGGATTAGTTGGTGTAACACCTGCTGCTGGCTTTGTTGGTGTTGGTGGAGCAATGTTAATTGGGCTTGCTTGTGGTTTTGCAGGAGTATGGGGCGTATCATCTTTAAAAAGAGTCTTAAAAGTAGATGATACTTGCGACGTATTTGGCGTTCATGGCGTGTGTGGTATTGTTGGCTGTATATTAACTGGAGTATTTACCTCCGAATCACTGGGTGGTATAGGCTTTGCCGAAGGTGTTACTATGGCTAGCCAAGTTGGCATACAATTAATGAGTGTGATTACCTGTGTAATTTGGACTGCAATTATTGCCTTCATTGCTTATAAAATCGCTGATATTACAGTTGGTTTACGTGTTTCAGAAGAATATGAACGTGAAGGACTTGATATTAACAGTCACGGTGAAAGCGCATTTAATAGTTAATATATAAAAACTATAAATAAAAAAAATCTACAGTATGTTACTACTGTAGATTTTTAGCTTATTAATTATTGTTAAGTTTTTTCTAGTCATCCCAAAGCATAATTGCATTATCTTCGGTTAAGACTAAAGGTGGAGCAAAAAGGTACTCTTTAAATTTAGTTGGTAATAGTTGAACATTATTTAAATTAAGTTGTATTTCTGGGTAAAATTTGGCAAATTCTTTTAAACGATCACTAAGTAATTCCATAACTTTATTGGACTCTTTGGCAATTAACATCTCTTCTTTTAACATGCCAATCTGTTTTTTATGGTGTTCTGATTCAAATATTTCAGGGAAAATAAATGAAAAACCTGATTTCTTATTAGTGTCATTATGATGTTCCCTGTATTCAGAATGGTGTAGTTTTAACTCCTTGATACGTAAACCAATAATTTCGTCGATGTGATCGGTATAATCATTTAATGTTGAATCTAAATAAGCTAAAGTTTTGTGTTCAGGAATAGCATCATTACTGTGCACTAAGGTAAATAATGGCTTTTTATATGTCTTCATTCTGTAACTTCCTTTTTAATTCAGGGTAAAAATAGAACAATAAATTTGATAATAAACACTCATTGCCAAGGTATATCTGTATAACTTTATGTTTATAAATAAAAATCAATTAAGATTTTTAAAATACTGCTATTTACTACTGACTATTAAAACTTGTGGTTTTTTTACAAAAAAGACCATACGATTACGATAAGCCTATCAGACTAATTACTAGCTTATTTAAACCGGCTATTTTTTCAGTACCCTCCATAATATTTTGAAAAAACTAATTAAAAAAATACCAATTATGATCTACAAATCAAAGATTAACTAAATAAACTCTATCTGGATTAAAATAAATAAGACTTCTTACAACTAAACATTTATCACTCAGTCAAGCTATTCATCTTGATAAAATATTTGTCTTAGAATATAGATTAGGGGGCATATTGATACCTCAATCCAATCATTGGTTGATATAAGTCCATTTAAGAAGTATCAAATCTTCTTGAAAATGTTTGCAATAAAAGGGATAAACTCAACTACTAATTTATCGTATATCGGACTTAAACTCTTTCGTTATTACTCTACTAGAAAATATTTTTAGAAAATAATTAACTCTTGGTGATGCAAAATATTTTTCAGATAAAAATATATTACTTTATATTGGGACGATCAATAAATTTTTAAATACCAAAAGATAATATTACTTCATTTCTACTTTATTTAACTAAATAAACTAAATAACAAAATGTATCAACCTCGGTAAAGACTTTATTTTAAAGATGTAAAAAATACCTTAAAAAACATAAACTATTTTATCAATAACATTACTGTTTTTCAGGTTATTAAATACTAGTATTTTTTTATATTTTTGTCCAGTATTTGATAAATGATATATTGTTAATTTAATTTAGCGAGATTATTTAAACATTTCATTATTTTAATGGGCAGAATAACGGTGAAAAATATTATTGGCATTCTGATTATTTTTTTTGCTCTTTTCACTCGAGCGATTTTGAGCTCAGAATCATTACAATATACTAATTGTTATCACGTCAAATATTCTTCAGGATAAAATAGTGGGGATCCGGGCAACTTATTGTATCTCCACGATAGATAAAAACAGCCTATGCTTAACGTTATAATATTTGTGAGTAACAAAAGAATCCTGTAAAGAATATTTAGACTATTGGTTAAAAAGTTAAGTACAAAACCTGTTTGAAGATAATTAAGTGTGGATAACCACACTTAATTTGTTGAATATTATTTCTTTAAATGTTTTAGATTTGGTAAGGCGATTGCAAACAAAATAATCACTACTCCAATCCATTGATTCAAATAGACCGATTCTTTTAAATAAAAATAAGAACAGGTTACTGCAACAGGTAGTTCTGCAGCGGATAAAATAGCACTAAGCGAAATACCGATTTTAGGCATACCGACTGAAAATAGAAAAGGGGGTAAGACTGTGCCTAATAAGGCCAATAAAAATCCGAGTTGATAAATTTTATCGTCAATACTGAGTTCAAAGAAAAATAGTGGCGGAAAAATACAGAAAGTCACAATACAAGCACCGGTTATCATCAAGGCACTTTTCTCTAATTTTGGTAATTCATTGCCGATATTGCTACTAGTTGTAATAAAAAGCGAATACATAAGCGCTGCTAGAAAACCAAATAAACAACCTGTTAAATTTAATTCAATAGCTTGATTAAAAAGACCCGCAGCAAAACAACTACCAACAATTATGATAACGACTGTGACTAATTGAAGTGGTGAAGGTTTATTTTTAAAAATAACAAAATCAATAATGACACTAATCCATAAGTATTGCATAAGCAAAATAATCGCAATTGATGCTGGCACCAACTGTACACATTGATAATAGCAAATACCCACTAATCCGGGAAATATACCTACTGCACATACTTTCCATTTTGGGGTTAATGTTTTTTTATTTTTAATCTTTGGTTGTTTGAGCGTTTTTACAATCAGATGGATCCCCCATAATATCAACATACCTAAAAAACATTGAACACCAGTAACTTGTCCTAGGGTATAACCTGATTGATAAGCGGTTTTTACAATAGAAGAGAGAACGCCAAAACTACATGCACCTAAAAAAACTAATAAACCACCAAAAAATTTTTCTTTCATACTAAAATCTCATTACTTTTAAAACTATATTTATCGCCAATAATTGGCGCATAAAACAATCATAGCCAACAAGCTATATCTTGCGGCTTTATGTCACTATTTTTTACGGTATGGTAATACTCAAAAAAAACAGAGGATAAATAAGGGACGATGTATCCCTTATTTATATTGATAAGATGTTACTTCGCAGATTGTTTATAATTAAAGGTAAAATAAAAAACAAAACCTAAAATTAATGCGTAAGCCGCAAAAATTAACCATATTGAGTGCCAATCTTTTAATCCATCATGAGTATTGATATCAACGACAAAACCACTGATGAAAGAACCTATAATCGCACCAATACCATTAACCATCGTCATAAATAGCCCTTGGGCACTCGCACGTATATTAGAGTTAACTTCTTTCTCAATAAAGATAGAGCCTGAAATATTAAAGAAGTCAAAAGCACAACCATATACAATCATTGATAACATCAATAATACAAAACCAAATGGCGTAGGATCACCATAGGCAAAAAAGCCAAATCTAAGTGTCCAAGCGATTAAGCTGATTATTATGACTTTTTTGATTCCAAATTTCTTGAGAAAAAATGGGATCGTCAAAATGAAGGCAACTTCAGCCATTTGTGACACTGATAATAATATTGCTGGATGTTGTACAATCACGCTATCTTGAAATTCTGGGATTCTACCAAAATCTTTCAAAAATGCTCCGCCGAAGGTGTTGGTGATTTGTAATATAGCCCCTAATAGCATCGAAAAGAGAAAAAATATCGACATTACAGGGTTTTTCAATAATACAAACGCATCTAAGCCAAGGCGTGAAATCCATGATTGTTGTTGATTAGCGATGACTTTAATATCAGGTAAAGTCGCACTGTAGATGACCAAAATCACAGACGCACCACAAGCAATATAGAGTTGTGCATTACTAATATCGAATTTTAGTAAACTGATTGTCCACATAGCAATAATAAAGCCTATTGTCCCAAAAACACGAATTTTTGGAAAAACAGTAATAGAGTCTAAATTGCTTTTATCTAAACAGTGATAACTAATTGAATTAGATAATGCAATTGTTGGCATAAAAGCCATTGCATTGATAAGCATCAACCAATAAAGTTGAATTGGTGTTGTTGCGGTTGCCGCATAAAATAGTGCAATAGCACAAACAGTATGGCAAAGCATAAATAAGTATTTTGGTGGAATAAATTTATCCGCAATTATTCCAATAATAAACGGCATAAATAATGCCGCAAAGCCTTTAGTGCTATAAACCAGACCGACTTCTGCACCAGAGAAATGCAACGTATTGATTAAATAAATACCAAAAGTTGTCAACCAGCTTCCCCAAATAAAATATTGGAAAAACATCATTACTTGTAATCTATGCTTCATGTTCATTATTTATATCCAAAATAAAGTGAACTGCTGATGTGAAATTATACAAATTAAAAACGCGCAATTGTTTTAGTTATCAATTGTAAGAAAGTTGATTTAACGCGTTCAGCTGTTTCAATCACTTCTTCATGCCCTAAAGGTTGATCTAAAATGCCACAAGCCATATTAGTTAAACATGAAATACCGATAGTTTTAATGCCAGAGTGATGAGCAATAATTGCTTCAGGAACCGTAGACATACCAACCGCATCAGCACCAAGCGTACGGATCATTCTGATTTCTGCTGGGGTTTCATAAGTAGGGCCTGTCCACCAAGCATAAACACCTTGTTGTAATGTGATATTTAGTTCCTTGGCTATTTCGCTAACTGTTGCTCTTAATTGCTTATTATAAACTTCGCTTACGTCCAAAAAGCGAACCCCTAATTCAGGATTATTTTGCCCCATTAATGGATTATTAGCGGTTAAGTTAATATGATCAGTGATTATCATTAAATCCCCTGGCTTAAAGCTAGTATTGACTGCGCCACAAGCATTGGTAATGATTAGTTTTTCAACGCCTAGCATTTTCATTACACGCACAGGGAAGGTAACTTGATCTAATGAAAAACCTTCATAGTAATGAAAACGGCCTTTCATTGCGACAACAGTCTTATCACCGCATTTACCAATCACTAATTCATTTGCATGGCCAACAGCAGCAGATTTAGCAAAGTGAGGGATATTGTCATAAGGAATATGGACGGCATCTTCAAGAGTCTCGGCAAAAGGACCTAAACCCGATCCAAGTATAATCCCGATTGTTGGTTTTTTGTCTGTGTGTTGTTGAATATAGTTAACTGCTTGTTGAATATCTGCTGTTTGATGCATAACACTATCCTTTCAAATTTTAGTAGATACTTAATTGATAAAACTGTGTGATCAAAATCATAAATAGAAAAAGTTCACGTAATCTATAATAAAAACAAAGTCATTTTTATTTTTAGCGTATATTATGATGGTCTTCGACCAATAAAGAAAGACGTGGGATGAGATATCTTCGTATAAAAAAGTTAATATATTGTTTTTATTATGATAATTAATATCGATTAATTTTTAATTAATTTAAATAAAAACTGCATATTATTTGAGAATACGTTCTTTAGTCGAATAAATAACACCTTGAGTATCTCTAAAAAATCCAACTAATGTTAACTGACACTGTTTAGCTTGTTCAATCGCCATAGAAGTTGCTGCTGAAACGGCAAAGAGGATCTCGACTCCACAACGGGCTGTTTTTTGTACCATTTCATAACTTGCCCGACTTGAAACAAGAATTACCCCTTTTAAATTTTCATTATGTTTTCGTAGAAATGTGGCACGATAGCCTAATAGTTTATCTAAAGCGACATGCCTACCCACATCTTCAAATCCAACAATAAAATTACCGTTTAAATCTAACCATACCGCAGCATGGGTACAACCAGTTTGGCTGCCCACAGTTTGAACCTTCTTCAGATAATTAAGGGACTGTTCAAAATCAGAAAGATGAATTTTATCGTTTAAAGAAAGGGGGGGAATAAACTGGCAAACTTGCTCTATCTGTTCGGTACCACAAATTCCACAGCCACTTCTACCAGTTAAATTTCGACGTTTTTCTTTTAATTGCATAAAACGTCGTGAAGATAGCTCAATATGGACTTCAATGCCTTGCTTAGTATCGATGATCTCAATACCATAAATTTCATCAACAGACTCGATGATTTTTTCTGTTAATGAAAAGCCAATAGCAAAATAATTAAGATCTTTGGGTGTTGCCATCATTACCACGTGAGAAATACCGTTATAAATAAGCGCAACAGGTTTTTCAATTGCGACAGTATCTTCTTGCAATGGTTGTAATTGACCTTGTTTAAATTTATTCACATTACATTTTTCAATGCCTACTGTCATGGTATGTCTCATCATTATTAGCAATTTAATTCCAATTATAATAACTGAGGTTGATATCAATAAAAAGCCTGTCATTTAACTTATTACTTTTGTTAGTTTCTACCAATGATTAGTCGAACTATACTGCTTTTGTTGTGTTAAAATGAGTTATTCTAAAAAAATAGAAGCTAAAAAATTATGTCATTAAATGAGATTACGCATACTATTATGCAATTTATTGAGCATCATCAAATTTGGGCATTGCCAATTATTTTCATATTAGCGTTTGGCGAGTCATTAGCGATTATTTCATTGCTGGTACCTGCTACAGCAATTTTATTAGGTGCAGGAGCATTAGTGGGAACAGGGGTGATCTCATTTGTTCCTGTTTTGATATCGGCATCATTAGGTGCCATTGTAGGGGATTTCATCTCTTATTGGTTAGGTAAACATTATCACCAACAGGTAATCTCTTCATGGCCTTTAAATAAATACCCAAAAATGATATTTCGTGCTGAACAATTTTTCCAGCGATACGGTACTTTCGGCGTGTTTATTGGTCGATTCTTTGGGCCATTGCGTGCAATCGTTCCATTAATTGCAGGAACAATGCATATGCCAGCAGCAAAATTCAATATCGCCAATATTGCTTCAGCACCAATCTGGGCATTTGTTTTATTGGCACCCGGTGCATTTGGGGTGCCATGGTTAGAAACCTTGTTTGGTTAAATAGTACCAATTGTATAACTACGACGCCCACTTTTGCGACCAAGCGCTTCTAAATTGGTTTGTAAAGGTGGGAATGGCAATGTCAAATTATGTTGGCGATAAGCTTCAAGAATCAATTTTTGTATTGAGCTACGTAATTTCATACGATGCCCCATTTCAGCTGCAAAAACACGTAGCTCAAATAATTGAATACCTTCTTGAATATCCACTAAAAAGACTTGCGGTTCAGGATCGTTAAGAACAAATTCACACTCCTCTGAAACTTGTTGTAATAGCTTCATAACCAGTTCACTATCGGCATCAATCGTAGCGGGTATAGTTAACACAATACGAGTAATTGAGTCAGATAAAGACCAGTTGACCAATTGTTCAGTAATAAAAGCCTTATTTGGCATAACAATTTCTTTACGATCCCAATCAACAATCGTTATTGCACGAGTATTAATTTTGGTAATGTTACCTGTTAAATCACGAATAGTTACGGTATCGCCAATTCTCACCGGTTTTTCAAACAGAATAATTAAGCCAGAAATAAAGTTAGCAAAAATCTCTTGTAAACCAAATCCTAAACCAACACCTAATGCCGCTATTAACCACTGAATCTTAGACCAATCAATCCCGATAAATGAAAAAGCAATCATACAACCAACCATCAAAATAATATATTTTGATACGGTTGAAATGGCATATCCAGTGCCGGGTGCGAGGTCTAAATGTTGTAAAATGCCTAACTCAAGCAGCGCCGGTAAGTTTTTTACTAACTGAACAGTAATGGTCATAACCAAGATCGCGATACAGACAGCACCTAGGGTAATATGTTGTTCAATTTCGTTGCCATTAATAATGGTACTTGTTCCCCATAGCTTGATATTATTCATAAAGGCAAAAGCGGAATGAAGTTCAGACCAAAGTAAAATCATACTAATTAAAGCAATTAGCATAATAATTGACCTGACTAGTTGTAATGATTGGGCACTGATCACATCTAAGTCGATAACAGGTTCATCCATATTATCATTTAATGGGGTGAGATCTTCTTCAATTCCTTTAGCGCGCTGCATACGTTCTAATCGACGTTGTTTTGTACGTTCAAATTCAATTCGTCGTTTTTGTATCCACATCCAACGGCGTATCATAAAATAGACCACTAACAAGCCAAACCAGATAATGACCGAAGCTTCTAACCGTCCTAATAATACTTCAGCTGTCGATAAATAACCTAAACAAGCAGCAATAATGGCTAACCATGGTGCACTCAACAACACAAACCACAGAATATGACTTAATAAATTATCGCCAGATCCTTTTTTATCGATATAAAGTGGAACTTCAGCGCGATGAATAGAATTAGTCATAAATACGAGTGCAAAACAGAGAATAATGAATGCGGTACGACCGATAGTTGCTGCAAATTGACGATTGTTAAACTGATCAAAGCTCATTACAACCATTACTAAAGGGATAACCACCCAAACCGACAGTTGATAATATTTCATAGCTTGACGGACATTTTTCTTTGACCATCCAAAATGAGTAATAAATAGCCCATTTTGAGACGCAAAATGCGCGGTGATAATAAACACCCACAAAATTGGAGCAGCTGCATTAACGCCATAGCCTAGAGCAACGGCTACAGGATAATCCCAGTTAATTTGAAGAGCATAACCTAAAGCAGCCCATAAAATAGGAACAGGCAATGCCATAATTAATGACAAAACAATCACTTCCAAAGTAAGTGAATAACTATCTTGGGTGACTTTACCAACCCGAGCCGCCGATTTATTTAAGAAAGCGTTATATTTTCCTCGCATTTTGAAATGTACAAATACAAACAATAAAGATAATACTAGGAAAAACAGTGGTTTTGGCGCACTAAGCACTTCAACACCAGCATTATATAGTTGTGACAGCGTATCAATTTGAACGGTGACATAAACGACATCTCTGGCTAAATCAAGAATAAAACTTAATGAAACGGGATTGACGTCAGCAACCCAGAAAAAGTAACGGTGTGCAGCATCATTAACCTCATCGATAGCATTGGTTAGTTGCTTATTCGATATTTTTAATTTAGTTAGTTCAAGAATCGTGGTATCAGTACCCGAAATCAACGTTTTGATGAGCTCACTTTGTTCTCTTAATAAACGGCGATATTGACTAGCTGATTTTAGATTATTCAAATTACTTGGTAACGTAGGGTAACTATCTAGCCTAGCTAAGGTATTTGAATAATTGAGTTGCTGAACTTTGGCTTCTGCGATTTCAGCATCAAGGGGTTGTGATTTAGGTTTTTCAGGTAATCGTAATAATTGTTGGCGAAGGGTTTCACCTAATGCTGTTGAAAAACTTAACCATTCGCCCTGTTCAGCAAGGGTTGCGAGCGTATTTTGAACATGGGAAATTTGGGTATTAATATTATTTTGTTCATTGATGATGCTGGTTAAATGCGCTTTTTGATACTCCATATTCTGACGAAGATCTTCATTTTTTTCATTAAGCTTAGCAATAACTTCGGTAAGCTGATCTTCATTATCAATATTAGGTATTGATTCTTCAGCAAAAGCAAAGCAAGACAGAAGGAGTAATATTCCACCCAAAAAACCACGCATCAACATAAAGTTAGATCCTTTCAGCTAGTTTTTGACCTACACGAGTAACGTCACCAAGTTTAAGATGGCTGTCAAATTCAACAGCATTTGAAGCAAACAGCGTAATAACGGTTGAACCTAATTTAAAGCAACCCATATCTTCACCCTTCGCTAATTTAATCTGACCAGAATAAGTCCAACGTTTCATTATGCCGTCACGAGGAGGCGTAATAACGCCTTCCCAATTTAATTCAATACTTCCTACAATCGTTGCCCCAACCATAATTTGTGCCATTGGTCCAAATTCAGTTTCAAATAGACAAATTACACGTTCATTTCGAGCAAAAATATTAGGAATAGTTTCTGTTGTTGCTTTATTCACTGAAAATAGTGAGCCAGGAACATAAATCATCTCACGCAATATACCATCACAAGGCATATGAAAACGATGGTAGTTTTTAGGTGATAAATAAGTAGTTGCAAAAGATCCATTTTTAAAAAACTTAATCATATCAGGATGACAAGCAAGCAGGGATTCTAAAGAATAAAAATGTCCTTTAGCTTGCAAAAGAAGATTATCTTGAATGTTACCAAATTGACTAATTACCCCATCTGCTGGCATTACAATACTATTTGCCGCATCATCGATTGTTCGCGCATCTTCTTTTAGCTCACGAGCGAAAAAGTCATTGAACGTTTTGTACTCTTTAGCATCAGTCAATTTAGCTTCACTTAAATCGATTTTATATAATTTACAAAAACCGATAATCATCCATGTAGTGACTTTTCCTAAACGTCTGTTAGCTAACCAACCAAATAGGGTAGTTAATAATTGTTTTGGAAGAAGATACTGAATAATTGCTTTTAACTGATTTAACATAGATAGCTCTCAAATTATTTTCGAAATAATGCATTATATCAATATTTATTCTGAAAGTATAAATAGCACAACTTAATTCATATTTTGTGGCAAAGATCACAAGAATTTTAAAAATTTTGCCAAACTTCACTAACAATGGCAGTCAATTAAAAGTGTCTATCAAAATAGTTCTCTAGACTATCCCCATTAGCAAAATTGAGGGTAAGTTATAATGGCAGATAGATATATTGCTGCAATTGATTTAGGTGCATCTAGTGGCCGAGTTATGTTGTCGAGTTATCAATCTCAAAAAATCACATTAACAGAAATCCACCGATTCAGTAATGGGTATAAAAGTGATGGTAAAAATTTTTGTTGGGATTTGAACTATTTAGAACAAGAAATCTTAAATGGATTAAACAAAATTATTCAACAAGGAATCAAACTCGATAGTATTGGTATAGATACATGGGGCGTTGATTATGTATTGCTTGACAAGCAAGGCCAAATCGTCGGACCGACATACTCTTATCGCGATCATCGTACTGACAATATCATGTCAAAGGTACAAGATGAAATTGGAACAGAAAATATTTATCAAAAAACCGGAATTCAATTCTTAACCTTCAATACACTCTATCAACTCAAAGCTATGATGCTTGAATCACCATCTTGGCTATCGCAAGCATCTGATTTTGTGATGATTCCTGATTATCTGATTTATCGATTGACCGGTGTTTTAAATCGTGAATATACCAATGCCACCACAACCCAACTTGTTAATGTTGCAACTCAAACTTGGGACAAAGATCTACTTGATTATCTAGGCATACCACGTAAATGGTTTGGTGATATTTGTATGCCCGGAAACCAAGTTGGATATTGGCAAAGTGCAAAGGGCGATCGTATTCCAGTAATTGCAATTGCAAGCCATGATACTGCCAGTGCTGTTATAGCTGCGCCATTAATGGACCAACATAGTGCTTATTTATGTTCAGGTACTTGGTCACTTATGGGATTGGAATCTAAACAACCTTTCACAGGAAAAGAAGCGTTAAAAGCGAATATTACCAATGAAGGTGGTGTTGATGGTAATTATCGAGTGTTAAAAAACATCATGGGATTATGGTTATTCCAACGCGTTTGTTCTGAACACGAAGTCAAAGATATCAATCAATTAATCACATTGGCAAAACAAGAGCAACCTTTTGCTTTTCTCATTAATCCTAATGATCCAAGGTTTCTAAATCCTGATGAAATGACAGAAACCATCAAACAGGTATGTTTAGAAAACATTGGTCAGGCTCCTAAAAATCTCCCTCAATTGGTGAGATGTATTTTTGACAGCCTAGCACATCTATATCGAGATGTATTAAACGAATTATCGATGCTAAGTGGTAAACCAATTAACACATTACATATTGTCGGTGGTGGTTGCCAAAATGCTTTTTTAAACCAGTTATGTGCTGACTTATGCAATGTCAATGTTACCGCAGGTCCCATTGAATCATCAGCCTTAGGCAATGTGGGTTACCAGTTAATTTCATTAGGTGAAATTGCTGATGTTAACGCATTAAGACAACTCATTTCACAGAATTTTGACACTAAATATTATCAACCCAAAAGTAATTAACCAATTATAGAAAAATTTTATATTTATTAAGGAGTATTTCATGAGCGCAATTGAAAATGCCTATCAGATCGCTAAAGCAAGATTTGCTGAAATCGGTGTGGATACAGATGCTGCTATAGCAGCAATGGCAAAATTACCGATTTCTGTACATTGCTGGCAAGGCGATGATGTTGCTGGTTTTGAAAAGCAAGAAGGTGAATTAACTGGTGGTATACAAGCGACAGGTAATTATCCGGGTAAAGCTCGTAATGCAGATGAATTAAGATCAGATTTAGATAAAGCCTTTAGCCTTATACCAGGACCAAAACGATTAAATCTACATGCTTCTTATTTAGAATCAGATCAAAAAGTCGATCGTAATGAAGTCAAACCAGAACACTTTGCCAATTGGGTCAAATGGGCTAAAAAACATCAGATTGGTCTAGATTTCAATCCAACATATTTTTCACACCCTTTAAGTAACGAAGGCACTCTTACTCATGTTAATCCAGAAATTCGTCAATTTTGGATAGATCATGGAAAAGCTTGTCGTAAAGTATCAGAATATTTTGGTAAAGAATTAGGTACACCATCAGTCATGAATATCTGGCTACCAGATGGAATGAAAGACATTACTGTCGATAAATTTGCACCAAGACAACATTTAGTTGAATCATTGGATGAAATTATTCGAGAAAAGATTGATCAAAAATATCACATTGATGCAGTCGAAAGTAAATTGTTCGGTATTGGTCTTGAATCTTATACTGCTGGATCAAATGAATTCTATCTCGCTTATGCTACATCACGTAAAACTGCACTATGTTTAGATGCTGGACATTTCCATCCAACTGAAGTCATTTCAGACAAAATTTCTGCCGTAATGCCTTTTGTTGAACATCTCTTACTACATGTTAGCCGTCCAGTGCGTTGGGATAGTGATCACGTAGTGCTCTTTGATGATGAAACTCAAAATATCGCGAGCGAAATCATTCGAAACAAACTATTTGACCGCGTACATATTGGTTTAGATTTCTTTGATGCCTCTATAAACCGTATTGCCGCTTGGGTAATTGGCACTCGCAACATGAAAAAATGCTTGTTAAAAGCACTATTAGAACCTACCGAACAATTAAAAAAATATGAACACGATCGTGACTTTACTTCACGACTAGCATTACTCGAAGAACAAAAATCATTACCTTGGCAAGCAGTTTGGGATCAGTACTGTTTATTGAATGACGTCCCAGTTGGTAGCCGATGGTTAGATGAAGTTCGTCAATATGAAACAACAGTTTTAACTAAACGATCATAAGGAAAACAAAATGCAACAGATTCTTTCTTCTTGGTTTGTAAAAGGGATGATCAAAGCCACTTACGATATGTGGTTAAAAGGATGGGATGAGCGTAATGGTGGTAATGTTAGCTTAAGATTACTTGAAAGTGATGTGGTCTCTTTTCAAAGTGACTTTTATAAAAATCCCCGTCACGTATCGTTAACACAAGATGTGACTAAACTTGCTAACCAGTACTTTATTGTCACAGGATCAGGTAAGTTTTTCCGCAATGTCATTTTAGATCCTGCTGATACGTTAGCCATTGTCAAAATTGATGAACAAGGCAAGGGTTATTACATCATGTGGGGATTAATAAATGGTGGATTACCGACTTCTGAACTCGCTGCTCATCTGCAATCACATATTGTAAGAATCGAACAAAGCCAAGGAAAAGACCGCGTGATCATGCACTGTCATGCGACCAATTTAATTGCATTAACTTATGTCCTAGAACTTGATACTGCGGTAATAACGCGATTGTTGTGGGAAATGAGTACCGAATGTTTAGTTGTATTTCCAGATGGTGTTGGTGTCGTTCCTTGGATGGTTCCAGGAAAAGACGAAATTGGTTATGCCACAGCAAAACAGATGGCAAAACATAGTTTAGTGTTATGGGCTTTCCATGGTGTATTTGGAACAGGACCAACGTTAGATGAAGCTTTCGGCTTGATTGATACAGCTGAAAAATCAGCAGAAGTTCTTGTAAAAGTCCTATCAATGGGAGGAAAACGTCAAACCATATCCACGGAAGAGTTCAGATTATTAGCTGAGCGTTTTGATGTGAACCCAATGGAAGAAGCATTAAAACAGTAAAAGCTACTAATAAAAAATATCAAATTATATTTCAAAAATATAAGGATAAATATATGGGTAGTTCAATTATTTTAGGCATATTTTGGCACTTTGTTGGTGCCGCTTCTGCCGCGTGTTTTTACGCACCACTTAAAAAAGTAAAAAATTGGTCATGGGAAACCATGTGGTCAATAGCCGGACTATTTTCATGGATCATATTGCCATGGTCAATTAGTTACTTCTTATTGCCTGACTTTTGGTCTTATTACGGATCGTTTAGTTCAGATATATTAATTCCAGTTTTCTTATTTGGCGCCATGTGGGGAGTAGGTAACATTGGTTACGGACTAACAATGCGTTATTTAGGCATGTCGATGGGCATAGGTATTGCGATTGGCATAACCTTAATCGTTGGTACGCTAATGACGCCAATACTACAAGGTAAATTTGGTGAATTATTGGCTTCAACTGGCGGAAAAATGACATTATTAGGTGTCGTTGTTGCTGTTATTGGTGTCGCTATCGTAACTTATGCGGGTTTATTGAAAGAAAAAACACTCGGAGTACAAGTTGAAGATTTTAATTTAAAGAAAGGACTTCTTCTTGCCATCATGTGTGGTATCTTCTCTGCTGGTATGTCATTTGCCATGAGTGCAGCAGTACCAATGCACGAAAAAGCTGCCGAACTTGGCGTAGACCATCTATACGTAGCTCTCCCAAGCTATGTCATTATTATGGGTGGTGGTGCAATTATTAATCTAGGTTTCTGTATTAGTCGACTCTGCGCTAAAAAAGAACTTTCATTTAAAAAAGATATCTCAGTTGCCAAATCCCTACTTATTAGCAACATACTATTTGCCATTTTAGGTGGCGCAATGTGGTATTTCCAATTCTTCTTCTATGCTTGGGGGCATGCAAATATTCCAACTGAATATGGTTTCATGAGTTGGATGTTACATATGAGTTTCTATGTACTTTGTGGTGGTATTGTTGGATTAGCACTAAAAGAGTGGTTTGGTACTGGCAAAAAACCAGTACGAATACTTTGTATTGGCTGCTTAGTTATCATTTTTGCAGCGAACATTGTTGGTTTAGGCATGACGAATTAAAAGGAAAACATTATGGCTTATAGAATGATTCTAAATGAAACATCTTACTTTGGCGCTGGTTCAATCAGCCACATCGTAGATGAAGTAAAAAAACGGGGTTTTAAAAAAGCATTAGTGGTTACTGACAAAGATTTAATTAAATTCAAAGTAGCAACTAAAGTAACAAAACTATTAGATGACAATGGCTTTGCTTATCAAATATTTGATGAAGTCATGCCAAATCCAACTATTGGTATTGTTCAAAAAGGGGTTGAAGTCTTCAAACAATCGGGTGCCGACTACCTAATTGCAATTGGTGGTGGCTCACCACAAGATACCGCAAAAGCGATCGGTATTATTATCAACAATCCAGAATTTTCTGATGTTCGTAGTCTTGAAGGGGTAGCGCCAACGAAAAAACCAGCAGTACCCACAATCGCTATTCCTACAACAGCAGGTACAGCAGCTGAAGTGACCATTAACTACGTCATTACCGATGAAGAGAAAAAACGTAAATTTGTCTGCGTTGACCCTCACGATATTCCCGTTGTCGCAATCATAGATTCCGATATGATGACAAGTATGCCAGCGAGTTTAAAAGCAGCAACAGGTGTTGATGCCTTAACTCACGCCATTGAAGGTTATATAACCAAAGGCGCTTGGGAACTATCAGACATGTTCCATCTTAAAGCAATAGAAGTCATATCTCGTTCATTACGTGACTCAGTAAAAGGGATTGCAAAAGGTTCTCAAGACATGGCATTAGGCCAATATATTGCTGGCATGGGCTTTTCAAATGTGGGATTAGGTTTAGTTCACGGAATGGCTCACCCACTTGGAGCATTTTATGGAACGCCTCACGGTGTAGCTAATGCGGTACTTTTACCTCATATCATGGCTTACAATGCCGAATTTACTGGTGAAAAATATCGTGATATTGCTAAAGCGATGGGAGTGGCTAAAACAGAACAAATGACGATCGAACAAGCAAGAAAAGCTGCTGTCGATGCTGTTAAACAACTTAACGTAGATGTTGGTATCCCTCCTACATTAAAAGATATTGGCGTAAAACTTGAGGATATCCCTGCGTTAGCTCAAGCTGCTTTTGATGATGTTTGTACCGGAGGCAATCCGCGTGACACTAACGTAAAAGAAATTGAGCAACTATATCATTCTATTTACCAATAAAAATTGAATGTACACGTGATAATGAAATAGGTTAAATGCAAATTTAACCTTTTCATTAAAAAGGAGCAATTATGATAAGAAAAGCAAGCATAATGCAGGTTCATCCTGACAAACATGCTGAATATAAAAAACGGCATGACGAAATCTTTCCCGAGCTGGTAAAAGAACTAAAAGCCCATGGCGCTCACAATTACTCAATATTTTTAGACAGCAAAAGAAATCTACTTTTTGCTTATGTTGAAATCGAATCAGAAGAGCGATGGGATGCAGTAGCTAAAACAGCAGCTTGTCAAAAATGGTGGGCGTTTATGAAAGATATCATGCCAAGCAACCCAGACAACAGCCCAATTAGTGAATCATTAGCAGAAGTCTTTTATTTAGAATAAAACATTACTCTCTTTTAAAGCCTAAAAGAGAGTAAATTGAATATATTTTTAATCTACCTTCACCTAGCACTTCTTATCATTAAATTTAGCCCGGTACTCTGAAGGCGTTTGATTGGTTTGCTTTTTAAACACTGAGGAAAAATAGTTACTATCATCGTAACCACACTCAGCAGCAATCATACTAATCGAATAGTTAGTATTACGAAGTAAAGACATGGCATCACATAATCGCCTTTTTTGTAAATAACCACTAATGGTCATCCCTGTTTGGCTTTTAAATAAACGACTAAGTGAACGGCTTGCAATATGATTTTCCTTGCAAAAAACATCAACATTAAATGGCGTTGCAATACTATTATGAAGCGCGGTAAACAATAAATCTAACTGATGAGTCGCAGTCGGCTCCGTTACCTTGGGTGCCTGTTTTATCCGGTCTAACAAAATAACTAATTGCAAAAATAGTGCCTCAGATAAATGCACGGAGGCTAAATTATTTTTCTTTGATTCAATAGCTAATTTTTCGATAAGAGGCGATAAAAGTTTAAGGTATGAAGGTTGAATTCGCCAAGAACGCTCATTATGTTTGGCTGTCACTTTAGGTAAATAAGACTCGATAGTCGATAATAAAAAAAGTGACTCTCTCAAATATAAAATATTATCCAATTTTAAATCATTAACTGACTCATAACCATGCACATCGTTAGGATTAATATATAAAATATCCCCACTGGTAATTGGATAAATATAATCATTCCAATAATGCAAACCATTACCTGAACAAACAATCACAATTTCATAAAAATCGTGATCATGTAAAGGAAAAGGGTGTTGATGATCACGTTTTTCGACAGTAACAGTATTCATCTTTGAAATAAAATAATCTTGTTTATATAAACGCAAACATCTTTCCATAAACTGTTCCTGACTTACTAGTAAAACAACTAATGATACCCTTTATCTGGGTTATTACGTAATGCTTGTGGCGAAAACGTAAATTCTTGTTTAAAACAGGTAGAAAAATAAGCACTATCATTAAAACCACATTCTTGCGCAATGGTTGTAATAGATTTATTGCTATAAATTAACTGAGTATAAGCATTAGCTAAACGCAACTTGATTAAATATTTTTGAGGCGTGATGCCAATCTCATTTTTCATCTTCCTATGAAAAGAGCGCAATGACAATGAAAATTGTGCCGTTAACTGTTCCCAATCAATTTGCTCCTTAAAATTGATCTGTAACCAACGCAACAACTGCTTAACGCGATTATCAGATGATCCAGAACCTTCATTGACATAAAAATTCTTATTAAAAATAAGTAGTAATTGTAAAAATAAACTTTCCTGTACAGCACTTGATTGATTTTGCGTCAATTGTTTAATAATCGATTGAATATTGTCATCAGATTTTTTATCAAAAAAGTAATGAGAATGAATCGGATCAGGATTTGGAATTAACTGATTTATCCCATTAATAAAATGAAAATTCTCAGGATCCCTAAATAAAATATTGGTCAAATGTAGATTGTTAACGTTCTCATACAAATGGCAGTCCGAAGCCTTAATATAAAACATCATACCTGGATATAAATCAAATAGTCGCCCATTTAAAATATGTTTTCCATACCCACTTGTCACAATAACAATTTCATTAAAATTATGCGTATGTTCAGGGTAGACGGGTTGAGGCGCCCGAGGCTCAACGGTGATATTTTGATCGCTAGACGAAAAAAAATCTTTATCAAGTAACATCTCAATCATTTTGAACCTCACTCCTTATAAAAAACCTACAACCACATTCTAAAAAGTAAATCGAAATCTCACCTTTAAAATTTGGACAGCTAATATAATATTTTGGCAATAAATTATAGCTATACAGGAATTTTTATTAAAAATGTGCGAAGCTTCACATTTTTTCAAACTACTTTGTTTAAAAAATGAGTGATATAAACAGCTTAATTTTTTTTTAATTTTTATCTTGTTGGAAATTATTATTTGTGATATTTTTTGAGCACTTAAATTGATTTATGTCAAAAATTGAAGATACTCATATGGAAATCTTAATTGTAATTTTGATTCTTTTAGCGTCACTACTTGTACGATACAATAGAGTGATTACGATTCTCATTAAAACTTTAAAACACAAATCTTTTCCCCAAAATTCTCAAAAAACTGAACAACTGACAGTTGACCAGCAAAATGCATTATCAGCTGGACTTATTATTGCTGAGCAGCATATGTTTTGTTGGGATAGCTTAGAAAGTGATGCCAGAAACTCTGGTAAAAAAGAACAGCGATATCGCTTAAGTACAGCTTGGGATATTACTTCTCCGGAAAGTGCTACTGAATGTTTATCCTCTTTTGGATCAACTCACAAACTCATTGATGTAGCGATTGAAATTTATCTAAACGTACCTAAAGAGCAGTGGCAAAGTTGTATTGATGACCAAGTTCCAGAAGATTACCGTGATATTATTACAATCTATTGCTCAAGATTAGATCAAGTATCTTCAATGCTGATTGAAAACAAAGTCGCTGAAGACCAAGACGAATTGCGTCAAATTTTACTACGAGGTTCAATTGCATGGGATTTAGGACGCCTAGTTTATATTGCCAGAGCAAGCTATATAGCGGGCTATATTAGCAAAGATCAAGCATGGCAATCGATTAACTCAGTTTTACCAACGGTTAAAGAAAATTTTGCCAATTGGAAAGAATTTGGTCAAAGTTATATGCTAGGTCGTGCTGTGTACCAGCCTGATGATGCTTCGCTTTCTGGTCTATTTGATATCTACACCGAAAGCACCACTTCGGAAGAAAGCCCATGGCTCAAATATCCGTTGAATAATTAAGTTAATGCTTGTGACAGTGTAAACTGTCACAAGTACTTAAATCCTTAATCGTTATTTAAAACCCAACCATATTAAAATCTAGTTAAATTTTCGCTCTTCAGATGGCGTGATACCAAACGTTTTTTTATACAGTGTAGTAAAATGAGTACTATTAACAAAACCACAAAGTAATGATATTTCGGTAATAGTCATATCACTTTCTCTAATCTTTAATCTTGCTGACATTAACCGTAATCGTCTGATGTAATTTTCAGGAGTTAGGCCGGTTGCTTGTTTAATATGCCTAAACATTGTACGTGTTGTTAAATGAAATGTTTGCGCTATATTGTTCCAATCATATTCATCAAAGCAATTTTCTTGAAGATGGTTAAGCAAAAGATGGAGTTTATAGCGGGTATTATTTTGTTGTGACTGACGTTGATATTGCTTAATGATAACAAGCAATTTAAAAAACAGATACTCACGATGCTCAATTGAATTATTTAAATTAAATAACTGATCAATAACAGAATTACACTCTTTACGAATATTAGGCGCTAACCAAATATAAGAACTTAAATCACTTGCGGAGATAGGCCTTAATAGCTCCTCCATATTCTTCAAAAAAGTAAAATTCTGATTGGGATTAATCAGGATATTAGTTAGCTTTAGCGTTCCGAGATCATCATAAAAATGGTAATCATGCCCTCTAACTAAAAAAACATCACCTTGTTGAATAAATAACGGCTTACCATTAATAACATGTAAACCATGACCGTGCTCAACAATCACTAACTCATCGAACTCATGATTATGCTCGCAACCGTTGTCCTCAGGGTCACTCTTATAAAGGGCTAATTTATCTGATTTATGATTAAAATAAGTGTCAATTTTTAAAGTATACATATTGATTATATCCTTACAACGGTAACTTATTATCAAGGTATCCCGTTAAATAAAAGACAATTTTTATCCGTCATATAAATACAATAAAGTAATTAAACATGAGATAAAAAATAATATTCTTAAAAATGTGAACTTGCTCGGTATAAGCTTTTTAATATTGCCATTTATAAACGCAATCTGGCAGTATCTTAGTGGCTAGCTTTTGTTTTGCATAGCTATACTCCTAAATGTTTTCTATAGGAGAAGAATATGGCACAAGCAATTCAAAAAAATATTGATGCAGTTATGGTAAAAGATAATGCATTTATTCTGAAAGCAAAGCAATTACAACCAAAGATTTATCAAAAAAAGATCTCACCCCAAAAGATTATTTCGCTCATCAATGATCCAAGTGCTATTCATCATTGGTCATCAAAAATAGTGAGTGATGCAAATGATTATCTCAATCAGAGTTTTCATTCAGGTGATAGTTTTATAATTGATTTTGGTCAACACAATGTTGGTTACCTCTCTTTCTTGTGCGAATCTACTGGTAGCCCTCCTGATGCGCCTGCGCATATAAAATTAACATTTGGTGAAACACTGTGTGAAATTGCTGAACCATTCAGTCAATATCAAGGTTGGCTTAGCAAAAGCTGGTTACAACAGCATGATGAGTACATTGATATTTTACCCGCTAAAATCAACTTATCTCGACGCTACTGTTTTCGATACTTAAAAATAGATATTGTCTCACTATCGCCTAAATACCAAATTTTATTTAAAGATATCACTTTTAACACAGTCAGTTCAGCACCAGAACACTGTCTTAGCTATCAATCATCAGATCCGCTATTAGCGAAGATAGATCAAGTCTCCATTCACACGCTTCGAAATTGTATGCAAGACGTATTCGAGGATGGACCGAAAAGAGATAGAAGACTGTGGTTAGGCGATTTACGCTTACAAGCCCTAGTGAACAACGTCACTTTTCAACAGCACGATTTAGTTCGCAGATGCTTATACCTCTTTGCTAGCCATCGTCGGGAAGATGGTCTGGTTTCCTCTAATGTCTTTGTTAAACCTGACATTATTGCTGACGATACGTTCTTATTTGATTACTCACTTCTTTTTGTCGATGTCCTTTACGACTACTTTAATCAAACTAATGATCGACAAACGGTTAAAGAGCTATGGCCGATCGCATTACAGCAAATTGAAATAAATCTAAAACGTTGTGACGCGCAAGGATTAGTTCAAGATAGTGATGATTGGTGGTCATTTATTGATTGGCACGAAAAACTCAATAAACAAGGCGCTTCTCAAGGTGTTTTAATTTACTGTTTAGACAAAGCATGTCGACTTTCCCAACATTTTCAACCTGATATAACTCAGGCGCTTAACCAAAAATTAGATTTGGTTAAAAGAGCAGCACAAACATTATGGGACGAGCAAGCCGGTTTTTACACCAGTGGCGAACAAAAACAAATTAGTTACGCCACACAAATTTGGATGGTTTTAGCTGATGTAGGCGATTTAGCTCATCAACAAAAATTATTAACCCAATTAATAACAACTCCACCAGAAATCGGCATGAACACGCCTTACTTACGACATCACTACATCTTAGCCTTGTTCAAAACAGGCATGAAACAACAAGCCATTGATGAGATTAAAGCATATTGGGGAAAAATGGTCGAATTTGGGGCAGACACATTTTGGGAATTGTTTGATCCAAACGACCTTAATTATTCACCGTATGGTAGCAAAATCATCAATAGCTACTGTCATGCTTGGAGTTGCACACCGGCTTGGTTTATTCGACAAAATAAACTTTAACTAAAAATTTATAAGGAATAAAAAAATGGTCAATTCATTATTTTCTCTTTGGCGGCAACGCATAGGTTATGGGATTGCTGACTTATCTTGTAATTTAGTATGGCAATTAATCTCATTATATCTTATGTATTTTTATACGGACGTAATGGCACTACCCGCTTATTATGTCGGTCTAATGTTTTTAGTTACCCGGCTGGTTGATGGTGTTGCTGATGTCTTAATGGGCTTAGTTATCGATAATACATCCACACGTTGGGGACGTTGTCGTCCATGGCTATTAATCGGCGCAATACCGTTTGGCATATTGTGTATTTTAGTTTTCTATGTGCCTGATTTTGGTACGACAGGTAAACTAATCTATGCCTTTATCACCTATCTTTGCCTCTCTTTTATCTATACCTTGGTCAATATACCATTTAGTGCAATGTTGCCATTTTTAACTGCGGATTCATTAGAAAGAACAACCTTATCTTCAGTAAGAATTTTATTAGGTTCCTTAGGTTCAACGATTGTTGCAGTGGCAACATTACCGCTAGTTGCGACATTGGGAAATGGTGATCAAACACATGGCTTTTTATATACCGCTATTGTTTTTGGGATTATTGCGACTTTCTTTCTGATAGTCAGTTTTAAAAATGTTGAGGAAAAAATCACTATACAACAAGAGCGAATGACCTTAACTAGAGCATGGAAAGGTTTAAAGACAACAACCCATGGAAAATCTTTGCAACTAACATCTTTCTTATGTGGGGCGCATTCTTTTTACAAACTGGCTCCTTAGTCTATTTCTTCAACTATTACGTCCAAAGCGAAAACCTTACCGCAATAATTGCGGGAATATCAACTTTCGTCCCCTTAATTGGCACACTTACCGTACCATTCTTAGCCAATCAGATGAAAAAACGACATGTCTATCTATTTTCAAGCGCTATCAACTTAATTGGTATGGGAATAATGATGTTATCGGGCGTGAATCATCTTGGTCTTATCATCGGCGCGGTTATCTTATCACTCGGTGCTGGGCAACGCCTTGCTATCTATTTTTCAATGCAGGCTGACCCGGTTGATTATGGTGTATGGAAAACCGGTATTAATACTGCTGGAATTTTGACATCAATCAATGGATTCTTTGGCAAAGTGGCGATGGCTGGCGCTGGTGCTATTACCGGTTTTTTACTCTCATCTGGTGGATATGTTGCCAATGCAGTTCAAGTACCAAGTGCGCTTTTTGCAATCAAACTCTGTTACTTATATTTACCTGCCATTTTAATTATTGCCTCGATGATTTGGATAGCTAAGTTCTACAAACTTGATGACAGTTATACTTCAATTCGAGCTGAATTAGATGCCAGAAATCTTAATGATGAACAAAAAGTTTAATCAATTTACATTAAAAGGAAATAACGATGAAATTAAAAATAATAGCTGGAGTCTGCTGTTTCTATTCTTTATCCGCATTAGCATCCATTGAATGGCAGACCGAACAAGGAACACTTAAACTTTATGGCGATGTCGAATTTAATATTGATGCTGCAAGCAAAAAAAAGCAGTTAACCTCACTTAGAACATCGGCAGACTTTGATGCTAATGACACAGATCAGTGGGATATAAATGGCCGTATTTTATTCGGCTTGGATGGGAAAAGAGAATTAGCGAATCAGAACTATGCAGGATTCTCGGTGCAACCGCTTGCTGATATGGGAGGTAAAGTTAACCTAGATGATGCTAGTTTCTATTTTGGTAAAAAAGATGATTGGCGCCTACGAATTGGTCGCTATGAAGCTTACGACATGTTCCCACTTGGGCAAGATACCTTCATAGAATATTCTGGCAATACTGCCAACGATTTATATAGTGTGGTTACATCTATATGATGAAAGAGGGTAGAGGGCGTAGCAGTAACGGCGGTGCAATCGAATTAACCAAAGAGTTGGGGGATTTGAACTTGCAAGTTAATGCAATGGTAAAAGATGGTACCTCCTTATTTGATCATAGCCGTTATCATGGATATAAATTGCAAAAAGATAAAAACGTCGTTTACTTACGTCCCATCATATCCTACCGAAATAATGATATATCAGCAGCTCTAGCAATGGAGCGTAATGTTGTTAATAACGCTTATCATGATATAAACGGCAAATGGCATGATCAGTCAAAACGTAATGGGTATGGCTTAACGATGAGTTGGAATAGTGCAGGTGATTTTGATAAATCATCTGAGGGATTACTGCTCAATAGCAGCATCTCCTATTTAGATGCCGAACAAGAAAAAGATTTTACCGCGGGTATCAATGGTATTTGGAAAGGTATTGGTCTTGGTTACATCTATGCTGCCAATGATATAAAAGCATTTAATACAAATTATCGAGGTGATGGTGAAATTTATGCTAAAGGTAAATATAAATTACATACTGTCAATGCCTCATACTTAATTTCAAATGTGATGGATATGGATAACTTCAATATCTATTTAGGGACTTACTTATCTAGATTAGAGCGCGATGAAAAACAAGGAGGAGGTAACGATAATCGTTATGGTGCAAGGGTCCGTTTTAAATATTTCTTTTAAATAAGACTAATTAACATTCACCCCAAGTAAAAATAATACGCACTTTGCTTGGGGAATTCTAAAAAGAGTCATTTCTTAAAAAAACACAAAAAACACCAAATTATCAATAATAAAAACCGGAATCAAAATCCCGATTGACCACTTCATATAACCAAAAAAGCTAGGCATATTGATTTTATTTTGGTCTGCAATGCTTTTAACCATAAAGTTAGGGGCATTACCAATATAACTTAAAGCGCCCATAAATACCGAGCCCATTGAAATGGCCAGTAAAGTGCTTTCAAACGTCGTCATTAAGCTACTAGCATTACCCGAAGCAAGATTGAAAAAGACCAGATAAGTTGGTGCATTATCTAAAAATCCGGATAGCAATCCTGATAACCAAAAATACATACTATTTATTGGCGCACCTTGGTCATTAGTCACCAATGAAATGACCGAAGCCAACGCACCATCATTACCCGCACGTAAAATCGCCAGCACAGGTACAATAGTAATAAAAATCCCAATAAATAACTTAGCAACCTCTTTTATCGGCTCCCAATTAAATTCGTTGCCTGCTCGAACTTGTTTTGGGGTAATCATTATTGAAATTATCGTAATAGCAATAAAAAGACCATCACGAACTAAATTTTGTAATGCGATTTGTGAACCTAAAATAGTAAAACTTATCGATGAATGCCACACACCAGACAAAATCACGCTAGCAATAATAGCCAATAATAATACAAGATTATTTAGACCATATAACTTAACAGGCTTAGCACTAATTGGATTGCTATTCACACCATACTGCTTAACGTAATAGTAATGATCGATAAAATAATAAATAATTAGCAATAACCCAGATGTAAACACAACAGGCAACAGCATATGCTTAACTGTCCAGAAAAAATCGACACCTTTTAAAAAACCAATAAATAACGGTGGATCGCCTAAAGGCGTTAATCCACCGCCAATATTGGCAACTAAAAAGATAAAAAATATTACCGTGTGTACAGCATACTGTCGTTGACGATTAGCTCGAAGTAGTGGACGAATCATCAACATCGCAGCGCCAGTTGTTCCCATAATTGAAGCAAGCACAACGCCAATCATCAGTAAAATAACGTTGGATTTTGGTGTGCTGATTTTATCACTCTTAACCAGAATGCCACCGGAAACCGTAAACAAAGCCAAAAGTAATAATATAAAAGGAATATACTCCTGAACAATGGCATGTACTGTTAGCTCAATTGTGGTCGTTAAACCAAATGAAACCAGTGCAAACCCCAAAAATAATAACGTCCAAACGGCAACAACTTTACCGTAGTGATAATGCCATAATCGGGCTAAAAATAGTGGACATAAAGCAATCGATAACAAAATTCCAACGAAAGGGATCACCCAAAGTAATGATAACGCCTGTCCATTAAACTCACTCGCATAGGAATCAAAAGACATAAGCATTAAACTCAAAAAAGGGAATATCAAAAACTTTTTTATATTTTTCATTGTATTATCGGTTGGATTTAAAGTGGATGATTATAACAAATTCAAAATTAATTTTCGAATCATCCACAATCGTATAACTTAACGATTATAAAAAAAGTTGATAAGCGGGGTTTTTGAAGCATAAAATCTCTCGCTATTTTCACAAATTTGCTCAAAAACGTTATAATAGTGATTAATTCTCTATGTTGGATCATCCATGCAATCAATCAAAAAAACAGCTTTACACCACCGCAATAAACACATTAATGGTTATCCATTTGATTTACTTATCAAAACATTGAACGAGCTATCTAATTTTGTAAAGCCTAATCAATATGGACGGTTAACGATTGATTTTGCTGATCCTACTGCAGTAAAAATGCTAAATAAAGCGCTATTATTGCACTATTATCAACTTTCGTATTGGGATATTCCTGACAACTATCTATGTCCGCCAATTCCGGGACGAGCAGATTATATACACTATCTTGCCGATCTGTTAGCGCAAGATAACCAAATTCCTACAGGTAAACAGGTTCGCATTTTAGATATTGGGGTTGGGGCGAATATTATTTATCCAATTATTGGTTGTGCAGAGTATGGTTGGTCATTTGTTGGTAGTGATATCAATCCAACATCAATAAAAGTTGCTTCATTGATAGCACAATCTAATGATCTATTAAAAAACACATTACAATGTCGCTTACAACCTGACAACGAAGCTATTTTTGAAAATATCATTCAACCTAAAGAATTTTACCTAGCTACCCTATGCAATCCACCTTTTCACGCCTCCGAACAAGAAGCGCATGCAAGTGCTTACACTAAACTTAAAAAGTTGGGAAAAGTAAATTCAACGAAAGATAATCTCATCCTCAACTTTGGTGGACAACACGCTGAACTCTGGTGCAAAGGGGGTGAAAGTGCATTTATCACTAGAATGATAAAAGAGAGTATCAAATACAAAACGCAATGCCTGTGGTTTACCTCATTGGTATCGAAAAAAGAGACGCTAAGCAAAATAAAAAAACAACTAAAAGTGGCAACTGAATATAAAATTGTCTCTATGGCTCAAGGACAAAAAATTAGCCGTTTTGTTGCGTGGACGTTTTTTGATCAAGAAGAGCGAAAAATGATAATCAAAAAAGTTGAGGAGCGGGGTTTTTGGCATTTAAATCTCTACCTAGAAATCAATAAATAAACAAAAATTAAATAAAATTAAATTTTCTCTGGATTAAAAACTATAATTTTAAAGATTTATAAAGTTGATATTTATCAATTAAACCCAAATTTAGCAAATAATTATTTGGATCTTTTTTTGATCGCATTTACAAAAGTTAACAATATAAAGTAAAAAATTTATTGCGTCATATTTTTCCAGTTATTATACTTTCGGATCAATTTAGCTGAATAGCTAAAATTTTATCAACAAACATAAAATAGTAAATAAATCAAAAATTTACTTGACAGGATAGTCGAATATGTATTACAATTTTCAACAGGCAACAGGCAACAGGCAACTTGGCCAACCTATAATTTAAATTCACCAAATTTAAACTCTAAACCTCTTTTTTTTCACTCCGGTTTATTATTCGACGAAAATTTAAGATCGCATAGTGAATCGTTGCACCGATCGTTATTTCGATCGTCATTTAGATCATTCCGATCAACTCTCAGATCTAAATTATTTCGGCAGATCTTTTTACCGCTTGGCTTTTTGTTAATACCTTTTTATTCTAGCCATGCATTAACCTCTAAAACCACGAATATGATTCATGGTAATCCACCGCATTTAACTTTCGATGGTGGCCGGACTAGTACTCTTGATCTTGATTATCTGCTCAATATTACGTTATCTAACGGAAAGCGATACACGACTACAACCAATACTTCATCATCTTCAACACCAATTGAGTTACCTGCTAAAGGTCAAAGCTTTTCTGATATAAATATGTTCATCCCAAGAGGAGAAGATTCAGTCGAATTAGACAGAATTCTACTTCCTTATTGGGATGATGATGATGGTGATGGTGATATTAATATTTCTGGTTTTTTAAGGTTATCTATCTATGATAGAATCGGTAGAACTATATCATCGCGCAATACAGTGCTAACGTCTTGTGGTGCACCTTATCGGATTGTATTAGAGGCTATAGGTGGTACATTAAGCACTCGTTATGGTCTTCCAAATAGTAGTAGTCTTAATTCCAATAATGTCACTTATTATGTCAAACCTGTGGGTATTGATATTTGTTTTGTCAGCCCAAGCTTATCTTATGAGGGAGAGGGTGGTGTAAAAGCAGGTCCTCCTGAAATTTTCAATCCTTCTCTTGGTTTTTTCCCTCAGTCAACTAACCCATTAGATTATGGTAAAAACTTTCCAACTACTGGAGCTAACAACATGTTCTTTGATTTGCGGATTGGTTATACTGAGGCACTATCTTGGGCTCCTGTTTCGCATGGTGGTATCACTGCTACTATGACTGATGTTACAGCTACAAGCGCACGAGTTACCTTAACTGGCCCTGTTGCAACTCAATCCCAATGGAATTCCGGCAATCCAGGTCCTATTACTAAGCCTACTTTGCCTCAGACATTCGAGTTAGTTGGTCGAGATAGTAAAGGTAAAGCTATCGTTAAATATGGTTTTACATTAAAACAATGGTTTGTCAACCGAGGTAAAAGCTATTACACCTATTCTAGCATGGAATCCTGGTGTAAAAGTATTGGTTATCGCCTTTCTAGAGTTAAAGATTTAACTAATGCAAAACGTTATGAAATTACTGGTGGTACACCTTCATCATCAGGTGATTATTATATGCGTACAATTGGTGCAGGCTTGCTTGCGGAGTGGGGTAATATAGGCAAATATGATCGAACCAACTTTGACGCCGTCCGATGGTACTGGACCAGTGATGAAAAAAGTTTGAGTCGGTTCGTCGTTTTTCCTACAGATGGTCATATACATTGGGCTGAACCCTCGTATGATAAATCGGTAGGGTTTTGCACTTATCCTTAGTGCCATTAGCGAGGTGGAAATATAAAAAGTATATTCGTTAACGAATTGAAAAATCCAATTTTGGGTGGCGATTATACTTTTTACCCAATTTTAGCTTAATGGCTAAAAGATGAAACAGAAGGCATAAAAATAAAATAAATCAAATCACTATGTTAATTGCAAATATATATTATAAATTAAATGGAGTTAAATGCCGATGTTTTGCATGTTTTTAAGGCGTTTATACAAGAGATCTCAAACGCGATAATTCCTCAATTATTCAGGCAGACTATTTTAGCTATTTTGCTGTCTGTCTTTTTTTCCAGCTATGCATTAACCAAACAAACTTCAAATATTATCCACGGTAATGTTCCATATTTAACGTTTGATGATGGTTGTATTCGAACGGTTGATACAAATGATCTGAACGGTATTACGTTATCTAATAGTGTTAAATATACGCCTTCTACCAATTCTTCATCTGCAACCCCCATCGTTTTCCCTGCTACAGGTTAGAGTTTTGCTGTGCCTAATTGTAAGCTCAATGAAGGTGGTTGAGAAAATATAGCCTTAAGTTGTTATGAGTTAGCTGACTCAAAGAGTCAATGTAGCCAAGCGTTAAAAAACGATTTTGTAAAGCATATCAATAATCGGCCTTTAGGCTATGATGGATTTTATTGACGAATGTGTTGTATTATAAAATCACAATTCTCATTGTTAAAATGTCTATTTGTAAGATAGAATGTTACAGTATTAATTATTTAGTAATGAAATACATTGCGCATAGGGTGGGAGATTTTTATCCTTTACTCGCAGTTTAGTAAGTAGTATTTTAATGAGAAGTTATTGTTAGTTAAGGAGCAGTAGATAAAAATAAAAATTTAAATAAAACTTAATTGATAAGGTATTTGTTATGATATGCAATTTCAAAGACCAAATCTGTTCAATTTATAATTTACACTTACTTAATTTAAGCTCAAAAAGTCTTTTTTTTAACTCTAGTTTATTAATCGTCAAAATTTTAAGATCGTTATGTAGATCATTGCAAATATCTTCCAAACGATTATATTATGCTTTCATATTATCTCGCCAAATGCTTTTGTCGTATGGCTTTTTGTTTATAACTTCGTATTCTTGTGATGCATTAACTTCTATAACATCAAATGCGATTCAAGGGAATGCGCCTTATTTAACATTTGATGAAGGGCGCACGCGAGCCATCAATACTGACGATCTGTTATGGATATCTCTTTCTAATGGGGATAAATACACACCTTCAACAAATAATTCGTCAACAATCCCAATTGAATTGCCTGTAGCTGGTCAAAGCTTTTCTGATATTGATATGTTAATGCCAAGGAATAGCTATTCAGTTGGTTTGAATACTCTTATTGCTGCGCCTTTTAATTATTGGAGCGATGATGATGGAGATGCTGATGTTTCAGTTACTGGTGACCTAAATTTGTATATTGTTGATGAAGACTATATATTCTTATCACGTGATACAGTGCCATCACTGTGTAATGGTTCTTATCGTGTTACATTAGCTAATACAAGTGGAACATTAACTACTCGTTATGGCATTCCTAATAGTAGTACTTTTAATGCTAATAGTGTTACTTATCATATTAATCCTAAAGAATTGCCAACGGTTTGTTTTGCCAAGCCAGATACAACTTACGGTAATTATAGTTATGCTGGTCCAACTACTATGTGGAAAACTGATAAGGGTTTTATTCCACAGTCTTTTATTTCGTCATCTTATAATTTAAACTTCCCCACTACAGGCGCTAACAATTTGTTTTTTGATTTAATTATTGCTGGTAATCATCAGCCATTAACTTGGGATACGGTCTCCCATGGCGGTATTACCGCTACTATGACAAATTCATCAAATACAGGGATTCGTGTTACATTAACTGGCCCTGTTGCAACTTCATCACAATGGAGAGCTAAAAATCCTGGAAATATACCAAGCCCCTCCTTACCTCAGACTTTCGAGTTAATCGGTCGTGACAGCCAAGGTAATGAAGTTGTTAAGTATGGGTTTGAGTTAAAGCAGTGGTTCATCAACCGAGGTACTTTTGAAGACAATTATGCTAATACATTATCTTGGTGTAAACGTATCGGTTACAAAGTTCCTAAGGTTAAAGATTTAACTAATGCTTTTTGTGCTGAAAATAGTACTTTAAATAATGAATGTAGAGGTTCAGTCGGTGCAACTCCTTCTTCAATCGATAATTATTATCAGCGTATAATCGGCGCAGGATTTTTTACCGAGTGGGGATTGATGAAAAATTACTCACAAGCCAATTTTTCCTTTAAAAATTATTGGACAGTTGATACCAATCCTACATATAATCAGCCGTTTGTTGTGGGCTCGTACTACGGTAATACGCTATTCGTGGACCGATCTCGCAACTACAACGGACTTTGTGTTTCTCCTTAACTTTTATTCGATAGTTCATATTACTTGAGTAAATAAACTGGAGATAGCAATAAGTCCGTTAGATAGTTGACTTGAAGTGTTTAAAACACCGTCTTGATTAGGACTAATTTTTTTGTTTTTATAGTAAAAAAGTTGAGGAGCGGGGTTTTTGGGCTCCTTAATTGCTTGCAATTAGAAACTTCTGTCTTACTTTCAATTAACTGAGTTTACTTTTCCGATAATTTACTATGATATTGCCGTCGATATTCAGTGGGTGTTCGTTCTGTTTTTTTTCTAAAAATTCGGCAAAAGTAGTTACTATCTTTAAAACCCGCTTCAAGCGAGATTTCTTTGACGTTTAAGTCGTAATCTTTAAGTAGTGATTTTGCGTACTCTATCCGGATATGGTTGAGATATTCATTTAAGCCAATTTTGCCTTCGTTTTTGAATAGATAGGATAAATAGTTGGGTGAGATATAAAACATTTTAGCTAGAAATTCACGGCTTATATCTTCCCGAAAATGAGTATCAATATATTGGCGTATTGCTTCGAATAAGCTGGTGGTTTTTGATGCGGTTTTTATGTCGGCATTAAGTAAATCTAGGGTGTTACTAAGCAGGCTTTGAATCAAGTAGTAGCCGGTTTGCGTTTGTGGTTGATTTTGCCATGTCAATTCAGATAGCGCTTGAATAATAAAGGTGCCAACTCGTGGACCTCGCCTTGGTATGTTGGTTTGTGCTAGCGGAATTAATTGGTTACCGTCCCAATAAACAATGCTGATGCCAATTTGCTGTTTGCCAAATAAGATGTTTAACCAGGTGATTGGGGTTGTGCGGATAGGTTTGTTCCAACTGTTAGCGGTAATGTAGAGCAGATCATTAACTTCAAGTTGTTGTGTCATTATTTTGCCATTGCTGTCAGCCCATTGCATAAGCTGTTGACCTTCTATAATCACTTCGATCCTCGGAAAATCAACTTGATAAGCATGTAGCGGTGCCGTTTGTTGGTTATTGGCAAAATAGAGGTGGTTGATTTGTTGGTTAGTGAGCTGAGTTAATACGTTTTTTAGGTTTGTGGTCATATTGTTAGTAAACCAAGTAATGTGCAGTTTGTTTAATTATAGCTTGTAGAGTTAAAGTTGAAAAATTTATTTAATTTAATGTGTTATTAATTATTATTAAAAATGTGATCGAGATCGCATTTTGCTATTTATCGTACAAAAGTCCAGTAAATAGAAATTTTGTCTTCTAGGCTTGAATTAAATTTTTTTTTACTATGCTACTCATCAATTAAGCATTTAATTAGGAGTGGGTATGGAATTATATTTAGATACAGCCGATGTTGCAGCAATTAAGCGTTTAGCTGCAATTTTACCAATAAAGGGGGTTACCACTAATCCAAGTATTGTCGCTAAATCGCGTAAGCCAATTTTTGATTTGTTATCTGAATTACAAGATTTGCTGGGTTCTGATAAGTTGTTATTCGCGCAAGTGCTTTCTCATAATGCTAAAGAGATGATTAAGGAAGCTGAGCAACTTCGTAAAGTCATTCCATCGATTGTGACTAAAATCCCTGTTAATGCCGAGGGGTTGATGGCGATTAAGGAGTTGACCAAGCAGGGTATTCCAACTTTAGGTACGGCCGTTTATGGTGCGGGTCAGGGCTTTTTGGCTGCGCTTGCTGGTGCAAAATATATTGCTCCTTATGTCAACCGTATTGATGCCCAAGGTGGTAATAGTAAAGATACGGTTTATGAGCTACAAGCGCTGTTAGATTTGCATTGCCCTGAATCGATGGTGTTAGCAGCCAGTTTTAGAACGCCAAGACAAGCTTTAGATTGTATGCTTGCCGGTTGTCAGTCAATTACGTTGCCGGTGGATGTGGCGGAGCTGTTTATTTCAGATCCTGCCGTCGATGCTGCGGTGGTTAAATTCGATCAGGATTGGTGTGGGGCGTTTGGAGCCTTACGTTTTTAATACTTGCTATTGATTTAGGTTCCACCCATTTAGGGTGGTTTTTTTTCTCTTTCCCGCGATTAAAAATTCCCCTTTTTTATACCAATTATGTTGTATGATAGTGATGCGATATTAGAGGAATAGAAGAGAACACCAAATGCACGAAAAATCAAAAAAATACATTATTAATGCTTCATTGACGGTGATTAAAGTTGAAAGGCCGTCAGAGAGTTATTTTCGGTTACATTTTAGTTGTGATAAGCCTTTAGAAGTTAATCCAAATTGGATTTGTCCTCATTTAAAGTTGTTATTTGCTGATCCTTTGACTGGCAAAATTACTTTCCCGATGTTAGATGAAAATAATAAAATTTTAGTGAGTGATAAAGTTCGACAATTTGCTCGCAGTTATAGTATTCGTGCTTATGATGAGTCGTCCAATCAAATGGTGATTGATTTTGCGATTCACGACAGCGGTTTAGCGACGGTTTGGGCTCAACAGGCAAAAGTGGGCGATCAAATCGGTATAGTTGGGACAGCAGGTAAGTTAGAATTTGATAATCAATATTTGATTTTGATGGGTGATGTGTCTTCTCTGCCAACCATCTGTTATACCCTTGAACATTTACCTGCAAATCATAAAGCAGTTGCTTTTATTGAGGTTAATCATAAGAGCGATATCGTTGAACTGCCATCTGATTTAACTGTTCAATGGTTGATTAAAGATGCCAATCATCCTAATCAATTAGTTGATGCGGTGATGAGTTGGGATTTGAGTCAGCAGGATAATCTATTGTTTTGGGGCGGGTTAGAGTGTTCGCTTGCTCGGCAATTACGTCAGGCAATTAAAGATAAATATGTCGATTTGCAACCTAGTTCGGTCCACATTACTAGTTATTGGCGAGAAGGTTTTGCTGAAGGGGAGTTTAAACATCGAGATTAGCCATGAATATTCTTGCACATTTACATTTGGCAACTTTGGCGAATAGTTCGTTGATTGGTAATACAGTTGCTGATTTTGTTAAAGGTGATGCTTATCGACAATATCCTAAAGAGATTGCCGATGGGATTATGTTGCATCGTAGGATTGATCGTTTGATTGATAGTTTTGCTGAAGTTAAGCAGGCTAAATTGCTTTTTCGACAATCACATCAACGTGTTGCACCGATCACCTTGGATATTATTTGGGACCATTTTTTGTCAAAATATTGGGCGGAATTTAACGCTAAGCAATCTCTTTCATCATTCAATACCTTCACTAAGTTGCAGATTCAGCCTTATATCGCAAATTATCCAGTTGATTATCAAGATTTTATGGGCGCAATGTGGCGTGGTGAATGGTTGGTAAATTATGCCTCGGTGGATTTTATTGGTAACGTTTTAAACGGTATGGCAAAACGTCGACCTAAGCTCTATTTATTAAGCGATACCTTTATTGATTTTGAACAAAACTATACGCCACTAAAAACATTGTTTTTCGAGCTTTATCCTAAAATGTGTTCACTTATTAAGGTATCGAATATAGCTGATTAAATGACTATCGAATCGTACTTGATTTGTTCGATAGTCATTTGTGAATTTGATTTTATTGCGAAAAGGTAATCTTGCCATTATCGACAGTGATTAGATTGTTGGTATCTGGAGTTTGCGATATTGGGATTAGATTTTCAGCCGTAGCTTGTGGCGCTTGTCCACTTATGCCTCCTCTCGGTTTTGTGCGAATGATTTGGCTTTCCGGTAAAGTGGTTTGATTGGTTATATTAGCCCATAACCATTCCATGGCTTCATCACCATAATAGTCAATAGGTAATAGCGTATTGTCAAAAGGCGCTTTGCCATCAAGATAACTTGCATTTTCAACTTCAATATAACGGAGTTGTGACTCTTTTCCTTCCACTTTACTGTTTAATGCAACATAAGGTCGAGATGTGTAGTCAATAAGTTGTTTAGGGTTATTTTTACCATGAACAATAAAGGTTTTGACTTTGTTTAAGTTACCTGTTGCCTGGATTTCTTTTAAACCTTTAATCACGCGTGGATCTTTTATTTTTTCTCTTAAACAGATGGCACCTTTAGTTCCATAATCTATTTGATGTTCAATGGTAGAACTTGAATACCATTCACGTCGAGGAGAGGTGACATCTTTATTTTCAACAAGGTCAATAGCGGTGGCATCAGGGTTGGCCCAGATTGGTAACTGGCCACTAGATAATCCCCAAATTTCGGCAAAATTGACTTGTTTTAGTGGTTTTACTTCACCAGAATTGTAATATGGGTCTTGTTGGGTACTCGCCACTGAAAAGTCACACATGTTTTCAGTTACATCATATCGACCATAGGCGCTAATATATTTATAAGGGTAGGCAATTGATTCATTAAGATAGAAATAAGGTAATTGGATGCTCATTTCAGGCTTCCAACCATAATCATACAGCTTGTTTAATGCCTCTTTCGGCGTGCCGGTTGATAGTAAGTTGGCTTGCTTTAATGCATCACAACGGTTTTGTGAAAAAAGATATTTAGAGGCATCGGGGACGTATTTGTCCTGCTTATTGGGTTCAATTGCCGGTATGGCACAAGGAATATAAAGTGCCCCATAGGAGCTATAATCGGGTAATGAACGAGAGCTTATGTTTTCGTTACTATTTTCTAAACTTGTTTGAATTTGTGGATTAACTGCAACCACACCATTAATTCTACTTCTTAAACGTAATTCAGCTAGCTTAAGTGCCGCAGCTCCACCATCCTCAGCTCCATAGACTAATATGATGGTATTAGTATCGTTAAAGTAAAGATTATTAGGTTCCGGAAATAGTTCATTTAATTCATATAAAGCGAAAACAATTGAATAGAAGGTATATGTTGGCCATTTTGCTTCTTGATTTTGCTTTGAATGTAGCTGTTTTACTGCATAACGGTGTGGATTATTTTTGATAAACTCTTTTTGATTTTGTATAGTTGGCTTAAAGAGTATATTGTCCTTAGCAACTTGACCATCAACAGTAAAGCCTTGCTCGTTGGTAATATCATAAATACCAGTACCTAAACCTTTGTCGTTATAAACTACTGCGCAGTTATGTTTAAGACCCCACAATCCACGGATTTGTATATCTTTGGCGTTATATAGTCCATCAGAACCAGAAGCTGGTACGACAACAATACAGGGTTTTTTCTTATTAAAATCGATGGGAACTTGTAATAGCAAGCCAACATTTTCATCTTTTATTGTGGCTAAAATTTCTGTGCCTGCAATTTTTCCATCAAATAAAGGCGACAATTCTTCACTTTTGAATCCAAATAGAGAGCCTTCTCCGGTTTTTGTATCAATAAATCGATTTAATTTTGCACGGCGTAATTCTTGGGGGGTTGGATTTGATGGATCGGCATAATTGATCTTTTGGATCATTTTCGATAAGGCTGTAAACCCCATTCCAGCGGTAACAAGATCATCACTATCACCATCATAGTAGTTTGAGCTATGAACAACCAACCATTGAGGTTTATGATTAATTGGATTTTGGTTTGCAGGATCACCTAATTCAGCACCGCTAGGATTTGAAAATATTATTAAAAAGAGTAAGGTGGATAACGTGCTTGTTTTTTTTAATTTTATTGGCATTACATTCATTCCCTACATTTTGCTTAACAGCTATTTACTCATTAACTACAGTTTATTATATAATTTATTATTGGGTTGGTAAATTTGGGTTACTAATAGCCCAAAATGCTGAAATAATTTTTTCTGATAATCGTCTTTTTTGCACACAGATGCCAACATCAAACGGTTCCATTAAATTGGTTGACCATTCGGTGATGCGTTCTCTTACTCTTTCTGGGCTATTTTCCATTACTACTTTAGGCAATAAAGCCACTCCACAACCCAAAGCAACCATGGAGACAATGGCTTCGTGCCCAGCTACCGTTGCATAAATTTTGGGGCTGATGATTTTTTGTTGTTTAAACCATAAATCTATTCGATGTCGGCTTGGACCGTGCTCAGGCAATATGAATGGGATATTATGCCAATCTGGTGCTTTTTGATGCAATTTGTCACTGAATGAACTATTAAGTTTAGGTATGAGTAATACCATTTCAATTTCGCCTAATTTAATAAATTCAACACCAGATGGTAGTTGTTTGGGTTTTCCTGCAATAGCTAAATCAGCTTGATGAGATTGAATTTTTTCAACAGCATCGGCTGCATCTCCTGTGGATAGTTTAATTTCTACTAATGGGTAGTGTAGGCGAAAGCGATCAAGTATTTCAGGTAGATGGCTGTAAGCCGCTGTGACCGAGCAAAATAAGGTTAATTCACCAACTAATCGTTGATCGGCTTGGTCTAATTCTTGTTTTAATTGTTGGTGTAGATTAATGACTTGTTGGGCAAAGTGTTTTACTTTTTCACCTTCGTGGGTAATTTGAACTTGCCGGTTGTCACGGATAAATAATCGATGACCAAATTGTTCTTCAAGGCGCTGAATCTGCCTTGAAAGGGTGGAAGGACTTACATGCATAGCATCGGCACTTATTCCAAAATGACATGTATCACAGAGATGTAAAAACAATTTTAAGTCACGAATATTCATATCTATTTAGTTATTGAGAAATATTTAGCGTAGACACAGTTATAATTGATTAATTATATCATCATCGATTTTATTTGCTCTATTATGCATAGATATCAGGCAAATAGCAAAATAGCGTTCATCAATGGCAATATAGATAGAGACCTGCTAGAATACCGCATCATTTTTTTGCTTAGCTAAATTAATTAATTTTATGACAGAACAAGCTTATTTAGACGAAGTGAATGCTCGTCGTACTTTTGCAATTATCTCTCACCCCGATGCTGGTAAAACAACCATTACCGAAAAAGTTTTGCTTTTTGGACAAGCCATTCAAACTGCGGGAACCGTAAAAGGGCGTGGTGCTAATGCGCAGCACGCTAAGTCAGACTGGATGGAGATGGAAAAACAGCGTGGTATTTCAATTACGACCTCCGTTATGCAATTTCCTTATAATGACTGTTTGGTAAACTTGCTTGATACCCCCGGGCATGAGGATTTTTCGGAAGACACTTATCGAACTTTAACCGCAGTTGATAGTTGTTTGATGGTGATTGATGCAGCAAAAGGTGTCGAAGACAGAACGCGTAAATTAATGGAAGTTACACGTTTACGAAACACACCTATTTTAACTTTTATGAATAAGCTCGACCGTGATATTCGTGATCCGATGGAGTTGTTAGATGAAGTTGAAAACGAGCTTAATATTATGTGCGCCCCAATTACTTGGCCAATTGGTTGTGGTAAGTTATTTAAAGGGGTCTATCATTTAGCTAAAAATGAAACTTATCTTTATCAAACCGGTAAAGGTCATACCATTCAAGAAGTTAGAATCATTAAAGGATTAGATAATCCTGAACTTGATAGCACCATTGGTGATGATTTGGCCCAACAACTTCGCGATGAATTAGAATTAGTGCAAGGTGCATCAAATGAGTTTGATTTAGATGCATTTTTGTCTGGTGATTTAACGCCTGTGTTTTTTGGTACTGCGTTGGGTAATTTTGGTGTAGATCATATGCTTGATGGTCTAACTGCTTGGGCGCCAGCACCACAACCTCGGCAAACAGATAAACGAGAAGTTGAAGCAAGCGAAGAAAAATTTACCGGTTTTGTATTTAAGATCCAAGCAAATATGGATCCTAAACACCGAGACCGTGTTGCATTTATGCGCATTGTTTCAGGTAAATATGAAAAAGGTATGAAGTTACGCCATGTTCGTATTGCTAAAGATGTTAATATTTCTGATGCATTAACCTTTATGGCAGGCGATCGTGATCATGTTGAGCAAGCTTATGCTGGTGATATTATTGGTTTGCATAATCACGGTACGATTCAAATTGGTGATACGTTTACCCAAGGTGAAGATCTTAAATTTACTGGTATTCCTAACTTTGCACCGGAATTATTCCGTCGAATTCGTTTAAAAGATCCACTTAAACAAAAACAATTGTTAAAAGGTTTAGTTCAGCTTTCAGAAGAAGGGGCTGTTCAAGTATTCCGACCAATTGCTAATAATGATTTAATTGTTGGGGCAGTTGGGGTGTTACAGTTTGATGTGGTGGTTGCCCGTTTGAAATCTGAATATAACGTTGAAGCAATTTATGAGCCAGTTAACGTCACCACTGCGCGTTGGGTTGAGTGTAGCGATGCTAAGAAACTTGAAGACTTTAAACGCAAATGTGAACAGAATTTGGCTTTAGATGGTGGTGATAATCTTTCTTATATTGCACCAAGTATGGTTAATCTAAATTTAACCCAAGAACGTTATCCGGATGTTGAGTTCAGAAAAACTCGCGAACATTAATATGCTATGTAATAAAAGAGACGCTGTCTCTTTTATTTACTTTCCAAACCATTCAAAGCAAATCGTTCAAATGATGACCATTGAGAAAAATAGGTTGATAGCTGGTTAATCGTGCTAAATAATTTTTTTTCTTCCCCCATAAAGCTAATAGATTGATTTAAGCTTGTGGTTTGTGATTCGTCACTTTGTGGATATTGATTGTAATTTTCTGATGTTTCATCTTCAATAATGCTGCTTTCAAGAGCGATAACAATTTTTTTATTGTTGAGCTCTCCCCAAGTTAGCCATTGAGAACTAATCGTATAAATTTGTGCTAACTTTGTGCGATAAGCCATAATAATTAATTTTGAGCTATATGGTAGTGTCTTTTCGACTATATTTTTTCCGTCTTCTATATCAAGTAACCAAAATGGCAAGACTATTTCAATTTTATCATGCCAAGTTTCGCTTAATGTTTTTATTGCATTATTCCATCTTTGCCAAATGTGGCTTTTATTTTGTGCATATTCAGCCAATAAGTATGGTTCAATATCATATTGAATTCCCGCAAGACAAGGATTGTGTATTTGGCATAACTTTTTAATGACTTTATTGCGTTCAATGGCATTTTTTAAACCTGAATCAGTAATCATATCAGGTGCTCCTTCAACAGCAATAATGCTCATTTTCTTTTTAGCTGCGATATCAAGTAGCTGAAATAGCTTATCTTGATTTTGAATATGCCCATTTACAATATTCAATTGGAGATAAACTTGATTAATACCTTTTTGTTTTAGTTTAGTCAGAAATTGACTTGGTGAATGAATCCAATTTTCAGTATGCCAATTCCACATCGAAATATTGATATCGGATCTATATTGATTGGGCAAAGAGGTATAATTTGACTTCATCTTATCCGCATTTAATTGATTAATATTTGAATAGACATTGGCATTTTTAAGCACTGAATTAGTGTTTATGAAATCTTTTTTTTCAAGTAGCTTTAATAGTAAGGTAGCACTTTTTTTGATTTCATGAGTACTTAAGTAATACCAATGTTTTAAATTGATGGAGCTAATATTTAATGCTAAATTTTCAGCAACTGTTGCAGGACTCATAAAACTTATCACAAATAATAAATAGATGATTTTAAGTTTATTTGTCAAATTTTACCCTCTCCATTTTTCCCCAAGATAAATTGCCCTTTATTAATCTAGCATAGCCTTTAAGCTTCCAATATAGGTATAACTGTCGATAACCAAAGTTATCTAGTAATGCAGTAATAAATAGTTTTAGTAGATATCTAGTTTTATCTAATCCTGATAATAACACACCATCAATCGCTATAGCAAAAGCACTTATAAGGCTATTGTATCCAAAAACAATTAAAAAATAAGATAACATTACGTTGCTATCTATCATGTCAAGAGACCAAATAAGCGGTATTAAAAAGTACCCTAGCAGTTCAGCAATTGGACCTAAAATATCGGTTAATATTGAAAAAGGTAATAGCATAAGGCTTAACTTTTTATATTTTAGTTTAAACGTTAACGACTTAAAATTTATAAAAGTTTGTAGTGCGCCAATATGCCATCGTATACGTTGGTTTTTTAATACCTTCCATTTTTCAGGCACTTGGGTCCAACATATGGCGGTTGGTACATAATCAATTTTGTAATCAACATTAGAGTCATAAATATATTTGTGCAATTTTAGAGTAATATCATAGTCTTCGCCAACAGAACCGACACAAAAACCACCGACCTTTATTGCAAAATCTCGTCTAAATAAACCAAATGCACCTGAAATTATCGGTAAAGTATTAAAATGATTCCAAGCAATTTTTGCCAAGAGAAATACTCTCATATATTCAAGAATTTGAATTTGTACGATGAATCTTTTAGATAAATTGATTTTAGATATTATTCCATTTCTAATAGAACAACTATTAGCAACTCGCACAGCTCCACCTACTGCAACTGTTTTTGGGTCGTCAATTAGAGGGACTACAGCTTTGTTAATGGCGTCAGGTGCTAAAATTGAATCAGCATCTATAAGACAGATAATTGGGGAATTACTTAAATTAATTGCTGCATTATGCGCGTCTGCTTTGCCACCATTTTCTTTATCTATAACTCTAAGCCGGCTATCTTTTTTTGATACATAAACATCTCTTATTTTAGCATGAGAGAGTTGATTACGTTCATTTAAGTGATGCGCAATAGGTTGTAAATCAAAGTATTCTTTCACTTTTGAAAAAGTGTTGTCTGTTGAGCCATCATTTACAACTATCATTTCAACATTAGGGTAATGAGTCGCTAATGTTGATTCGATACTATCAATTATAGTTACACTTTCATTATAAGCTGGTAAAATGATTGTAATTGGATGTGAAATACCATCATTTTCGGTCTGGATCTTTCTCTCTTTGTTCGGATTTTTGAGTAACACATAAATTGTTACTAGTAGCTGCACAAAATAGATGAATATTTGCACTAATCCAATTAGCATTATCGTTATAACTAAGAATTTAACACCAAACATCATTATGTTGTTTATATAATCACTCATTGTTTTACCCACATCTCTTGCTTTAAGAATTATTTAATTTTTATCGATAAATAGTTTGCTTTTTAAATCAAAATGTTCTGTTATTAGTTTTTCAATGCTTAATGATTTCTTTATGTAACATTCTTCATTAATGAAATTAAGAAGATAACAACTGTGTATAATCCCTTGTGGTGTTGTTTGTAGTTCCAGTAAGTTTTCAAAAAAAGTTTGCATATAAGTACGCTCATCTTCTTTTGCAAGAATAAGATAGGGGGTAATGTAGTTCTTAGAAATTTTTTTTAAGATAGTAAAAAATTGGTGATTGCTAAAATCTTCACAATTGATTAGCGATTCAAGCTCTAAAAATTTATTAGAAGGTAAAAGCCTAAAAAAGCAAAATACGCCTTTTTGCGGTATCTTGTTAAATAGCGTAATAATTATCTGAATTATCGAAATACCTGAAGCGTTTTTAACTAGACTCAATGCTGCAGCAATGGCGACTTCTTGGCGAGAACTGTTACAAGCCTGAATTAACGCTTGATTCGTTTTTTCGCAAGGATAATATGCTAACATGTTAGCTGCATCAATTTTCTGTTTTATTGTGCCTTTTTTTAATAGTAACCTAAGTTTATTTTGGAATGGTTCCAGATCAAAATAAGTTAAAATATGTTTTTCGCGATGCTTCTCGAAAAAATAGGCAGCAATTATTGCTACGCAATTTAGCGATAATTTTTTTGTTATCTCTTGCTTAAAATAAGATTCATCACCAGTTTTCAATGCTTTTTTGTAAATTTTTAGCAATTGCAATTTTAATTTCTTGTGTCTTCTAAATTGAATTTCACGTTTGATGTAAATTGCAATGGTTACTATCAATACAATAAAGCTAATAAAAATGAAACAGGCATTATATAAATTTAGGTATCGAGTTAGAATGTCCATTTTATTCCACATCCTAGTGTTTTTTTAGTATATAACTTACGGCTGTGGTTGGTTTGAACTCTTTCTTCATTATTATAGTTTACAAACCCAGTTATTGAATTAGATATGTCATATGACAATCCAATAAAATGAGATTTGACTTTAATTAATGAACGATTAAATTTTATCGAACGGTCGGATGTTTCTTGACTATTTGCATATCCTGCAAATAGATGTAATTCTTCTGTAGGTGATATGGTGGTTTTAAATAAATAACCACTCATATGATGGTTGTCTTGATCAAATGTGTTGAACCATTTACCTGCTATGGATAAACGATCATTAAAGAAAAATTGTTCAATACCCGGTGAAATAGTTTTAATGTTGCCATCGTTATAGTGGTCCAACTTTGCATCGAGGGTGATATGGAATGAATTTATTTGATCATTATACGGGGAAAATAATTGATAATCCCCACCGGTTGTTATTGTATATGTTGCGTAAAATTTTTTAGATGTGGCGACAGAACCTGATAGATAACCATACGCTTTATTGTTGAATGTATGCCAATAAGTGAGGCCTATTTTTTGGTCGTTGCTATGAAAACGGTTTGCTTGGGTAAAATGGCCGGTTAGGGTATTTTGTTGTGATAGCCGATAAGATAGTGCTAAATCCACTTCATTCCAATTCGGCAAAGATTTAGATAATCGACCATGTGTGCCAGATAGAACAATATTCCAGTAATGTGTATTTTTTTTTATGTTATCAATGTTTGCCTGTAGGGACAGTAATTGTTCGTCATTAGGTGTTAGATTTAAGTACTTATCAAGTAACAATTTGGCTTTTTCGGGATGGTTAGGATCTTTTGCTAAAACAACACTAACTAAACCATATTGCGCATCTACGTAATTGGGGGCGATATCAAGTGCGGATTCAAACGATTTTTTTGCTTGTTCTAACTGAGTTAGTGCGTAATAATTGAAACCTAGTTGGACAAGAATATCGGAATTATTTGGCTGTAGTTGATTCGCTTTTATTAATTTTGATATTGCTAATTCAAAATTTTGTGTTTTTTTCGCATCAATACTTTCTTTTAATAATTGATCTGCTTTTATTGCATCATTATCTCTATTTGTGGTTGCTACTGTTTGATAACTGCAAAACAAAATACTGACAATTAAGACAAACTTATAGTACATATAATTACCTTAATCCATTAAATTATTTCTAAATATCAAAAACTAATGTGTATCTTTATGCGTCGATAAAATCGACAAATTTGGGAAAGTTTGGGACTGAGTAGCGTCTAACGTATTTTTACTAGATTAATACGATAAACGTATTGGGCCGAATTATATATGAAACAGATAATAAAATACATATAAAAATTAAGTATGTTTTTTGAAATTTGACATATGTCCTTTTATTGTTGGTTTTTAATCGTTTTATTTATTAATTCGGAATATAATGAACGCTTATTTGGAAAGAATTCTATGAATAATATGAAAACAAGAACACTATTTTTTACTGCATTAACTCTTTTTTCTTTTAACAATTCATTTGCTATTGAAAATAAGCATGATCATTCTGTTTTATTAGATAAAGTTCACCAAAGCGAACGAGATGATCGTCAATATGAAGTGATTGAACTTGATAATAAAATGCGTGTGTTATTAGTTTCCGATCCTAAGGCAACCAAATCACTCGGCTCTATCGCATTGCCTGTTGGTTCATTATATGATCCAGCCCTTCAACAAGGCTTAGCCCATTACACAGAACATATGGTGTTAATGGGTTCGAAAAAATATCCACAACCATCAAGTTTTACAGAATTTTTGGCTCGACATGCTGGTAACTACAATGCGACAACTAGCGGTAATCGCACCGCATTTTTCTTTGAAGTTGAAAATAGTGTAATTGATAAGGCGTTAGATTATTTAGCCGATGCCATTGCTGAGCCAATTTTTGATCCTAAATTTGCTGATAAAGAACGTAATGCTGTTAATGCTGAGATGACGTTATACCGCTCTAGTGATGGTTTTCGAATTCAGCAGGTTGATGCTGAGACGATTAATCCGGATCATCCGGCATCACAATTTTCTGGTGGGAATTTAGAAACTTTACGTGATAAAGATAATAGTAAATTGCAAGATGCATTGGTTAATTTTCATGATAAATATTATTCAGCTAATATTATGGTTGGGGTTATTTATAGTAATCAACCGATCAAAAATTTAGAGGCGTTGGCTGAATCAACTTATGGTCAAATTCCTAATAAAAATATAACTGTTTCGCCAATTACTCAACAAGCTGTTACTCAGGAGTTTACTGGTAAAGAAATTACTATGATACCAGCCCAACCTAGAAAAATGTTGTCGTTAAAATTTCCGATTGAAAATGATATCGACAAATTTTCTGATAAGACCAATGAGTACCTTATTTATCTCATCAGTAATAATAGTAAAAATACTTTAGCTGATCAGCTACAAAAACAGGGATTGGTTGAAGCTATTCAAGCTACTAGTGATAGTAAATATTATGGTAATAGTGGCACATTTAATATTAATGTTATTTTAACCGATGAAGGCTTAGCTCAGAAAGATAAGGTTATTGCTGCGATTTTTAATTATTTACAATTAATTGAGAAGCAAGGTATTTCTGATGCGTATTATGATGAGATAAAAAAGGTCTTTGCTTTATCCTTTAAGTATAAAGATGTTAACCGTGATATGTCTTATGTAGAATGGTTATCTGATCAGATGCTTCTTTATCCAGTTAAAAATGTATTAGATTCTGATTATGTTGCTGAACATTTGAATAAAGATGCGGTTATCAATCGAATCAAAAGTTTTACTCCAGAAAATGCTCGTGTGTGGTTAATTGCCCCAAATCAAACTACAGATAAAACGGCCTATTTTCTTAATGCACCTTATAAAGTTGATAATATTACTGATGAATTAAAAACAACTTGGACCGATTTAGGTAAAGTGTTTTCTTTTAGTTTGCCTGAGTTAAATCCGTATATTCCTGATAACTTTGATATTGTGAAACAAAATAATGATCAGATTCAACCTACTACATTTAGTAAACGGGGTAATCATATCCATTTTGTTAGTCGTCACTTTAGTAACGATCCTAAGGCTGTAATTGCTGTTTCTTTACGCAATAATCAGGCGTTTAAAGATGCAAAATCGTCAGTTGCTTTTGAGTTGCTTGATTACATCGTGAGTCGAGATTTGACGCAATTACAATTTCAAGCAAGTAATGCTGGAATATCATTATCAACGGGTCTTGATAATGGTTTGATGGTAACCGCTAATGGTTTTAATCAACATTTACCGGATATGGTTTTAGCTATTCTTAATAGTTATCGACAAGTGACCATTGATGAGCAAAATTTACAATTAGCTAAATCGTGGTATCTTCAACGACTTGATGGGGCTGACCATTTTGAAAGTATACGTCTAGCGTCAGAGCCAGTTCTCGCTTTATCGAAAATGCCTCACTATTATGAACGAGGTGAAAGGCGACAAATTACTAATAATATCACCGTAAGTGATGTTCAAGCTTATCGCGATAGCTTAATGACTCAATCAGTTCCTTATATGATTAGTTTGGGTAATATCTCAAATGAAGATTCATTAGATCTTTATCACGCCGTTCAAAAGACTTTAAAGCGCGATGTTGAATTCACGCCATTAGATGATATTAAAATTAACACTGCCTTTACAGCTAGAATCACCCAACAAGCAAAAAGCACAGATAATGCGCTGTTAATGACCTATTTTCCAACAAATTATAATTCAACTAAGAGTCAAATAGTTGGATATACTTTAGCTAACATTATGTATTCTTGGTTTTTTGATCAACTGCGTAGCAATGAACAATTAGGTTATCTAGTTGGTGTTTTTCCATCATACATAAGTGAATCAGTAGGATTGGGTTTTGCTGTTCAAAGCAATCAATATGATCCGGCTTATTTATTAAAACGTTACCAAGCGTTTTATCCAACAATGTTAACTAAACTAGAAGCATTATCTAATGATGATGTTGAAGAGTATAAAAGAAGTATCATCGAAGAGCAGACAATGCCACCACAATCTTTAGATGAAGAGTTTGATCGTTTGAGATCAGACTATCGCTTATCTCGTTTCCAATTCGATTCGCGTGATAAAAAAATAGAGTTACTTAAAAAACTCACTAAAGAGGATTTAATTGAATTTTATAAAAGTGCAGTTATTGAACAAAAAGGTTTGGTAATAGCATCGCAAGTATTAGGTCAACCAGAGGATGGTAAAAAACAACCTGAAGCGATTACCGATTATACTGAGTTCAAAAATGCATCATCGTTACAAGACGAATTGTTAAAATAATATTCTCAAACATAGATTCGATCTGAAATATCATTACATTAAATTGGCATTGTACTTATCATATGGTACACTGCCGAAATCCCAATAGTTTGAGTAAATTATGATTACTGGATCGACTGATTATTTTGCTATCGGACAGCGGTTACGAGCTTATCGTATCGCTGCCTCTCTTAGGGCTGAAGAGGTTGCTGAAAGTCTTAGGATCTCAAGAGCTGCGGTTTACCGTTTAGAAAAAGGCGAAATCGTTAAAATAGAAACGCTTGAACGATTAGCTTCTTTGTTAGATACGTCATTTGCTAGTTTACTTGGCATTGATACAGAATATTATTCAAGTGGTGAGGGTTTTTTTGAGCGTATGCGTCAACTCGAAGAGCAGTCCACTCATATCTTTTCTCATTTCGATCCCTTTTCTTTTCTTTTAACTTCGCCTGATTATTTGTCTCATTTAGGGATGATGTTAAGAGAATCGAGTGATAATATTGAAGCTGAAAGATATGCGACTTCTTTATCTATTTTACATGATCGCAAAACTCAGTTTTATCAATCTGTCCCTAAAGTAATTAATTTAATTAGCTTACGTAATGTTGAACGGTTTTTGCATATTGGCTTAGTTGGCAATCTGACTATTTCGCCGGGTAAAAAGTCTGAAAGAATGTTGTTGGCGCGCAAGGAGGTCTATCATTTAATCGAATTAATTGAAGATCAAGCTTATGCACCAACAATTGCTATTACTGAGCAAGCTATTCCATCTATTGCTTTCCAAATATTTTATCAAAATGATAATGCGTTAGCTTTAGCTATGAGCCCGTTTAGATTAGGTGAGTTACCTAATATTACAACTGGTATCGCCTCAATAACTTCATCAGAAGATGCGATTAAGCGTTATCGTCATTTATTTGATAAATTGTGGCAAGATAGTGCCAAAGATCAGCAAGCGATAAATTTATTGAAAGCCACCTTAGATAAATTCTAAAGAATATTGAAATTATTAAAGAGAGTTACTATGTTATCTTTAACATTACAACCGATAAAAAAATTTAGTGGTACGATTAATCTACCTGGTTCTAAAAGTGTTTCAAATCGTGCCTTACTTTTGTCTGCACTTAGCAATGGTAAAACACGATTAACTAATTTACTTGATAGTGACGATGTGCGCTATATGCTTGATGCTTTAAAAGCTTTGAATATTAAATATCAATTATCAAGTGATCGAACAATTTGTGATATTGAAGGAGTAGGTGGCAAATTACACTCTACTCATCCATTAGAGCTATTTTTAGGTAATGCTGGGACCGCTATGCGTCCATTAGCCGCTGCGTTGTGTTTAGCTGATAACAATATTGTATTAACCGGCGAACCTCGTATGAAAGAGCGTCCAATTGGCCATTTGGTTGATGCTTTGCGTCAAGGTGGGGCTAAGATTGATTATCTTGAAAACGAAGGTTATCCTCCATTACATATCCATGGTGGTTTTACCGGTGGAAAGATTGAGGTAAATGGTTCGGTATCAAGCCAGTTTTTAACCGCACTTTTAATGGCTGCACCGCTAGCTGCCAACGATACTGAAATTACTATTATTGGTGATCTGGTTTCTAAACCTTATATTGATATCACGATAAAAATGATGGAGATGTTTGGTGTTTCGGTTATTAATGAAAAATATCAAAAATTTATCATTAAAGCTAATCAAACTTATCAATCACCAGGCCATTATTTGGTTGAGGGTGATGCCTCTTCAGCCTCTTATTTTTTAGCTGCTGCAGCAATCAAAGGTGGCACCGTTCGTGTAACCGGTATTGGTAAAAAGAGTTTACAAGGCGATACCCAATTTGCACATGTGCTTGAAAAGATGGGTGCCAAAATCACTTGGGCTGATGATTATATTGAATGTACTCGCAATGAATTAAATGGCATTGATATGGATATGAACCATATACCTGATGCAGCAATGACCATTGCAACTACTGCGTTATTCGCTAAAGGCCCAACGACTATTCGAAATATTTACAATTGGCGTGTTAAAGAAACGGATCGCTTATCAGCAATGGCAACCGAGCTACGTAAAGTAGGTGCGACCGTTGAGGAAGGGGATGACTATATTACAATTATTCCTCCAATTAAATTAAATCATGCTGATATTAAAACTTACAATGACCATCGTATGGCAATGTGTTTTTCATTAGTTGCACTGTCTGATACTCCAGTCACAATTTTAGACCCAAAATGCACAATGAAAACCTTTCCTGATTATTTTGAACAATTTAAACGATTAAGCGAAATATAACATGACTAAAAATATTCCGGTTATTGCTGTTGATGGACCAAGTGGAGTTGGCAAGGGCACTTTGTGTCAAGCATTAGCGAATCATTTTAAGTGGCACCTTTTAGATTCTGGTGCAATTTATCGTGTGCTTGCACTTGCTGCTTTGAAACAAAATATTGCTTTAGATGATGCTAAGCAATTAGCAACATTGGCTCTTAACCTGCCGCTTACGTTTGATACCAGTAGTGATGATGTGAAAGTTTTGTTAGATGATGTGGATGTTTCTCGCGAGATAAGAACAGAAGAGACTGGTGGAGCCGCTTCAAAAGTTGCGTCAATAAATGAAGTTAGAGTTGCTTTATTACAGCGACAAAGAGACTTTAGACAGTTGCCAGGGCTAGTTGCTGATGGTCGTGATATGGGGACAGTGGTATTTACTGATGCCCCAGTTAAACTATTTCTTGATGCTAGTGCACAATCAAGGGCAGAAAGAAGAATGAAACAGTTGCAAGATAAGCAAATTCATGCTAAATTCGCCGAAATTTTGCAGGAGATAACCGCGCGAGATGAACGAGATCGTAATCGAGTTGTTGCGCCATTAAAGCCTGCGGTTGATGCACTAATAATTGATACAACATCGCTTTCAATTCAAGATGTTTTTAATCAATCTGTTATGTATATTAAAGAAAAACTTGCGCTGTAAGTTTATATTTAAACTTTGGCGTGAACCAAGCTCCATTACAAGGATGAGTGGAGTATCGTAAACAACCCCACAAGACATGAAGTAATGTGGACGTTAAATTAAACTTAAAGTAAATAAAATATGACTGAATCTTTTGCTCAACTCTTTGAAGAGTCTTTAAATCAACTAGACACTCGTTCTGGTAATATGATCCGTGGTACTGTCGTTGCAATCGACAAAGATGTTGTTTTAGTTGATGCTGGTTTAAAATCTGAATCAGCAATTCCAGTAGAGCAGTTTAAAAATGCCCAAGGCGAATTAGAAGTTCAAGTTGGCGACGTTGTTGACGTTGTTCTTGACTCAATTGAAGATGGCTTTGGTGAAACAATTTTATCTCGTGAAAAAGCTAAACGTCATGAAGCGTGGCTAACATTAGAGAAAGCAGTTGAAGATGCTGCAACCGTTTTAGGTGTTATCAATGGTAAAGTTAAAGGTGGCTTTACGGTTGATCTTAATGGCGTTCGTGCGTTCCTACCTGGTTCGCTTGTTGATGTTCGTCCATTACGCGATACTTCTCATATTGAAAATAGAGAAATCGAATTAAAAGTTATTAAATTAGATCAAAAACGCAACAACGTAGTTGTTTCTCGTCGTGCAGTAATTGAATCTGAAAATAGCGCAGAAAGAGAACAACTTCTTGAAAATCTACAAGAAGGTTCTGAAGTTAAAGGTATCATCAAAAATCTTACTGATTACGGTGCATTCGTTGATCTTGGCGGAGTTGATGGTTTACTTCATATCACTGATATGGCTTGGAAACGTGTTAAACACCCAAGTGAAGTGGTTGAAGTTGGTCAAGAATTACTTGTTAAAGTTCTTAAATTCGATAAAGATCGTTCACGTGTTTCTCTTGGCTTAAAACAATTAGGCGAAGATCCATGGGTTTCAATCGCTAAACGTTACCCAGAAGGTACTAAAGTAACTGGTAAAGTAACCAACTTAACTGATTATGGTTGTTTCGTAGAAATCGAAACTGGCGTTGAAGGTTTAGTTCACGTTTCTGAAATGGATTGGACTAACAAAAACATTCACCCATCTAAAGTGGTTAGCTTAGGTGATGAAGTTGAAGTTGTTGTTCTTGAAATTGATGAAGAACGTCGTCGTATTTCTCTTGGTCTTAAACAATGTAAACCAAACCCATGGTTACAATTTGCTGAAGCACACAATAAAGGTGATAAAGTTAGCGGTAAGATCAAATCAATCACTGACTTTGGTATCTTCATTGGTTTAGACGGTGGTATTGATGGTTTAGTTCATCTTTCTGATATTTCTTGGAATATGCCAGGTGAAGAAGCAGTTAAAGCTTATAAGAAAGGTGATGATATTGAAGCCGTTGTTTTACAAGTTGATGCTGAGCGTGAACGTATCTCATTAGGTATCAAACAACTTGAAGACGATCCATTCAGCAGTTTTGCATCTAACTTCAAAAAAGGATCAATTGTTAAAGGTAAAGTTACCGCTGTTGATGCTAAAGGTGCAACAATCGAGATTGCTGAAGGTATCGAAGGTTACTTAAAAGCACAAGATATTGCTCGTGAACGTGTTGAAGATGCAACTACTGCATTGAACGTTGGTGATGAAGTTGAAGCGAAGATTGTAAATATCGATCGTAAAACTCGTGCAATTTCTTTATCTATCCGTGCTAAAGATGAAGCTGATGAGAAAGAAGCACTTGCTGCTGTAAATAATACTGCACCTCAAGAAGATGCGTCATTTACTAACGCAATGGCTGAAGCATTCAAAGCTGCGTCAAAAACTGAGTAAAAAATATCTATTGAAAGAGTAAAGAGGGCTTGCCCTCTTTTTCTTTTGTGGTATAAAATGAATAAATTATATACTACATAAATTAAATTAGGAGTGACCATGAACAGATCCGATTTAGCTGAAAAAATAGTCAACTGGCGGGCACACCTTCCTGTGCAACTGGTTGATGATGCTGTTAGAGATATTATTGAGCAAATCGCATTAGCGATGGAGACTAACGATCGTGTTGAAATCCGCGGTTTTGGTAGTTTCAGCTTAAATTATCGTGCTCCACGTAAAGCAAGAAACCCTAGAACAGGTGGAAATGTTGAAGTTAAACACAAATATATTCCTCATTTCAAACCAGGGAAAGAGCTACGTGAACGCGTAAATAATGCAGCTAAAGCATAATTAAATTTAGTTAATAACAAAAAAGCCTTTGAGTAAAATCAAAGGCTTTTTTGTTATTGAATAAGTTATTTTCTTTAATATAAAAAGTGAAAGAGTTATCTGTAAATTGGAATAGAGATCTAATATTAATTATAAATTAACTTCAAAAAAGTCTGAGCATGTTAGATTGGCTGTTTAGTCAATATAAGAAGTAGAAGTTGATGCGGTGTTCAATAGATTTAATGGCAATAGCAATTTCATTAGGTAGCATTCCATTAATTTTTTTACCATCGTTACCCAATGATCAAGATTGGTATATTTTAGCTTTGATACTGATTATTTTAGCGGCTAAATTTCAACGTTATTTTACTTTTATCATCATCCTTGGATTAAGCTTTCTCTGGTCGACCGCTATAGCAAAGCAATATCTCAATTCAATTGAACCTTATATAGACCAAACATTAGCAATAACGGCAAAAGTTGAAAGTATTAATACACAGGCTCCTGCTAAAATTCAAACCATGACTCCCCATTATGTAAAATTTTCAATTACCAATATTTCCGATCAACCTTTGCCTTCACCCATACCCGTCATTATCTATTGGGAACAACCCGAATTAATAAAAGCTGGACAAATTTGGCAATTAACCATAAAAACTAAAGTAGTCCATAGTTATTTAAATGAAGGAGGATTTGATAAACAACGATTTGCGATAGCCAATAAATCTTTATTGAAAGCCAAAGTCATCAAACCAGTTTTACTCGAGGATAAATCTAATTTTCGACAAATCGTTGCAGATAAATGCCTACCTTATATTAATTTATTTAGTTATCGAGATATTTTATTAGCACTTGGTTTTGGTGATCGCTCACAACTTGAAACTCATAATCGAATAACAATGATGCAAACAGGTGTTGCTCACTTAATGGCTATTTCTGGAATGCATATTCTATTAGTCTTTTATATTTGCTTTGGAATAACTAAAGGATTCTTTTTTTGCTTACCACAACGTTATATTTATTTCTTCCTACCGATTATAGTAGGTTGGTTGTGCAGTATTGGTTATACGTGGTTAACCGGCTTTAATCCACCAGCATTACGAGCGATTTTTGCTTTATCGATTTGGATATATTTGCGTTATAAGAATAATCAAATAAGTGCATGGCAAAAAGTTAATCGTATTATTGCATTACTATTAGTTATTGATCCGTTAATGATATTGTCCGAAAGTTTTTGGTTGTCTTGCTATGCTGTTGTTAGTTTAATTTTTTTGTTTGATTGGTTACCACTACCTAACGCGATGAAAAATAAAAAACGGTGGTATTTATTTAGATTATTACATTTACAATTTGGTTTGACACTATTACTTCTACCAATCCAATTGTATGTTTTTCATGGTATAAGCGTTGTTTCACTGGTTGCTAACTTGATTGCTATTCCTATTATCTCTCTAATCACTTTCCCAGCAATTTTACTGGGACTAGTATTTAGTTTAATCAACTGTTTTTATCTTGCTTTATGGTTCTGGTTTGTTGCCCAATATTCGCTTGAATGGTTATTTCATTGTTTAGATTGTCTAAATTATATGTGGTTAACTATCTCAATGGATTTTTACTTTCTAAGCTTTATTGGTTGGTTAGCCTTTATAATAATAAGAGCAGCAGTTTGGCGAAGGTTTAGTTTTACACTTTTCATTATTTTGACGCTGGCTTTTTCTCCATTCTATAAACAACCAGATTATCTTTGGCGAATGGATATGCTAGATGTTGGGCATGGTCTTGCTATTGTAATTCACAATGGTGAATCAGCTATTTTATATGATACGGGTGCAAAATGGGAAAATAGCTCAGCAGCAGAGCAAATTATTACTCCTTTTCTGCAATGGCATAACCTCCTGCTTGAAGGAATTATTATTAGCCATAGTCACAATGATCATATTGGAGGATTATCCTATTTACAACAACGTTATCCCAATGCCTGGCTTATGAGTTCATCTTTAAGTTTACTCAATGATTATAATTGCTTAGCTAAGCATAATTTTTATTGGAAACACTTAAATCTTAAAGTGCTATGGCCGACTAAATTAGTTGATAACACGGAAAATGCTGATTCGTGTGTAATACAACTTACTGATGGTCGATTTTCAGTGCTGTTAACCGGTGATTTAGAACGAAGGCAAGAGTATGATTTAGTTATGCAACATAAGAAAAATCTATCTTCAACAATATTACAGACTCCACATCATGGTAGTAATACTTCGTCAAGTTACCCATTTTTAAACTACGTTAATCCAGTTAATGCATTAACTTCAACCTCACGTTATAACCCTTGGCAACTCCCTTCAAATAAAATCACTGCTCGTTATAAAGAGTTAAATATTAATTATTTTGTTACAGGAAGAGAGGGGCAAATAAGTCTGTTTTTTTATCCTACTTCATGGCAGCAAAAAACGTTGCGACATGACATTAATCTAAGATGGTATCATGATTGGTTTGGTAGTTTACCGTTTTATGAGTAAAATAAGGGAAGTACTTTAAATAGGGTCACTAAAGGTTTAAAAATGATTGAAAATAGCAGGCGATATGATGATTGAAAAACTGTGGTATGGTAAAAATAAATCATTTTGGTTGCTACTGCCATTTTCATTATTATATGGATTTATTGCTTCCGTTCGTCGTCAACTATACAAACTTGGTGTATTAAAATCATGGCAGTCTCCTGTTCCAATTATTGTTATTGGAAATTTATCGGCGGGTGGTAATGGTAAAACGCCATTTGCCATTAGTTTAATTGAGGCGTTGAAATCTAAAGGGCTAAAAGTAGGATTAGTTTCGAGAGGTTATGGTGGAAAATCTGATCACTATCCATTAGTCTTAGATGAACATACTGGAACTGAACAAGCCGGTGACGAGCCTGTATTAATTTTTCAGCGAACCCATATACCGGTAGCAGTCGCGCCAAAACGAGTTGACGCAGTTAAAGCGTTATTAGAATCTTATCAATTGGATGTGATTTTAACCGATGATGGTCTACAGCATTATGCGTTAGCTCGTGATATTGAGATTGTTGTGGTAGATGGGAAACGCCAATTTGGTAATGGGTGGTGGATACCTGCTGGACCTATGCGAGAAAGAAGAGAAAGATTAAAATCGGTTGATTTAATTATTATCAATGGAGATAGTACAGGTGATATAGTAAATCAATTTTCAGATAAAACCTTCACCATGCAATTATTACCTGGTCATGTAGTAAATCTCTTAACTAACCAACAATGTGAATTGTCATCACTTCATCATATTTGTGCAATTGCAGGTATCAGTAATCCAAAGCGTTTTTTTGATATGCTAATTAAAATGAAAGCTGATTTAGTTCATACAGAATCTTTTGCTGATCACCAAAATTTTACGCTTCCGTTATTAGAGAAAGTAGTGGAAAATAATCAAACACTTTTAATGACTGAAAAAGATGCAGTAAAATGTCGTCAATTTGCATTACCTAACTGGTGGTATTTACCCATTGATGCAGTAATACCAAATCAAGCTATTGAAAAGATTTATTCACTGTTTGTAGAAAAAAAATCACTAAGAGAAAAAAAATGATTCTATTAAGCGCTATTGCTTGTCCTATATGCCATGGTCAATTGGAGTATGATAAGCAAAATCAACAATTAATTTGCCAAAAAGATCGGCTGGTTTACCCGATTAAAGATGGTATTCCGGTTTTATTAGCAAGCGAAGCAAAGCAATTAGTTCCATCTCATTGTGATAAAGAATAAAAAAGTTTAGAGGTAATTTTATGAGTTTTACAGTAATTATTCCTGCAAGATATGCTTCAAGTCGTTTGCCAGGAAAACCGCTTGCAGATATTCATGGCAAACCAATGATAATTCGAGTTATGGAGCAGGCTAAAAAATCGTCAGCTAATCGAGTAATCATTGCAACGGATAACCAACAAGTATTTGATGTAGTCAAAAGCTATAATGGTGAAGTAATTCTCACTAGCGATAAGCATAATTCCGGTACAGAACGGTTAGCGGAAGTAATTGATAGTTACAAATTTGCTGATGATGAAGTTATCGTTAATGTTCAAGGTGATGAGCCTTTGATTCCCCCAGTTATTATTGATCAGGTAGCCGAAAATCTAGTGAAATTCAAAACTGGCATGGCAACGTTAGCTGTTCCGATTGATAGCGTTGAAGAGGCGTTCAATACGGGTGCAGTAAAAGTTGTGACAGATAAAGATGGTTATGCACTTTATTTTTCAAGAGCGACTATTCCTTGGGAGCGAGACCGTTTTGCTAATTTAAATGAGCAAGGTAAGGTAGATCAAATTGGCGATTTTTATTTACGTCATATAGGAATATATGCTTATCGAGCTGGTTTTATTAGACAGTATATAAAATGGGCACCTTCGGCATTAGAGTCAATTGAAATGTTAGAACAACTGCGTGTACTTTGGTATGGTGAAAAAATTCATGTTGCTGTCGCTAAACAGCCTCCAGCAATTGGTGTCGATACTCAAGAAGATTTAGAAAAAGTAAGAACATTATTTAAGGAGTAGATGATGGCAACGTTTACAGGTTTTACCCAGGCAGGATTAAACTTTTTACAAGATGCATGGGTTAATAATAGTAAGGCTTGGTTTGATGAGCACCGAGCTATTTATGACAATGATTTAGTAAAACCTTTTAGATTATTAGTTGAGCAGTTAACGCCAGCTATGCTTAAAATTGATGAGTGGTTTGAAACGCGTCCCGCTATTGGTAAAACCATATCTCGCATTCATCGTGATACTCGATTCTCAAAAGACAAATCGTTATATCGTAGCCGACTATGGTTAACTTTCAAACGCCCAAATCGTGATTGGAAAGAGGCGCCAGCCTATTTTTTTGAAATCAGTCCTGATTGTTATCGTTACGGATTAGGTTATTATTGTGCATCGAAACAGACTATGGATATATTTCGTGAAGAAATTTTGAATGATACCGAAAAATTTCTAAAAGTTATTCGCTGTGTTAAAAAGCCATTTGAATTAGTTGGTGAGTCTTACAAAAGACCTTTAATCAAAGATGAAAAAATATCGAAATGGTATAACCGAAAAAATCTTGCTGTGATGGTAACCAATAATCATATTGAAGATGTATTAGATGGTAATTTAGCGGATAAACTTGCTAAAGGTTTTAAACAACTATTACCACTATATGATTATTTAATGCGGGTTGAAATGATTAAAAACATTCCAAATCTGTAAAATAGCTATGAAAAATAGCGCTCCTCAAATATTTGGAAAGCTTAATATTAATTCTTTAACACCATTTATAATAAACTGGGTACCCACACAAACCAATAAAAAAACCATAATTCTTGAAGTGGCTTCAATGCCACTTTTTCCCATAAACCGCATTATGTTGCCTGCGCTACGCATACAGAACTATAAAATAATACATAATAGTAATGGAATAGATGATGCATAAACTACCCAAGTTGATAGGTTATATCCCCCACTTTTCAAAGTTGAGGACATACTGATAATCGTCGAAATAATTCCTAGACCAGTGGTGCTTGGTATAGCAAGAGGTATAAATGCAATATTATTTGAAAAAGGCGTAATTTATACGCCTATATAATAATGAATTGAATAAATAACGATTAAAATGGAATATCGTCATCGAAATCCATTGGTGGTTCAGGCATAGATGGTTGACTTGCTGGTGCAGTTGATGAAGCACGAGATGCTGCAGGAGTAGTTGGCACAGAGGATGTATTATTTGCACTTTGTCCCCAACTTTTTGAACCTTCATTATAAGAGTCATTATTAGGGCGGTTACCTAAAATTTGCAATACGCCACCAATAGGGTTGATAACAACTTCTGTAGTGTAACGATCTTGACCTGATTGGTCTTGCCATTTACGAGTTTGTAGTTGCCCCTCAATATAAACGAGTGTTCCTTTTTTAATGTATTCACCAGTAATTTCAGCTAATTTACCAAATACGACAATTCGATGCCATTCTGTTTTTTCTCGATTCTCGCCAGTTTGCTTGTCTTTCCAAGTTTCTGATGTAGCAACATTAAAATTTGCGACAGTATTACCAGTTGACATGACACGTACTTCTGGATCTTGACCTAAATTACCAACTAAAATGACTTTATTAATTCCTCGGGTTGCCATTATAAACTCCTAACAATTGCATAGATATATAATTGCGCTATTGTAACATGAGACTGAAATAACATCACCGAATTTAATTTAAATTTGGAAGTTTGTATCCAAATTTTAAAAATTCAGAAAGATTGGCTTAGACATAGGAATTTTTGCCTATAACGAGTATAATGCCACCCATTTCATATCTTAAACATTTTTCTGCTGGAGGCCTTATGATTAATGCGTTTGGATTAAAAAACAAACAATTAGTAAAAATTAATGAAGGCGATATAAAGAATGCGACTTGGATTGACTTGATCGAGCCGGAAGAAGCTGATCGTGAATTCATCCTGACCAATTTAGGTCAAAATTTAGCAACAAGTATCGAATTAGACGATATTGAAGCATCAGCTCGTTTTTTCGAAGATAATGAAGGACTACATGTTCACTCCTTCTTTTTTTATGAAGATGCAGAAGATCGCGCCGGTAACTCTACCGTCGCTTTTACCGTGCATAATGGACGTTTATTTACACTGCGTGAACGCGATTTACCTGCATTTCGACTATACCGAATGCGTTCTCGTTATCAGGGAATGAATGATGGAAATCCGTATGAAGTTTTATTAGATTTATTTGAAGTTAAAGTTGAACAATTAGCCGATCAAATTGAAAACATCTATAGTGAGCTAGAAGAATTGAGCTTAATTATTATGGATCGTTCCGCTCAAGAGCATTATGATGAAGCGATTACTTCCTTAGCTGAGCTCGAAGATACGGCGTGGAAAGTACGCCTCTGTTTAATGGATAGTCAGCGTGCGGTTAACTATTTAGTTCGTCGTGCTAAGATGCCTGTTGAACAGTTAGAACAAGCGAGAGAAGTTATTCGAGATATTGAATCATTGGTACCCCATAATGAGTCATTATTCCAAAAGGTTAACTTTTTAATGCAAGCAGCTACTAGCTTTATAAATATTGAACAAAGCAGAATAATTAAGATTTTCTCGGTTGTTTCTGTGGTATTTTTACCGCCAACAGTAGTTGCATCAGCATATGGTATGAACTTTGAAAATATGCCTGAGTTAAAATGGGAATATGGATATCCATTATCTTTATTGTTGATGTTAATAGCAGGGGTCGCTCCTTACATTTACTTTAAACTCAAAAAATGGCTTTAGTGGTTATTTTCCTTTCAACTTTTTAAAAATTACCCGCTAACAATTTTGTTAGCGGTAATAGTAAATTCGGTTAAAGCAATCTAGTTAAATCATTATAAATAGTCCATAATATTGCCAGTTTTATTTTTAATATTTATTGAACTATTGTTCATATAGAAAGATTTTATTTTTAGAAAAAGGGAATAACATGAGTCAATATGCACTAGTTACCGACATTGGTGGAACCAACGCTCGTTTTGCACTTTATGATTTAGCAACTAATGAATTATCCGCAATAACTAAAATCCTCATTTCAAAAGATGATGTACTACTTGAATTAATTAAAAACTATTTGAAATCCCAAGCGGTAACAGTGGATATGGCTTGCATTGCCATAGCTTGCCCAATCAATGAAAGTGATTTGATTGAAATGACTAATAATAATTTGTCGTTTTCTCGTTCAGAACTTATCAAAGAACTTAAACTAACTAAGTTAGAAGTAATTAATGACTTTACTGCAGTTTCAACATCTATTCCTCAATTATCCGCGCAAGATGTGGTTAAAATTGGTGGTGAGGAGCCGAATCTTGATTATCCAATAGCAATCTATGGTGCCGGAACGGGGTTAGGGGTTTCTCATTTAGTTAAAGTTAATGGTCATTGGATTAGCCTATCAGGCGAGGGTGGTCATACAGAGTTACCTATGGTTAATGAACAAGAAGATCGAATTTTAGCTCAGTTAAGAAAAAAATTTGGTCGAGTTTCTTCAGAGCGTTTTTTATCGGGTAATGGTATTGTTAATATCTATCAAGCTTTGTTGCAGATCAATAATCAACCAGTTGAAGATATCACCCCAGATATTATTGTGAATAAAGCATTATCAAATAGTTGCCCAATTTGCTCAGAAACATTAACTCATTTTTGTACTTTTATGGGGCGATTTGGGGGTAATTTAGCTTTAACACTTAATACTCAAGGCGGTGTGTATATTGCTGGCGGTATTGTGCCTAGATTTATAGAATTTTTTAAATCATCACCATTTAGAGAAGCATTTGAACATAAAGGTCGTATGTCTTATTTAGTTAAAAAAATTCCTGTTTATGTGATTACTCATAAAGATCCGGGATTATTTGGTGCAGGTGTCTATTTGCAAAATAGCCTGAGATAATTGAGAAATAGGATTTTAGTTTATGATGTGGTGTTATATTTATAGAAGCACAAAAAAAGAAAATTGTTATCTTTATATGGAAAAAGAGAACGATTTCTCTCCAATTCCTGAAAAAATTATGTCAATTTTTGGCACGCCAGCTTTTGTCATGAAAGTCTTACTCGATGGTAAACGGCGTTTTGTGGTAGGAACAGCACAGGAAATTGAGGAAAAAATTAAAGCGGATGGATTTTTCTTACAAATGTTAAATGAAGACGATTTTAAAGTATGATTGAACCATTTTGGGAATATAAAACTTTAGATCAAATGAGTGATGACGAGTGGGAACAACTATGCGATGGTTGTGGCCAATGTTGCCTAAATAAATTACAGGACGAGGATACTGACGAAATACTGTATACCAATGTTGCATGTAATTTGCTTGATTCAAATACCTGCCAGTGCAGACATTACCACAACCGTTTTAAATATGAGCCTGATTGCATCAAGCTAACAAGAGAAAATTTACTGACAATTGAGTGGTTACCAGCAACTTGCGCTTATCGTTATTTTTCAGAAACAGGGCAGTTACCGCAATGGCACCCATTAATTGTTGGAAATAAAAAGTTAATGCACAAATTAAAAATATCAGTCAAAAATCGAATTGTGTATGAAAAAGATGTGATTTGTTGGGAAGATCATATTATTTAAAAAGAGAGCCTAGGCTCTCTTTTATTTTTATAGTATAAGCCATAAATTTCCAAGAAAATCGACAGCTAATAAGTTTAAAAACATTAATATAAAAACAAATATCATAAATGAAATATCAATCATACCTAATGGCGGTATAATGCGCCGAATAGGTGCAATAAGTGGTTCTGTTAATTGAGCAAGTAATTCATCAGTATAAGATTGTCCACGACTAACCCAACTTAAAATAGCTCTAAATAATAATAACCAAAAAATGAGGTGTCCAATCGCATGAGCCATTGCAGCCAAGGCGAATAATAGGTAATAAGAGCTAAACAACGGTGCGTTATATCCCTCAAAACGGAAAATAAACATAATTTTTAGTAATGCAACTGCATAAAAAAGAATCCATGTCGCCGTGTCGATACGACCAATAGATGGAATAAGTTTTCGCATTGGACCAATAATCGGTTGGGTAATACGAACAATAAATTGAGTAAAGGGATTATGAAAATTTACTCGCGCATACTGCATCCACAAACGTAGAATAAGTATGTATAAGCAAATAGTGAAAATAGCCCTTCCTAAGAAGATTAACGAAATCATTTAATACTCCTAAAATCTAAAATGATCTGCAATATATCACACATATTGCCGTGCTCCAAAGATCGCACTACCAATGCGAACCATTGTACTGCCTGCAACAATAGCTGCTTTCATATCGCCTGACATGCCCATTGATAATGTATCTAAAAAAGGATAATCCGTTTTCAATGATTCTAAAAGCTGAGTCATCTGTTCAAATACCTCAAGTTGTTTAGCGTAATCATTTTCTATCTCGGGGATGGCCATAAGGCCACGTAACCTTAAATTAGGTAATGTAATTATCTGCTTAACTAAATCGACGACTTCATCTACTGCAATTCCAGATTTACTCTCTTCATTACTAATATTTACCTGAATAAGAACATTTAGCTTATCCATATCTGTAGGTCGCTGATCATTTAAACGCTGAGCAATTTTGAAACGTTCAATGGTGTGCATCCAATCAAAATTTTCAGCAACTAGCTTAGTTTTATTTGATTGCAATGGCCCGATAAAATGCCAAGTAATCGGGGTATTAGGCATATTTTTATTAAAGTAAGCAATCTTTTCAACACCTTCTTGAACATAATTTTCACCAAAGGCTAATTGGCCTGCATCAATTGCTTGAGCGATTAATGTGACCGGCTTGGTTTTACTTACTGCAATAAGTTCAATTGTATTGGGATTTCGATCGCAATCTAAGGCAATTTTATGTATTTCATTTTTAATCTTGATTAAATTGTCATGTACTGTATTCATATTAATTCCCAATAAACTAATGGATAGTGAGTGAAAATGATAAATTCAATGTTGGCTTTTAGTGTAACGCAAAAAGCTTCTGATTTGCATCTTTCTAGTGGTGAAAAACCGTGGATTCGTATTAATGGTGAGCTAAAACCTATTGCGCAAGATAAATTATCGCCACAAAAACTTGAAATTGATTTATTTAATCTATTAAATGACGATCAAAAGGGGCTATTACAACAGCATCGACAAATTGATTTTGGTTATCATCTTGAAGATATAGGTCGTTTTAGGGTAAATATTTTTTATCAAAAACGTGGTATTTCGGCCGTATTTCGAATTATTAAGCAAAAAGTACCAAGCTTAACTGATATTCAGGCACCTGATGTACTAAATGAATTAGCAAAAGCAGAATCTGGAATTATCTTAGTTACTGGCGCAACAGGTAGCGGTAAATCGACAACTTTAGCTGCATTAATTGATCATATAAATCAGACGTTAGCTAAACATATTATCACATTAGAAGACCCTATTGAGTTCATTTATCAAAGTGATAAATCACTTATCCAACAACGCGAAATTAACCATTTTGGTGAAGCAATTGATAGTTTATTAAGGCAAGATCCAGATATCATTTTATTGGGTGAATTACGCAATAAACAGACCATTCAAGCTGCATTAACTATTGCTGAAACCGGTCATTTAGTTCTTGCTACATTGCACACACGTACCGCAATACAGACAATCAACCGTATTATTGATGTCTTTGAAGAGGGAACACGTGCATTAATTCGCACTCAACTATCAAATAGTTTAAAGGCAATAATATGTCAAAAATTGGTCCCTTATAATGATAGCCGAAAAGCCATTTTTGAAGTTCTGATCAACACCCCAGCCGTCAGCAATTTGATCAACGAAGGCAAAACAAGGCAGATATTATCATTAATGCAAACTGGTCAACAATTTGGTATGCAATTAATGATTGATTAAGTTAAATAGTAAAAATTTCGTCTTCTTTTTATTCGTAAATTTTATAAGTTTTATTCAAAAATTTATTTTATAATCTTTATAGTATTTCATTCATAAAGGTATAAACAAATGGAACAGCGTATAGGTCTTATCGGTATTGGTAATATGGGTAATGCTATTTTACAAGGTATTTTAGCAAGTAATATTGTGCCGGGAACGCAAATTTACGTTTATGATCCTCATCCCGAAAAGGGCCAAGAACTTAATCAAACTCATTCAATAAATAATTTAGAATCGGCAAAAGATGTTGCACGAGAATCAGATATTGTTTTCATAGCAGTTAAACCCAATGTTATTGTGGATGTATTAAATGATATTCAAAAAGAGTTAAAAAAAGATACTATTGTTATCTCGATTGCCGCCGGTGTAACGATTAAAACTATTGCGCAATGTGTAGGCTATGAACAAAAAATTGTTAGGGTTATGCCAAATACTCCAGCTTTAGTTAATGCCGCTATGTGTTCTATCACACCTAATACAGAAATTACTGATCAAGAATTAACAATTGTTGAAACTTTATTAAATTGTATTGGTGAAACAGAAGTTGTACCTGAATACTTAATTGATGCCGTAGTTGGGGCAAGTGGCTCTTCTCCTGCATTTGTATTTATGTTCATTGAAGCATTGGCTGATGGTGCAGTTAAAGGTGGTTTATCTAGAAAACAAGCTTACAAATTTGCGGCACAAACAGTGATGGGTTCAGCTAAATTATTGCTGGAGACAGGAAAACATCCAGGTGAATTAAAAGATATGGTTTGTTCACCAGCCGGTACTACAATTGAAGGCGTGCAAGTACTTGAGGAAAAAGGCTTTCGAGCAGCTATCATTGACGCAGTAGAGGCTTCAATTCAAAAATCCAAAGATTTGTCAAAAAATTAAAGATTGTTAACATGAACAATAACAAATAGTTATTGTTCATTTCATTTTTAATTGTAAATAATAGCAAATCATTGCTTGTGTTAGTCATCTATTTATGAGTTAATAGTCATCAGCATATTACATGCAGATATATTTTGTAACATTTAGATTTATGCAGTTTGTAGTTTACTTTAATCACATTTGTATTAGTTCTCTTCAGTCTTCTCTTCTGTTTGTTAATAAGTAGTCTAGGTTTTATGTTCTAATGTTTCGCCTTTGATGGCTGTAATTAATTTATTTATAGGAAGATTTTTATGTCTAAAAAAACTGGTCAAGTTAAATGGTTCAATGAAAGTAAAGGTTTTGGTTTTATTTCACCTGCTGATGGAAGTAAAGATGTGTTTGTTCATTTTTCTGCAATCTCTGGCGATGGATTTAAAACTTTAGGCGAAGGTCAACAAGTTGAGTTCTCTATCCAAGATAGTCCTCGTGGCCCTGCTGCTGCTGATGTTACAATTATCTAATTGTATTCTCATATAACCTTATCAGTATTCAAATACTGATAAGAGTTTTTACATTTAAATTATAGACTTTCCTTAGCAATTCTTATATTATCCCTCCGAAGTAATTCAATAACATATTTTAAGTTCTAAATATTTATAATTTTAAGGAAAAGAAACAATGAAAAAATTAGTATTATCTGTTGCATTATTAGGTTTATCTTCTGTTGCTATGGCTGAGTTATCAGAATCTTGCAAAACTTACTTTGAAAAAGTTGATAGCTTTGTTAAAGCCATTCCTGAAGATGCTGCAACTAAACAACAAACAGATATGATCAAACAAAATTTAGAAACAGCTAAACAACAAATTTCAGCAATGCCTGCTGCAAATCAAGAAGAAGGCTGTAAACAAGCAACTGAAGTATTAAAACAACTAGAAGCTTCAATCCCAGCTAAAAAATAAAGTTATTGTTTAAGCGCTATTATTTCTTACGATAGCGAAAATCCCAAGGGGCTATAGGATGTTTATCTTTCCATAGTCCTTTTTTGTTTTGTCTCGCTTTTAATTCGAGCTTCTCCATATTCTTATTACTAGCAACGCCTTTGAAGCGGTAAGCCCAAGCAAAGCCATTTTCCACCATCTTAGCATTAATGTTGACTTGTTTTAGATAGATGACGCCTAATGTCCTTCGATAAATATCCTTTTTATTTTCTTTAACATAAACAGTTTTACCTGCAATCAACGATGCTAAGTATTTTCTTGATGCATTACCATATGCTTGTCGTCTTTCTGGTGCATCAATATCGAGTAACCGAACGCGAATTTTTTTATTTGTTAATATATCAACGGTATCACCATCAATTACTTTTACAACTTTACCATTAAAGTCTGCTTGTGCTTGACCGATTACAACAAATAAGAGGATTAGGAGAGATTTTCTTAAAAAATACATTACGGATTGTTTCTTAAAATAGTAGCGTAAAAAAAGCTACTCCTTGCTAATTATCAGTAATTAATAATAGTGAGCAAGGAGTGTAAGATTATATTGAATTAAAATTCAGACGTGTCTTTAAATAAACCAACTTTAAGATCAGTTGCTTCATAAATTAATTTACCATCAACGTAAACTTCACCATCGCCGATTCCCATGATTAATTTACGATTAATAACACGTTTAAAATTAATTTTATAAGTCACTTTTTTGTTATTAGGTAATATTTGACCTTTTAATTTTAATTCACCAACACCAAGCGCTCGGCCTTTACCTTTACCACCAATCCAGCCTAAATAAAAACCGACTAATTGCCATAAAGCATCAAGACCAAGACAACCAGGCATTACCGGATCGTTTTTGAAATGACATTTAAAAAACCATAAATCAGGATTAATATCAAACTCAGCTTCAACATAACCTTTACCGAAACTACCACCGTCTTCATTCATTTCAATAACGCGATCCATCATTAGCATCAAATCAGACGGTAATGGTGGTCCATCATGACCAAATAATTCACTATTACCTGATTTAATTAGATCTGCTTTATCATACGAAGATTTACGTTCAAATGTCATAAAAAAACCTTTTATTTTGTTGTCATTACATAATTGCTTATAGAATCATTATTGATTAAAAAACTAATAATTAACCTAAGCTGTAAAGTTTTACATGATTATTTCATTAATCGCATCAATGAAATTTTGGTCTCAAGTTTATTGTGTATTGTTACTTTTTGCAATTTTTTTCCAGCGACTGAGCCAACCATCACGTCTTCTATCTTGAATTAGCATTGATTGCATACGAGCATGAATCAACTTATAAAGACTAATATTATTCTCATCTTTGTAAGGAATACCAGTTAATAAATAGAGCGCATCGGCGACATGTTCGACAGTCCAAATAGAGAATTTATCATTATTAATTGCCTCAATAATGTCATCGCTTAAGCTTAAATGGCGCTGATTACTAGCAGGAATAATAACACCTTGTTGGCCCGTCAAACCTTGGTGCTGACAAACAGCAAAAAAGCCTTCTATTTTCTCATTAACGCCACCAATAGATTGAACATGGCCAAATTGGTCAACCGATCCTGTCACAGCTAATTGCTGATCGATAGGTTGATTAGATAGCGCACTAATCAGCGCGCAGAGCCCCGCTAGTGAAGCGCTATCGCCATCAATCTCATTATAGGATTGTTCAAATACTAATGATGTAGAAAACGGAAGTTGATGATTGATTGCAAACTCCGACATAATAAACGCTTGCATAATCATCATCCCTTTAGAATGAATATTGCCAGCAAGATCGGTTTTACGTTCAATATCAATTAATTCACCGTCACCAAAATGGACAAGACAGCTTAACCGTGTTGGCTCACCAATCGCTTTTGGATAACCGGGGTATTCAATAACTGACAACCCATTAATCTGCCCAACCACTTGTGACTGAGTATCAATCAAAATTTGATTGGTAAAAATCTCATCATGGAACCGCTCAGCTAAATAATTTTCTCGCCATGCTTTTTGTTCTATAGCCTTTGTGACGGCTAAAGCATCAATATTCTCATTTTCTATAAAATAAGATGAATTTAGCAGAATCGATTGCACCCATTCAACGCTAAGTGGTAAATAATATTTATCACCCGTATATCTTGTTGCGTGTTTATAAATTTTAGCAAAAGCAGATTGCTCAATTTTAGGTAGCGCTAAGTGGTGACTTATAAATTGTAAATAATTCATCCAATCATTAATTCGCTGAGGTTCAGTTATATGCATTTCACTTTCAAATTCAGCATAAATAGATGATGAATAAAATTCTGGTTCAAATTCCTGCAATTCAGCTAGAGAGAGCCTATCTCCGACTAAAATAATGCGTAAATCCAACGGCATGGCAGGAATAGATAATGGTAATGGATGAGAATCATCAGCTGAAAACCATTCAAAAGTTTGTGACAGAACCATCTGTTTTAACTTAGCCCAAACTACTGGTTGCGCAAGCAGTGAACGCAATCCTAAAATTAAAACACCACCATTAGCATCATGAACTAAACCAGCTTGTAATTTGATTGGACTATTTTCAGGTTGCCTAACACAACCAAATAGTTTTTCCATATCAACGATTGTTGCTGATAGACAATTATCTTGGGATGCAAAATTATCTTGCTTACTTTTCGCTTCAGTTAAGGTAATTTTATTATCACTAAAGTAATAGCTATAACCTAAATGGGTCGTTGTGAGATTACGCTTTACCGACTGCTTTAATAAATCAAAAAAAAGCTCGCTTTCAGATGCTTTTAAAAGCACAAAGCGAGAACGATACTGCGTATTATGATTTTTGCACAATAAGGATACAGCAGCAGCAACGCGAGGTTGCCACGATAACAAATTGGTTAATCCATCACTGCATAAATTTGTTTTAATATCGCTATTATTTACAATGTCATTTACGTTAGGTTGGACTTCTTGAGAGTTGAGTTGTTTGATTGCCAAAGTTAGTATCTTTTTAATTAGCTATATTATTAAAGCAAATTATAACAAGTATCGATAGCAACGCCAACAAATAACCAAAGGCTTTATGCTAAAAAAATTACGGAAAGATTTTAAAAAATCAGTTAAACTGTGACGTAAATTTCAATTAAGTTTTTCTTGGTAATTACTACAATTAAATATGCTCAAACTCAAAAACAATCATATCAAAGACGATAAAACCTCGCAGATAGTTAGTTGGGGGCATTGGTTTACGCTATTTAATATTCTGGTAGTCATTTTACTTGGTAGCCAATATTTGCTCATTGCTGATTGGCCCCGAACATTTATGGGGCGTTTTTATGCAATTATTAGTGCGATTGGGCATTTTAGTTTTCTTACTTTCATTGTTTATTTGATATTGCTTTTTCCGTTAAGTTTTCTTATTCACTCTTCACGATGGCAAAGGATTATTGCAACTATCGTTGCAACCATAGGAATTAGTTTACTGCTTATTGATGTTGAAGTTTTCTCGCATTTTAGAATGCATCTAAATTTATCTATCTGGCAACTATTTACCTCGGATAAAGCATCTTTTCTCAATAGTGCATTTATATTAATACCCTTTATTCTTTTGGTTGAAATATTATTCTCGATTTGGAGTTGGAAAAAACAACGCAGTTTAAGTAAACGCAAACGTTTTGCTAGACCTGTAGTAATAGGTTTTATTCTATGCTTTGTCTCATCACATTTGATTCATATTTGGGCCGATGCTAACTTCTATCGTCCAATTACGATGCAACGATCAAGCTTACCGCTGTCGTATCCGTTAACGGCGCGTCATTTTCTTGAGCGCTATGGATTTATTGAAGAGAATGGTTATCGTAATCGCGCAATTCAAGAAGGTAACCCATTTGCGATCGCTATTGAATACCCACTCGATAAAATTTCATTTAATGAAAATCAAGATAAACCGAATATCTTGATTATTGATATTAATGGTTGGAATGATCGACTATTAGCCAATAATATGCCTTGGCTGAAAGAATTTGCTAGCCAAAATATACAATTTACTAATCATTATGGCGCAAGTAGCCAAGCCTACTTAAATAACTTCTCATTATTCTATGGACTTGACCCGAATTATTATAATAGTATCTTGGCAGGGCATAAGCCATCGGTATTATTCGAAACTGTAACGAAACAACATTATAACGTTGGTCTATTTTCTGCTGATGGTTTTTCTGAACCACTTTATCGTTATGCATTATTGTCTAATTTTACTACCCCAGATGGTAAAAAGCAGTCTAACAAGCAAACCACTGATAATTGGATGGCATGGCATGATGAACAAAATCAACTCGAAAACCACGCTCCTCTATTTTCTGTCATCCAATATTCACTGGGTGCCAAAAATAAAAAAATGCCAATAACCGAATTAGAGACAGATGCCAAAAAACTCGACCAATATTTAGAATCTTTAATTGCATATTTAACATTATCTAATGCATACGAAAACACCATAATTATTATTACCGGTTCTAATGACATAAAAATAGATGATGCTAAAAAATCTGCTTTACGTAATGATGAAATTAGCTTTAATCGAAATACCTTAAAAGTACCATTAATTATTTCGTGGCCAGGTAAAGAGGCAAAAGAAGTTGATAATATAACTTCTGAAACGGATATATTAAGAACATTAATGCAAGATGCTCTCAACGTCACTACACCTGCAAAACAGTATAGCCAAGGTCAAAATCTATTTCAAGAGCGTGAATGGATTCTAGCTGGAAGTGAAAATCAGGTTGCTGCGCTTTATGGTAATAAAACCGTGGTAATTGATGCGTATGGACGATCTAAAATCTATGATCTAAACGGTAATCAATTGAAAGATGAAAAGATAAACTTACCTACATTCTTACAAATTGTCACCGAAAATCGTCATTTTATTGTGGTAGATAATTAAACAATTTTTTCCAAAGAGGTGAATATTACTTCACCTCTTTTCCCATTGCTTGTAGATCAGCATGATAAGATGAACGCACAAATGGTCCGCAAGCTGCATGGGTAAATCCCATAGCCAGCGCCATCTGTTTTAATTCATCAAACTCCTCAGGTGAAACATAACGTTCCACTGGCAAATGATACTTACTTGGTTGTAAATACTGACCTAAAGTTAGCATGGTAACACCATGGCTACGCAAATCTTTTAAAACCTGAATAAGTTCTTCATTGGTTTCACCTAATCCGACCATTAATCCTGATTTTGTGGGAATTTCGGGATGTTTTTGTTTAAACGTTTCAAGTAATTGTAACGATCCCTCATAACTTGCTCCTGGGCGTATTTTTTTATACAAACGAGGAATATTTTCCAAATTATGATTAAACACATCCGGAGGGTTTTCACTTAAAACCGCAACGGCTTCATCAACACAACCACGAAAATCAGGAGTTAAAGTTTCAATTTTTATATTCGGGCTTAATGAACGAATCTCTTGAGTACATGAAGCAAAGTGACTCGCTCCGCCATCTTTCAAGTCATCACGATCAACAGAGGTGATCACAACATAACGCAATTTCATCTCTTGAATTGTTTGCGCAAGCTTATTCGGTTCCTCACGGTCTGGTGGCAAAGGGCGACCATGAGCAACATCACAGAAAGGGCAACGACGAGTACAAATATCCCCTAAAATCATAAAAGTCGCGGTCCCATGATTAAAGCACTCCGCCAAGTTAGGGCATGAAGCCTCTTCACAAACCGAATGTAACCCATGTTTACGCATCGTATTTTTAATATGCGTAATATTTTCTGTATTTGCCGACAACTTAATTCTCATCCAATCAGGTTTTTTTAAAGGAGCTGTATCCTCTATAGTGATTGAGGGAATTAGACGCGTTTTTTCGGCATCACGATATTTTGAACTGCGGATTTCAGTATTTTGCATAATTCACATCTTAATAGTTTGGTAGCTGATTAATAAAATAATCAGTCAATAAATGGTTAATCTCTTGGCGATCAATTTTTGAAACATGTTGTTTCAACTGCGTCATTTCTAATCCAGCATAACCACATGGATTAATATAATTAAAAGGAGTGAGATCCATATCGATATTAAGGGCTAATCCATGTAAGGTACAGCCACGCTTAATATGTAATCCAAGAGAACAGATCTTCTGTTGATTGACATAAACGCCAGGAGCGTCTTGTTTTGAATAGGCGACTATCTCATAGTGTTTTAATGTTTGAATAACACTATTTTCTAAATAATTGACGACATCACGAATACCTATTTTACGCCTTTTTAAATCCAATAAGATATACATAATTTGTTGTCCAGGCGCATGGTATGTAATTTGACCACCACGATCAGTTTGCACAACAGGAATATCCGTTTTAGTAAGCAGGTGCTCAGGTTTTCCAACCTTACCTTGAGTAAAAACCGGAGGATGTTCAACTAGCCAAATCTCGTCTTGAGTTTGCTTATCACGCTGCTGAGTAAAATCATGCATAGCTTGATAAGTATGCCAATAAGGCATAGTTTTTAACTCTTTAATAATGACGTTTTTACTTGGCATATTATCTGTCAATTCAGTCTTAATTTAACAATAAATTAACAACTATATAGCAGATTTTACTATAACTTGACAACCGCTAACTATTCAAGGTATAACTCAAAATGCAGTATTCTTTCCAATCTCATGAGTTAAATTTGACTTATATCAAATAATTATCTTTTTATTTATATTAATAATTGAAATAGTTGATTAATTTAATAGGAATTAACATTCTTTTCAGAGCGGTGGTTTGCTTTACTTTTTAATGGAAACTGGCAGACTGATATCAATTAAGCATCCGTAATGCAAAGTTGAAGCTTATAATTTTAGTTATGGCGTCTGTTATAGCTAAGGATAGCAAAAACTGCATTTTTTAAACAAAAAAGAGGTTTTATATGTCGGACATGCAAATGAATGATATCGATCCAGTCGAAACAAAGGATTGGCTGGAAAGTTTAGATTCTATTATTCGAGAAGAAGGCGTCGAACGTGCTCAATATATTATTGAACAGATTGTCAATAAAGCTAGAGATGGTGGTGTACCTTTACTATTTGGTTCTTCAACCAGTAACTATATAAACACAATCCCAGTCGAAGAACAACCAGCATATCCAGGTGATTGGGAAATTGAAAGACGAATCCGTTCAATTGTTCGTTGGAATGCAATTATGATGGTCTTACGAGCTTCTAAAAAAGATTTAGAGCTTGGTGGTCATATGGCATCATTCCAATCTGCTGCTACATTTTATGAAGTATGTTTTAACCATTTCTTCCGTGCTCGCAATGAAAAAGATGGTGGGGATTTAATCTATTTCCAAGGTCATATCTCACCGGGTATCTACTCACGCGCTTTTATTGAAGGTCGTTTAACTGAAGAACAGCTTGATAACTTTAGGCAAGAAGTTCACGGTAAAGGTTTATCATCTTATCCTCATCCAAAATTAATGCCGGAATTCTGGCAATTCCCAACCGTATCAATGGGGTTAGGACCAATTAGTGCAATCTTCCAAGCTCGCTTTTTAAAATACTTAAACCATCGTGGTTTAAAAGATACCACTGAACAAACTGTTTACGCGTTCTTAGGTGATGGTGAAATGGATGAGCCAGAAGCAAAAGGTGCAATCACAGTTGCAACACGTGAAAAACTTGATAATTTAGTCTTTGTTATCAATTGTAACTTGCAACGTCTTGATGGTCCGGTAACCGGTAATGGCAAAATAGTGAACGAACTAGAAGGTGTGTTTGCTGGCGCTGGTTGGAATGTGATTAAAGTACTTTGGGGCGATCGTTGGGATAAATTATTGCAAAAAGATAAATCAGGAAAATTAATTCGTTTAATGAATGAAACTCTTGATGGCGATTATCAAACTTTCAAATCAAAAGACGGCGCTTATGTACGTGAACACTTCTTTGGAAAATATCCTGAAACGGCTGAATTAGTCAAAGATATGTCTGATGAAGAGATCTTTAGACTAAACCGTGGTGGTCAAGACCCCGAAAAAATGTTTGCTGCATTTGCAAGAGCAAAAGAGACAAAAGATCGCCCAACAGTTATTTTAGCCCACACCATTAAAGGTTATGGAATGGGGGAAGCCGCAGAGGCGAAAAACATTGCACACCAAGTCAAAAAAATGAATATGGATGGCGTTCGCCATGTTCGTGACTTCTTCAACATTCCAGTTACTGATGAAGCACTCGAAAAATTACCTTATATCAAATTCGAAGAACATAGCCCGGAATACAAATATATTCATGAACGACGTCAAGCATTACATGGTTATGTGCCTTCACGGCTAACTAAATTCTCAGGAACGGTTTCTATCCCTCCTTTAAGCGAATTTGCGCCGTTACTTGAAGCACAATCTAAAGAAATCTCAACCACTATCGCTTTTGTGCGTGCACTTAACATCATGCTAAAAGATAAAGACTTAGCACCGCGACTAGTACCAATTCTCGCTGACGAAGCGCGTACGTTTGGTATGGAAGGTTTATTCCGCCAAATTGGTATATATAACCCACATGGTCAACAATATACCCCACAAGATAAAGAGCAAGTTGCTTACTATCGTGAAGATGAAAAAGGTCAAATTCTCCAAGAAGGTATTAACGAATGTGGCGCGACTGCATCATGGTTAGCTGCTGCTACTTCTTATAGTAATAATGATTTACCGATGATTCCTTTCTACATCTATTACTCAATGTTTGGCTTCCAACGCATTGGTGATTTAATGTGGGCGGCGGGTGACCAACAAGCTCGAGGCTTCATGATTGGAGGAACTTCTGGTCGCACAACATTAAACGGTGAAGGCTTACAACACCAAGATGGTCACAGCCATATTCAAGCATTAACCATCCCTAACTGCTTATCATACGATCCAGCCTACGCTTATGAGGTCGCGGTTATTATGCAAGATGGCTTACGTCGTATGTATGGTGAACAAGAAAATGTTTACTACTACATCACCACACTAAATGAAAACTATGCCCAACCTGCAATGCCTGAAGGTGCAGAAGAGGGGATTCGTCGTGGTATTTATAAGTTAGATACCGTTGAAGGCCAACAAGGCAAACCAACAGTTCAATTATTAGGTTCTGGATCAATGCTACGTCATGTTCGTGAAGCGGCTGATATCCTTGCTAAAAACTATGGCGTCAGTTCTGACATTTACAGTGTAACGTCATTCACCTTACTTGCTCGAGATGGTCAAGATTGCGAACGTTACAACATGTTACATCCAAGCGAAGAAGCAAAAGTGCCATATGTTGCTCAAATAATGAATAACAATCCTGCTGTTGTTTCCACTGATTACATGAAACTCTATGCAGAACAAATTCGAGGATTTGTACCAGCAGAAAGCTACCGAGTACTCGGTACAGATGGATTCGGTCGTAGTGATAGCCGAGAAAATTTACGTCATCATTTTGAAGTCGATGCATCTTATGTTGTGATTGCAGCACTAGGAGAACTAGCTAAACGTGGTGATATTCAGCCAAGTATTGTTGAAGACGCGATTAAAAAGTTCGAAATCAATGCTGACAAACTCAATCCACGTATTGCATAAGAGGTAAAAATAATGAGTATTGAAATAAAATTACCTGATATCGGAAGCGATGAAGTTGAAGTAACAGAAATCCTAGTTAAAGTTGGCGATAAAGTTGATGTAGATCAATCACTATTGACTGTTGAAGGCGATAAAGCCTCGATGGAAATACCGGCACCACAGGCAGGTATTGTCAAGTCAATCATTGTCAAAGTTGGCGATAAAGTGACGACAGGTGTTAGTATTATGGAATTTGACGAAGAGGGCGCAAGCGCGTCAAAAACGCCTGCTCCAGAAGTTTCAGCTCCAGCTTCAGCACCAGCGCCAGCACAAAATAGTAGCCAAGTCGTTGATGTCAATGTCCCAGACATTGGTGGCGATGAAGTAGAAGTGACTGAAATATTAGTTAAAGTTGGTGACTCTGTTTCAGTTGATGATTCACTCATCACCGTTGAAGGTGACAAAGCCTCGATGGAAGTACCTGCAACTATAGCTGGTACAGTAAAAAGCATCATTGTTAAAATTGGTGATAAAGTCAAAACTGGCTCCAAAATAATGGAGTTTGAAACGAATAGTGCACCCGTTAAAGCTGAACCTGCGCCAGCTCAAGCTCAAGCTCAAGCTCCTGCACCAGTTGCTGAGACTGCTAAACCTGCACCAACTGCAAATGAATTTGTAGAAAACGATGCTTACGCACATGCCACACCATCAGTTCGACGATTAGCAAGAGAATTTGGTATCAATCTTGCAAAAATCCAACCTACAGGCCCTAAACACCGTGTACTTCGTGAAGATATCCAAAACTATGTCAAAAATGCCGTAAAACAAGTCGAAAACGGTGGATCATCTGGTGCATTACCAGGATTATTACCATGGCCGAAAGTCGATTTCAGTAAATTTGGTGAAATTGAATCTTTACCATTAACCAAAATTCAAAAAGTATCTGGTGCAAATTTACATCGAAACTGGGTGATGATTCCGCACGTCACTGAATTTGATGAAACAGATATCACTGAATTAGAGGCATTTCGTAAGCAACAAAATGCTGAAGCAGAAAAGAAAAAACTCGACCTAAAAATTACACCGCTTGTGTTTATCATGAAGGCTGTAGCGAGTGCTTTAACTGCTTATCCGCGTTTTAATAGTTCATTGTCAGAAGATGCACAAACTCTTATCATTAAAAAATACATCAACATCGGTGTGGCAGTTGACACGCCAAATGGTTTAGTTGTTCCTGTATTTAAAGATGTAAATAAAAAAGGCATTATTGAACTTTCACGTGAACTTGCTGAAATCTCCAAAAAAGCGCGAGACGGTAAACTCACAGGTAGTGATATGCAAGGTGGATGTTTCACTATTTCAAGCCTTGGTGGCATCGGAACGACATCATTTACCCCAATTGTAAATGCGCCAGAAGTGGGAATACTTGGTGTATCTCGCTCAAGTATGAAACCAGTATGGAATGGTAAAGAATTTACACCACGCTTAATGTTACCTTTATCATTATCCTTCGATCACCGAGTGATTGATGGCGCAGATGGTGCACGCTTCTTAAGCCATATTGTTAATGTTTTATCCGACTTACGTCGACTAGTGATGTAAGGGGGGAAATCAGTTATGAGTCAAGATATCAAAACACAAGTTGTTGTATTAGGTGCTGGGCCAGCGGGTTATTCCGCTGCTTTCCGTGCCGCTGATCTTGGATTAGATGTGACATTAGTCGAACGCTACTCAACCTTGGGTGGTGTTTGCCTTAATGTTGGCTGTATTCCTTCTAAAGCATTATTGCATGTTGCTAAAGTAATGGATGAAGCAAAATCCCTCACCGAACATGGCATCCATTTTGGAACGCCAAAGCTAGAACTCGACAAAGTTCGTGCTTGGAAAGAAAAGGTCATCAATCAGCTTACTAACGGGCTGGCAGGCATGGCCAAAATGCGTAAAGTTAATGTGATTCAAGGTGAAGCGCAATTCACCGGTAGTCACACAATGGATGTCACCTCTGCCAAAGGGATAACTAAAATTACCTTTGATAATGCTATTATTGCAGCAGGATCTCGACCAATAACCTTACCATTCATTCCTCATGACGATCCTCGTATATGGGACTCAACCGATGCATTAGCATTAACCACTATTCCTAAAAAATTACTGTTAATGGGTGGTGGTATTATTGGTCTGGAAATGGGTACCGTATATCACGCATTGGGTTCAGAAGTGGATGTGGTTGAAATGCTAGATCAGGTGATCCCAGCTGCGGATAAAGATGTGATAAAAGTCTTTACCAAACAAATTCAAAAGAAATTTACCTTACGCTTAGAAACTAAAGTAAATACGGTCGAAGCCAAACATGATGCAATCTATGTCACCATGGAAAAGAAAGATGGAACCATCGAAACTCACACTTACGACGCAGTACTAGTGGCGATAGGTCGAGCGCCAAATGGTAAACTTATCAATGCTGAAAAAGCTGGAGTAAATGTGACCGATCGTGGTTTTATTGAAGTCGATAAACAGATGAGAACTAACGTTCCACATATCTACGCGATCGGTGATATTGTGGGTCAACCAATGTTGGCTCATAAAGGGGTTCATGAAGGTCATGTTGCTGCTGAAGTGATAGCGGGTAAAAAACATTATTTCGATCCGAAAACCATACCATCCATTGCCTACACCGAGCCAGAAGTTGCCTGGGTAGGATTAACTGAAAAAGAAGCGAAAGCAAAAGGTATCGATTATGAGGTCGCCATATTCCCATGGGCAGCATCAGGGCGAGCAATTGCCTCTGATTGTTCAGAAGGGATGACTAAACTAATCTTTAACAAAGCCGATAATCGCCTTCTTGGTGGTGCGGTAGTTGGAGCAAATGGTGGTGAACTTCTTGGAGAGATCACTCTTGCTGTAGAGATGGGCTGTGATGCAGAAGACATTGCACTAACCATCCACGCTCACCCAACCTTACATGAATCAATCGGACTCGCGTCCGAAGTGTATGAAGGTACGGTTACCGATCTACCTAATCCAAAGGCCGTTAAAAAATAAGTAATATCTATTCTTATCATTGAAATAATGCCGTTAGCTTACTGACGGCATTTTATTTTTCTAGCTTGAGAACATTAACATCCCAAACTTCCCGATTAAATGAGTATAAAAGGGGAGATAACTATCTAATTCATCAGAATAATCTAACCTACTTTTATTATCCTGCGATTTTCAATCGCTAAATCTTTTCACATTATCGGAAAGTACGAATAAAAACTTACAATTTCGACAATTCTATTTATTAAAAATGATCTAATGATTCGCAAAATGATAAATTACGATATCAAAAAAAGTTGAGGAGCGGGGTTTTTGAATGTGTTTTTAGCAAAATTATGGAAAATAAAAATGTGGCTAAAATTCTTTTTTATAATGATTGTCTTCTAATTGATAGGGAAGATTTGATTTTAATATCCTGCGATTTTTAACCGCTAAATTTTTTCACATTATCGGAAAAGTACGAATAAAAACTTACAATTTCGACAATCCTATTTATTAAAAATGATCTAATGATTCGCAAAATGATAAATTACGATATCAAAAAAAGTTGAGGAGCGGGGTTTGTGAAGGTGTTTTTTGTAAAATTATGGGAAATAAAATTGTAGCTATAATTCTTTTTTATAATGAGAGTCTTCTAATTGATAGGGAAGATTTGATTTTAATATCTTGCGATTTTTAACCGCTAAATTTTTTCACATTATCGGAAAAGTACGAATAAAAACTTACAATTTCGACAATCTTATTTATTAAAAATGATCTAATGATTCGCAAAATGATAAATTACAATATCAAAAAAAGTTGAGGAGCGGGGTTTTTGAAGGTGTTTTTTGTAAAATTATGGGAAATAAAATTGTAGCTAAAATTCTTTTTTATAATGAGAGTCTTCTAATTGATAAGAAAAAATTGATTTTAATATCATTAATAATTATTAATTGGTTGATCATTTAACTAACTAGCCAAAAGCAATAAAAAAGCCAGTTTTAAAAATAAGTATTAAACTGGCTTAATCGAGAATTTACTTCAACTAATTAAAAGAAGTATTTAAATCTTACACGAGCACCATAACGATCATCGGTGTTATCGCCATGAGATTTACTTCTATCAAGTAATGACCAATAAGCACCTAAATAGATATTAAAATTATCCATATCTAACACATCATCAATTAGATATGAGGCATTAACAGTATGAATTTTATATTTACCTTTGCTATTTATATGGCCATCTTTAACACGATTATATGGATTAAATTTTTTGATATCATTGTTCGCAAATAAGTAACCTAAGCCGATTTTTTCCCAAACAATATTGGTGCCAATGGTCATATCTTTTTCATCTTTAGCATTCATATAAGCAAAGCTGGCATTGAATCTGAATCCTGCTGCGTCCCAATCGCCTTGATTGTTCCATGAAAAAGTCGCGCCATAACCAGTTCTTTGTGATTGATCGCGGAATTTACCGTTATCATCATGATAACCGTAAGCATTTTTTACCACATTTGTTTCGGCAGCAATTGCGGTTGAAATGCTTTCATTTTTCCATGATAAAACTGGACGTAAATAGACCACGTTTTTCTTCTTATCAATTTCATAACCATGATAAGCCGATTTATTAAACATTTTCTCGCCATTATTGACCAATGCATTTAACTCAAAATTGACATTATCAAATAGCGGTGTATTTAATTGAATACCGCCACCATTATTACTACGTCCACGACCCTCTTTCAACATATAGATATAGCCAAAGCCGTCTTCATATAAATCATTGGCAGTATTACCTGAATATTCAATAAAGGTATCTTGTCCAAGCGGGAACATATCATAAGCTTCATAACGACCAATTTTAATATTCCACTCGTTTTTCTGACCAAAATAAAATGCCGCATCATCCAGATTCACATCACCACCTAAATCTGCTAAGGGTTGCACCATGAATCCAGCAAAGTTTTTGTTGTTAATTTCACGATAGCCATCTAAACCAATCAATATACGACCATTGATATCCCAACGATCTTTGTCAGAAGGTTTATTTTTTTTATCAGCAGTCTCCCTCAAAGAACTAAGTTGCTGTTTGCTACTAGCGGCATCCACATTAAATTCGACGTCTCCATATAACTTTAACTGTCCTTGCGGAGTATCCCATTGAATAGCCGCATTTGCCATTGAACTTAACCCAATCAGACTACACATAAACATCTTCTTCATAAAATTAACTCCTTGAATAGTTATAATATTTAACAACAGTTTTATGTATGCGATAACAAAATTTAAAGCAAAATGGTGGTTCAATCTTAATAAAAGCGTTATTGATTCGTGATGACATCGTTTACAAATGATGTTATATGGAGTTAAGTAAATTTAAAATGACCAAAATTGAAATCTGTGACACGTGTAACATTTTTTATTCAATCTAATAATCATATCCTCACCAATACAGTGCAATTAACAATATTGTTTAGCTTAGCCATAAGTAAGTAGAAACTGTATTTTAAAGGCAATTAAGTATATAATGCCGGGCAAATTCAATTAATCATTATCAAATATATAGAGTTATGAAACCTTCAATTATCAGTAAATTGGAAACGCTACAAGAGCGTTATGAAGAGGTTCAAGCATTACTATCTGATGCAACGGTTATTGCCGATCAAAACCGATTTCGAACCCTTTCAAAAGAATATGCACAATTAACCGATGTGGTTAAGTGCTTTGCTAATTGGCAGCAAACTCAAGAAGATATCGAAACTGCCAAGATGATGCTATCTGATCCTGAAATGAGTGAAATGGCTCAAGAAGAGTTAAATGAAGCCATGGCTCAAGTTGAACAGCAAGAAAAACAATTACAAGTACTCCTGTTACCGAAAGATCCGAATGATGACTACAACTGTTTTGTTGAAGTTAGAGCGGGCACAGGCGGTGATGAAGCTGCAATCTTTGCTGGTGATTTAGCCAGAATGTACACAAGATACGCCGAATCTCGCAACTGGCGTGTTGAAATCATGAGTGCAAATGATGGTGAATATGGCGGTTATAAAGAAGTGATCATGTTAGTCAGTGGTGATGGAGTCTATGGCCACTTAAAATTTGAATCAGGTGGACATCGTGTTCAACGCGTACCTGAAACTGAGTCACAAGGGCGTATTCACACATCTGCTTGTACTGTTGCTGTTTTACCTGAGATTCCTGAAGCAGAAATGCCAGAAATCAATCCAGCGGATTTAAAAATTGACACCTACCGTTCATCCGGTGCAGGTGGTCAGCATGTTAATACCACTGATTCAGCAATCCGTATTACCCATATTCCAACTGGGATTGTGGTTGAATGTCAGGATGAACGTTCACAACATAAAAACAAAGCGAAAGCGATGTCTGTATTAGTTGCACGTATACAAGATGCCGAAGCGCGCAAACGTCAACAAGAAGAAGCATCAACCAGACGTAACTTATTAGGTTCGGGTGATCGTTCAGACCGTATTCGAACATATAACTATCCTCAAGGACGGGTTACTGACCACCGTATAAATCTCACCATTTATCGCTTAGATGAAGTGATGGAAGGTAAATTAGATATGCTAATTGAACCAATAGTACAAGAGTACCAAGCAGATCAGCTTGCAGCGTTATCGGAACAGGATGAATGACCTATTTAGAATGGCTTAAATTTGCGTCGCAAACCTTAACTGAAAGCGAAAGCCCAAAACGTGATGCAGAAATTTTATTGAGTTTTGTAACTCATAGAACACGCACCTTTTTAATGGCTTTTAGTGAAACATCATTAACTGACGATGAAGTCATTGCGTTAGATGCTTATTTAAAAAGACGTCAAGAAGGTGAGCCAATTGCCTACATAACAGGTGAAAAAGAATTTTGGTCATTAAAATTTAATGTCTCCAACTCGACATTAATCCCGCGCCCCGATACTGAAAAGCTTGTTGAACTTGGTTTAGAATATTTGCCAAAGGTACCTTGTGAAGTTTTGGATTTGGGGACTGGAACCGGAGCGATAGCAATCGCCATGGCAACTGAACGTCCTGATTGCTTATTTACCGCAATCGAAAAAAACAAAGATGCGTTAATATTAGCTCAAAAAAATGCCAAGCAAATCGATGTTAATAATGTTTACTTTTTACTGGGTGATTGGTATAAGCCGATAAAAAATCGTAAATTTTCTATGATTACCAGTAATCCCCCTTATATTGATCCAACCGATGTTCATCTATCGCAAGGCGACGTTCGTTATGAGCCTCGCAGTGCATTAGTTTCTGAAGATGATGGACTTGCCGATATTAAAGTCATTGTACAAGGCGCAACTAAACATTTAAATCAATATGGTTGGCTGCTAATCGAGCATGGTTGGAAACAGGGCTTAGCGGTGCAAACTATTTTTAAACAACACGGATTTCAATTAGTCGAAACCTTCACCGATTACAGTGGCAATGACAGAGTCACACTTGGTCGTTGGTTTAAACCTTAACTAGGAATGAGTTTATGATTAAACAAAAAAAAGTAAAAGTAGGTAATATCACGGTAGCTAATGATTTACCGTTTGTATTATTTGGTGGTATGAATGTGCTTGAATCACGCGATTTAGCCATGAAAATTTGTGAACACTATGTCACAGTAACCGATAAACTGAATATTCCTTATATTTTCAAAGCCTCTTTTGACAAAGCTAATCGCTCATCAGTTCATTCTTATCGAGGACCAGGGTTAGAAGAGGGGATGAAAATCTTCCAAGAATTAAAACAGCAATTTGGTATAAAAATTATCACTGACGTTCATACCGAAGAGCAGTGCCAACCCGTTGCAGATGTCGTTGATGTTATTCAATTACCCGCTTTTTTGGCAAGACAAACAGACCTAGTTGTTGCAATGGCGAAAACTGGTGCGGTAATCAATGTCAAAAAACCACAATTTGTTAGCCCAGGACAAATGGGCAATATTGTCGAAAAATTTGAAGAAGCGGGTAATGACCAAGTTATCCTTTGTGATCGTGGTAGCTGCTTTGGTTATGACAACCTTGTTGTTGATATGCTTGGCTTTAACGTAATGAAAAAAGTTAGCAAGGGTTCGCCAGTGATTTTTGATGTAACTCATGCGCTACAATGTCGTGACCCAATGGGAGCAGCGTCAGGTGGTCGTCGTGGTCAAGTTACTGAATTAGCTCGTTCAGGGATGGCGGTAGGTATTGCCGGATTATTCTTAGAATCACATCCTGATCCAAGTCATGCAAAATGTGATGGTCCATCAGCATTACCGTTAGCAAAACTTGAACCATTCTTAAAACAGATGAAAGCCATTGATGAATTAGTAAAAAGTTTTGAAGAGCTAGATACTGAAAACTAATTGCGCTATCAATTCCTAAGAGAGATGTTATACATTTCTCTTTTTTTTACCTATTACTCACCCCATTAAACTTATTCATTTCATTACTAATTCTGCCCTTAATTTCATGACTTAAAAACCATCAAAAAAATAGAGCTTAATTAATTTATCACGTAAAAAAAGAGCCGAAAATCCCACAAAAATAAGCCGAATTTTCATCATTTTGGTGATTTAGATCACGAATTTAGATTAATTAATTTGCGAACTAAAATATGTTTATGCATTATAAAAATGCATATTTGTCCAATCTCGACCTAAATATGTTTCGTAGTTTAGAAAGCAATTCAAAGTAATAACGAATTTAGTTTGGCTTATAGCATCCGATTAAAGCAATTTAGCGGTCAGTTATATAAATATGGGAATGAAATTATGAGTCTGGATAATGCACTTGGTTTACCCTATCGTTTTAATCATTTTACTAAACTTTTTTTATCGATAACCATTTTAAGTAGCATATGCCCCGCACAAGCTCAATATGCTAGTGAATTTATTGATGATGCATCATTAACCGGTAACGTATTTTTTTGGAATCGTGATCGAGAAAGAAAAAATATTGAAGAACATAAATATGAAAAAAACCTCAGGCACTCATCATTCAACACAAATTTAGATTTTAGATCAGGCTATATTGCTGATCACCTTGGTATTGAACTGGGCGGATATGGTGCATGGGAAGTCAGTAACGGTGGCAATGGTCATCCTAATGAAATTGGTTTTAGTGGCGCACGCACCCGCTGGGATGAGGATTGGAAAAAAGATGTCAGTGGTGTGAGTTTTTATAAAGCACAGGTCAATTTTAAACAAGATGAACGGTTTTGGCTAAAAGCCGGTTTTATTCAGCCATCTGGTCAAACACTATTAGCCCCTCACTGGAGTTTATTACCGGGTACTTATCGAGGTTTTGAATTAGGCACAACGCTCGATTTTGATCAAGCTGGTGCCTTATCGATGTCTTATATGTGGACAGATAAATATAAAGCGCCATGGTACAAACGCCTTTATGAATTTAAACAATGGGGAAAAGGGAAGAAGATTGATTATCTACACTCAGCCGGTTTGAAATATGACTTTAAAAATGATTTAGTGTTAGAAACCGCCTTTGGTCAAGCCAAAAATTACATGAATCAATATTTTGGTAAAGCATCTTATAAAACAGATATGCTTGATAATCCGTTAACCATGAGTTATCAATTTTATGGTGCCAAAGACCAGTCTCATAAAGGGGATAAGGTCTATGACGGCTTAGCATGGTTACAAGCGGCAACATTAGCTTACCAAGTTGGACCAGTTGGTCTACGCCTTGAAGGGGTAGCAATTAAGGCTGAAGGTAAACAAGGCTTCTTTTTACAACGTATGACGCCAGATTATGCTTCATCTAATGGACGACTAGATGTTTGGTGGAACTCACGATCGGACTTTAATGCTAATGGTGAAAAAGCCCTATTTGCTGAAGTGACTTACGATTTAGGGAATCTATCAACGTATCTAACCGGCTGGAGAACGGGGGCATCTTATGCTTTTGGTTGGGATGCAAAACCAAATTCAATAGCAAAAAATCAAAAGAATCGCTTAGTTGAATCAGCTTACAATTTTGATTTAGGCTACACTATTCAAGACACTTGGGCTAAAGACACCTCTTTCCAATTACATTACACCAAATATAATAACCATGAAAATCATATCAACAGTTGGGGTGGTGGATATGGCAACATTTTCCAAGATGAACGAGATATCAAGTTTATTGTCACAATACCTTTCACTGTGTTTCAAGCAAAGCAAAAATAGGGAAATATTATGAAAAAATCTAAAATATTGTTTACTTCAATCGTTTCTCTGCTAAGTTTTGGAGTATCTTCTTCGGCTTACGCCTCTCAGAAAATTGTTGATGAAATAAGTTCAAAGCTTAGTGTCAAATATACTATTGTTGATAATCAAGCTGGTGAACATGGTGTTGATTGTGCAATTTTAGGTGCTGATTGGGCATCTTGTTTCAAAGCTACAATCTCGTTAAACAATGATGGCGAAGCTATCAACGACAAAGATTGGGCAATCTATTTTAGTAGTATCAGAATGATATTGGCGGTTGACAACGATCAATTCAAAATCACTCATCTTACCGGTGATCTTCATAAAATAGAGCCAACTGAAAAATTTACCGGATTTCCGGCTAAAGCCAGCATAGATATACCTATTATCGGTGAGTATTGGCAGTTAAGCGAATCGGATGTTATCCCTCGCTGGTATGTAACATCAACCGACGCTACACCAAAAGTGATCAGTAATACGGAATTCGATGATTTTGTTTCCCTAACCGGTGAACAGTGGAAGCGCACGCCCGATGATCATAATATTTTAATGACGACGGTTAATCGATTTGAACGTAATGCCGATATTAAGCCACTTGATAAAAAGGCCATGCGTGGGCAAATTATTCCAACGCCGGTGAAACTTACCCTTGCTGAAAAAGATATACAGCTTGGTAAAAATGGCATTCATCTTCAATTAAAAGGACTTAATGACGCCAGCTTAGCCGTACTCAATCAACAATTTAACAATTTAAATATCCCATTAACGGATAAAGGTTATAAGATTGTAGCAAATATTGATGCGGCCAAATTTAAAAATGGCGTATCAGGTGCTTATCAACTGAATATTGGCGATAAGCAAGCGACTATAACTGCCTTTGATGAACGCGGAATTTTTTATGGTGTAGAATCGATCTTATCGTTGATTCCCGTTAACGAAAACCCAACCATTGCTATGCTAAAAGTCGAAGATTACCCACGCTTTGACTATCGTGGCATTATGTTAGACACCGGACGTAACTTTAAAACAAAGCAAGCGGTATTAAGATTACTCGATCAAATGGCGAGTTATAAATTAAACAAATTCCATTTTCACCTTAGTGATGATGAAGGATGGCGAATTGAGATCCCAGGTCTTCCGGAATTGACCGAGGTCGGTAGCAAGCGTTGTCATGATCTGAGCGAAAACAAATGCCTATTACCGCAATTAGGATCAGGACCTGATAGTGATAATTTAGGTAGTGGCTACTTTAGTCGTGATGATTACATTGAAATTGTCAAATATGCTAAAGATCGCTTTATTGAGGTGATCCCTGAAATTGATATGCCAGCACATGCCAGAGCTGCAATTGTGTCTATGGAAGCACGTTATCAACGCCTAATGCAAGAAGGTAAACAAGCAGAAGCTAATGAGTTTCGTTTAGTTGATCCAAGTGATGATTCAAATACCACAACGGTACAATTTTACGATCGAAAAAGTTACCTAAATCCTTGCTTAGATTCATCTAAACGCTTTGTCGATAAAGTGATCACTGAAATTGCCAAAATGCATAATCAAGCAGGACAACCACTGACTGTTTGGCACTTTGGCGGTGATGAAGCCAAAAATATTCGACTTGGTCCGGGATATCAAGATATCCACGCAAAAGAGGCGGGTAAAGGCTTAATCGATCAAAGCATTGAAGATCTACCGTGGGCAAAATCCCAAGCCTGCCAAACATTGGTTAAACAAGGCACCATCAAAGATATAAAACATCTACCGAGTTATTTTGCTATTGAAGCCAGTAAAATAGTTAAAAATCATGGCATCAATCACATGCAAGCATGGCAAGACGGCGTAAAATATGCCGAAAGTGCCAAAGACTTCGCTGTCGATAAAGTCACTGTTAACTTTTGGGACACACTTTACTGGGGTGGTTTTGACTCAGCGAGTGAATGGACCAACAAAGGTTATCAAATAGTGATATCGAATCCTGATTATGTTTATCTTGATTTTCCTTACGAAGTTAATACGTTAGAACCCGGTTATTATTGGGCTACTCGTTTTAATGATGAACGTAAAATATTTAGCTTCGCGCCAAATAACTTACCTCAAAATGCTGAAACATCCGTTGATCGTGATGGAAACCCATTCAATGCTAAAGGCACGTTAGATTGGTCTGGCAGTTACGGCTTATCCGCACAACTATGGAGCGAAATTGTTCGTACTGATAATCAGATGGAATATATGATATATCCAAGGTTAATAGCTGTCGCGGAACGAGCATGGCATCAAGCTGATTGGGAAATTGCTTACCAAAAAGATCGTGAATTTTCGAAAGGAACGACGCATTATGTCAATCAAAACCAATTACTTAAAGATTGGACATTATTTGCTAATTTAGTGGGACAACGCGAATTATCCAAACTTGATTTAGCCAAAATTGTTTATCGCTTACCAACACCGGGGGCGAAAATTGAAAATGGTAAACTCATTGCTAATATCGTCTATCCGGGATTAGCCATTGAATATTCAACTAATCAAGGCGAAAGTTGGCAGCGTTATAAAGGACCCGTTGCCATTAACAATGTCGAACACGTATTGGTTCGTAGTGTCTCTCCAAATCAGAAAAGAACCAGTAGGGCTGTAGGCTTAAAAATGTAAAATATAATTCTTATCCGCTATTTTAGCGGATAAGAATAAATCCCAAAAAGTTGAAGGGTGATTAAGAAGGGGGGATTAATTAGTGCAAAGTTTCCACATCTTCAGCATCATCATCACTGCCATCCTCGAAGTAGGTTCCCCAACCGTCATAATTAACCCCGAATTGGTTTGCCAATGTAATCACCTGAGCAATTTGATTATTGATTGACTCAGCATTTAACGGACTTTCAGCGATAATATCAAAACCAATAACAACATTGCCTTCATCATCAACATCCTCATCAGGATCGGTTGCTTCATAGCCTAATTTATAAGCTTCTACTGCCACTTTTTCGAGCTGATCGAAGTTTTGTGATGAGATATGGTACTCAATAATATACATAGCATGTGGATCACTACCGTCTTCTAAAAGTTCCTGAATAATAGCAAGAGTGTCTTGCTGAGCAAGCTGAATTTGATCTTTCATAATATACCTTTTAGTGGTCGTGCAAATTGTGTGGTATATTACACGTTTAAAAATAATTTTCGAGAAAAAAGTGATTGTCGACTTACATTCGCACACAACTGCATCAGATGGCATCTTAACGCCAACTGAACTGGTTAAAAGAGCTACAGATAATCAAATCAACATGCTAGCTATCACCGATCACGATACGATCAAAGGTTTGCCTGAAGCAAAAGAGACTATCGCGCGTGAAAACTTACCAGTAAAATTGATTTACGGTGTAGAGATATCGACGATATGGAAAAATAGCGAAATTCATATTGTTGGATTGAATGTCGATATTGAAAATACGCAGTTGCTTGAATTGTTATTAGCCCAAGAAAAAGGCCGAATTGATAGAGCAATAAGCATTAGTGAAAAATTGGCTAAAGTCAATATTCACGACGCTTATCAACAAGCCCAACAATATTCGAAAGGCGATATCGTTTCTCGAGCCCATTTTGCTCGCTTTTTAGTGGCTAATGGTTATGTCAAAGATATGAAACGAGCATTTAAAAAATACCTAGGCAAAGGTGGTTATGCTTATGTTCCGGCCAATTGTTGCGGTATTGCTGATGCGATTAATGCCATTCATTCTGCTGGTGGACAAGCTGTATTAGCACACCCATCTCGTTATGATTTGACCCTAACTAAATTAAAATTATTAATTAGTGAATTTAAAACATTCGGCGGTGATGCGATTGAAGTTTCACAAAGCCGACAAACACAAGATGATTTACAAAAACTAGCCAAACTGGCTAATGAATTTGAGTTATTGGCTTCGCAAGGCTCTGATTTTCATGATTTGGTCAATTATCTTGATTTAGGTAAAACAACACCATTGCCGGGTAGCGTAACACCTATATGGCATGATTGGATATAAATTAAACCGTGATGAAAAACACCGTTCCTCACATTTTTTAACCAGCAATCAACAAAGAAGAATATTATGAGCCAAACATTTTATATTCACCCAGATAATCCACAAACAAGATTATTAGATCAAGTTGTCAAAATATTAAATGACGGCGGTGTAATAGCATTTCCGACTGATTCCGGTTATTCGCTAGGTTGTTTGCTTGATAACAAGTATGGTGTAGATCGCATTTGCCAAATTCGCAACCTTGATAAACACCATAACTTCACCTTAATGTGTCGTGATCTATCCGAACTCTCATCTTATGCGTTCGTTGATAACACCACTTTTCGGTTGCTAAAAAACAATACACCCGGAAAATACGTCTTCATCTTACCTGCAAGTAAAGAAGTGCCACGACGCTTAATGAACGAAAAACGCAAAACCATAGGACTTCGCATTCCCGATAATAAAATAGATTTAGCGCTTCTCGAATTACTTGGACAACCTTTAATGACCACCACGCTAATTTTACCTAACGAAAATGAAGCCCAGTCTGATCCTGAAGAGATAGAAGATAAAATTGGTCATCAACTTGATGCCATCGTTCATGGTGGCTATATCAGCGAACAACCAACCACCGTTATTGATCTAACTCACGATTATCCTGATATTATTCGAGAAGGAAGTGGTGATACTTCACCTTTTAAATAAAAAAAATTAAACATTATATAGGGAAAGAAATGAAGAAAATAATGGCACTTATTTTAATTATAAGTATTGGATTAATGTCATTGGTACTCTATCTATCGATAAAACAGATCAATTTTATTAACTCTTCACTAAGTACTACCGGCACCGTTATTGACTTTGAAGAGTCGTATTCAAAAGATTCTAATGGCAATCGATCCGTATCTTATTATCCTATCTTTCAATTTGTTGATACTCAGGAACAAGTCAGAAAGGTTAAATCAAATGTTGGTAGTAATCCTTCAGCTTATCAGAAAGGTGATGTGGTTGATATTATCTATGATCCGCAAAACGCTGATCATGCTAAAATTAACGATACTTTCTCAATGTGGCTTGGAGAAATAATTTTAGGCATACTCGCAAGCCTACTATTTTTAACAAGTGGTGGTTATTTTTATTTTAAATCTAAAAAAAATAAACTAAAACGAGCATTGTTAGCAAGTGGCCGACAAATTGAAGCCAAGATAAATTCGATTGAAAAAAATACCGCATTAACTGTCCGAGGTCGCTCTCCTTACATCATTTATAGCCAGTGGCAAGACAGAACAACACCCGATGAGATTCATCTTTTTAAAAGTGAAAACATTTGGTTTGATCCAAAACCTTTCATTAATCAAGAGACAATAACCGTCTATATTGATGAAGCAAACCCAAAACGTTATTATGTCGATATACGTTTTTTACCCAAGGTAAAATAAACCAACTTTAGATAAAGATACCTGTGAAGGTAGCGAGGCAAAATGAAAAAATTGAATTCTGAAAAATTACAAAAAGTATTAGCCAATTTAGGCAATGGTTCTCGTCGTGAGATTGAAGCCATGATCGTAGCTGGCAAAATTAGCGTTGACGGTAAAATAGCAACGCTAGGTGATCGCGTTGACGTCAATGCCAACCCTAAAATCCGTATCAACGGCCACTTAGTCCAGTTAAGAAGCAAAGAAAAAGAAGTCTGTCGCGTACTAGCTTACTATAAACCAGAAGGGGAGATCTGCTCTCGCCATGATCCGCAAGGTCGTGCAAACGTATTTGAACGATTACCACGAATAAAAAACGCACGCTGGATCAATATTGGTCGGCTTGATATTAATACCTCTGGATTATTACTCTTCACAACCGATGGCGAACTAGCCAACCGCCTTATGCACCCAAGGCATGAAATCGAACGGGAATATGCGGTACGAGTATTCGGCAATATTACCGACCAACAACTGAATCAACTTCGCAAAGGTGTACAGCTTGAAGATGGTCCAGCTGCATTTAACTCCATCAAACCACAAGGTGGGGATGGCTTAAATCAGTGGTTCAATGTGGTTATTACTGAAGGTCGCAACCGAGAAGTCCGTCGCATGTGGGAAGCCGTAGGTGTCCAAGTTAGCCGATTACTCCGAATTCGCTATGGTAATATCACCTTACCGAAAGGCTTATCTCGTGGCACATGGATGGAACTAAACATAGACTCGGTTAATTACTTACGACAATTAGTAGGCTTACCAGAGGAAGTAAAAAGCTTTACCAGCAAATCAACCTCAGAAAAGCGCATTCCAAAACGGGTTAAACTCAATCCAAGAACGAATAAACGCGTAAGAAAAACTCGCATTTAAAGTGCGATTAACCCTTAAATAAAATATTATTTAAGGGTTAAAAATCAATCCGCCAACCAGTCTTAACTTCTTTCATCAAGATGATCCCTTTTTATCAATAGACCCATGAATTAAAACAATTATACGCATAATCTATCTTCAAATTTCTACAACTTTAATCAAAGCAGATTAAATAGTGAAAAGACGATACGTAAGTAAGCTAAAAATAAAAAAATAAAGAGAAATGAAAACTATCGTCTATAAACAAAAAAATCCCACAAAAAGTGAGATTTTATAAAAATTTAAAATCAGATTTCTAGGCAATTATTCAAGCCCTAAAACCATTCGCCCATTTTTGGTTGCAACATTCACCACATTATCTAAATCAGTATAACGACAACCCGTCACGAGTAATTTAAGCTCTTCCCACATATTACCGGTTGAAAAAGGTAACATATAATCACTCACATTATCTGTACCGATTGCAACAGGAATACCCGCAGCAGCAAGTTCATCTACAGGCGTTAAAGAATTACGAGTAGGGCCATGTTCTTCACGACGAGGGCTATCAATCCAAGCAAATGGACAAGCAATCACCATCATCTTTGCCTCTTTCATTTTTTGATAAAGTTTTTGGCGATATTCCAAACTATGCGCAGTAATCGAAATACTATGAATAGCGACCACCTTACCATGCATACCATGCTCAATAGTTTTATCGGTAAGTTGCTCAGTCTCGATCTCATCTGATGAATTAAATTGATCAACATGCACATGTACCATTTTGCCTAATGATTTACCTGTTTGCATCAACACATCTAAATGGACAAGCCCCATACCTTCACCATGATCACGCTCATCACGACGAGGCAAGCCACCGATAATATCCACTAAATCAGCCCCTTTATCAAACCAATAACGCGCCTCTTTATCAATAACCCCTTTAAGCGTTTGGTTCACTAATTTAATGGTAATATCTTTTTTATACGTCTCGCGTGCCCGCAGAGCACCTCGAATCGCCCGTTCCTCAGCAATCGGATCAATATCAACAAACGACCCCATTGCTGACACACCTTGCTCAATCATCCGCTCAACTGCCATGCTAAAATGGCGATAATAATCATCTTCGCTCATAGCGGCTTTTACTTTATCAAGCGTATCCCATTTCTCAATCAACGTCTGTTTTTGATAGACATCAAAACTATCAACCGTAATGGTAAAAGCACGGTCTGCGTGCATATGTGAATTAACCCAACCACCATTTTGCTTAATTTTATTCATCAAATATGCTTTTAAACTTTGATCTCGACTCGTTGATAACAGGGTTTTACTATCGGTCATAATGGGCCTCTACAATTGAGTTACTTTTAAAATTAATTGGACAAAAAAAATCCCCCAAAAAGGAGGATCAAACTACTTTACATTCATTATTGTTTAGGACTGCAAAATTACAATTTGTCATAAATAGTTAACTTTAATCTTGAATAAATTGCAGAGAATTCTAATCATTTGAATGATAAGATCAAGCACTTTAAATTAAAAAATATTTAAACAAATGAAATGGTTAAAGTATTATTTTTGAGATTTTAACCCAACCAAATCATCATAAAATAGTCTATAGTTTCTAAACAAATAACCCAAACTTAGCTAACTGATTATTTAATAATAATTAACGAGAGTCGAAAAAATGAGATTAACATTATCAATGTAAAAATAATTGAGGAGTCTATACCGTCACAATATTGTATTGACTGCAAATTTAATAATTTATCAGTACAAAACAATAAAAGGGTTAATTCCAAACTCAACACAGCGCGACCAAATTTAACGCCAATTTTTACTAATCAAGGTGATATTCAGAAAAATTAGTAAAATCTTTAGAAAATGCCAAGTCATAACAATAATAGACAATCATTAAACCCAGTGAACGCCTTCTCCAGAATATTCTTAATCCCAATAAATAATATCTAAAGACAGCTTAAAAGCGTTGAAAACGGATAATCTTTTTAATAAAAAAGTTGAGGAGTGGGGTTTTTGATCTTCTAAATTCCATTTCAAAATTATTTAATGATCAATGTCATTGATTTTAAACTCAAAGATAAAATTTTCAGGATCAATAATCACATTCTTAAAGATTTGTAATTGAAATATATTTAATTAAAACAACAATTAACCAAATATCATTTTGATCCTTTTTAGATCTTATTTACTAAAGTTAACGCAAATGAGCGAAAAAAAGTGTTGCAACGTGTTTTTCCAATCACTATACTTTTTACGCGGTTTAGCTACGAGGCTAAAACGCAGCTTAGAAGTGTAAAATTTCAAATAAATCAAAAAACTACTTGACAGGATTGTCGCACATGTTTTATAATTTTCAACAGGCAACAGGCAACAGGCAACTTGGCCAACCTATAATTTAAATTCGTCTAAGTTCAGCTTCCAACATCTTTTTTATACCGATACTTATTTTTCCACGCAATTCTACGGAATTCTGCGTATTATCGCGCGATCCTTTTTCGGATCCTTTTTACGATCCTTTTCTCAATTATCCCGGCAGATTGTTTTTTTTGTGGCTCTTTTCCTTCCTTTTTCGGGTCACGCATTGACTTCACAGACAACTAGGAATGCGATACAGGGTAGTGCGCCGTATTTGACTTTCGACGGCGGTCGTACTCGTGTTGTTAATACTAACGATCTGCTCGGGATTACACTATCTGATGGTACACATTATACGCCTTCTACGAATACTTCATCTGATTCAAGACCTATCGTCTTGCCCGTTGAGGGGCAGAGTTTTGCTGATATTGGTATGTTGGTTCCTAATAGTGCTAATTCAGTCGATTTAAGTACACTTATCGGTCCACCTTATAATTATTGGGGGGATGATGATGGTGATAGTGACATTAATGCTACTGGTTCGTTAAGTTTATCTATCTTAGATAGATTTAATCAAGCTATATCACGTAATTCCGTGTTAATGGCTTGTAATTCTCCTTATGTTATTATGTTATCCAGTACTAACGGTACATTATCCACACGTTATGGTGTTCCTAATCGTATTGATTTCAGTGCTCGTAATGCGTATTATCACGTAATTCCTAAGACTACGCCGGTGCTTTGTTTTGTAAGATCTGCTTCGAATAGTGGTATAGATGGTCCTTCTTCGATGTGGAACCCTAGAGGTGGTTTTATCCCTCAGTCAACTGACCCATCACATTACGGTTTAAACTTTCCTACAACTGGCGCTAATGGACTGTACTTTGAATTAAATATTAGAGGTAGTCTTCAGCCATTGTCTTGGTCTTCGTCACCTGTTTCTCAGGGTGGTATCACAGTCACAATGTCTAATCCTACTGCTACACGCGTTCGTGTTACTTTAACTGGTCCTTACGCTACCACATCCCAGCATAATTCAGACAATCCTGGTCGTGTTTCCACTCCATCTTTGCCTCAGACCTTCGAGTTGGTCGGTCGTGACCGTCAAGGTAATCCTGTCGTTAAATATGGTTTTACTTTGAAGCAGTGGTTTGTTCACCGTGGTGATAAGGTTGATACTTATCCTAATACTTTATCTTGGTGTAATAGTATTGGTTATCGAATGCCTCGCGTAAAGGATTTAACCAACGCTGTTCATACTTATCCTGGTGTAGTCGTACCTAGTGCCACCCCTTCCTCACCAGGAAATGAGTTTATGCGTCATATAGGTTCTGGCTTTTTCTCGGAGTGGGGCGTTATGTCTTACTATCGCGTTGGCTTCATCAGCAATTGGCACTGGACTAGTGACCCCAATGTCTATGGTAATGCCCAGGATATCAATTTTGCCGTGCAAACAAACTCCGGTCATGTGAATGGGTACTCCTATCGTCAAACTCTCCCCGGGCTTTGTGCCTATCCTTAGTTTTTATTTCTTCGTCCTTAATCCTTAGGGCAGGGGTGGGAGTGATAAAAAATAGTATTAGGTGATTAAAAGTAAGCTACGAGTCAACGTCGTTTAGCCATAAAAAAAGCGATTTTGTGGCTTAGTGACGCTACAATTACCCGCCTCGGCGGGTTTATTTTTGTGGTTTTTTATCGAAAAAAAGTTGAGGAGAGGGGTTTTTGAGGTTTTAAATTTCACTTAAAAATTATTTAATGATCAACATCATTAATTCTAAATGCTAAGATAAAATTTTTCAGGATCAATAATTATAATTACTAAGGTTTTGTAAATGCTATATTTCCAATTAAAACAATATGTAGTTATTTTTTAACCATGTTATTTCATGATAATCTTTACGAAAGTTAACGATCTAAAGTAAAAAAAGTATTGCACCGTGTTTTTTCAGTCACTATACTTTTTACATAATTTTAGCGGGATAGCTAAAACAATAAATAAAAAAATATTAAATAAATCATAAATATACTTGACAGGATTGTCGCAGATGTTCTATAATTTTCAACAGGCAACAGGCAACAGGCAACTTGGCCAACCTATAATTTAAATTCGTCTAAGTTCAGCTCCCATCTTAAATTTTCCACTGACGTTTATTTTTCTACTGAATCAAGTGAAATTCAGCGAATTTTCGCGCGATCCTTTTTTCGATCCTTTTCTCAATTATCCCGGCAGATTGTTTTTTTTGTGGCTCTTTTTATTCCTTTTTCGGGGCACGCATTAACTTCACAGACAACTAGGAATGCGATACAGGGTAGTGCGCCGTATTTGACTTTCGACGGTGGTCGTACTCGTATTGTTAATACTAACGATCTGCTTGGTATTACACTATCTGATGGTAAACATTATACGCCTTCTACCAATTCTTCATCTATAACCCCAATCGTCTTACCGGTTGCAGGTCAGAGTTTTGCTGATATTCGTATGTTGGTCCCTACTAATACTAATTCAGTCGCTTTAAGTTCTCTTATCGGTCCGCCTTATAACTATTGGGGGGATGAAGATGGTGATTCTGGCATTACTGCTACAGGTTCTTTAAGTTTATCTATCGTCGATAAATATGGTCAATCTGTATCACGTAGTACAGTGCCAACAATTTGTAAGGCACCTTATAAGTTTACCTTATCAAGTACTAACGGCACATTATCTACACGTTATGGCGTTCCCAATCGTAGTGATTTCAGTGCAAGTAGTGTAACTTATTACATCAACCCTAACGTTACACCGATGGTTTGTTTTGCCAGACCTAATTCAGGTGGTTATGCTGGCCCAGCTTTGATATGGGACCCTACTAAGGGTTTTCTCACTCAGTCAAATGAGCCATCCTCTTACGGTCAAAACTTTCCTACTACTGGTGCTAATGGATTGTATTTTGATTTACTTATTAGTGGCAGTAGTCAGGCGTTGTCTTGGCCTCCAATATCTCAGGGTGGTATCACAGTTAAAATGACTAATTCTACAGCTACAAGCGTTCGTGTTACTTTAACTGGTCCTTCCGCTACTAGATTCCAGATTAATTCAGACAATCCTAGTCGTATTTCCAAACCTTCTTTGCCTCAGACCTTCGAGTTGGTCGGTCGTGATGGTCAAGGTAATCCAGTTGTTAAATATGGTTTTACTTTGAAGCAGTGGTTCGTCCACCGTGTTTCTTGGAATGGCAATTATTCTCCTGCCTTATCTTGGTGTAATGGTATCGGTTATCGAATGCCTCGCGTAAAGGATTTAACCAATGCAGTTCGTAAAGATTTAGTTGTACCTAGTGCCACTCCTTCCTCATTTGGTAATAGTTTTATGCGTCATATAGGTTCGGGTTTTTTCACTGAGTGGGGTTATAATACCGTTGGCACCGCCTTCGAACTTTTTTTCTGGACTAGTGACTCCATTGGTCGTGACCAGGTTATCGTGGGTACGCAGCGTGGTAATGTGGTGAGGCAGAGCCTCTTAGGCAGCGACGGACTTTGTGCCTATCCTTAGTTTTTATTTCTTCGTCCTTAATCCTTAGGGCGGGGGGGGGATTGATAAAAAATAGTATTAGGTGATTAAAAGTAAGCTACGAGTCAACGTCGTTTAGCCATAAAAGCGATTTTGTGGCTTAGCGACGTTTGAATTACCCGCGGGTTTATTTTTGAGGTGTTTTATCACAAAAAAAGTTGAGGAGCGGGTTTTTTGGGGTTCTAAATCCTACTTTTTAATATTGTTTTATATGAATAATCCAGCTTTAAGCTGTAGCGTTTAGTTGTGTTTTTATATCAAAAAGTTGAGGATTTTTTGGGGATAAATTTCGTTTTATAAAACTCCCCTCAATTTTAAACGCTGAAATTTTTAAGATGTTTTTAAGTGGCGATATACCACCGATATTGAACAATATCGGTGGCTGGTTTTGTTACATTTTTTCAACCGTTTTAATACCAAGCATATCTAAACCGGTTTTAAGGGTTTTTGCTGTTAAAGATGCCAGTTTTAGACGGCTATGTTTTAAGTCTTCATTTTCGGCTGCCAAAATTGGGCAGTGCTCATAGAAGCTAGAGAATAGGGTGGCGATATCATACAAATAGGCGCACAGCACATGCGGTGTGCCTTCTGCAGCAACGGTTGAAACGGTTTCATCAAATTGAATTAATCGAATTGCTAATGTTCGCTCTTTGTCCGTGCCTAAATTGATATTACCAGTTAAGCTATCTTCGTTGATATTTGATTTTCTAAACACCGACAGTATGCGTGTATAGGCATATTGTAGATATGGTGCAGTATTGCCTTCAAATGACAACATGTTATCCCAATCAAAAACATAATCGGTGGTACGATTTTTGGATAGGTCGGCATATTTCACTGCGCCAATCGCCACAGCATCAATCACTTTGGCAAGTTCTGTTGGTGAAAGATCGGCATTTTTACTTTTAATGAGTGCTTCTGCTCGCTCTGTAGCTTCGTCAAGCAGGTCGTTTAATTTTACGGTATCACCTGAACGAGTTTTAAACGGCTTGCCGTCTTTACCTAACATCATACCAAACATGTGGTGTTCAAGTTTTAAGGATTCTGGTACATATTTCGCTTTATGCACGATATCCCAAACTTGTTCTAGATGTTGGTGTTGACGTGAATCGGTATAATATAAAATACGTTCAGCATGAAGTGTTTCGTAACGATATTTTACACAGGCAATGTCGGTTGTTGCATAAAGATAGCCACCATCACGTTTTTGGATAATAACGCCCATTGGTTCGCCTTCTTTATTTTTATATTCATCTAGAAATACGACGATGGCACCGTCACTTTCAACCGCTAATTTTTTCTGTTTTAGATCGGCAACAATGCCTGGTAGCATACTGTTATAGATGCTTTCGCCCATTGTATCTTCAACCGATAAGGTGACATTAAGGCGTTTATATGTGGCAATGTTTTGTGTCATGGTGATATCCACCAGTTTTCGCCACATTTCACGGCAATATTGGTCACCACCTTGAAGTTTTACGACATAATTACGGGCTTTTTCGGCAAAGGCTTCGTCTTCGTCGTAATGTTTTTTAGCTGCGCGATAGAACGATTCTAAATCTGAAAGTTCCATATCGTTGGCATGTTCGTTTTCCATTTTTTCAAGGTAGGCGATTAACATCCCAAATTGGGTTCCCCAATCACCAACATGGTTGGCACGGATAACATTATGACCAAGAAAGCTTAATACTCGGACACTAGCATCACCAATAATAGTTGAGCGTAAATGGCCGACGTGCATCTCTTTTGCTACGTTTGGTGCAGAGTAATCAACCACAATAGTTTGTGGTTTGGCTGGTAAAGTAATATTCAGTTTATCACTATTTAGCGCGACTTCGTTTTGTTCAGCAATCCAACTATCTTTTAAAAAGATATTAATAAAACCAGGACCGGCGATCTCGATTTTATCGGCAATATCATCAATATCAAGATGTTGTAAAACTTTTTCAGCTAATGCTCGTGGTGGCATTCCCAATTTTTTAGCGGTAGACATGATACCATTTGCTTGGTAGTCACCAAATTGGGCTTTAGCTGATTGCTTGATTAAAGCGTCGCAGTTTTTATCAGCACCCGCCATAATCATTGCTTGAGAAACACGTTGTGTTAATAGTTGTTGAATATTCACACTGAACCTAATCGATTAAAATAAAATGCCCAATATAATACTGATAAATTGATAAATTGTCACTGTGGGATTAGTTAAGGACAAGTAAATAGCTGATTCTTTTATAAACGAAAATTTTTTTATTTAGATGTAATCTATCAATTCAATTATAAAATAGATAAAAAAATAAAGAGAAAACAGGTGCCGAAATTTGTTTAACTGCCTGATTATAAATATCCTTCTGCTCTTTTCAACGTTGGTGTTTGCTCAAGACCATCTGCAACAACTCAGATTCACAATTGACAAAATAGTATGATAATAATGGTGAAAATATCTTTTTGGATAAATATGCAAAACTCACTCCCCCCTTAAATAAGCAAGAAATCGATTTTCCGATTACAAATAGGGTTAAGCGGAAATTTTATAAAGCTATCAGTTTGATCAAGCGCAGTTACTCTCTTCTAAAATCGTAGATAAGTTTGCAGGCAACCGTTGAAGGTAACTATTTACAATTATACCTTCACCCTCTAAACTAATGTCGTTCTCAACGGGGTGCCCTAGTGGGCTGAGAGTGTCAGATTGACTGACATAACTCGTCGAACCTGAACTGGATAATGCCAGCGGAGGGATTTGAGTTATTATATCTGCTCAAACCTTTTGTCTTTTACCTATTTCTTTGGAGGCAAAATGTTTTGTAAAAACTTTTTACTACCTGTTATTTTTTTATTTTCACTTTTTAGCCCATTAGCCAATGCAGAACTGCCGACTTTGACGGTTTATAGCTATAATTCATTTATGTCACAATGGGGACCCGGTGAGGCAATCAAAAAAGGGTTTGAAGCCCAATGCAATTGCCAACTTGAGGTTGTGACATTAGGTGATGGTGTGTCGGTTTTAAATCGTATTCGCCTTGAAGGCGATAAAACGAATGCGGATGTTATTTTAGGGTTAGATAACAACCTATTAGAGCAAGCCAAACAAGCGAATATTCTTATTTCTCATCAAATCGCTAAACCCGACAATCTCAACACCAATTGGTGGGATGATAGTTTTATGCCTTATGATTTTGGTTATTTTGCTTTTATCTACAATAATAACAAAGTCAAAAATCCACCTCATTCTTTACATGAACTGGTTGAAAATAAAGCCGGTTGGAAAATCATCTACCAAGATCCAAGAACCAGTACACCAGGACTTGGTTTACTATTTTGGGTAAAAAAAGTTTATGGTGATAAAGCAGCAGAAGCGTGGCAACAAATCGCTAAAAACACGGTGACAGTCACCAAAGGTTGGAGCGAAGCTTATGGTATGTTTTTAAAAGGCGAAGCGGATTTTGTACTTAGTTACAGTACATCGCCAGTGGCACATATCATTAATGAAAACGAGCATCACTACGAAGCAGCTATTTTTGATGAAGGGCACTATCGTCAAGTTGAAGTAGCCGGAATTATTAAATACAGTCAAGAAATTGACCTAGCGCGCCAATTTTTACGTTATTTGCTGACACCTGAAGTCCAACACCAATTTGCTGAGAAAAATGTGATGTATCCGATTATCAAAACGGATCTACCTAATGCCTTTGCGCAAATTAATTCGGTCAATAAATCGTTAGAATTTGAGCCAGCAGAGATTGAAAAACATCAAAAGGCTTGGATTCGAGAATGGCAATCGGCAATTAGTAAATAGATCCGTATCGCCAATGTTGAAATTTAAATCGTTATTACCCGGAATGAGTGCAGCGAGCTTAATACTCATTATTTTAAGCTCGGCACTTATTGCTATTTGGCGATTTGCCTTAGAGTCAGGAAATTTGACGATTTATCTTGATAGTTATGTACTTCATATTGTTTGGATCACTTTTTATCAAGCTTTGTTATCGACAATACTTTCGCTGGCATCAGCAATATTAATGGCTAAGGCGCTCTCCTTTATTGATTTTAAAGGTAAAAAGTTACTGATAAAAATAATGCCAATTACCTTTATTTTACCCGCTTTAGTGGTTGTGACAGGGTTGTTGTCGGTATATGGGCAACAAGGTTTACTGGCTTACATTTGCCAAGTACTGCATATCCCATTTTCATTTCCTATTTATGGCTTGCAAGGTATTTTGTTGGCTCATGTTTTTTTGAATTTTCCTTATGCTTGTGTGCTCTTTTACAAAACATTAAACAGTGTTGCGATAGAACAAAGACAGCTAGCGGCACAACTTAATTTTTCAACATTTACCTATTTTAAATTACTTGAATGGCCGTTACTTCGTAGACAAATATTGCCTATGGCAGCACTTATTTTTATGCTCTGTTTTTCGAGTTTTGCCATAGTGCTTGCATTGGGTGGTGGTCCAAAATATACCACGCTGGAAGTGGCTATTTATCAAGCGGTGCGAGACTTTGATCTATTACAAGCCGCATTACTATCTTGCGTGCAGTTGGTTTGCTGTATTGTTTTTATCAGCTTGATGCAGAAAATAAATAGAAATGATAGAAAGCTGAGTGTTAAATTTAGTCACTCCAACTATCAATTACCGATAACCAATTGGCTAAAAATGATTAGCATGATCATTATCGTAATAGGGGGATTATTTATCCTGTCTCCGATGATTACCATACTTTTTCAAGGTTTCTATTTTTTCCAAATCTCATTACTCACATCGATGTTGCAACAAGCCTTACTCTATTCAATCCTTATTGCTATAGGTTCCGCTATGATAGCGATGTTACTTGGGTTACTTTTGCTATGGACCAATTGCCGACTATTGATTAACCAACAACGTCAATTAAGTAATCGGCTTATGCTGGTTGCCTCACTGATATTAGCCATACCAAACATGGTATTAGCATCGGGATTGTTTTTATTGTTATTTGGTTATAGTCATCACACTGTTTTTATCTGCTTATTAATTATGGTTTGTAATGGGTTAATGGCGCTACCTTTCATCCTTAAAAATTTAGCTACGCCGATGTATGATATTACGGCACGCTATTGGCAATTAACCCAAACCCTTAATATCAATGGATTAACGCATTTTTATTTGGTCGATTTTAAGGGGTTAAAAAGCCTTATGTTGATGAGTTTTGCCCTTGCTGCCATATTGTCATTGGGCGATTTTGGGGTAATAGCTCTGTTTGGCGGGCAGTCGGTGACCACGTTACCTTATTATTTATATCAACAGATATCGCATTATCATTATCAAGAAAGTATCGTGACAGCCGCGATATTATTACTTTTATCTTTTAGTTTATTGGTTGTGATGGATTATGATCGAACTTCAAAAAATTGAATATCAATATGACAACTTCAACATGCACTTTACGCTAAATATTGCTGCTAAAGAGCGGGTTGTTATTGTCGGTCCAAGTGGTGCGGGCAAAAGTACATTACTTAGCTTGATTGCGGGGTTCATCTTTCCTAAATCAGGACAAATCATCTTAAATAACCAAAATGTCACAACAACGTTACCCGGTAAACGCCCTGTCTCGATGCTATTTCAACAAAATAACTTATTTAGCCATCTAACGGTTGAACAAAATATTGCTTTAGGCATCAAGCCGACATTAAAACTGAGTCGAGCTGAACAAACGACTATTAATGATATTCTGGTTCGTGTCGGGCTGGAAGGCTTTAACCATCGCTATCCCGAACAGCTATCGGGTGGTCAACGGCAACGCGTGGCTTTGGCTCGCTGTCTTATACAACATCGTCCTATACTATTATTAGATGAGCCATTTTCTGCTCTTGACCAAGCTCTGCGCTTTGAAATGTTGGCATTGGTTAATCAGGTTTGTAGTGAATTTAATCTGACCTTAATGATGGTATCGCATTATCTGGATGAGTCACTTAGCCATTTTTCCCGCTGTGTGGTTATTGAAAATGGAAACGTCATTTTTAATGCAGAACCAAAACAGCTAGCTGAAAATCAAGAGATAGCTAAATTGTTAGGGATAAGTTATTATTCATAATTAGTGTCCTCAGTAAAAAAAGTTGAGGAACGGGGTTTTTGAGGTTTTAAATTTCACTTAAAACTTTTAAATGATCATAACCACTATTTTAAATACTAAAATAATTTTTTTAGGATCAATAGCTGTGATTCTAAAGATTTGTAATGATGACAACCTTTAATTAAAACAGCGCTTAATCAATTATCATCTAGATCCTTTTTAGATCCTATTTACAAAAGTTAACGTAAATGAGCGAAAAAAAGTGTTGCATCGTGTTTTTCCAGTCACTATACTTTTTACACGGTTTTAGCTATGAGGCTAAAATTTGATAGAAACGTATAAAATTGTAAATTAATCAAAAAATTACTTGACAGGATAGTCTAAAATGCATTATAATTTTCAACAGCCAACAGCCAACAGCCAACCTGCCAAACCTATCTTTTAAATTCGTCTAACTCCAGCACCCAGTTTAAATTTTTCACAGAAGCTTATTTTTCTACTCAATCAAGTGAAATTCTGCGAATTTTCGCGCGATCCTTTTCTCGATCGTTTTACAGATCCTTTTTCGGATCCTGTTTTCGATCCTTTTCCCAATTATCCCGGCAGATTGTTTTTTTCGTGGTTATTTTCCTTCCTTTTTCCAGTCATGCATTGACATCACAGACAACTAGGAATGCGATACAGGGTAGTGCACCTTATCTGACTTTCGATGGTGGTCGTACTCGTGTTGTTGATACTAACGGTCTGCTTGGGATTACACTATCTGATGGTACGCAATATACGCCATCATCCAATCCCTCATCATCAACAACACCTATTGTGTTACCTGCCACAAGTCAGAGTTTTGCTGATATAAGTATGTTCGTTCCTACTAATACTAATTCAGTCGCTTTGAGTTCTCTTATCGGTCCTCCTAATAATTATTGGGGAGATGATGATGGTGATTCTGGCGTTACTGCTACAGGCTCTTTAAGTTTATCTATCGTCGATAAAAGAGGTCAATCAGTATCACGTAATTCCGTGTTAACAACTTGTAACGCACCTTATAAAGTTAAGTTATCCAGTACTAACGGTACATTATCTACTCGTTACGGATTTCCTAATCGTAGTACTTTCAGTGCCCGTAGTGAGACTTATTACGTCAATCCTAAGGCTGCGCCTGTAGTTTGTTTTGCCAGACCTAATTTGACAGAAGGTACAGATAATTATGCTGGCCCAGCTTCAATGTGGAACCCTCGTAATGGTTTTATCCCTCAGTCAACTGGCCCATCCTCTTACGGTAGAAACTTTCCTACAACTGGCGCTAATGGATTGTACTTTGATTTAGATATTAGTGGTGTTAGTCAGCCATTGTCTTGGTCTCCTGTTTCTCTGGGTGGTATCACAGTCACAATGTCTAATCCTACTGCTACAAGCGTTCGTGTTACTTTAACTGGTCCTTACGCTACTCAATCCCAGATTAATTCATCCAGTCCTAGTCGTGTTTCCACTCCATCTTTGCCTCAGACTTTCGAGTTGGTCGGTCGTGATAGTAATGGTACTCCAGTCGTCAAATATGGTTTTACTTTGAAGCAGTGGTTCGTCAACCGAGGTTCTAAGTATGACACTTATCCTAATACATTATCTTGGTGTAATAGTCTTGGTTATCGTCTACCTAGCGTAAGGGATTTAACAAATTCAAATTATCATAATTTAGGCGCCACCCCTTCCTCGCCAGTTAATTATTATATGCGTCATATAGGTTCTGGCTTTGTTGCGGAGTGGGGCAAAATGGATGATTATTCAGGTTTGGGCTTCTACTACCAGTGGCACTGGACTAGTGACCCGAATCGTATTGACCAGTTTGTCGTGAACACAAACGAAGGTATCGTGTCTACGAACTACATCTACAACAGCAGCCTCGGACTTTGCTCCCATCCTTAGTATTTATTTCTTCGTCCTTAATCCTTAGGGCGGGGGTGGGGGTGATAAAAAATAGTATTAGGTGATTAAAAGTAAGCTGACTCAAGGAGTCAACGTCGTTTAGCTATAAAAAGCGATTTTGTGGCTAAGCGGCAAAAATGCTGGGCACCGAGGTGGTGGTTAAAAATATTGATATTAAAGGAGTAATATAAAATGAATATTGAAGAAAAAATAGCGTTAAGTAAAAGGCCGGTTCAGTTTATAGCCGAAGGTAATTTTTTAAAGCTTTATAATCAATCATTATATGTGGTTGAGCAATTATTGGGTTTTAACTTAAAGGTAACGGCAAAGTTTATAAAAAAGATAGACCAAATTATCGTTTGCGGTGGGTTTCCTACCAGTTCTATTACTAAACGTTACCCCAATGCCAGCCCTAATTTAACGGGGTATGAGTTATTGGGTGATTATGATTTAAGTGGCTATGAGCTATGGTATCAAAAGCATTGCCAAATACCGAAGCAAAAAACACCACAATCCCTTCTCACAACATCCCAAGAGGTAAACGAACAGTTAAACGAATTTCGCGATATGAACAAACCGTTAACGGTTCAGCATCTATTATTTTTACAATCATGGCAGGCAAATAAATATCCTGCTATGGTAGATAGTGCGTTTATTCAGGAGTTGAAGAATTATTTTAGTGAATTGCATTAATAACAGAGTGATGTTGAAAATAAATCATCCGTTTCAACTAGGGTGATTTTTTTAGTTTTTTATCGAAAAAAAGTTGAGGAGTGGGGTTTTTAGGGTTTAAAATTCTGCAATGTTGTCTAAATAAATAATTCGGCCTTAAACTGTGGCTTTTTTTAGTAGCCGTTTTTTGCATCAAAAAAAGTTGAGGAACGGGGTTTTTGAATCCCTTTCATCATAATCAATCAATAAATAATCTTTATTAGTTCCATCTTAAGGTTTTGTTAATCTGTTTTTGTTAGTTTAGTTGCACTTTTATTTGTAATTATTGGAGCAAAATTTGGATAGAAATTTTAGTTGGCGCTCGTTGGTTTATGCTATTTTGTATTTCTGTTACTTTTCTTGTGCATTACAACTTTACATTGCATTGTCAGGACATGCTAATTTTATTGGGCTTCGTGACTCGATAATTTATAGTATGATTTGGCTGGTGCCTATTCTCTTTTTTCCTAATATTACCAAAAAATTTGCTACCGTTTATGGCATTATCGTCGGTGGGTTGTCACTAATTTCGATTGGTTATTTTACGATATATCGACAGGAGTTTTCGCAGAGTGTTTTTTTTGTGATGGCAGAGTCGAATTATAATGAGTCACATGAATTTATTTCCCAGTACCTTAGTATTAAACTCGTCGCCGTGCTGTTGATTTATATTTTGGTTGGGGTGTTTTTGTGGTTTAAGGTTAAACCGGTTTATGTAAAAAATATGACTAAATGGTTAGTGTCGATAATCATTGTGGTTTATGCGTTGATGCCTTTGTTTATTAGTGTGGCGATTAAGAAGACTTCGTTTGAGCGCGCTACCCAGCATCTGTTAAGTCGGATGGAAACGACGGTTCCATGGCAATTGCTCAGTAGTTATATTGCTTATCGTTCTCAGCTTTCTAATATGGAAAAAATCTTAAATCATCTCGAAACCTTGCCTAAATTCGAAAATTTAACTGATGCCAATGGAAATACTCCAAGAACGTTAGTGCTGGTGATTGGTGAGTCAACGACTCGTAGCCGTATGGGCATTTATGGTTATGACCGTGATACGACGCCGTTAATCGAGCAATTTAAAAAAGATAATCCTGATTTTCTTGCTTTTAATGATGTTGTTTCATCAAGACCTTATACGATCGAGATTTTGCAACAAGCGCTAACTTTGGCCGATGAGCAACATCCTGATTTATATCTTTCTAAGCCATCATTAATTCATTTGATGAAACAGGCCGGCTATAAGACTTTTTGGATTACCAATCAACAAACGATGACCAAGCGCAATACGATGTTGACGATGTTCTCTAAGCAAGCTGATGAGCAGTTTTATATGAATAATGATCGTAACCAGAGTTCCAGACAATATGATTCGTCGGTTTTTGAACCGTTTAAGAATGTGCTAAATGATCCTGCTGAAAAGAAATTTATTGTTATTCATCTGCTCGGTACGCATATGAAATATGAGCTGCGCTATCCGGAAGGTGAGGAGTATCAGCGTTTTAAAGATAAGACTGGCGTAAATTTTGATTTGGATAACGATAAGTTAAAAGTTTATAACAGTTATGATAATGCGGTCGCGTTTAATGATTTTGTTACCACTGAGCTGTTTAAGCTATTTAAGAATAGTGATCCAAATGGTTTTATTTTGTATTTTTCCGATCATGGTGAGGAAGTTTATCAAACGGCTCCGCATGATGTTTTAGGGCGTAATGAGAAGGCGCCAACTAAAGCTATGTATACGGTTCCTTTTATGCTTTGGCAATCGCCTAAGTGGTTAGTGAGTCATCCTAATAATCATTTTGAGTCTTATGTGAATCGAAAATTTAGTACTCAGGATTTGATTCATACTTGGTCTGATTTGGCTGGGTTAAGCTTCGATGATTATCAACCCGAAAAAAGTATTGTGAATGAAAAATTTGCACAGCCAACTCGATGGATTGGTGATCCTCATGGTAAAGAGGGGTTAACCGATTTCGATCAGCTGGCTAAATAGGGATTTACAGATAAAGTAAAGGTATGGTATTGTATATTTATACAGTTATTTTCTATATACTAATACCCTCAATATGCGAAAAATTATTCATGTCGATATGGATTGTTTTTATGCTGCTGTCGAAATGCGAGACAATCCACGTTATCGCAATGTGCCGATCGCCGTAGGAGGCGATCCACGTAAGCGTGGTGTGGTGGCAACTGCGAATTATATTGCTCGTCAATATGGTGTGCATAGTGCGATGTCAATGGCACAGGCAATTAAGCTGTGCCCTAATATTAAGGTCATTCCAGGTCGTCATGCCGTCTATAAAGAGGTTTCCAATCAAATCCATCAAATATTTAAGCGTTATACTCAAGCCATTGAGACGCTTTCGCTTGATGAGGCTTATTTGGATGTGACGGATTGTAAGCTTTGTCATGGTTCTGCTACGTTAATCGCCCAAGATATTCGACAAGCAATCTATAAGGAGCTAGAGTTAACCGCGTCAGCAGGTGTGGCACCACTTAAGTTTTTAGCTAAAATCGCCTCCGATATGAATAAGCCAAATGGGCAATATGTGATTACACCCGATCAGGTTGAAGGATTTATTGAGCAACTTCCACTGAAGAAGATCCCCGGTGTGGGTAAAGTGACCGAGAAGAAGCTAGCAGAGTTGGGGCTTTATACCTGTAAAGATGTGGTTAATTATGATTTGACTAAGTTACTTAATCAGTTTGGTAAGTTTGGACGTATTTTATATGAACGTTGCCAAGGGATTGATGAACGCGAAGTCTGTAATGATAGGCAACGCAAGTCAGTTGGGGTAGAGCGCACGTTGGTTGATGATATTCACAGTTGGGATGAGTGTTTAGCGCAATTTGATCCGCTATTTGAGGAGTTGGAGAAGCGTTTAAGTAAAGTCCGCTCCGATCTCTCTATTGCTCGCCAAGGTGTGAAATTTAAGTTTGATGATTTTCAGCTTACGACTCAAGAGCATGTTTGGTCTAAGTTGGATAAAGCTGATTTGATTGAACAAGCTCATAAAGTTTGGCTAGAAAGGCGCAATGATCGGGGTGTTAGGTTAATTGGTTTTCATGTGACGTTGATTGATCCACAAGTTGAAAAGCAACTTATTTTTAAGTTTTGATTGATGATGTTTTGATTAGATGAGATGGGTTAAAGGATCTGATTTTAATTCGCAAATCAGATCCTTTATATTATTAAGTGATTATTTTAAGCTTTGACCATTGGTCTTAATCACATTTTTATACCATTCGAATGACTCTTTTTTATAGCGTTTCATGCTTCCGTTACCTTCGTTGTCACGATCAACATAAATCACGCCATAACGTTTTTTCATTTCGCCAGTGGTGAATGAAACGACGTCGATAATCCCCCAAGCGGTATAACCAATCACATCAACACCGTCGTAATCCATCGCTTTTTGCATCGCTTTAATATGCGCGCCGAGGTATTCGATTCGTGGTTTATCGTGAATTTGGTTGTCGTGCTCAAGTTCATCAATCGCGCCAAAACCATTTTCAACAATAAATAGTGGTAGTTGATAACGATCGTATAAGCGATTAAGTGTGTAACGTAATCCTTCTGGGTCGATCGGCCAACCCCAGTCACTGCTTTTAATGTATGGATTTTCAACTGCATTTGGTAATGCACCATTGACGATGTTGTCACGGTTGTCGTTTTTAACATCCGCTTTTACGACCGTTGACATGTAGTAACTAAAGCCGATGTAATCAACCGTACCTTGTTTTAAACAAGCTAAGTCTTCTTCTGTAATATCAAGTTTGTAGCCTTCGCGTTCAAACTCTTTTAATGCGTACGATGGATAATATCCACGAACATGTACATCAGGGAAGAAGAAGCGTTGATGCATAGCAATTTCTGATGCCATCATGTCTTCAGGGTTACATGAGTATGGGTAAATTGGCACGTGAGAAATCATACAACCAATTTCAAAGTTAGGATTGATTTTTTTACCAGCAATAACGGCTTTAGCACTGGCTAATAATTCGTAATGCGCAACTTGGTAAAGCACTTCTTGTGGATTTTCACCTGGTTTAACTTGTACACCTGAGTTGGTCCAGAAGAAGATTGGGTTACTGGTGTCCATTTGGTTGTTGATTTCGTTAAAAGTCATCCAATATTTAACTTTGTTTTTATAACGTTCAAAACAACTTATAGCAAAACGTTCAAAAAACTCTACGGTTTTACGATTACGAAAACCACCATATTGACGAGCAATGTGTAATGGGATTTCAAAATGTGAAAGGGTAATAACCGGTTCAATTCCATTTGCAATGAGTTCATCAAATACGTCATCGTAAAATTGTAGGCCTGCTTCATTTGGCTCTAGCTCATCGCCTTTAGGGAAAATTCGAGTCCAAGCAATGGAGGTACGAAGGCATTTTAGTCCAAGTTCAGCAAATAATTTGATGTCTTCTTTATAATGATGATAGAAATCGATTGCTGTATGATTTGGGTAAAATTTGCCTGCTTCGATATCTTGAGTGATTTGTCTTGCAACACCATGTGCGCCAGCGGTCATGACATCAACCACGCTTGGTCCTTTGCCCCCTTCATTCCAGCCGCCTTCGAATTGGTGAGCGGCTAATGCACCGCCCCATAAAAATGGTTTTTTAGTCATTTTTGATTCCTTGTTATTGCTTAATTTCGAATATGATATCGTCAAGATTTACGTCTTTATTTTCAGTTAATGTGATCAATTGGTATTGATCTGTATTAACAATCATAATTGGTGTAATTAGTGGATAACCTGCTTGTTTGACCGCTTGTGGATCAAAGCTGATTAGCAAATCACCTTTTTTAACTTGTTGACCCATACTGATGTGATAACTAAATTCGTTATTAGTTAAATTAACGGTATCTATTCCAACGTGAATTAATAATTCTACACCGTTATCTAGGACTAAGCCGATAGCATGTTTTGAACTTTCAAATACCGCACTAACTACGCCATCAAATGGTGCATAAACATGGTTATCTGTTGGTTCGATAGCAATACCTTCACCCATTAATTTTTGTGCAAAAGCGGGATCTGGTACTTCGCTTAGTGGTAATGCTTTACCGATCATTGGGCTAGTGATATTCACTTTATCAAGAACGACTTTTGGGGTGTCGTTTTCAATTTTTTCATCACTTTGTGTTTTTTCATTAGTACCGAAAATTTGCATCAAAATCACTGGCCCAAATAGTGCTATTGCTGAACCCAGTGCTACGCCGATGATTGAACCATAATGTTCTGGATTAATTGCATTAACAATAGTTAGTGGTCCAGGTAATGCTGCATAGGTGTAGTAGTAAGGCGTAAAGATACCAGCGACCATCCCACCAATTGCAGCACAAATACAACCATAAATAAATGGTGTTTTAAAGCGTAAGTTAACTCCATAAATAGCTGGCTCTGTGATACCAAATAGACCCGTAATAAATGCAGAGATTGATACACCTTTCATCTCTTTTGAGCGAGTTTTGATATAGAATCCTAATGCTGCACCGACTTGACCAATTACCGCGATAGTTTGGTAGGCTTGGAAAGAGTCTTTACCATATTGGTTAATGTTTTCGATAATAACTGGTGTAATACCCCAATGCACACCAAATATAACCAGAACTTGCCAAAATGCCCCGATAATTGCACCCGCGACCCAAGGCGCAAGGTTTACAATCCAGTTGTATCCGCTTGCAAGGTAGTGCGCTGCACCCGCTGTAATTGGTCCAATTACTAGTAAGGTTAATGGAACCATAATGACCAAGCAGATTAAAGGCATAACGAGTGGCTTAATAATGCTGTGTAAGCGAGGTTCTAAGAAACGTTCTAGATAAGAGAGTAACCAGACTAAAAATAGTGGTGGTAATACTGTTGACATATAGGTGGTTTCCGATAGCGGTAAACCAAATAGATCAAAAGTTCCCCCATTTTTTATTGATGCTGCAATTTCTGCCCATGTTGGTGATAGTAGCGCTGCACAACATGCAACTGCAATATAGATGTTGCAACGGAAATGTTGCGATGCAGTAATGGCAATAAAGATAGGTAAAAAGGTAAATGGCGCCCATGAGATAAAGCTAAATACTTGGCAAGTGCCAGTTTGTTCAAATTCTGGATAGGCAAGCTTAATTAAAATTAAGATCCCTTGTAATATCCCCGCACTAGCTAAAACATAAACGAATGGGGCAAAAACAGCTGACATTGTTGCGATAATACGATTTAACATACTACTTTTGCTATTTACATCAATTTTATTGTTTCCACTCATCAATTGAGTAAATGCATTATAGACTTTGTCAACATTGGTGCCGATAACAACTTGAATTTGTCCACCTTTTTCAACCACGGTGATAACACCAGGTAAACTGGCGATTTTCTCTTTCGCTTCTGCTGGGGTGGTTTGAGTAACGACACGCAAACGAGTTGCACAACGCGCGACAGAAACAATATTATTTTCGCCGCCTAACTCATTTAATATATCAACTGCTAATTTATTATAATCTCTAATTTTAGATGACATCAATTAAGCTCCTTTTAACAGGTAAGAGAGCATATATTATCCTTAAATTGAAAATTGTTAATGACCAATTTTATTGTTTGTGATCTAGATCGCGTTTTCAAGCAATTTTGATTTATTTAATTAACGATAAGTATAGAATGTCAGTCATTTATACCAATATCAAAGAAAGACTAATGTTAAAATACCAAGATGTGGCAAAGAAAATTCAACAGTCGATTTATCAACAAAATCTGCCTAAAGATACACAATTGCCTAATATCGAAGGGTTAATTCAACAATATCAAGTTAGTCGTACCACCATTATCAAAGCACTTAATCGCCTTGAAAGGCACGGTGTGATCTATCAAATTCAAGGCAGTGGAATTTTTGTTAGGCAACCCAAAAAACGGGGTTATCTGAATTTTTTAGAGAGTCATGGTTTTAGTGTTGACCTAAATGATTTACCAGGCGCTTCACAAGTATTTAATGTTGACGTTATTCAGCCTAATGCCAAAGTAAAAGAGAACTTACAGTGTGAAGATGGTGAAGAAGTCTATTATATAAAACGATTACGTTTGGTTGAAGGCAAGGTTTATGGTTTTGAGCAATCTTATTATCGTAAAAAGATCATCTCTTACCTTAATCGGGAAATTGCCGAAAACTCAATTTTTAGTTACGTTAAAGAGATTTGTAAAATCAATATTGGTTTTTCTGATAAATATTTCAAAGCGATAAAATTAGATGAGGAGATCGCCCCTTATTTAGGATTAAAACCTGGCGATCCCGCTTTATGTGTTGAAGAGATTTTTTATACTACAGCAGGCGAACCTTTCGATTTTTCAAGAATTATTTATCATTACGACAATGCAAAATTCTATGTACAAAGTCATTCAAAATAGTCGAAGGTATTTCATTTAGTTAATAAAATAAATTACTAACTAAATGAAATTTTATCAATTTAACAGCTACTACTTTTGTTCAACTTTTTTAAGTGTTTCGAATGTACCTGATAAAGTTAATGTGACTTCATATTCTGGTGGGGTATTGATATCTACATCCATAGCATCATCAACACTTCTATCCATACCTAGATAACGTTTTTGACTTTTGGCGTTGTTAAATGATGAATATGATGTATCAAAATCTCTTGAGTCAAGTGAAAGTGTAATTGGTGCGCCTAGTACATACTGTTTATCCAGTAATCGTTCAACTTTAGCGCTCAATTTGTTTAGTAAAAGGGTTTCATGCTCGTTTAGCGCAGCTTGAATTGCTTCAGGTGAAACACTATAAGAGATGTTATTGTTGACTTGCATCTTTAATTCTTGCGCTTTAGCAATAATTTTACCAATAAGATCTAATTTATTTATTTTTATTTTTAGTGTGTTATTGACGAAATAGTGTTTTTCTTCAATTTCTTTAGCCTCCATTTCGCGTACCATATATTTTTTAATTGATACGTTCGTTAAGCCTATCTTTTTTAATTCGTTAGCGATATTGTTAAAGTCTTTGTACAGATCATCCTTTGCTCTACTTTCTCTATTACTGGTTGTAGCAATGGAGAATTCATAGTAGTTAGTCAAATTTTTATCGTCAATCTGATAAATGTTGTTTATACCATATTTATCAAGTATTTTATTAAGCTTGATGAAGCTATCATTATTATCAATCGTTAATACAACATTAAGAATAGCTGCATAAGTGGTATTGTTTTTACTATCTGGTTTCGTAATAGTTCTAACACTGTTTTTGTAGTCGGTGGTAACTAAATTATCGTCGGTAATATTAAGTGTATTTAAATAAGTTTTTAACTTCTTCATTGTTTCGACATTAAGATTAGAAGCTTCCGTTGGTGTTTCACCCTCTGTTTCTAAGGTTACATAAAATTCAACTGTATCGGGTTTTAATATAATGTTATCAGTAATTTTGGAGGTGATTTCTCCAACAGGGATAAGGTTCTTTCCATATTTTAATTGCTGTAGTTCTAAATAATTATTGCTAACGTTTAACGCATTATTTTGGGCGTGAGATGGAAAGATGGTACTCATATTCATTAATAGGATTAATAATAAGGTTTTTTTCATTTTATTTCCTTTATTCAGTCTAGTGAAATGGGATAGTAAAGTAGGTTCAATGTAGAAAGATAAGATGATTATAATTAATATAATTGGAAAGTTGTAAAAAAATTGTAAAACTTTATGAATATAAAAAAGCGTCTTACGACGCTTTATTATTTTATTCCATATTCAGCACGATAGGCTTCGACTTGGGTGACTTGGTCTTTTCGTGATGGATCTTGGTAGAGGTATTGGATCAAATCATCTAAAGTAATAATTGAAATTACATCACAATGATAAGTCTGTTTGATTTCTTGAATAGCAGATAAATCACCTCGGCCTTTTTCTTGACGATCTAAGCAAATCAATACGCCAGCAAGTTTAGATTGATTGTCTTCCAAAATTCGCATTGATTCACGAATTGCTGTACCAGCGGTAATTACATCATCAACTAACATAACGCGTTGTTGATATATTGAACTACCTACAAGATTACCACCTTCGCCATGGTCTTTCGCTTCCTTTCGGTTAAAGCAGTAAGGAACATCAACATTGTGGTGTTCAGATAGGGCAACCACTGTTGATGAAACGATTGGAATGCCTTTGTAGGCTGGACCAAAGATAACATCATATTGTAAATCTGCATCGATCAATGCAGCGGCATAAAAACGACCTAATAACGCTAAATCTTTACCGGTATTAAATAGTCCTGCATTAAAAAAGTAAGGGCTTTTTCGACCTGATTTTAAAGTAAACTCGCCAAATTTTAATGCTTGCCTATCTAAAGCAAATTCTATAAATTCACTTTTATATGATTTCATCGATCCTCTCCAATTAATCTTTTAAAGCTTGTTTTTGTGCTTCTGTAATAGTTTTTATGCCATTTTTTGCTAGTTCTAATAGGGTTAATAATTCTTCATGACTAAATGGTTCACCCTCGGCAGTGCCTTGAACCTCTATGATACGACCATCATCTGTCATAACGACATTCATATCGGTTTCAGCATTAGAATCTTCAATGTATTCTAAGTCGCATAGCGCTTCACCGTTTACAATGCCTACCGATACGGCCGCCACTAAAGATTTAATTGGATTTTCTTTGATTTTGCCATTAGAAATTAATATGTTTATTGCATCAACGAGTGCAACACAAGCTCCGGTAATCGATGCAGTTCTTGTGCCACCATCGGCTTGAATAACGTCACAATCAAGGGTAATGGTGTATTCACCTAATAATTCAAGGTCAACCATCGCGCGCAGTGAACGGGCAATTAGGCGTTGGATTTCCATTGTTCGGCCAGTTTGTTTGCCTTTTGCAGCTTCTCGTTGTGTTCTTGAATTTGTTGCGCGAGGTAACATGCCATATTCAGCAGTGATCCAACCTTGATTTTGACCTTTTAAAAAGCGGGGTACAGATTCATCAATTGTTGCATTACAAAGTACTTTGGTTTCACCAAATTCGACTAATACAGAACCTTCTGCATGCTTAGTGTAATGACGGGTTATTTTGATTGGGCGGACTTGTTCCGCAGATCGACCAGACGGGCGCATGCAATTCTCCAGCAGTTTATTTTATCTTCGAATTAATTTTTTAGGGGGACATCAACAAGAAAGCGTCGATGTTTAGCCTAAGCTAAGGGCACATTATACAGAATTTGTGTTACAATGCACACTAAGTTTTTATAAATTTAGGAACCTATTATGATTTCTAGTATGACCGCGTATGCGAGAAAAGAGTTGAACCAATCATGGGGTAATGCGTCTTGGGAGTTGCGTTCGGTCAATCAACGCTACTTAGAAACCTATATTCGTTTACCAGAACAATTCCGCTCACTTGAGCCGATCGTTCGTGAGCGTCTTCGTGCTCGATTAACTCGCGGAAAGATTGAATGTAACTTACGCTTCGAACTTGATCCCGCTACTCAGAACCAAGAGTTATCATTAAATATTGAGCTAGCTAAACAGATATTAAATGCAGGTGATTGGATTAAACGTGAATACCAAACCGGTCCAATCAATCCGCTTGATGTGTTACGTTGGCCGGGAGTGATGTCGAGTAAAGAACAAAATTTAGATGCAATTTCGCAAGAAATTTTAGCTTTACTTGAAAAGACAATCGATGAATTTATCACTGTTCGTGAACGTGAAGGTAAAGCCTTAAGCGAATTAATTACTCAACGCTTAGACGCAATAACTCTCGAAGTTAATAAAATTCGAGATTGGATGCCACAAATCTTAGATTGGCAGAAAGAGCGTTTAAAAAGTAAACTAGAAGAAGCTAATATTGAACTTGATAGCTCACGTCTTGAACAAGAAATTGTGATGGTTGCACAAAAAATTGATGTGGCTGAAGAGTTAGATCGATTAATTACTCATGTTAAAGAAACTTATGCAATCTTAAAGAAAAACGAAGCAGTAGGGCGCCGACTTGATTTTATGATGCAAGAATTTAATCGTGAATCAAATACCATCGCTTCAAAATCAATTAATGCGGATGTAACTGCAAGTGCGATTGAACTTAAAGTATTGATTGAGCAGATTCGAGAGCAAGTACAAAATATCGAGTAATTTAATGAGCAAGTATTTTGTCATCGGCAAAGTACTTCACTCAATATAGTCTTAAATGTTTATATCGATTAACAGACTGATTTATTATTTACTCTAAAAAACAATCAATGTAGATTAAATTAACAATAGGGGCGCAATGCCCCTTTTTTATGTCAAGATATTATGAATTGCTTTTTCAAAGATTATTTTTAATTAAAAAGAAAAATCTTTACTTTTATCTAGTCTAATAAACTTTACTTTTCATAGAGCATGTTTAAAATGCACCAGTCAAATTAATAACTCAGTCCTAGTTATTGGAAAAAATAACAAAAATTGACAATTATCATTTAAACATAGCTAGAAGTTTTTTTATTAGTATTATAATTTTTAAGGAATAATAAGGAATAAAACAATGAGCTCTACAGTTAGTCATTATCAGTTGTCACATAAGTTTAATCCGCTTTTAACCATTGTCTTTACCATAATAGGTATTTTTGTCGCAATTGTTTTGGGCATTATCTATTCAATCATCTCTTATTATTCTCCGTTTGTCATAATTGATATTGGTTTAGTCGTTGTAATGGGATTGACGTTAGCCTATCTTGCTTCATTTCTTGCAAAAGCAGCAAAAGTAAGAAATACCATGGTTAATTTTTTTATGGCATTCTTTATCTGTTTATTTGCTTACTACTCAAGTGTATGTGGATTTGAAGTAGGTCTTTTTTCGGGTGATTTTACAGATTATATTAAACTGTTTTTTTCACCGTTCACAGTCGTTGACATTATGTTTGATGAAATTCTTCCATACCGTGAAATATCCATCACCAGAAAATCGAATACAAGTCACATTTCTGGTTTAATGTTGGGTGTTGTTTATTTAATTGAGTTGCTTGTTTTCTTCTACCCATTAATCGTTTCATTTCATATTGACGATTATTATTGTGAAGATTGCCAAGCATGGTACAAAAAATATCAATTCTTTTCATCAAGTAATGAAAGCCTAGAAACTAAACTTTCTGCCAATTTAACTGGTAGTTATGCCGATGTATTATCGCAAACAACTTTTTATACAGATACAAAAGGAATAGTTAATCAAGTCGATCAATCAGCAGGAAATATCGATGTATTAGAATATCAATATTGCCAATGCCCAAAATGTCGTCAGAAAAGCATTCTTACCATAGAGAAAAAATTGTTGAAAAAAGACAAAAAAGAGTATGAATTAAAAGGTGTTAGTGATGGATTTATAGTCCAAGATGCCTATATTGATAACAAAACCGATGCATTATTTGAAAAAGAAATATAAATTGGTAAGAAAGATAAAAAGGGACAGATGTCCCTTTTTTATTGTATAAAATTAAAACTGCTGAGGCTTTTTTGTGATAAAAAATGGAATCCTGTAAATTATTCCTTCATAAACTTGAAATCGATCATCTATTTTTCCCTCAAAACTAAAAGATTAATTTTACCCTTGAATATGTGTACGAGTTAGTTCTAAAAAGGATCATTTTTAAAATGATCTTTTCCTTCTCAATTGTAAATAAAAGTAATAGAAAAATAATAAATTAATAATATTTTTTATAAATATTTAACAAAATTTGACGAGCAAAAAATCTCTTAATTTTCATTACATTAACTTATTTTTAACAATGTATGTCGATTATTGGAAATAATTTAAATATTTTTTAATAGAAATTTTCGAATGATTAAATATTGATTGATCGTTTATTTCGATCAATAATGTTTAAGACATCGCTAATTAATTATTAGCAATGTTTAATTGTTGTAAAATAAGGAAAATTAACAAATGAACAAAATTTACAAAGTTTTAAAAAATAGTAAAGGAATAAGCTTGGCGGTTTCAGAACTAGCCAAGGGAAGAGGGAAAAAAACGAAATCAATATTAATTAGTGCTACTGTAGCCAGTGCTTTATCTGTATTAATGGCAGGTAATGCATCTGCGGTTCGAGTTAATATAGATACAAATCAAACTATCAAAGGAGATAACACAGGAACAATAGCGAGTGGCCAAGACACTAAAGATGAATATTTTATTGGTCAAAATGGACATTTAACAATCAGTGATAATGGTAAGTTATCAATGGGCCGAATCATGGTGGGACATGTTGATGGAAGCACTGGCCAATTAACACTTGATAACGGTCATCTAATTAATACTTTTGGCGATCCTTATTTTGGTGCTGAAGGTAACGCGAATGTTCTTATTACCAATGGTGGTACTTTTACTAATGCTGGTTGGGCGGTTCTGCGCGTGGCTTCTGGTGTTAATTCAAATGTAAATCTAACTGTAACCGGTAAAGGTAGTGAGTTAAATCAAGTTAAATCACAAGATATGAGTATTGCTTCTAATGGTAACGCAGTGGTTAACGTATTAGATGGCGGTGTTATCAATTCTACTAGAGGTACATTTGTTGGTCATGAAAACGGCAAGGGTATTATTAATATTAGTGGAAAAGGTTCAGCTTTTAATACAGGTGGTATGAGAGTTGGAGCGCTTTCTGCGGATAAAACTGGCTATGGTGAAATCAATATAACTAATGGCGGAGCCATGAATGTTTCTGATGGTGACTGGGGTCTATACAAAAAGTTAGCAATCAGAAATGGTAAAGTATTAGTTGACGGTAAAGATTCTAAATTGAATGTTATGACTGAACTTGTTGTTAATCAAGGCGGTAATCATTCTTCAAGTTTAACCGTTTCAAATGATGCTGTGGTTAAAACTCAAAAAGGTGACCAATCAGGTGAAGATTTAGGTATAACAATTGATAAGAATGGTGTCGTCAATATCGGTGGAGAAGCTGGAAAAGCAGCTGAAAAAGCCGGTACCATTGATACATCAAAAGTTGGATTAAACGATGGTGGTAAATTAAATATTAATCATACTAACACCGATTACGATATAACATGGGATATAGCTGGAAAAGGTGATGTGAATGTAACTTCTGGTGATAACTTAATTAGTGGGCATCACTCTTATGAAGGAAAAACTAATATAACTGGCGGGTCATGGACTGCAAAAGGTGAAAATGTCTTTAGTCCTAACTCTGATTACAATATTGGTAAAGATGGTTCACTTAATTTAAATGATCATAACCAAACCATTGGAAGTGTTGTTAATGGGGGTACTATTGACTTAGGTAAAAACTCACCTGATACCACACTAACAGTCAATGGCGATTACCACGGAGATAACGGTAAACTAAATATTTATATGGATACCGAAAATGGTAAGACAGATAAAATGGTTGTCACTGGTAATGTCACTGGTACAACTAACATCGATATAAATGAAATTGGTAATGGTAAAGCTAATAACGGAACCATTAATGTTATTGAGGTTGGTGGTACAGATGGCGGTAAATGGAATGTAGTCGAAAAAGCTGACAGTGAATTTGATTACACCATTGGACGAGATAAAGATGGTAAATTAACTATTGAATATACCAATGTTTTATCAAGTGTAACTAATTCTCCAGTCGTTGCTTCTATATTTGGTAATCAGCTAGCTGCATTAAATATGTTCCGTCATAGTGCCCATGATCGAGATACTTCGATTTATGTTCCAGATTCTAATGTTTGGATGCGTTATAACTATGACCGAACCAAAACCGATTTGTTTAATGGCAAACAGTCATTAGACATGAAAACCTCAATGATCGAAATGGGTGTTGATGTATTAAGTTTAGACCAATTCAAAGCTGGGGTTTATGGCGGATACGGTCACAGTACAATCGATACTAAACAAAAACATTCTCGCCGTAAAGGTGACGGTAGTGTTACAGGGTATAACTTAGGCGTATACGGTAATTGGAATGCACAAACCAATGGCGAAGGTCTTTTTGTTGATACTTGGGCACAATACAGTTGGTTCAAACACAAAACATCAGTTCATTTATCAAACATAAGAAACTATTCAAGTAAATACGATGGAGATGCGGTAAGTTTATCTGCTGAAGTAGGTTACGGAATGGTTATGCTTGAAGGAGATGAAAGAAATTGGTTACTTGAACCTCATGCTCAAGTTGGATATACCTGGTTAAACAGCGATAAATTCACTTTCGGTCGCGCAGGTGATGTGGATGACATCAATGCTGATGGTGCCCAATTACGCTTAGGTGCTCGTTACTATGGCCAAAGCACTAAATCAGGATTTGGTGTATTACCATTTATTGAAGCAAACTGGCTTTATGACTCTTCAGCACCTGAAGCTAAAGTAAAAGGTAAAAATGTTGAATCAAATTTAGGCAAAAACTTTGCTGAGGTTAAAGTGGGTGTGAACGGTAATTTCACAAATTCACTTAGTGGTTATGCTCAATTAGATACCAGATTTGGTTCTGATAAATATTCACATATAGGAGGACAACTAGGCATTAATTATTCATTCTAATAAATTTTAAAATAACTTCCTAAATAAGCAGCAGTACTAAATGTACTGCTTTTTATAGGTAAGTGTATCTTTATATTGACATAAAACAATTATCTTATTAGGAAATAGTAATTTTTTAACTGGTATTTTACTTTTATTGGATGCTTTTATTGTTTATAACCATATTATTATTTCCTATTTTATCCCATTTGCAAAAAGATCTACTGATTGAGTTTTGGTGAACAATCTCTATTTTTGATTGATCTAAAATAGCAATGAAGTACGACATAAGCCGTGCCAGTCGATAACAGATCCGCAGTTGGAGAGGCAGCCCAAACACCATCTAAATCAAAGAATAATGGAAGAATATAAAGTGTTGGTAACAAGATTAGAATTTGTCTTGAAAGGCTTAACAAAATAGAAATTTTTGCCATACCAATACATTGGAAGAAACTGGTAGTTACCATTTGGAACCCAACAAACGCAAAAGAAAATGTAGTATAACGTAGTGCAATTGCAGATATTGCTACTAAATCAACATCAGAGCTAAATGCTCTAACCAGCACATCAGGAATAAAACAACCTAGTACAAAACCAACGCTAGTAATGACGGTGGCAATTTTAACCGCATAAATAAACGTTTCCTTAACCCGAGCATAATTTTTGGAACCGTAGTTATAACCAATAATCGGTTGCATACCTTGGTTTACGCCAATAACAATCATAATAATCAGTGTAATTAATCGGTTAGCGTTAGAATAGCCGGCAATTGCATCATCACTTGAAACATGTGATATTGGTGCATAATGGGTTAACTGCCAGTTGATAAATACCACAACAACCGACGCAGCCACCTGCATAGCAAACGGTGACATACCAATCGATAAAATAGATTTAACATAAGTAAAATCGAGCTTAAAGTTGCGACGATATAATTTAATGTTGCTGTTTTTGCTAATAAAGTGTTGCATTACAAACAAAAAGCTAATAAACATCGATAGTGTAGTTGCAAACGCTGCACCGCGCATTCCCCAACCTAAAGCAATAATGAAAATTGGTGCGAGAATAATATTAGCAATCACACTGATAAACATCGTTACCATGGCTTTGAAAGGATAACCACTGGCGCGCATCATGTTGTTGTAATTAAATGTTAGTGTGATAAAAATACTACCCGGTAAAAATACCTCTAAAAATTCCCGTGCATAAATATGATTAGTGGGGCTTGAACCGATAAAGTGTAAAACCGGATCAATAAAATAAAGTAATAATGCTAAAGTAATACCGCTAAGCACGGCAGTTAACATAAACGATGTGCCTGCTACTCTTTCGGCTTTATCAATCTCGCCTCGACCCAAAAATATCGAAATACGGCTTGCCGAACCAATACCGACCAACATACCAATGCCGGCAGCAAGATTCATCACAGGCAAAATAATACCAGCGCCACTTAACGCTTCGCGACCGATCCAATGACCAATAAAAATTCCATCAATAATATTGTAAAGCGTATTTACTGTTGTCCCAATAATTGATGGTAGCGCATATTGCCAAAATATTAGGCTAATTTTTTTATGTTTAAAATCATCATAAATATCGCGTGAGTTTGTCATTTTTATTCACATTGAAAAAAAGTTAAAGTTGCTAAGAATTTTAGAATATACGTAAAAGTATAAAATTGACTTGAATAATCATAACTAGTTTAACAGAGATAAAAATTGATGATAGCACTTTTTTAGTGCTTTGATAAAATAGTCAATTATCAAATCGTCTAGCGTATTAGGAATTTTCATGAGTGTACAAATAGAAAACGTTGTTTTACATAAATTAATAAGAAAAAGCGATACGGAAATCGAATTACAACTTCGTGACTCATTACTGAACAATGAACAAGCGGTAACCAACTTGATTGAAGATATAAACCGCGTTTATAACAACAAAAGTAAAGCTTATGGACTATTTAATAGTGAAAGCCTCTTTGAACAGTCGCTTAAAGAATTACGTTTAGGTAATCAAGACTTCCTTAATTTTAGTCAAGAATCTACCAAACAATTACGTAATGAACTGGCCAAATATCCATTTGCTGAAGGTGGCACCGTTATTTTTTGCCATTATCGATATCTAGCTGTTGAATACCTTATTATTGCTGTATTAAATAGCTGTTTAAGTATGTTAGTCAACGAACAACTCAATATATCAGAAACCCAGTATTTAGATATTGACCATGCCGACATCATTGCTCGTATAGATATAACCGAATGGGAAACGGCTCCTGACTCAAAACGTTACCTAACTTTCTTAAAAGGACGAGTAGGGCGTAAGGTTTCTGACTTCTTTATGGATTATTTAGGTGCGAGTGAAGGATTAGATGCTAAAGCGCAAAATAAAACACTTGTTAAAGCGGTTGATGACTATTGCCAAGAAATGCAATTTGACAACAAGAATAATGCCCGTGAAAATGTTTATAATTATTGCCAAGCGCAATTACAAGCAGGTGAAGAGATTGAACTGAAAAATCTTGCTAACGAATTGCCAACGACTGACGAGAATAATTTTATGGAATTTGTCAAAAATAATGAATATGATCTAGAGGACACTTTCCCCGTTGATCGTAGTGCACTACGCCAACTTAAAAAATTCTCTGGTAGCGGTGGTGGATTAACCTTAAGCTTTGATTCTGATCTATTAGGCGAACGAATCAAATGGGACCCGCAAACTGACTCACTTGTGATTAAAGGTGTTCCACCTAATTTACGTGACCAACTTCAACGAAACAGTGGCTCAAACTAGGAAAAAATTATGAAATATATTGGTGCTCATGTGAGTGCTTCTGGTGGTGTCGATAATGCTCCAATTAATGCTTATCAAATTGGTGCAACGGCTTTTGCTTTATTTACTAAAAATCAACGCCAGTGGCATGCAAAACCGCTTGAATCAGCAGTGATTGATAGTTTCAAAAAACGCTGTGAACGATATGGATTTACTAGTAAACAAATCCTACCGCATGATAGTTACCTTATCAATTTAGGTAGCCCTGATAGTGAGCAACTCGATAAATCCCGAACAGCTTTTTTAGACGAAATGCAACGCTGTGAACAGCTAGGGTTAACTTTACTCAACTTTCATCCTGGTAGTCATCTACAAAAAATTTCGGTGGATGAGTGTTTGGCGCGTATTTCCGAATCGATAAATATCACTTTAGATAAAACTAAAAATGTTGTTGCAGTGATAGAAAACACCGCAGGGCAAGGGTCTAATCTCGGGTATAAATTTGAACATCTTGCACAAATTATTGACAAAATAGAAGATAAAAGTCGTGTTGGAGTCTGTATTGATACCTGTCATGCCTTTGCTGCCGGTTATGACTTACGTACTGAAAAAGCCTGCAAAGAGACTTTTGATGAGTTTGAAAAAATTGTTGGCTTTAAATACTTACGAGGTATGCACTTAAACGATGCTAAAAGTGAGTTGGCAAGCCATGTTGACCGTCATGATAGCTTAGGCAAAGGAACCATCGGTGAAACGGCATTTAAATTTATCATGCAAGACTCGCGAATCGATGAAATCCCTCTCATCCTCGAAACTGTCGATCCGGATCTTTGGAAACAAGAAATAGCTTGGTTAAAAGAGCAAGAAAAGTGAAAATAATGAAAATAAAGTTATTAATATTATTATTACTGAGTTGTTTTGTAAATGCTAACGAGGAAATAAAAAATCATTCAGATAACACTATAAAAGACTTAGATATTTTTATCGTTGAGAAAAAAGATAACCCCATTTTCTATTTTACTTCAGTATCAGAAAAAATTAATTTTAACTCATATGATGAAAATGGAAATACTCGAATCGTTCCACACTTAATTCCAGATGAAATAGGTAATTATAAGAAAGATAGCTATAAATTAACAAAAATCTATCGACAACGTTTTTTGAAAGAAGCTGGAATATCTGAAGACGATAATTTCTATCTTTATGATTACGAACATAATCGACTAATTACTTACCCTATTCGCAAATTAGAAGCTTTTGCAATCATAAATATTTATAGTATCGGTAAAACACCACATCATGATGAGAAGAGTTATCAATTTGGTTTTAAACTGAACCTTAAGCAATTACACAACTTAAACCCTAAAAATACATTTGTTTATATCGGTAAGGAAAGTCCGTTTGCTATGCAACAACTAACGCGACTAGACTGGCAAAAAATTGACAATCAAGATTTTCCAAAAGTCTCGAAAAATAACGATACTTCTGTTCAAAATAGCATTACTCAAAGCTATTTAGCTCAATTAAATGAATTAAATTACTATCTTCAAGATGAAATAATTAAGCATGACAACTTTATTGGGACCTATCATAGGAAATTGGTAATAGCTGATAATGAAAAAAACATTTTTACTTATTTTGAATATTCCAATACTGAAAGTTCAAGGATTGGAAGTCTAACTGACAAAGATTTTAATGAAATGAATAAAGACAAATGGACTGGCAAATTGTTTAAAAATCAACCTTTAGTGGCATTTGGATTTGAATCAATGATATTTCCGTATTCATATATTTATTATATTGATCCATTATATACATTTAAACGTTTAGATATAAAATCTGATTATCGACAGGAAGATCATAGATCAAGATAAAATTCAGATTAATTTTGTGGATATGTACTTAAGGAGTAGGTAAACAATGAAAAAAATACTAATTGTATCTATTATTTCTTTATTAAGCTTTGGTGCTTATTCTCAAACATCAGTGCATCCAAAAACAGTGAATCATTCATCATCAACTGAAAAAGTAAATCTTCATCAACTAACGTTTATTGATTATATAAAAGATAAAAAGCGATTTGCATTCGTTTCTGTGACAGATGATTTACTTGCTCATGGCGATAAATCAATTGAGGCTTTCTTTTTGATACCAGATGAAGAACGAACTCACTCAGATCCTGTCAATGCACAATATTCAAAACCCTATTATTCAATTGACGGCAGATACCACGACATTTTTCTTGGCAAAATAGGTCTACCAAATTCGTCAATATTTATTTATGACAAAGCCACTAAGCAATCAGTATCATTTGATATTAAAGATCTCAAAATATCAGCAGTGATTAAACCGAATCAAAACCAAGGTCCATATTTCGAATCAGATTATTTATATGGTTTTGAAATTGATGCAGATAAAGTTAACAACTTCGAACAACCCTTAGTCTACATTGGTGAACAAAACCCATTTATTCAATAACGAAGTTAAATTAATAAGCATGGTGATCAATTAGTTTTTTCTTCAATTGAGGTAATTAAATCGATGATTTCCGGAAGAATATCCAAAATCAAAGCTAACTGTTGCATGACCAGCAAATCATTATCTTTATCATCATCGGATACAATCTCAAGATGATCATCCACCATTTTCTTCAAAGGAAGATATTCAGAGTCGATCTTCTTATTGCTCAAAATGGTAATAATATAAAGCGAAACATCATCAAATAGTTCAAGCGTGTGGGGCGAGATGTTTTTATCACGATGCGCCCCTAAGGTTGACAAGTAACTGATAAATGTATGATTAAGTGTTAATAATCGGAAACCTTGCTCAATCAGATCGGGTTTTACATGAGGCTCTTTGGTCATTAAGCTGATAAGTGAAGATAAATCGGCGTTACTATCATGTGCAGCTCGCCGTGCAACACGGTATTTAGGATCATTGGTTTTACCTGATACGTATTGACTACCAATTAGCGCCAAATAGTGACTATCATCATGGCAGACTCGATCAAGTAATTTAGGTAAGTTTCTAAACTTCCAATCAGGCCAGATAAAACTGACCGCAAACCATGCAATAAAGCATCCAATTAACGTTGCTATAATACGTGATATTGCCACCGAAATACTACTTTCACCGATCAAGCTAAAACTAAAAAATACTAATAAAGTAATGAAAGCAGTCGCATAGGCATATTGCGAATTCTTAAATAGAAAAAACAACCAGCCGGTCAAAATAATCAATACTAATTGTGCTTCAATACTTGGAAATAAATAGGTTAACGGAATCCCGATGATGATCCCTAAAATTGTCCCGATTACTCGCAATTTTAAGCGGTATTTAGTGGTGGAATAGTTAGGTTGGCAAACAAATAAACTGGTTAAAATAATCCAATAGCCATGTGAAAGATGAGAGAAGAAAATCACCATATAACCCACAAAAAGCACTAGACTCATACGAATAGCATGACGAAATAATGATGATTTCAAAGTTAAATTTTGCTTAATTCGTGAAAATATATCATGAAAGCGAGTTAGTTCCTCGTCAATCAACTGATTATCTTCTTGTATCTTAGATAAGTGTTGCTCGGTATCAATATTGGCCAATAATAAATCGATGGCTTGCAAATTTTGATAGAGATTTTGCAACGATTTAATAAATAACATATTGGCATTAGGATGCTGTTGATATTGGACGATTGCCTCTTCTAAATAAGCAAAATAACGAGCAAACAGCGGATCATGGTGATAAGTTTGATTTAATTTAATCGATACCGCTAATTTGGCACAAGCTTTAGCTTGTAAATTCAAAATTCTTGCAAAACGAAATAACAGATCGCTATGCTTAAAGTGTTCACTGAGTGCTTGATAATCACCATGAGAGGAGCTTGCTCGTTCGTGAATATCTTGGGCAACAAAATAATAACTAAGCATCTTTCTAATATAAGATTGCCCACGAAAGCCTTTTAAACGATTAAATAGCGAACGCTTGGTATCATTAAACGCATTAATCACTTGAGTGTTGCATTCTGTTAATTCAAGCGTTTGTCGTCTAAAGCCATCAGTTTCATCAGGATCAAACATCGCTGCTTTGGCATCAAGATAAAGTGATAATTTCAAGAAGCAATTTGCTAATGTCTGCTGAGTTGTACGAATCGGTTGTACTATAGATTCAATCAATGAAACAATGTTATACCAAAGTGCACCCAATAGTAGAAAGCAAGGCAGAGTATAGTTATCATCAAACAGATTGTGGCCCAGCATGGTATACGCAGCAATCAATAACGAACCAAAAGCAATCACGCCATATCGTTGTCCAAGCGTACCAAGCATAATAAACATAAACGTCGAGCTAACTAATCCAACAATAAATAACAAAGGAAAATTAAACAACAACTCGACCGAAAACGTTGCAATCGCAAAACAAACTAACGTAAGTAAAATATTAATACAGCGACTGAGCAACCGGGTATCAATCTCTGTCAGGCCTGCGGCAACCACGCCTAAAGTGAGTGGAATCACCAACGAAACTGAACCAAAATACCAAGGCACGAGCGTAGAGCCAGTTAAACTAACCAGCATACGAATACTAAATAGCAAATTACTGCTATAAAAAACTTTACGCAAAGATAAGATAAAAGAATGCACGTTATTTAGTGTTTGAAATGAGTTAACATCATAATGCAAAGCATACTATATAATTAGCGAAAGTAAATTTATTAATATCAAATCAGACTTAAAAGTATTGAATGGCATACTTTTTAAGCCAAAAAAGTTGAGGAACGGGGTTTTTGAGGCCTAAAAATTCGCCTTTTAACAATGTTAATTATAACTTTTACTCAATTTTCACCCTCATGTTGATAATTTTTTTTTATTATTAATTCATTTAATAACACGCTATATTATGCGTTCAAAAATTTTATAGGATTAAATCATGAAGCGTCTATTTAAAATTGCCTCGGTAGCGATGTTGTTAAGTTGTGCTTGGGCAATTCAAGCCAAAGTGCCTGAATCGATTAAAATTGGGTCGGATACATCCTACGCGCCGTTTGATTTTATTGATAAAAATGGTGAGATTAGTGGCTTTAATATCGAAATCACCAAAGCACTTTGTGAAAAGGCTAAGATCAAATGTGAGTTTCAAACTACTGATTTTGATGCGTTAATTCCCTCTTTATTGTCACGCAAAATCGACATGATATCCTCTTCATTGATGATGACGGAAAAACGTAAAAAACAGATAGCTTTTTCCGACGAAATTTTTATTACTAATTCTCGCTTAATCGCAAAAAAAGGCTCTGATTTGTTACCAACCATTGAGTCATTAAAAGGTAAGCGGATTGGCGTTGAGCAGGGGACTTCTCAAGAGCATTTTGCTAATGATAAGTGGCGCCCAAATGGTGTAGTGATTGTGCCATATCAAAATCAGTTACAAGTGTTTTCGGATCTGGCCGCGGGGCGTTTAGATGCGGCATTGCAAGATGAGGTTACTGGTAGCTACGCCTTTTTAAAACAGCCCCAAGGTAAAGACTTTGCGTTCGCTGGTGATGTGCTTAGTGATAAAGGTTATTTTGATGTTGGTGTTGGGCTAGGATTCCGTAAAAAGGATGATGAGCTTCGTGAAGCGTTTAATCAGGCACTTGTTGAAATTTTAAATGATGGCACCTATAAGAAAATCAATGATAAGTATTTTGATTTTAACGTTTATGGCAATAAAAAATAAATTATATGCAAGGCTATAGTTCATTAATATTACAAGGTGCACTAGTTACAATTGAATTAGCGATTTGTTCGCTAATTCTTGCCATAATGATGGGGGTAGTTTGTGCTCTTGGCAAATTATCTCAAAAGCCTATTTTGCAACTACTTTGTCAGGCTTATACCTCATTAATTCGTGGTGTGCCTGATTTAGTTTTGATGATGCTGATCTTTTTCGGTTTGCAATTTTTGTTAAATAGCATTACTGATTTTCTTGAAGTTGATATGATCGAAATCAATCCTTTTGTGGCAGGTATTATAACATTAGGATTTATCTACGGTGCTTATTTTACCGAAACCTTCCGCGGTGCTTTTCAATCGGTTCCCAAAACATTAATTGATGCTGCTACTGCATTAGGCTTAAACAAGCGTCAAGTTTTTATCTATGTGCGATTCCCATTGATGATGCGTTATGCTCTTCCCGGAGTTGCTAATAATTGGTTAGTCATTTTAAAAGCCACGGCACTTGTATCATTATTAGGATTGTTTGATCTAGTAAAAGCAACCAAAACCGCTGGCGAGGCAACCTATCAACCGCTATTTTTTGCCTTACTAGCCGGAGCGTTTTATCTATTTTTTACTTCTATATCTAATGTTGTTTTATGGTGGCTTGAGAAACATTATTCCGCCGGAATCACTAAAGCAAAATTATAATCGAGCCATATTATGTTAGAAATCATTCAAGATTATTGGAAAGCACTATTATGGTCGGATGGATACCATATTACAGGTCTGGCAATGACGCTTTGGATCTTGATTCTGTCTGTGTCATTAGGTGGGATTTTAGCACTAGTGTTAGCGGTGGGGCGAAATGCTAACCATATCTTCATTAAATGCCCGATTTGTTTGTTTACTTATGTTTTTCGTGGGACGCCACTTTATGTGCAGTTATTGATTATCTATACCGGCATATATACATTAAGTTTTGTTAGCGAACATCAATACTTAAGTGACTTTTTCCAAAGTGGATTAAATTGTACTATTTTAGCTTTTACACTCAATACTTGCGCATACACTACTGAGGTTTTTGCTGGTGCGATTCGTAATGTACCAAGTGGTGAAATTCAGGCCGCTACCGCACTTGGTTTTAATCGTTGGCAATTGTATCGCTATATTATTTTACCAAGAGCTTTTCGAATTGCATTGCCTGCTTATAGCAATGAAGTGATTTTTATGTTGCACTCAACCGCATTAGCTTTTACTGTGACGGTTCAAGATGTGATGAAGATAGCCCGTGATATTTATGCTGAAACCTATCAACCTTTTCATGCCTTTGGGATTGCAGCGGTGATCTATTTGTGTGTGAGTTTTGTTCTGATTTTTGGCTTTAAACAACTCGAAAAACATTGCTTAGCTTACATGCGGGTTAATGAAAAAGTGATATAAATAAAGTCAATCAAATAGAATTTTACCAAATAAAAAACAGGCAACGTTTTGCATTGCCTGTTTTTAGAATCAACCCATTTAATTGATGATTAAATCATCAGCAGGCACTCCGTCACCATGACTATCACCACCATCTTTGGCGCCAGGCAGTGCTCGGGTGCGGTCAATCGGCAGAAAGTTACCATTAGACGTTTCGATTTGACACTCACTCCAAAAGATAGAGTATTTGGTGTTAGCGTGCATACTTTCACCACGGAAATAACATTTTGCAGCGCTGTATAAATCATTTCGACAAATGAGTGCTATTAGTAGCCAAACACAAGCAACACCAATCGAAATCCATTTTAAATTGTGCCACAAAAAAAACCAAAACCCTTGTTTACGAATACGACAGTAAGCGAAGACTAATAATATAACGCCAACAAATCCTAAAAATTCATATACCCAAAATAACCACATATTGTTATCTCCTAAGCAACAATTATTGGATATTTTATACTAACTTTAAGATTACATCCATGAACCATTACGAATAATACCAACTGCGATACCTTCAATGGCAAAATTTTGTTGCTCTAAATCAACATCGATTGGCGCAAATTCAGGATTTTCTGCAAGAAGTTTTACATGTCTTCCTTTTTGCGATAATCGTTTTACAGTAACTTCGTCATCAATGCGCGCTACAACCACTTGGCCATTTTTTACATCTTGAGTTTTGTGTACGGCAAGTAAATCACCATCTAAAATACCGATATCCTTCATTGACATGCCTTCTACTCTTAATAAAAAGTCAGCTTGTGGTTTGAATAATGCTGGTGACATTTGATAATGGCTTTCGATATGTTCTTGTGCCAAAATTGGTGAGCCAGCGGCTACTTTACCAATTAAAGGGATGCCTTCAAAATCGGATGCGTCATCAGGTTGCTCAAGTAATAAACGAATTCCACGAGATGAGCCAGCTATCATCTCAATCGCCCCTTTTTTAGCTAATGCTTTTAAATGTTCTTCAGCTGCATTGGCGGATCGAAATCCTAATTTTTGGGCAATTTCCGCTCGAGTCGGTGGCATACCGGTTGTTTGAATATTTTCTTTAATTAAATCATAAATTTGTTGTTGGCGTTCGGTTAATGGTCTCATGGTTTATTCCTGTTTTTATATACAGATACATGTGATTATATACAGCTATACGAACAAAACAACTGTTTTATCTAATTTTTTTGATATTGGACATTAAAAAATCCACAAAAAGTATTATTTTTGATCTAAATCACAAAATATGGCGCTATTTTTTCATCAAATTGCGTTATTGATGATATTCTGACAGAAATGATTTAAACGTTTTATGCGGGACCTTTTGGGGGGAATGATTAAAATTATTTTAGTGATAAATGCTATATATTCTGTTGCCCAGTTGTATGATATAATCCCTTAATATAGTCATTTTAGTTGGAATTTGATTTATGTCTTATATTGTTGCCCTTAGTGGAGGCATTGCAAGTGGTAAAAGTACCATTGCCCATCTATTTGCTCAATTAGGCGTTCCAATTATTGATGCTGACATTATTGCTCGCCAAGTGGTTGAAGTAGGTACGCCTGCTTTGGAGCAAATTACTCAACATTTTAGCCAAGAAATCTTGTTAGAAAATGGTGAATTAGACCGTAGCCAATTAAGAGAGATCATTTTTAACAATGATCATGAACGGTTATGGTTAAATAATTTATTGCACCCGATTATTGCACAAGAGACGCAAAAACAATTTGCTCAGCAAACCAAACCTTATGTGATATGGGTGGTGCCTTTATTAATTGAGAACAATTTACACCAGCTGGCTGATCGCGTTTTGATGATTGATATTCCAGAAGCGTTACAATTAGAACGCCTGATTAATCGAGATAGAATTAGTGAGTCATTGGCAAAAAAAATGATTGCAACACAGGTTTGTTTGACCGATCGTTTAGCCTTTGCCGATGATATTATTGTGAATGATGGTGATTTAGAGTCACTGAAAATTCAAGTAGATAACTTGCATAAGCAATATCTACATAACTTAAAAGTTAAGAATAGCTATGAATAACATAATTTTCGAACATCCATTAAATGAAAGAATGCGTACTTGGTTACGGATCGAGTTTTTACTTAAACAATTACATTTACATCGCCATTTCTCACAAAATAATGCATTATTGTTTTTTCATGCATTATCAGAGTTATTAGAAATCGTTGAGCGTAATGATGTTAAAGGCGATTTAATTAAAGAGATCGAAGCTCAAAAACAGAAAATACTATCTTGGATTGAACTTGATGGTGTAGACAAAGAGTTACTTGGCGATATGCTTAAAAAATATGATCTTTTTTTAACAAAGTTTAATTCGAGTTTACGCTTAGGACAAGCTTTGAAAGATGACCGTTTTATTACGGCAATTCGTCAGCGTTTGATGATCCCAGGTGGATGTTGTAGTTTTGATTTACCATCATTTCATTTATGGTTAAATCAAACACAAGAAAAACGCAATTCACAAGTTGATGAGTGGTTAAAACATATTGCGGTACTTGATGAGCCTTTGAAAGCTTGTTTACAATTTATTCGACAATTAGGCGAATTTAGTCTTTTCACTTGTACCAACAACTTCTTCCAAGAAACCAATGGTGATGTGAGTTTGATTCGAATTCGTGTTGCTTTGGATAAAAATGTTTATCCTCAAGTATCCGGTCACATGTCTCGTTATAGTATTCGTTTTTTACCCCTTTATGCTGGCGATAATAACAATATTGATGCAATCGAATTTGAACTTGCATGTTGTTAGTCAAATAGAATTTAAGAGCGTTTAAATGAATAAAAATACCATTGTAAAATGTCCTACCTGCCAAAAAGATGTTGAATGGTCTGAAAAAAGTCCATATCGTCCATTTTGTAGTAAACGTTGCCAATTGATTGATTTAGGTGATTGGGCCACAGAAGAACATCGCATCGCTGATAAAGAACTTTCTGAACAAGATCTTTGGAGTGAAGACGAAATTTCTGATCTGATGAGTAAACATTAATGAAGATTTTAGGCATTGAAACCTCGTGCGATGAGACGGGGATTGCTATTTATGATGACAAGCAAGGTCTTATCGCCAATCAACTCTATTCACAAATCAAATTACATGCTGATTACGGTGGTGTTGTACCTGAGCTCGCTTCGCGCGATCATATTCGTAAGACGGTACCGCTCATTCAAGCTGCATTGAAAGAAGCAAATTTAAAACCCAGTGATATTGACGGCGTAGCTTATACCGCTGGGCCTGGGTTAATTGGTGCATTAATGGTTGGAGCTTCTATCGGTCGCTCGCTTGCTTATGCTTGGAATGTGCCTGCGGTTGCGGTGCACCATATGGAAGGCCATTTACTCGCGCCGATGTTAGAAGATAATCCGCCTGAGTTTCCTTTTGTTGCTTTGCTCGTATCCGGTGGTCATACTCAATTAATTAAAGTTACTGGTGTTGGCGAATATGAGTTACTTGGCGAATCGATTGATGATGCCGCAGGTGAAGCGTTCGACAAAACAGCAAAATTATTAGGTTTGGATTATCCTGGTGGCGCTAAATTATCTAAACTTGCTGAGCAAGGTGATGCGTCACGTTTTCATTTTCCAAGACCGATGACAGATAGACCGGGTTTAGATTTTAGTTTTTCTGGTCTAAAAACGGCCGCAGCAAATACTATTCATCAACAAGGGCAAGACCTTGACGAGCAAAGCAAAGCTGATATTGCTAGAGCATTTGAAGATGCATTAGTTGATACGTTGTTGATTAAATCACGTCGAGCTTTAGATCTCACCGGTTTTAATCGTTTAGTTATCGCTGGTGGTGTTAGCGCCAATAAAACGTTACGCCGTAAATTAGCTCAACTAATGGCTGAGCGAAAAGGGCAGGTATATTATCCGAGATTAGAATTTTGTACAGATAATGGTGCGATGATTGCTTATGCAGGTATGATCCATCTTAAATCCTCACAATTTGCTGATCTGGCAATAGAAGTTAAACCAAGATCGCCATTAAGTGAACTTAATGACAAATAAATTGTTCAAGCTATATTAAAAAGGTTTTTTAATGAAAACATTTATCCCCGGTAAAGATGCAGCACTTGAAGATTCGATTAACTATTTTCAGCAACAATTGGAAAAATTTGACTTAGTTGTTAAAGAAGCATCTTGGCTTAATCCTGTACCTAACGTATGGTCGGTACATATTCAAAATACTAAATGTCCACTCTGTTTTGCTAACGGTAAAGGCGCCAGCAAAAAAGCGGCATTAGCTTCTGCTCTTGGTGAGTATTTTGAAAGGCTTTCAACCAATTACTTTTTTTCTGATTTTTATTTAGGTGAAAAAGCTGCCAATAGTGAATTTGTTCATTATCCAACTGAAAAATGGTTTATGATACCGAAAGATAATAGTTTACCTAAAGGATTATTATCGCCAAAATTACTCAAGTTTTATGATCCGGATCATGAATTAACTGCTACTGATTTAATTGATTTACAGTCAAGTAATGGTGAACGTGGGATTTGTGCTTTACCGTTTGTACAACAATCCGATGGTCAAACCATCTATGTACCGGTTAACTTAATAGCTAATTTATATGCTTCTAATGGAATGTCAGCAGGCAATACTCCAAACGAAGCACGAGTACAAGGTCTGTCAGAAATATTCGAACGTTACACTAAAAATAGAATTATTACTGAGGCAATCAGTTTGCCAACCATACCTGTCGAAGTACTCAATCGTTATCCAGCAGTATTAGCTGCAATCGACGCTCTAGAAAACGAAGGCTTCCCGATTTACTGCTTTGATGGCTCATTAGGTGGCGAATTCCCCGTTATTTGTGTTGTTTTATTTAATCCTCAAAATGGTACTTGTTATGCCTCTTTCGGTGCACACCCTAATTTTGGTGTGGCTCTTGAGCGAACCGTTACCGAGCTCTTACAAGGCCGAAGCCTTAAAGATTTGGATGTGTTTTCACCACCAAGTTTTGATAATGATGATGTTGCCGATTTAAGCAACTTAGAAACGCATTTTATCGATTCAAGTGGTTTAATCTCGTGGGATCTGTTTAATGAAAAATCGGATTATGAATTTGTAGATTGGGATTTTTCAGGATCGACAGAGCAAGAATTTGCTAATTTAATGGCAATTTTTAATCGTCATCAAATTGAAGTCCTGATCATGGATTACCAACATCTTGGGGTTTATGCTTGCCGTATTTTAGCTGTCGGCATGTCAGAAATCTATCCACCTGAAGATCTATTGATCGCAAACAATAATATGGCGATCCATTTACGCGAATTGATCTTATCGCTTCCTCATCAAAAGCGAACAGCAAAAGAGTTGCAGGCAATTATTGAACAGTTCGATGATGAAGGTTTAGATGATTTTGCTCGTGTTCGTGAACTGCTTGGCATTGCAACAGGTAAAGATAATGCATGGCTGACTTTACGAATTGGTGAATTAAAAGCTATGCTGGCATTAGCCGCTGGTGATTTACCGCAAGCAAAATTGTGGATCGATTGGACGGTTGAAATGAACGAATCCATCTTTACGCCTGAACGTAACCATGCTTATCGTTGTTTGCAAACATTAGTGAATTTTATTATTGAACGAGGTGAAAACCAATTTAGTGATTACCAAAATGCATTCAATAAAATGTATGGAAAAACTTGCGTTGACGAAATGTGGCAATATGCAACAGGCAAAAAACAGTTTTTTGGCCTCGCTGATTTGATTAGCAATGAGCATAATCATCCAATGGATCAATTTGTGATGCATCAAAAACTTTTAGAGGTCTACAACAAATTAAAACAGACCATGTAAAATTGCTGTTTTTTAAGATAAATCATTATTTAAAGAGAAAGCATTCATCATCAGTGATAAACCTAAACCATCTTTGCTGATGATTTTATGTACATTTGAATTTGATATTTAGTGATAAAAGGACTATATTTGAGACATCTATCACAAAATTTAAGTTTTATGCTTACTAAACTTAAAAAATTCACTTAGCATAAAATGAATCCTTAAACGGGTTGTTCTATAATAATATATTATAGTTTTATATGATAAAGCCTTTTTGAGGCATCGTTTTTCTAAAAGCAATAAGTAGATTCCCTTATTGCTTTTCATTTTCTCTCTAGCAGTTTGAACGCTGGCATAATTATTTAAATCAAGTCGAACAAAGTTAAGTCAAAAATTTTCAATTTTTAGTTTTTTTAAATTAATCCATTTATTGAGGCTAAATGATGACAATTCTTACCGTAGGTTTTGCTTGTTTAGATCTAGTTTGTTTTACTTCACCTAATTTAGAAAAAAACGGTGTTATCCCGCCAGATAATATAGTCCGTTGTGGAGGTGGTTCTTGTGCTAATACGGCTTATTTGCTCGCACTTTGGGGCGAAGCTATTTATCACATTAGTCATTTAAATAATGATTCCTATGGTAATCAGATTGTTTCTGAACTTACCGATGCAGGCGTGAATACTGAGCAATTTATTTTTTCAGAAAAAATGATCACCCCATTAGAAGCAATCACTATTGATGAACAAACCGGAATGCAAACCGTTATATCGCACCGATTAACCTCGCCACCAAAATTAACTGATGATGAAAAAAATAAACTCAATCACTTTATGCAAACCATTCGTGGCTACAATATTGTTATTTTAGTCGATGGATATGAAGCCGAATTAAGTGAATATATCATCAAGAATTTACCTAAAACGAAAGTTATTATGAGTATAGATAGTCTGTCTGATTCAAGTCTGTACCTAGCTCAACATGCAGATTATGTCATTGTAACTGAACAATTTGCGTGTGCATTTTTAAAAATAAAATCCTTTAGTGATAAGAAAACAATTAAAGACGCATTTAAAAAATTGCGTAGTTTAACTCGCGGTAAAGTCATCATCCGCATGGGTGAAAAGGGGAGTGCATATCTTGATCGTCAAGAGGTCATCATTATTCCCGGTTTTAAAAACCAACCGATTGATAAGATGACCGAAAGTGACATTTTTCAGGGCGCTTTTGCTTATGGCATTAGTTATGATTGGCCATTAGAAAAGACCCTATTATTTGCGAATCTATCAGTTGCTGCTGTTAACCAGCAAAAAAGAGGGCGAAGCGCTATGCCAAACTTGGTTGATATTAATCGAGTAGGTAAAACGTTTAGTAAGCATTTTACTTCCTATTTTTAATTAATGATATTTTATAGAAGGTTTGCAAACATCAAAAACCCCGCTCCTCAACTTTTTTTGGAGTAAAAAAGGGGGCTTCGAGTTTTTCTATTAAACAGATTTTAGGTAAGTTTGGACGTTTTAACCTGTATTTCATTAAGGAATAAACGTCCGAACCAAGAGATTTTTTAGAGTGTGCTTTACAAATTATGTTATCAATGAGATTAACCTTGTCTGGCAAACTCAGCAGCTTGATTGATGAGTTCATCGCTAGGCGTAACACCGGTGTACAAAATAAATTGTTCAACGGCTTGTAACACAACAACATCTGCACCGGTAATGACAGTTTTATTTAATTTTTTTGCATAATTAATTAGTGGTGTTTCAATTGGTAGGGCGACCACATCAAATACAATATCGGCATGATTAATCAGGACTTCACTGAATGCTAGTTGATCTGCTTCAACGCCACCTTGCATACCAATAGGGGTCACATTAATAATTAATTTTGCTTGTTCTGGCGTAATGGTTGATTCATCCTTAACCCATTTATAATTGTAACGCTCAGCTAAAGCTTCGCCTTTAATCTGATTTCGGGCACATACAATCCCATGTTTAAAACCAGCATCATAAAAAGCGCCAATTACCGCATTAGCCATGCCTCCACTGCCTTTTAAAACAAATGGCGTGTTGTTGTTAATATGATTTGCCTTAATTAGTTTTTCTACAGCAATATAGTCGGTGTTATACGCTTTTAAATAGTGGTCGGTATTAACGATCGTATTCACTGCTTGAATGGATTGTACTGATACATCTAATTCATCAATAAATTCTATACAAGCTTGCTTATAAGGCATCGAAATTGCACAACCACGAATAGATAATGCTTTAATGCCGTAAATTGCATCTTTCAAATTATTGGTGGTGAAGGCTTTATAGATATAATTTAGATCCAATTTTTCATATAAATAATTATGAAAGCGAGTACCAAAATTACTTGGTCTAGCTGAAAGTGACATACAAACAGTAGTATCTTTGTTGATAATTCTTGCCATTAACCAAAATCCTTGTGATCATACTAATTAATTTAGTATTCTAGCATCTTTTTGACCGATATATATTTAATTATGGTTGCAAACAACACTGGCCCCAAAATAAATCAGGAAAAAAACACAGTAAAAGTGATGATATATCTTTATTGTCACCAAAAACACCACACCTCAAAAAACCAGTTATGCGATGAGTGTAATGATCTATTACAGTATGCTATGCAACGATTGACTATGTGCCGATTTGGCGAGTCTAAAACTACCTGCGAACTCTGTTTAAAACATTGTTACCGTAAAGACTACAAACAGCGAATAAAAGAAGTCATGCGTTATTCTGGTCCAAGAATGATGATTTATCACCCTATAATGGCTATCAAGCATCTTAATAAAAACTTAAAAACGATTTTGAAGAGATTTGTAGAAAAGCGCTTTTCTAATGCCAAAAAAAGTTGAGGAGCGGGGTTTTTGAGCCTTGAATTATCAACTTTTGTCAGGGTTATCTTCTAATTTGCCTATAAATTCAATTGTTTTCACTTATTTTAGATGTTCTTTGCGATTTGTTCGCAGTTAAACACTAAAAATGCGAATGATTATCTTTTAAAATGTCGCCATTTATTGAAATACAACCGTATTTGATAGGAAGTATGATGTCTGTATTTACCCTTGAACACCTTTCTATAGGTCACGAGGCTGTTGTTAAACGCCTGTTACCTGACTCTTTACCTTTTCGAAGCAAACTTTTAGCTATGGGAATGACACCCGGATGTAAATTGAAGGTATTGCGAATTGCACCACTAGGTGATCCGATTGAAATAAGCCTTCGAGGTTTTTTGCTCTGTTTGCGTCGTCGAGAAGCTGCAGCCATCGAAGTTGAGGTAGCTGCATGAAAATTGCGTTAATTGGTAATCCCAATTGTGGTAAAACCACTTTATTTAATTTGTTAACTGGCTCAAAGCAGCGTGTTGGTAATTGGCCTGGTGTAACGGTTGAGCATAAGTCAGGCTCATTTGATTATCAAAATACACAGTATGATGTTGTTGATTTGCCTGGAACTTATTCCATTGAGTCAGATTCAACCGCTCAAGATGAATTTATTACACGTCAGTTTTTGTTAACAGACAAAGACAGTTTGATTGTTAATGTTATTGATGCAACCAATTTGCAACGTAGCTTGTATTTAACTTTTCAGCTAATTGATATGCAAGTGCCGATGATAATTGTGCTTAATATGGTTGATGCACTTACAGTGATGGGGGAAAAGTTAAATATCGCTAAACTTGCGAAACTATTAGGTTGCCCAGTTGTGGCTATTTCATCTACGCAGAAAATGGGATTAACACAATTTTATCAGCAAATACAAATTAGCACTCTAGATCTGAAAATAGCAAAACCAACAATAGATACCTTAAATTGGGATTCAAAAGTGATCTTTAATCGCTATTTGGATGAATTACCCGTGACGAGCAAAATCCATCAATTTAACCGGTGGCAATTAATAGAAGCATTGCTTAATGGTTCTGATCGCTCATTTGATTTAGTTGAAAATGAGAAGTTAGAGACTTGTCGTCGTTTGGTATCGATTAATTTTGATTATCAAGTTGATGTAGCCTTAGCCTCTATACGTTACGATACGATTGATATGGTTTGCAAAATGGTGGTCGATAAACCTCGTGAAGCCAGCTTAAATCTTACTGAAAAATTGGATAAATTAGCTTTAGGACGTTTTACTGGGATTCCATTCTTTTTGTTTGCAATGTATGCCATGTTTTTGGTTGCGATTAATTTTGGTTCGGTTTTTGTTGATTTTTTTGAAGGTATTTTTAGTACGATTTTTGTTGATGGCTTTAATTACCTTTTAAATATGCTACATGCGCCAACTTGGTTAACGGTTATTTTAGCTGACGGGCTTGGTAATGGGATCACGACTGTATCAACATTTATTCCAGTTATTGCCGCGATGTTTTTTGTTTTATCTTTTTTGGAAGATTCAGGTTATTTAGCTCGAGCTGCGATGATTGTAGATCGTTTTATGCGATGTATCGGACTGCCCGGTAAAGCCTTTGTACCAATGTTAATGGGATTTGGTTGTGGCGTGCCAGCTATTATGGGGACAAGAACATTAGATAGCCCACGTGATCGTCTCTTATCTATTTGTCTAATTCCGTTTATGTCTTGTAGTGCACGTTTGCCAGTTTATGCATTGTTTGCTGTGATATTCTTTCCTAATTATGCATCGGTTGTGGTTTTTATGTTGTATTTACTTGGTATTTTTGTGGCGATGCTGACCGGTTTTGTTTTAAAAAATACTTTGCTACAAGGCGAATTAACACCATTTATTATGGAAATGCCGGTATATCGTATTCCGACTTTACGCAGTATGTTGCGAATAACTTGCCAACGGCTAAAAAGCTTTGTTTTACGGGCAGGTAAAGCAATTGTAGTGATGGTGACAGTACTTAGCATATTAAACTCATGGGGTGTTGATGGTTCGTTTGGGCATGAAAATTCAAATGACTCTATGTTATCTGTTATTGGCCAAAAAGTGACGCCAGCTTTTACACCCATGGGGATTGATAAACAAAATTGGCCAGCTACCGTGGGTATTTTTACCGGAATTTTTGCCAAAGAATCAGTGGTGGCAACTTTAAATTCACTCTATTCAATGGATCATCATGATCAAGAAGAGTTTTCATTTTATGGTGGAATTAAGTCAGCTTTTTCCACGATTCCTGCTCATCTTATTGATTTAGCAAACTCAATTGGCGATCCACTCGGGCTCGTTAATCAAGATAGCCGACAAGATGAATTATCTGTTGATTCAATTACGATAACTAAAATAAGCAATTCTTTCATTACTTCAACTTCTGCCATTGCTTATCTCATTTTTATTCTACTATACACACCGTGTGCAGCAGCATTAGGCACCATTTATCGTGAGGCAGGGCTAAAATGGATGATCTTTGTCGCAGTTTGGACATTTGTTATAGGGTGGTTATGTGCAACGGTTTATTACCAATCTAGTCTATTAGGTCATTCAACATTTGCACCATATTGGCTAACTGGTATAGGGGTATTTATTATTCTGACTTTTGTTGTTATGCGTAAACTTGGGAATCTGCCATGCTTTAATCATTATCAGTTACCTAAACCACGCTCACACAATAAATCGGCTTGTTGTGAATAATAGACTTTAATTTTTATGCTGATAACATCAATCCGAGATTATGTTCAATTACGAGGGCGAGCCAATTTGCTAGATGTGGCTCGTCACTTTCGTTTGCCTGAAAGCGCCGTTGAACCGATGCTTGATTTTTGGGTAAATAAAGGAGTCATTAAATTAGTAAATAATAATTTATTAACTTGTGCTGGTAAGCAGTGTTCTGCATGTATTAGTTGTAATTTAGCCGTTTATCCCAATTATGTTTGGGTTCAATAATTTATCTTCTTTTAACAATCTTAATTAATTAAATCAGGTTAACCTGCCTTAAATAGACTAAATGTATCAAATGTATTAATCTTTAACCTTTGATTAAACCCTGTCACTTTTTTAAAAATTTAACCGCTTATTTTTGCCTATTTTTGTTATCTTTTAAATAAAAAGGTCAATATATTTTTTATTCAATATCTTTTTTCGAGACTTACATCACAAAATTGAATTTATTTATACCTCAAAGTAACAAATGATATTAATATGAACGCATGTTCATTTTGGTGTGATGAAACACAAAATATAAAACATGAAGCTATTGGTGCAGATGATGCTGTATGTAAAGTGAGACAAAGCATTGTAGAATATTAAAACAGTATTTTAGTTTACATTGCTTAAATAAAGTCATGAAATACATGCAGTATAAGCCGTGATAGAATATCCGCCGTGAAAAATAGTGATCACATTATGGCAATGGATGCAAAAGGGTTGAATTTGCTAAAAATTGATTCAACTAAGATAAAAATCATAATTTAAAAGTGGTCTATTTTCTGAAGAAGTAGAACGTTTTTTATTACGATGAGTTTTAAAGTAACGAGTTGTTGAATTACGCTTAAATTTAGCTTGCTTGAGCTTGCTAACTTTTAATTTTGCTTTGTTTTTATACTATTTTTGATAAAAATAGCCTGAACTGAAACGACTTTATCCTGTCGTTTTATTACTTAATAAATGTTATTATAATTATGTTTAAAAAACATGTAGTAGAGGAATTTGAAGTATGAGCCAATTAGATGAATTTAAAAAATTAACTGTCGTGGTTGCCGACACAGGTGATATTGATTCGATTAAACAGTTTTCTCCAGAAGATGCAACGACGAATCCATCGCTTGTGTTAAAAGCAGCTCAACTTCCTCAATATCGTTCTTTAATTGATTCAGCTGTTGATACAGCTAAAAAATTAGGTGGCAGTAAAGAACAGCAATTGGTTAATGCTTGTGATCAAGTTGCGGTGAATATAGGCGCCGAAATTCTAAAAACAGTTCCAGGTCGAATTTCAACCGAAGTCGATGCTAGATTGTCGTTTGATAAACAGGGATGTATTGAAAAAGCTAGGAAAATTATCGATTTATATAAACAAAAAGGTATTGATAAATCGCGAATTCTAATCAAAATCGCTTCAACTTGGGAAGGAATTAAAGCAGCAGAAGTTTTAGAGAAAGAAGGTATTAACTGTAATTTAACTTTACTATTTTCCTTTGCTCAAGCGCGAGCTTGTGCAGAAGTTAATGCATTTCTAATCTCACCATTTGTTGGACGTATTTATGACTGGTATCAAGCAAAGAAACCAATAGAACCTTATGTTGCTGATCAAGATCCGGGCGTAGTATCTGTTCGTAATATTTACAACTATTATAAACAGCATGGTTATAAAACAATTGTGATGGGAGCGAGTTTCCGTAAAGTCGATCAAATATTAGCGTTAGCGGGTTGTGATCGTTTGACCATTTCACCTAATTTATTAGCGGAAATGCAACAATCAAATGCGCCAGTAGAACGCAAATTGAATCCGAATCAAACAATTGTAGAGCGTCCATCGTTAATGACTGAAGCTGAGTTTAGATGGCAACATAATAGTGATGCAATGGCAGTTGAGAAATTAGCTGAAGGAATTCGAGCCTTTGCGGTCGATCAAGGTAAACTCGAAGATATGATCGGGGCACTGCTTTAATTATTAATAAAAGGGGAAATAGTTCCCCTTTTTAATTTTGTTACTAACCTGTTTTATTTGTCTGCTGATCGCAGACTATCAATGAATTATTAAATATTTTTTGGAGATCATTATCATGAATGCAACCACACTATCCCACCGCGAATTAGCAAATGCGATAAGAGCATTAAGTATGGATGGCGTGCAAAAGGCAAAATCAGGTCATCCAGGTGCACCAATGGGGATGGCTGATATGGCTGAAGTACTTTGGCGTGGATTTTTAAAACATAATCCAACCAATCCAAATTGGGCAGATCGTGACCGATTTGTGTTATCCAACGGTCATGCGTCAATGTTAATCTATAGCTTGTTACATTTGACTGGTTATAACGTAACGCTTGATGATTTAAAAAACTTTCGTCAACTAAATGCTAAAACAGCAGGTCACCCTGAATTTGGTCATGTTCCAGGTGTTGAAACCACAACAGGTCCACTTGGTCAAGGTATTGCTAATGCAGTGGGTATGGCAATAGCTGAAAGAACATTAGCTGCTCAATTTAATAAGTCTGGCCATACAATTGTTGACCACAATACTTATGTATTTATGGGTGATGGCTGTATGATGGAAGGGATCTCTCATGAAGTTTGTTCTTTAGCGGGAACCCTTAAATTAGGCAAACTTATCGCTTTTTACGATGATAATGGTATTTCAATCGATGGTGAAGTTGAAGGTTGGTTTACTGATGATACTGCTAAACGTTTTGAAGCTTATGGATGGCATGTGATTCGCGGTATTGATGGACATGATGCGAAAGCGTTAGCTGAAGCTATCGAACAAGCACAAGCTGTAACTGATAAACCATCATTATTAATGTGTAAAACTGTCATCGGTTTTGGTTCGCCTAATAAAGCCGGTAGCCATGAAAGTCACGGGGCTCCTCTTGGTGATGCTGAAATTGAAGCAACACGTAAAGCATTAGGTTGGTCTCATCCTGCATTTGAAATTCCTAAAGAATATTATGATGCATGGGATGCAAAAGCTAAAGGTAAACAACGCGAAGATGAATGGAATGCTCGTTTTGATGCCTATGCTAAAGCTTATCCTGATTTAGCGAAAGAATTTAAACGCCGTATGAATGGCGACTTACCAAGTAATTGGCAACAAACAGCCAAAGATTTTGTTAATAAATTACAAGCAAATCCAGCAACAATTGCAACTCGTAAAGCGTCACAAAATGCAATTGAAGCATTTGCTCCAGTATTAACTGAATTCTTAGGTGGTTCTGCTGACTTAGCGCCAAGTAATTTAACCATGTGGTCTGGTTCTAAAGAAATTTTAGCCAACCCTGCTGGTAACTATATTCATTATGGTGTGCGTGAGTTTGGTATGTCAGCAATTATGAATGGTATTTCTTTACATGGTGGCTTTATTCCTTATGGTGCAACCTTCTTGATGTTTATGGAATATGCTAGAAATGCAGTACGTATGGCAGCATTAATGAAGATTCGCTCTTTATTCGTTTATACTCATGATTCAATTGGATTGGGGGAAGACGGACCAACACACCAACCAGTAGAACAAATGGCAAGCTTACGCGTGACACCAAATGTAAGTACTTGGCGTCCTTGTGACCAAGTTGAATCAGCCATTGCTTGGCAATATGCGGTTGAACGAAAAGATGGTCCAACTGCACTTATCTTCTCAAGACAAAATCTTAAACAACAAGAGCGTACAGCTGAGCAACTAGCTAATGTTTACCGTGGTGGTTATATCTTAAATGATTGTAGCGGTACGCCAGAACTTATCCTTATTGCAACAGGTTCAGAAGTTGAGCTAGCTGTTGAGGCTTATCACAAATTAACCGAAGCAGGTAAAAAAGTAAGAGTTGTTTCAATGCCATCAACCGATGCATTTGATAAGCAAGATCAAGCTTATAGAGAATCAGTATTACCATCTTCAGTAACAGCTCGTATCGCTATCGAAGCGGGTATTAGTGACTATTGGTTTAAATATGTCGGTTTAAACGGCAAAATCATTGGCATGACAACCTTCGGTGAATCAGGCCCAGCAGAACAATTATTTGCTAAGTTTGGTTTCACGGTTGAAAATGTTTTAAACCAAGCCAAAAGTCTCTTGAAATAAATTATAGTTTCATTAACAAAATAAAACTTCGCTAATAACTTTAGCGAAGTTTTTTTATATTTCTATTTTATATTTTTTGCTTTTTTCTTGATTTAAATATTGGTGATGATATTTGTTTTGAATAATAGCTAGGAATTTATCCATTTTGTAGACAATAATTATTATTTTTGATTCAACAAATTTTGAAAAACCATCACTATTAATTTAGTGATGGTGAATTGATCTTAATCAGTAAACATCAATACTTAATACGGATTAGGATCTTTCTTCAAATTATCAAATGGATATAACTTATTTTTCCAATCTTTAATTTGAATATCTTTTTGTTCGGGGATATCAATCAGATTATATTGCATATAATCATGGTGAACGTTTAAGTCAATCCCCATCCAATGACTTAGTAGATATACGAATTGATATCCGGTAATTTGTTTATTGATTTTAATTTGATTTTTTTCTGATGAATCAAAAAATATTAATGGCACTTGATAACTATTTTGGTATTCCCAATTATGCCTTAAATCTTGATATTTCTCAGCGTGAGAAAGCCCATGATCGGCAAAGTAGACTACAGAGTAATCTTCATTGTGTTTTTTCAATATATCAATTGTAGATTTTATTAAGTCATCGGTTTCTTTAATGCTACTGACATAACAAGATATATTCTCGTTTTTGAGATCGAACTGAATATCAAATTGTAATCTTTTACAAAAATGAGGATGTGAACCAATTAAATGCATAATAATGAGTTTTGGTTTATCTTGTTTTTTAGATAATAAGGAATCTAATTCTGGTAGTAGTAAAGTATCATATTTACCACGAGTTGATTTACCATTGTACTCACCTTTTTTAGTGTAAAAGATATTTTTACTATAAGCGGAAATTCTTGGTACAGTTATTTCCATTCTACCTAGTTTTCCTTGATTAGATAGCCAATAGGTTTCAAATCCAGCATCATTAGCAATAGCAATAATATTATTATTTAATTGAGCATTGACTTCATTATCATCTAAATAGCTAGACTGACTAATTAAATGTGGAATTGAGGATTGGGTATTTGATGCAGGAACAATTAATCCGTCCCAAATCACCGAGGCATTTTTATTGGTGAAAGGAGTATTATCATATTTAAAGCCATAAGCACTCATGTAATCTTTACGAACACTTTCACCAATGATAACAACATAGGTTTTATGTTTAGGATTGACAGAAACAATGGGTATTGTATTGGGTTGTTGTATTTGTCTAAGTTGTTCAGCCTTTTCAGTCTGATATATTTTTGCACTTAAATATAAATCGAAGCAAAACTCAAATGCGGGATATTTGAAATTATCTATTATTAAAGTTGTTATCGAAGATAAAGTAGTTGGCTGATATTTGATGGCACTTTTAACCGGTTTATAAAAACAAATCATTAATGCTAGTGCAATAACATAATAATTTTTTATTTTAGGAAATCTAAACTTTTTAAAAAAAAGAATAAAGAAAATTACTAATAGGAATGGTATTAAATAAAAATAGAGAGGTAATTGCGAACAGAATTCTTGCATTTCATCGATATCAGTTTCTGATATGGCACTGACTACAGCAACATTGGGATATCCATAGTAAAATCCTATTGGAAAATAAAGTGCAGCTATGACGAATGTTAATCCGAATAAGAAACGGAAAAAAGTGAATCTAGCTAAAAAAATTAGAGAAAAATAAGTAAGAAGTATCCTATCAAATCTTAGCGGGTAACCTAATAAGTAAACCAATACTACTGAAAGACAAATACAAATAACATGCGATAGTAATTCTTTTTTTAACATTACAAATTTATATTAATAACAATCCATTGAAGATGTAAAAATTATATAAGTAATTAAATTTTAAGCAATATAAATTTATTTACAATTTAGTTTCTTTTATGACTTTTATATTTATTAAGTTAGATTAAGTATAGATATTAACAATTTTAGATAAAATATAGCCAAACTTACTCTGTTTATTGATAAGTTTGGCGAGAAATTTTTATTATCGTGAAGCTCTTTTCAGTATAATATCTTGCGGTTGTTTTTGAATGTAGATCATTCTACCGATAAGTAAGAACGCTGCTACAGCTAGCCCTAAAATAATTCCTATCCAAAAACCGGCAGCACCAATTGGCTGTATGACAAGATCGGTTAATCCTAAGATATATCCAACTGGTAACCCTACTACCCAATAAGAGATAAGGGTAATAAAAAATATGCTTTTAGTATCTTTATAACCACGTAATACATTGCTTGCTACAACTTGCAAGTAATCAGATACTTGATAGATAGCGAGTAGAATAATAAGTTGTAGGCAAATAGTGATAACATCAATCTCATGGGTGAATATGGTAATAATTGGTGATCTGAATATCACCAGAATTAATGCTACCACTACGGCTATCATGAATGATATGGCTAAACTTACATAAGCTGTTTGTTTGGCCAATATGGGTTTGTTTTTTCCTAATAGATAACCAACTCTAATACTAGTTGCTACCCCTAAAGATAAAGGTATTGCAAACGTTAAACTGCTAATCGTGAAGATAATTTGATGTGCAGCAACCGTTATTTGACCAAGCGGTGCAATAAGTAATGCAACTACCGCGAACAAACTCATTTCGAAAAAATAGGCTAAAGCAAGAGGCGTGCCTAATACAACTATTTTTTTGATAATAGCAAAATCAATCAGTTTTGTTAGCGGTGTTTTACGAATATCCCGTTGACTAGGTGTCGTCAATGTATAGATACGAATTAAAGCAAACATTAACCAAAAGATTATTGCTGCGGTAATACCACAACCTACACCACCAAATGCTGGCAATCCTAATTTACCGTAAATTAAAACATAATTAATGGGGATATTGGCAAGTAATGCAATAAATATAATCACCATAGCAGGTTTTGTGTTAGATAAACCTTCACATTGATTACGATAAACTAAAAATAGCAAGAAAGCAGGTACGCCCCACATAATTGAGCGTAAAAATGATACCGCCACATCAACCATTTCTGGATCGATTGGATGGTCAGCTGAGCTTCTAAAGCTAATTATTTTGTCCGAATTGTACAAAACTAGCATCATGATGATGGATAAGATCAAAGCAATCACAACACCTTGACGAGTCTGATCAGCAACTTGTTCACGTTTAGCCGCACCATTTAAATTGGAAATTATTGGTGTTAATACCGTTAATAAGCCTTGTCCAAATAAAATAGTAGGCAACCAAATTGATACAGCTATGGCTACACCCGATAGCGCTGTTTTGCTGTAATTACCAGCCATAATGGTATCAACAAACGTGATTGCGGTTTGAGATATCTGTGCAATCATGACAGGGATTGCTAACGTAACTAAGTTTTTTATTTCGTGTCGATAATGTTGCTTCATTGGATTTATTTACTGTTTTACAGTACCCCATAAATCATATTCATCTGAATGTTCAATATTTACTTGAACAATATCGCCGACTTTAACATCTTTTTCTTCATTTAGATAGACAACACCATCTATTTCTGGCGCATCGGCCATGCTTCGCCCAATAGCACCTTCATCATCAACTTCATCAATCAATACAGATAATGTTTTACCTATTTTATTTTGAAGTTTCTGTGTTGAAATCGATTGTTGTAATTGCATAAAACGATGAAAGCGTTCTTGCTTGATTTCTTCTGGTATTTGATCAGCTAGTTGATTTGCAGCAGCACCTTCCACTGGGCTATAAGGGAAACAACCAACACGGTCTAATTGCGCTTGAGATAAAAAGTCGAGTAATAGTTCGAAATCTTTCTCAGTTTCACCAGGGTAGCCAACAATAAACGTTGAACGTAAGGTAATTTCAGGGCAAATCTCACGCCAATGATGAATTCGCTCTAAGGTTCTTTCAATTGTGCCAGGGCGTTTCATTGATTTTAAAACGCTAGGGCTAGCATGTTGTAAAGGGACATCTAAATAAGGTAATATTTTTCCATCAGCCATTAATGGAATCAAATTATCGACGCTTGGATAAGGGTACATATAATGTAGACGCACCCAAATACCAAGGGTAGATAATTGCTCGCAAAGGGTATGAATATCAGTTTTTAATGGCATACCATTCCAAAAGTTTGTACGATTTTTGACATCGATACCGTAAGCAGAGGTATCTTGTGCGATAACTAAAAGCTCTTTTACGCCACTATCGACTAAACGTTTTGCCTCATCAAGAACATTACCGATAGGACGACTAACCATCTCCCCACGTAATGATGGGATAATACAAAATGTACAGCTATGGTTACAACCTTCAGAAATTTTTAAATAAGCATAATGTTTAGGTGTTAATTTTACTCCTTGCTCCGGTACAAGGCTTGTAAATGGATTGTAGCTAGGTTTTGGTGCATATTTATTAACATGTTCAAGAACAGCTTCGTAACTATGAGGTCCTGATATTTCTAGGACTTTAGGATGAACATTACGTATCTGATCTTCTTTCGCGCCAAGACAACCTGTCACAATAACTTTGCCATTTTCATTAAGGGCTTCACCGATGGCCTCTAATGATTCTTGTACAGCACTATCAATAAAGCCACAAGTATTAACAATAACCAAATCAGCATTGTCGTAACTTGGCACTACTTGATAACCTTGAGTACGTAGTTCAGTTAAAATTCGCTCAGAGTCAACTAAATTTTTAGGACAACCAAGGCTCACAAATCCAATAGTAGGGGATGACATATTCATAGTAATTTAAAATTTATTGAGGTATTTATCGAGAATCTAAAAGTTTATTAATTTAGATTAAAATAATAGGTGAGCATTCTAACATAATTAAATTAGTCGAAATAAAAATTTTTAATTTGCAGTGATGAATATGGAGAGAAACGAGAAACAAGCCCTTACTGAAATAAGGGCCTACATTATGATAAAAAATTATTTCAATGCATTAATGACTTCATCAATTTGACGATCTAAACTTTCGATACCACCACCCGATAAGTACCAAAGATCGGGTGTTAAATAGATAACCTCAGTTTTACTTTTCGCTAATACTTTTGGATTTAAAAAGTCGTTTTTCATTGCTGATTGACCAATAGCTTTACTTCGGTCAACGACATAAACAATATCAGGTTTTACTTTACTAATATAGCTGTTATCAATAAAGGTCGGTTTTGGTTTGCCACTAGGCTGTGGTGTTAATGGTACAGCCCGTTTTACTTTCAACACATCATGAATTAATGCTGCGCTTGAACTGCCATTAATAAGAATCATTTTTCCATCATTATGAATAGCAACTATTGCTTTTTTGTGACTCGCTTGTGCAACAGCTTGTGCGTTGGTCACTTTTGTATCAAGCAATTGAATCAAATCTTCAGCTTTCTTTTTAGTTCCAGTTATATCTGCTAGAACATTGATATGATTTTTAGTTGATTCAAGATAATTCTTCGCGTCAACACTTAAATTAATTACTGGTGCAATTTTCGATAATTCTTCAGTTCGACTAGCTTGACGACCATCAATAACGATGAGTTGCGGTTTAACTTGTTTAATTGCATCGATGCTTGGTTCTTTCATACTACCTGTATCAGAGACACTTTTATATTGTTCAAGATAAGAAGGAAGAACGGAAAGAGGTGTTCCTACAACAATAGAACCTTTACCTAATGCATCTAAGGTATCTAAAGCACCATAGTTCATTACTACCACTTTACTTGGTGATTTAGGAACAACAACGGTTTGTTTATTATCTGGATTCACAGTGATTGATGATTGGCAACCTGATAACCCTAAAGTAAAAGCTATTAGAGTGCTTAATAATATTTTTTTATTCATATTGATACCTTTCGCTTTGATGAAAATGATAACCATTATTATTTAAATGATGTGAAATGTCTAGATATAAATAATTTTTCGTAAAGATATTGATAATTATTATCGAAAAGTTATTGATAATTATTCTCATGTAGGTTATTGTAACGCACGGCTTGCTTTGCAAAATATCAATATAAATAATAAGGTTATAAAACATGAATACTAAAATTAAACTGGCAACACATGTCATAAATACAAGTATTTTATTTTCATTATCTGGTTTAGCGATAGCAGACACTGATAAAAATACTGATACTATGGTGGTGACAGCATCAGGATTTTCTCAACAAATTAAAGAAGCTCCAGCAACAATTTCGGTAATCACGCCAGAGGAAATCAGCAAAAAACCTTATCGTGATGTGACTGATGCGCTTAAGGATATTCCAGGTGTCACGATAACTGGTGGCGGTGATTCAACTGATATTAGTATTCGTGGTATGGATGCCAAATATACTTTATTATTAATTGATGGTAAAAAAGTTAGCACTCGTGAAACCAGACCTAATAGTGATAATTCTGGTTTTGAACAAGGCTGGTTACCGCCTTTAACTGCTATAGAACGTATTGAAGTTGTCCGAGGACCAATGTCATCGTTATATGGTTCAGATGCTATGGGTGGGGTCGTCAATATCATTACTAAGAAAGTTTCAAATAAATGGTATAGCGGTATTCGAGTTGAATCAATCATGCCTTATCGTTCAGATGAAAAAAATACCTATGTAGGTAGTTTTTCAACTATGGGACCAATTATTGATGATATTTTGGGGATTCAATTATATGGTCAATATAGTAAGCGTCATGAAGATACATTTTTGAATGGCCATTCCGGACAAAGATTACGTAGTATAAATGGAAAATTATCGCTTAATGCTTCAGACACACAAAAATTTGATCTAGATTTTGGTCGCTCTAGACAAAATAGTAATGCATCAGCAGGAAAAACAAGACCTCTTAGTCGTGGTAATTTCAATCGAGATAATCGCCGAAACTCTTATGCGTTAACTCATAATGGTTTATTTGGTGATGTATCAACGACATCTTTTATTGCTCATGAAGACAATAATAATCCAGAAAGAAAAATGAAAATTCGTAATACTGATGTTGACTCACGTATGACAATTCCATTTTCAATCAATATGTTAACTATCGGTGGTAAATATACTTATCAAGAACTTCATGATAAAGGCAACCAGTTAAAGAAAACTTTAACCAAAATCGATCGTTGGAACTATGCGTTGTTCGCTGAGGATGAGTTAAGTATTTTAGACAATTGGAGTATGACATTAGGTCTTCGCTATAATAAAGATGAAAACTATGGTAATAACTGGAATCCAAGGATTTATAGTGTCTGGAATATTAATGATAACTTTACTTTAAAAGGTGGCTATTCAACTGGATTTGCGACGCCTCAACTGCGTCAAGTTGTTTCTGACTGGGGTCAAGTTACTGGTGGTTCTGGAACGGGTAATAAAGGGATGATAATGGGTAATCCAGATCTTAAACCAGAAAAAACAAATGAATTCGAAATAGGTGTCGGTTATACCAATGAATATGGTATTGATGCTTCTGCAACGGCATTCTATACAAAATATAAAGATAAGATCCAATCATATTATATTTGTCGTGGTGCAGCGGGTTCAAGAAATTGTCAAATTTCTGGTTATAGGGAAAAATTTGATTTTGTTCAAGGGCGAGAAAATGTTGATAAAGCCGATCTTAAAGGTCTTGAGCTTTCATTCAAAACACCATTGTTTACTGATTTCGTATTAAGTTCTAATTACTCTTGGATCAAAACAGAGCAAAAAACCGGTAAAAATAAGGGTAACCCTTTAAACCGTACACCAAAACAAAAATTCAATACTCAACTTGATTGGAATCTCACTCAAGAGTTGGATTTATGGACTAAGGTTGCTTATTATGGGGTAGAAACTACCACAGATCGCAGTGGTAAGAAAATTGAATATCCAGGCTATACCTTCTGGGATGTCGGTGCGTCTTTCCAAATAAATAAAAATGCTAAAGTATATGGTGGCGTTTATAACTTGTTTGACAAAGATGTTTCAAACGATGACTTTGGTAAAACATTAGAAGGGCGTCGTTACTTTATTGGAACAGAAATTAATTTTTAATATTTAAATCTCACCAAGTAGCTAGACTTCTTAGCTACTTGGTAAAACTGTTTATTTAACCCATAATACAACTGATTTAAAATTCTAATAACTCTTCTATATTTATTTAATTAATCGTTTTTAATTAATTAACTCTATTTGAAATTATTTTTTATCGATATTTGCAAAATGATCTTTGATTAACTAAAAATTATCTTTTATTTAGTCTATTGATCAAATAGTTAAAATTATTCTTTCTTAACCATTCTTAAAAATTATCTAATTTTTTATTAACACATAATTTTATTATAAAAATTTCTTATTAATTAATATTAATCAATATTAATCATATAAATATAGTCTTTATATGAAATTGTATATTAAATCAACTTTTATCATATTTCATACTTCAGAAATTTAACTTGCATATTCAATAGATTAATTTGATTAAATTATTATTGATTGATCGATAATTTCGATCAATAATTTGATCGTTTTAAAATTTAAAAGCTTTAATGTCTGATCTTTAAAGAACAATTTCATAATAACAAGCTGTATGAGTTCTATTCGGTTTAGCTGTTTGAGGTAGTGTATCAAAAGTGGACATATAAAGGAGTGTTTTTATATTTATTTGCAACAGCATGTTAATAAAAAGGAGATTTACCTTGAACTGGTTAGCAATATTAAAAAGTGGATACTTTAATTCAATTTCTATATTAGGCAATAAAGTATTAAAAAATAAACAAAACTATTTATTGGGCATTTTACTATTGTCATTAGTTAATAATATTAATGCATTACTACCCGTCTCAACGACTCAATTGATTCATGGTAATTCACCAATGATAGCGATCAATGATGAAATAGTTGACTCAACTGCCTTTAACGAGAAATTGAGTGTTGTTAGCATGCCGGATGGTCGGCTACGCAATTCAGAAAGTGATATTAACGATTTTAAATTGGACTCTAATATCACTCTTAGCCAAATAAATTGGATAATTGAAGGAAAAAAAGGTTCAAATGAAATTACAATAATTATTGATGCCAATGGTCACGATGTTAAATTGATGGATATCGCCAATAATCTCAATATCAGTATTTTTGATGAAGATGGAGATACAGGTATTCCTGATGGCGTATTAACGGCTACTTGGTATTATAGTGTTCCTGGTGGTAATAAAAATGGGCTAGGTGAATATAAAAAAGTACCTGAAAATGAGTTAACTAAAAAAATAGATCCCTGTAAAGCACCTTATAAATTAGAGCTTTCAATTAAGAATATAAAAGTGCAAACAGAATATGGTCTGCCAAATGAATCAGAACATATTTATGACGATGTTTTTAAAACATATAATTTTAAATCCAAAATTAATCAAGTGTGTTATGCTCGGACTTATCCAACCATGGATAAAAATATATGGTCTTGGACTCAATATAATAATGATACTCCTAGTGGTTATGGTTGGGGAGCGTCAATAGATCCTACACCTAATCCAAAACATGGAGGTGGTTATAATAAAGATGAGTGGCATCCAGAATTAGGATTTTTACTCAATACCAGTGCTGGGCATAATAATCGTTTTCCTCATACTGCATTTAAAGGAGCATCATTCCAACTTTGGATGAGTAATGAACAACAAGATTATCTGTTTTCAACAGATGATAATAATATCTCAATTGATAAACTTGGTATTGTAACTTTTAATGGCAAACCTAAAAAAAGAACCATCCAAATTTTTGCATGGCCTAAAGATGCAAGCGGAGAGTCTGATAGGATTGTATTTTGGAGTGATTTAAATTTCTGGGCAAAACCCGGGAAACAGACATTAACATATTCAGAAGGTCTTTGCGGAGGAATTCAAAATCAATTAACGCTTACTGACTGGGTTAATACGCCTCAAGCAACCAACACAAATACTAACTCAAGTTTTAGAGAAACCGGAAATGCGATGACCAGAAAAATGAATGGTGGTTTAAGCGGTGAATGGGGACAGCTAGCTATTGATTATTATCCTAAATCAGATTTTCCTACATCCAGTGCAATTAATGGTACTAACCAACGGCTAGCATGGGTTTCTGATTTCACTATGGAGCCTCAAGGAAAAGTACATCGTGTTGTATTTATGCTAAATGGTGGAATTTTTAAAGCTTATAACAATCCTTGGCCTAGTGCGCCTTTCTCAGTAACGTTTGAAGTTTGTAAAGAAACTTGGTAAGAACGCATAAATTCGATTAGATATAGGCTCATGTGATAATCATCACATGGGTTTGATTAATCTGTATGACAACTCTTTAACTATGAAAAAAAAGTTGAGGAACGGGGTTTTTGAACTTAAAAAAGCGAATATTTTTTATTAAAATCTAACTTTACTCCATTTATATATACTGATGAGCGAGCTAAAGAAAAATGATGTCTAAGCTCAAGCCGCTGTTATATAAATGAAGGTAGCTTTATTCTATTTCTATAAAATACAAGTTAGCTAAGTCATAATAGCTCATCAACCAATTTGCCATTACCAAACAAGATCTATTTCTCATCCTAATGAAGAAAAATATATATGTTAAATTATGTTCTGCATTGATTAAATTGATAATAATTTTAATAATTTAACTATACAAAGATAGTGCAAATCTCGAAAATTAAAGATTATTAATCGATAAACTAAACATTGCGAAATCATTTATTAGATATGGAGAATGGCAAGCTAGAGGATTTTGTAATATATTAACAATCAGCTAAGCTAAGAATGAAAGGCAAGCCTAATGGATATATTTGAAGATAAACAAGAGTCAGAACTACTTACTGAAATTGCCGTTGCCTACTATGAGTATGAACAAACGCAAGAAGAGATTGCCAAGAGATTTGGTCTTTCACGTATTAAAGTAGGGCGTTTGCTAAAAAAAGCGAGAGCGGAAGGGATTGTTGAGATTAATGTCAAATATCACCCAATTTTTAGCTCCCGTATTGAACAGCAATTCGTTAATAATTTTGGTATTAAAAGAGCGTTAATTGCTTTAGATCACCAAGATGAGGATGAGCAACGACGACAAGTGGCGGCACTTGTTTCAAATTATCTATCCAGTACTTTAAAAAATGGTATGACAGTAGCGGTTGGGCAAGGGCGTAATGTGGCTGCAATTGCTAGTCATGTAGGCGTTTTTCCTGAAAAACAGTGTAAATTTATCTGTGGTATTGGTGGTACTCAGCGCGTTGGAGAGATTATCGATGCCGATCATATCAGCCGTAGCTTTGCGAGAAAATTTAACGCAAGTAGCGAAACTCTGTATGCGCCAGCTTATGTTGAGAATCGTGAACTGAAACGTGCGTTTATGCAAAATCGGGTTATTAAAGATACGATAGAACGCGCTAGCAAAGCTGATATTGCGTTAGTTGGTATTGGTGATATGAATGAAAACTGTTACATGGTGCAGCTGGGCTGGTTTACTCCGCAAGAAGTTACATATGCGACTTTGAATCAAGGTGTTGTTGGTGATATTGCAGGTTATGGTTTTTTTGATATAAATGGCAATCCTGTTGATACAACCATGAATGATCGGGTAATTGGTTTAAGTATTGATGAGCTACGTAACATTCCTTGTGTTATTGCCATTGCATCAGAAAACACTAAAGCGACAGCAATTTTAGGTGCGCTTCGCTCTGGTGTCATTGATATTATTGCTACTAGTGCTTCAAATGCTAGGATGGTGTTAAACCTAAATAAAATTTAAGTTGTATATAAGCTATTTGTGTAACAAATAGCTATTTATTATCACTTTGTTAATTATAATAAACGCTTAATAATTCTATCAACCCGAATTCGGCTTAATCGTTTAATTAATTTATGTACATTTTTAGGATAGAACAGGCTAGCTTGAATTTGTTGAAAATGCGTAACTAAGGTCGTTTTTTCACGAATTGCGACAAGTTCTTGTTTGATTTGTTTTTGTAATTCATGTTTTGGATCGTGGATTAATATTGCATTTTCCAGATCTAAACGCCATGCTCTAGGATTAAGATTATTACCTGTGATCATCATCCAGCTATCATCGACCCAAATACCTTTTAGATGATAGGTTTGATCGCCATCTTTCCATAACCTAATGATTAACTGTTCTTTGTCTATGAAATTTTGAAGGCGTTCAACAAAGCGTCTTAAGTTGATTTCATATAAATAGGGTAGTCCACCCGAAATATTAAATGGCTGATCTTCTGGAATATAAAAGTCGTTAGCCACTTTATCACCAATAATGATCTCAACTTGTTTACCTTTTCTTAGGAGACGAATAATATCGCGCACTAATATATTGGGTAGATTGAAATACGGAGTACAAAATATAATTTTTTGTTTTGTGACATTTATTAAATGGTGAATGACCTTATTGAGCTGATTATTTCGCCCAAGACCAACAATTGGAGAGACCGATAATGTATCATTATCCGTATCTGCCACATATTGATAATTTGCGTCGGTAAGATTTTGACGTAACGCTTTAATTTCTGGTTTAATTTGTTTGCGAGTTTTATGTTCACTAACATCTAAACGTTGCACCCCTTCAGCAGAAAGGAAATTGTTATTGACGTAATTGACCATGGTGTCAGATAGCGCTTTATTGGTTATAAAGTGATATCTGTCATAGCGGTATTTATCCAGTTTATGTAAATATACATTGTTGATACTCGCACCACTATAAATCACGGTGTCATCGATGATCAAACCTTTTAAGTGTAGTACACCAAGTACTTCACGGCGATTAACGGGGACACCATAAATAGGAATATCAATATTTGGATGTTGCTGTTTTAGATCATAGTAATACCGAGCATTCGTTTGGGCTTTATCTTCACCTATTCGTCCACGTTGAGCACGATGCCAATCAACAAAAATCTTGATATCTAAATCTGGGTGCGCTGTTTTTGCTTGATAAAGTGCATCAAGTACCTCACGGCCGGCTTCATCTTTTTCTAAATAAAGTGCAACAATGTAGATACGGTGCTTAGCTTTCATGATATGCTCAAGCAATGTAATTCGATAAGATGTTGGATCGTATACAATATGATATTGCTCAGCATTTTGCTGAAGTTTTGCTAATTCATTTAGATGCTTTTGATGGTTGTATTTAATAAATGGTATTCGCATGATTTAAATATCATTAAAACTGACACAAAGTGTAGAATATCACAATTTATGTCAGAAAATAACACTCCTATTTTTCATAGGTTATCCTATGTTTAAATTAATCTGTTTTTATTCAGTCTATTAACTCAATATTTAAGATTGTTCATTAACCCAAGTTTGAATAATTTTATAGCTTAATGCTAGCACGACTGGACCAATAAATAGTCCCATAATACCAAAAGCCAGAATACCTCCAATTACACCAAAAAGTATAAGTAAGAAAGGTAGATCGGCCCCTTTTTTTATCAAATATGCTCGCATTACGCTATCTAGTGTGGTTAATATGATGGCAACTACAATTAATACAATACCTGATACGATATGACCATCCCAAAATTGCCAAATAATACAGCCAATCATTACGATAACTGGTCCAATTTGAGCAACACAGCAGATGAATAAAATAAGGGTTAATATGCCTGGAAATGGCATTTTGGTAATAATAAAGCTTAAGCCACCAATTAAAGCTAATGTAATGGCGGTGACAACCACGCCTAATGCAACCGCTCGTATAGATTGACCGGCTAATGTAACGGTAGTTGTTCCATATTGTTTAGATAAACGATTAGCTAAAACATAAACATATTTAGTAATGCTTTCACCTTTAAGAAATAGTAATAAACTAAATATAATCATCACACCAGCATGGAATATGAAAACGCCAATGTTGGTGACTTGTTCTAATAGCCAGCCAATCATTGTACCAATATAGGGTTGAATATCAGATACTAATTCCGACCCATCGGTTTTAATAATTTCGAGCCATTTTTGGTGTAGCTCCTCACCAAACATAGGAACATTTATTAACCAGTCAAAAGTAGGTAATTCTCTATGAGATAGGTTTCTAACCCATTCGATAAGGTAATGTCCATTTTGAGCGACACTACTAATGATGAGAAGAAAAGGAATGACACAAACAAATGCCAATATTAATGCCATAACTAACAGTGATAACCAACGTTTATTAAACAGCTTTTGTTGGATTTTTATCATTAATGGCCAAGTAGCAATAACCACCATAACAGCCCAAAAAAAGCCAAACAAAAATACTTCTATCACTCGATAAGTTACTGTTATAAGTAAACCTATCAGTAATAGATTTAAAATTAGCTTTAGTAAATCATCGTTTTTTTTTTCTGCTGGCATTTTTACCTCATATTCTTTAATCTAGATAATGTTATTATACGCATTATGTTTTGAAAAGCATACGATGTCGTATCAATTAGACAATTTTCTTGGAGATATAAAATGAAAAAATTAATGTTGTTAGTTTTGATGGGTGTAACATTATCAGCGTGTGCAAATACACAAAAAGTTCCTCAAGTTGCGCAAAAATTGAATGAAATCGCGCCATATCCTAACGCTAAAGTCGGTGCTACGCGTTATGTGATTCATCTTCCTAGCTTAAAAGATGAAGCTAACGCAAAAGTAGAAATATTAGTTGGTAAAGATATGAATGTAGATTGTAATGCACATAATTTAGGTGGGGTAATTAAAGAAAAAGAGCTTAAAGGATGGGGATATTCTTATTACGAAGTTGAAGAAGTTAAAGGAACGCTTTCAACCATGATGGCTTGCCCTGAAAGTGCTAACAAAAACCAGTTCGTTACAATCAGACATAATTTAGGTTTATTAAATTATAACAGTCAGTTACCATTGGTATTTTATGTACCAAACGATGTAACAGTTAGATATAGAATTTGGCAACCAGATTCAAAAGTTTTGCAAGCCACTGCCGAATAAAAAACGTTAATTAATTGTTAATAGCTCGCTAACAAAGGGCTGATTGATTAAAATATAGTCATTCGGTCCTTAATCTAAGTTTATTTGATTTTTTATGTAGACATCTGTAAAAAAAAAGGTATTTTATCCCTCGTAATGCAAGGTTAGCTCTACTTGTTCATTAATTCAATTAATGACTCGTAATTGCCTGATTACCTCGGTTTCGCCGTTAATTAAGATAATGGTAAAATTTGGGGGTCCGTTGTGTTTCACAATGGGCTTGTGTCTAACATGTAATATCCCTAACTAGAGGAGAAGTGGTGAGCATGTTTACTCAACGTAAAACAATTCTTTCAATCATAGCTGGTGTTTCACTAGCATTATCTCAATCTGCTATAGCTAAAGATCGCGTTGTGCATTTTTATAATTGGGCAGGTCAAATTGGTAACGATACTATCACTGATTTTCAAGAATCGACTGGTATCAAATTAGTTTATGATGTGTATGACTCTAATGAAGCACTTGAAGGTAAATTAATGGCCGGTCATTCTGGTTTTGATGTAGTTTCACCTTCTGATAGTTTTTTAGCAAGACAGATCAAAGCTGATATCTATCTGCCATTAGATAAAAGTAAATTACCAAATTGGAAAAATCTTGATCCTAATTTGATGAAATTAATGGCAAACCACGATCCTGATAATAAATATGCAATTCCTTATGTATGGATGACGACAGGTATTGGTTATAACATTGATAAAGTTAAAGAACGTCTTGGCGATAATGCTCCAGTTGATAGTTGGGATCTAGTCTTTAAACCTGAAAATATGGAAAAACTTAAAGATTGTGGTGTTGCTTACTTAGATGCGCCAACTGAAATCTTTGCAAGTGCACTTAAATATTTAGGTAAAGATCCGAACAGTACTGATGCGAAAGATTATACCGGTGCCGCTTACGAGTTGTTAGAAAAAGTAAGACCAAATATTCGTTATTTCCATTCATCACAATATATAACTGATTTAGCTAACGGTGATATTTGTGTAATTTTAGGTTGGTCAGGTGATATATTACAATCTCGTGACAGAGCTAACGAAGCAAATAATGGTGTGCATATTGGCTACCATATTCCTAAAGAAGGTGCATTAGTATTTTTTGATACATTTGCTATTCCTAAAGATTCAGCTAATCCTGATGAAGCTCACGAGTTTTTAAACTTCGTTATGATTCCAGAAATTGCTGCACAGGTAACTAATGATGTTAACTTTGCTAGTGCAAATAAAGCGGCTAACGATCAGTTTGTAAGACCAGCAGTGAAAAATGATCCTGCAGTTTATCCAAAACCAGAAGTTATGGAAAAATTATTTACCCTTACAGTAAAAGATCCTAAGCTCGAACGTGTGATTACTCGCACATGGACAAAACTTAAAACGGGTAAATAACCGTTTGAACGTCAAATTATTGACTTATATATTCTAGGCGGAGAGGTTTAATAACCTTTCCGTCTCGTTTTTTTTGGCTTGTTGTTATGAGGAAAAAAGTGTGAACAATAAAACAACAAATCAGGTACAGCCTAAAAAAAAGATGATAACTCCATTATTGGAGATCAAAAATTTAACTAAAGTTTTTAATGACGACTATTATGCCGTCGATGATGTAAATTTAACCATTTATGATGGGGAAATTTTCGCCTTATTAGGTGCATCGGGTAGTGGTAAATCGACCTTATTGCGTATGCTTGCAGGGTTTGAACAACCAACATCCGGACAAATTATTTTAGATGGTAAGGATTTATCACAAGTTCCTCCTTACAATCGTCCAATTAATATGATGTTTCAATCGTATGCTCTTTTTCCTCACATGACGGTTGAGCAAAATATTGCTTTTGGTCTTAAACAAGATAGATTAGCTAAAAGCGACATTAAACAGCGTGTAGAAGAGATGTTAGCGCTTGTACACATGGAGCAATTTGGTAAACGTAAGCCTCATCAACTATCTGGTGGTCAAAGACAACGAGTTGCTTTAGCAAGAAGTCTAGCCAAAAGACCAAAACTTCTATTATTAGATGAACCGATGGGCGCTTTGGATAAACAACTTCGTGATCGTATGCAACTTGAAGTGGTTAGCATTTTAGAACAAGTTGGTGCGACCTGTGTAATGGTAACCCATGATCAGGAAGAAGCGATGACAATGGCAGGGCGCATTGCGATTATGAACAAAGGTCAATTTGTGCAAATTGGTGAGCCTGAAGAGATTTACGAGCATCCAAATAGTCGTTATAGCGCTGAGTTCATCGGTTCAGTAAATGTGTTTGATGGCATTTTACAAGAAACATTAGAAGATGGATTAATTATTAGTTGTCCTATGATTAAGCACTCTTTAAAAGTTGATTATGATTCACCCGCTGTCGAAGGGGTTCCTATTCAAGTTGCCTTAAGACCTGAAAAAATCAAACTTTGTGATGAAATTGCTGAGGATGCCTATAACGTTGCAACAGGTGAAGTTGTTGAAATTGCTTATTTAGGCGATCTTTCAATTTATCACGTAAAATTGCAAAGTGGTCAGATAATTATTGCACAGCTACAAAACGAACATCGCTATCGTAAAGGTATGCCTACTTGGGGTGATATTGTCAACCTTAGTTGGGAAATCGATAGTTGTGTTGTGCTTACTGAATAAACACAAGAGGATATATTGATGCGATCCATTATATGGGGTTTGTTATTAAATGCCTTGGTGTTACTAGGTATTTATTTACGTTTTGTAACAACAAATGCATTTGACAATCTTTTTTTAGATGCGTTATTTACATCAATGGTATTAAGCTTTTTATTATCATGTTTAGGTGCATATTTAGCGCATTATAAACCATCTAAATTTGCTTATCGGTTGATAATAGCTGGTAGTATTTTATATATACCTGAATTAGTCGGTTTGGTTGCTATCTATTATGCTTATAAAAAGATGCGACAACAACGTGATGATTCTGACTTAATGACATTATATGGTCGTTTGTTAGTTATCGCGATTCCTTACTTTTGGATGCTGTTACTCTTTTTATTACCATTTTTAATCGTATTTAGAATCAGCTTTTCGGAAGTGGCGATAGCCGTTCCTCCTTATACTGAACTTTTTAGTTATGAAGATGGACTGGTAAATATTGTTTTAAATTTTGGTAATTATCTAAATTTATTAGCTGATACTATTTATCTAGACTCCTATTTACAGTCATTGAAAGTGGCTGCAATTTCGACATTATTATGTATTTTGATTGGTTATCCATTAGCATGGGCTATATCGCAATGCAAACCATCTACTCGAAATATTTTATTATTATTGATTATATTACCATCATGGACATCATTTTTAATTCGTGTTTATGCGTGGATTGGAATATTGAATCCTAATGGTTTGTTAAATCATTTCTTAATGTGGTTAGGTGTTATTGATCAACCGCTAATCATTATGAAAACTTATCTAGCTGTTTATATCGGTATTGTATATTCTTACTTACCATTTGTTGTGTTACCAATTTACACATCATTAAGTAAAGTCGATTCAACCCTAATTGAAGCAGCATTAGATTTAGGCTGTAAGCCAATCAAAACCTTCTTTAGGATTATTGTACCATTAACTAAAAATGGTGTTATTGCTGGAGCCATGTTGGTATTCATTCCGGCGGTTGGGGAATATGTAATCCCTGAACTGTTAGGGCCTTCAGATAGTCTAATGATTGGTACTCAGCTATGGGCTGAATTCTTTAATAATCACGATTGGCCAGCCGCATCAGCTGTCGCAACAGTGATGTTATTGATATTAATTGTCCCTATCTATTACTTTAACAAATTCCAAAACCGACAAATGGGAGGTAAATAAATGAATAATTTACCATTAATCGTGCGATCAGCATTGATTGTTTTTATCTCCGCATTCTTAGGTTCATTGGTGCTATCGGTTTTGATTTCAGGATTTGCTTTATTAAGTAGTAGTAGCTTATATGTGGGATGTTTTGTCTTCAGTCTTATTTTGACAATTATTGTAACGATATCATTGCTAGGTAAATTTTTAAAAGGATTAATTCTATTATTAGTGTTTTCCTTTTTATATATACCGATGATCATCTTGATTGTTTATTCTTTCAATAGTTCAAGACTTGTAACTGTTTGGTCTGAATTTTCAACTAAATGGTATTTTGAATTGATCCATAATGAAGCCTTACTTAAAGCGGTAGGATTGAGCCTTTCTATTGCTGCGGGTGCTGCATCATTAGCAATCGTACTTGGTACCTTAGCTGCTTATGCCATAATACGATATAGACGATTCCGAGGTTCTAATTTGTTTTCGTTTATGACAACGGCACCACTAGTTATGCCAGATGTAATAACCGGCTTGGCATTACTATTGTTATTTGTTGGAATGGGACAAGTACTTGGTTGGCCAACACAAAGAGGTGCAATTACTATTTGGCTCGCTCATGCAACATTTTGTACCGCTTATGTGACAGTCGTTATTAGCGCAAGATTACGAGAGTTAGATAGGTCAATTGAAGAGGCGGCATTAGATTTGGGTGCTAATCCATTAAAGGTATTTTTCATTATAACGTTACCTATGATTGCTCCAGCTCTTGTATCTGGTTGGTTATTGGCATTTACTTTATCACTTGATGATGTGGTTATCGCTAATTTTGTGACAGGGCCAGGTGCGATGACCTTACCAAAACTGGTATTTTCTAAAGTCCGATTAGGGGTTGATCCTCAAGTTAATGCCTTAGCGACAATTATTTTATTAATTGTTGGTATTATTGGCTTCATTTCATGGCTTTGGATGCGTCGAGCTGAAAAACGGCATTTGCGTGAAATTCGAATGCATTAATTGCCTCATCAAAAATTGCCGCTTTATGCGGCAATTTATTTATCCTCATAAAATATACGTGTTTTTTTTATTGAATTATATTATAGTGTTTGAAGTCAGTTCACTGACAAAAAATTCTCAGGGCGGGGCGCAATTCCCCACCGGTGGTATAGCCCACGAGCGCTTAATAAAATAGATTTTATTAAGGACTAGCAGATTTGGTGAGATTCCAAAGCCGACAGTTAAAGTCTGGATGAAAGAGAGTAGCTTATCTTTTCTATATTTGCGCTATAGCAAAATCACTATGGTCAAGCACTTGCCCTGATTCTGGTATTTAATATATTTATAACTTAATGAATTCATATTTATTAAGAATAAATATAATTAGTTTAATAAAACAGGATAGGTATTTACCATGAATCAGTTTAACTTAAATGAATTCGGAACACCCATCGAGCGTGTCAAAAAAGCAATCGCATCAATCAAAGCTGGATCTGGCGTATTAGTGCTAGATGATGAAGATCGCGAAAACGAAGGCGATATTATTTGGGCTGCACAAACAATTACAACACAACAAATGGCGCTAACGATTCGATATGGAAGTGGTATAGTTTGTCTATGTATGCCACAATCTTTTTGCGATAAATTAGAGTTGCCAATGATGGTTGCTAACAACACCAGTAAAAACCAGACCGCTTTTACTATTACTATTGAAGCTGCGAAAGGCGTAACAACTGGCGTATCGGCTGCGGACAGAGTCACTACGGTAAAAGCTGCGGTTGCAGATAATGCAAAACCAAGTGATTTAAATCATCCAGGTCATGTCTTTCCATTAGTCGCAAAAGAGAATGGTGTCTTGAGTCGTCGAGGTCATACAGAAGCCTCTGTTGATTTAGTTTCATTAGCGGGCTTTAAACCAGCAGCAGTAATTTGTGAATTAACGAATGATGATGGAACAATGGCTAGAGCACCACAAGTTGTCGAATTTGCTAAAAAGCATCAGTTACCAGTAGTGACAATTGATGATATTGTGGCCTATCGTAAATCATTATAAGCCTTTCAAGAAACCGCCGAAATATTCGGCGGAATAATTTACTTAACCCAAAACTTTTAAAGCACAAGTTTTAGTGATTTTTACACCATTTTCTAATGCTGATGTATCAAAAGTCATATCTGGATGATGTAGACCTGGTGTTAAGTCAACACCCAATCCCCAAAAACCTGATTTTACATCTCTTTCACGAGGATAATTGAAAAAATCTTCTCCACCTGGGGTAAAAATAGGATCTTTTAATCCATCTTTGCCAAGCACATCTATAATAGATTCAGCAATAATTTTTGTGACTTCATCATCAATTTCAGCTGCTGGTATCTCTTTTGATACTTTGATATCAGCTTTAGCACCAATTGATGCAACGCTGAGTTCGATTGCTTTAAGTGTTTTTGCTTTTAAATCATCCATGGCAGGATTAGTTGGGGCTCTTAAATCCCAACAAACATAGGCCTCTGATGGAATAGCATTCGTTACACCTGCATCACATATACAACGCGTTGCTTTCACGCTATAAGTTAAGCTAGGCGCTAGATGAATAGTATTCACAGCTTGAATTGCCATAGTTGCAGCATCTAATGCATTTACGCCTAAATGTGGTCTTGCACCATGAGCAGGAATACCATGAATATTTACTTCAACTGTCGTTGAGGCTGAATAAAACATGGCAGCTGATGCACAGCCTTTTGGGCATTCATCTTTAGGACGTACATGTAAGCCAATGATCATATCAACATCGTCAATAGCACCGCCTTCTATCATGGCTAAAGCACCTGAACCTAACTCTTCAGCAGGTTGAAAAATTAGCTTTAATTTTCCTTTTTTTATATTACCTTCTTTAATGAGTTCTTGGGCTGCAGTTAATAACATTGATGAGTGACCGTCATGTCCACAAGTGTGTCTCGCACAGTGTTCACCTTCAATGATATGACCTAGAGCATCCATATCAGCTCGTAATGCTAACACTGGACCGGGTTTTCCACTGTCAAATTCAGCAATAATTCCTGTGGTATTGTTAATGTTTCGTGTTACTTTATAGCCAGCAGCTTCAAGTTTATCCGCGATATAGGCTGAGGTTTTAAATTCTTCAAAACCCAACTCAGGAATTTGATGTAAATAGTGGTAATGTTCAAGTACATTAGACATAGATATCTCCTTTATCACACTATAAATCGCATGATGATCATCGCAATTAAAGCATTAACTATACTGTTAAGCATTAATAGTGGCCAATATTTTTTAGGTACATCAGCAACACCCAATAAACGTCCCATATATTGTAATTGTGAGCCCATTAAGAAAATAGCTGGTGCTAAGATCGTGATATCAACACCACTTAAAATACCGCCAGAAATTAAATTTACAGCAACACCCGTTCCTGCTGAAGCTGATAGCCAAGCGGTCAACAATACCGTTATAGCTTCACCCGGTAAACCAAATAGCCCCATAACGGGTGCAAATACTTCACCGATTAATTGCATCAAACCTAATCTTTTTAATATTTCCGTGATAACAAATGCCATAATAATGTTAGGCATTAAATTGTTTATTGCAATATTGAAACCTTTTCGAGCACCAATAACGAAAATATCTAATGGATTGTTAGTCTGTTTTTGATTGGTTGAGTTATTCATTGATAAAATCCTTTTTATAAACTGAATTTAAAATCATGCGTACTAAAATTGCACCAACGAATTTCAATACAATCATAATGACTAATGGTGTAAATATTGCGACAGTCATTGAAGCGAAAAGCGCAGAACCAATAGAAAAATAGTTATTAATTAAGCCTGCTCCTGAATATTGCCAGGCGCTGATAATGATAAGATCTTTTTTACTGATCTGTTTTTCATCATACAACTCTTTAGTTAATACGGCTCCAGCGTCAGTACTTTGTAAATCAGTAATTAACGCAAGACCCGTTTTACCAGGAACCCCTAAAATAGGTTTAAGAAGGGGAGTTAATAGTTTGTGAGCTGCACGAATTGTACCGTAATGGGTAAAAATTTCTAAAACACCTAACGCAAGCATCACTGTCGGTATTAGTGATAAGGCAAAAATAAAGCCGGCTCTGGCGCTATTTCCACCTTCACCAACAAAGGTATTTTTTTCAGGGTGAAGCATCGTACCAAACTTACCACTTAAGCTGGTAAAATCAAATGCACCTAACCAAGCTTTTCCATCCACGTTATAAAATAGCCCGGAAAAAAACAGTATGGCAACAACTAGTGACACATAGGCCTTTATTCCGACTTTAAACTCATTGTCCGATTTATTTGACATTGTCTATTCCTTTTTGATTTATCTGACTTATTTTCTAATATAAATATTAAATAAGTTACACTTAAAGTACTTGAATTATTTTGATTTAAAATGAATTAAAATACTAAGCGACGTATTCTATATTGATTTAATTGAAAAAAAACCCCTTTCCTCAACTTTTTTTTTAAATTAGATAGATTTTATTCGTCAATTACGCGTTGAGTAAGATTGATCATTTGCTGGGATTAAGGATAGGATCTAAGCTATATTAAGTTATCATTTTTGGTAATTGATTTAAGTTAAATGGATTAATTTTATTTCGGATTTTCTCTCAATTTTTGAGAAAGTTATTTAAAAGCATACAATTATCAATAATTCTAGACTTGCCATTTTTCATCCGTCATTATAGAATTGTTAATAAATAGTAAGAAATAGCATTAAAGTGTTTCAGAAACTATCGATATTATATATAAGGTTGAACTGTTTCTCTGCATAAACATCATAATCTTTAGGTGGCAAATGTTTTAGTTTGCGAACCGTCTTTTGTTTTCATTAAGCACATTAATGAAATAATAAAATTAAGCAATATAAACAAAAAATAATGAGGTCATTATGTACAGCAGGAATAAAGAGTGGGTATTTGTTGTTCTCACCTGCTTTTTTGAATTGTGTTGGGTATTTGGTTTTACTACTGCGAGCCAGTGGTGGCATTGGGTGATTGTTGTATTAGTCATTATTGTTGATTTTACGTTTTTAACTAATGCATGTAAGACTATTCCTACAGGCACTGTCTATGCAATATTTTCTGGTGTTGGCGCGATTGGCTCATTACTGATTGATATGGTTGTATTTGGCAAACAAATTAAACTGATTGAAATATTTTTTGTAGCATTAATTATCATTGGTGTTGTGCAATTAAAACGAGCTGATAGCTAATTAACTAAAATTTGGATTGAGATATGGGATGGTTATTTATTTTAACTGCTGCAATTTTCGAAGTTATTGGCGCTATAGGTCTTAAGCTATACTCGCAACAAAAAAGCTTGTTGCGATTAATATTTTATTGGGGTGGTTTTTTTGTTTCATTTATACTATTTTATTTTTCACTCAAGTATCTGGATTTAAGTATAGTTTATCCAGTGTGGGTAGGGCTAGGTACTTCGGGTGCGGTTTTGGCTAATATGCTCATCTTCAATGAACCGAAGAATTTCACTCGAATATTTGGGCTGAGTGTGATTATTATCGGTATCGTTGGTTTGCATGTGACTATTTAGTCGTAAATGAGTTTATATTAATTTGAGAATAGAGGATTTGCATTAGAATATAAAGTTATATAGAATATCCCCACTAACTAAATGGGTTGTTAGCTCAGTCGGTAGAGCAGTTGACTCTTAATCAATTGGTCGCGGGTTCGATCCCCTCACAACCCACCATTCACCAGATTCATCCAATACTATTATCCCACATCTTGGAAAATAATTATTGATTTATTAAGGCGTTACATATACTATTTCTCTTCTATGAAGTTGAATCATAGATTTGTTATGATTCTTAATAGCACGTTATAATTATTTAAGTATAGAAATTCCAAATGTTTTCACTAACTACAGGCCAAGTAATTCTAATTCTGTTAATAGTTGCACCGTTTTATTTTTGGTATATCTATTTACCAATTCTTCTCATAGGTATTCTTTTGCTTTGTTTCAATAGAAAGAAGCGAGAAAATGAGACAAATAGGTTTTATTATAAAGTTGGTAAATTTTTAATTGGATTTATCATTGTTAGCTTAATTATTTCATTATTAAGCATTTTGTGTTTACTTAATAGCTGAATATTTTTTGAGATGATGCTGATAAGATAAGAGTATTGAATGCTAATTGAAGTGCGGTATTTAATCGAACTTGAACAATTTTTTCAATGTTTGAGATTGAATCGACTACCGAAATCTTTTAATAGGGTATTTTTTATTTTATCAAAAATAGTGAGCAATTGTCGTGCTGATTAACATATTTAATCGTTTAGCGTAATTTATAAAAAGTTCTGAATCAAATGTATAAATCAATGAAAATTGATAATGACTTTAAGGGACTCATCACTCGAAAAGTAATATACTAAAAAGTAATCCGTTTTCTTTTAACTTTTTACTTTATTATTGAGGAGTGGTATATTACATCAAGGTGTTGAGTGGATAATAAACGTTATATGTTTAATAAGTATTTTTTTAATAGCTCTTTTCTGATCCCTCATACCCCTGCATTTATTCTATTTTTTCCTGAATTGTGTGTTTACTGAGTTTGTATAGATCACACTAAGATTTATGGCGAGTCTTCATTTTTTATTTCAACTAACTTATGAGTCATAATATGAATTCATATCTATTACTTTTTATTGCAATTATTTGTGAAGTGATTGCAACTTCTTCATTAAAACTTTCTAACGGTTTTACGCATTTAATGTATTCAATAATTACTATTATTGGTTATAGCGCGTCATTTTATGTTCTTTCATTGGCCTTAAAAACTATTCCTGTCGGTATTGCTTATGCGATTTGGTCGGGGATCGGGATTATTATTATCAGTTTGATAGCTTGGATTTTTATGAAGCAATCTTTAGATCTAGCAGCATTAATTGGTATGGGCTTTATTATATTTGGTGTGGTTATTATTAACCTATTTTCAAATGTTAGCGGGCATTAATATAAACATATTGCGTTGATAATAACTTAAATACTATTTGAACGTTATCTGACTGTAGTTCGCGTTTGAACATAAAAAAACCGGAGTTGTACTCCGGTTTGCGTTTTTAAAATATTTCTAAGCTAATTATAATAGCATGTTTCTCAACTTAGATTTCATTAGCGTGTTGTTTTAAGTAGCTAGCAACGCCATTTGGATTTGCTTGCATTCCTTGCTTTCCTTTTGTCCATTGTGCAGGACAAACTTCGCCATGTTCTTCATGGAATTGGAAAGCATCAACAATACGCAGCATTTCATCAATATTACGACCGATTGGTAAATCATTAATTGTTTCATGACGAACAACGCCTGATTTATCGATAAAAAATGATGCACGAAGAGCAACACCTGCTTCAGGATGTTCAACACCATAAGATTGCATAATGCTATGTTTTATATCGGCAACGATAGGGAATTTCACTTCTCCGATACCACCTTTATCTTGTGGTGTATTACGCCATGCATTATGAACATATTCTGAGTCCATTGAGACACCAATTACTTCAACACCACGTTTTTTGAACTCTTCTAAACGGTGATCGAATGCAATAATTTCTGATGGGCATACAAAAGTGAAGTCCATAGGCCAGAAAAATACTACGGCATATTTACCTTTAATATGCTCAGCTAAATTAAAATTATTTACAATTTCGCCAGTACCTAGTACTGCTGCTGAAGTAAAATCTGGTGCTTTACGAGTGACTAATGTCATAAAATTTTTTCCTTGTGTAGCTAATGTATATACTGAATATGCGTTTTATTATATCAATCTTAGCCAATACGCCAAGTTGTTATCAGCAATTGATTTCATAAGTTTAACCTATGGTAAATAAATTATTATTCGGTTTTAGTTATCGTTTTATTGGGTTTTCCCTTATTTTTAATGTCTCGGTGACGTTGTTTTAACTTTTTCTTTTTAGTCTCTTCTTGCTTTTTAGCCGCATTTTTTTGTTTAGCTTTTTGCGAAGGTTTCTTTTTTGTTACTGGTTTAGGTGCTTTGGTTTTTGGGCGTAGTTCATCAATTGTTCTTAATTTGATAGGCTCACGAATATAACGTTCAATTTTTTGTAATAACTCATTATCGTGTGCCTCAATCAACATAATTGCTGTACCTTTTTTCCCTGCTCTAGCGGTTCGACCAATTCGATGTAGATAAACATCAGCCGTTTTAGGTGCATCAAAATTTATAACATGGGTAATATCGTTAATATCTATCCCTCTAGCAGCAACATCAGTTGCGACCAGTACGTTGACCGTGTTGTTATTCATCCGTTTGATAGCTTCGTTACGTTTGGCTTGAACCATTTCTCCTTCTAAATAACAACTATGAATTCCCGCTTGATGCAGCAGTGAAACCAATTCATGTACACGTTCACGTTTACGAACAAAGACGATAGTTTTTTTAACTTCTTTCTGCTTTAATAAGTGAGTTAACAATGCGACTTTATGTGTTAAATCATCAGCACGATAATAAAATTGTAAAATCTTCTTTCGTTCTTTTCGGGAAGGATCAGCATTGATTTCAACAGGTTCGTTAAGAATTCGATTAGCAAAACTATGTAAACCTTCACCTTCTAACGTTGCTGAAAATAATAATGTTTGTTTACGCCAGCGCGTTTCAGCTGAAATGGTTTCAACGTCTTGAGCAAACCCCATATCTAACATGCGATCGGCTTCATCCAAAATTAGCATTTCAACTGCACGACAATCAAAGTTTTCTTCTTTAATGTATTGTAATAGACGTCCGGTTGTTGCAATGACTATATCCTGATTTTTGCTGAAAACTTCGGCATGATTCATATAAGCAACTCCACCTGTAATCGTGGCTATACTCAAGTGTGTTGACTTTGTTAGTAGTTTTGCCTGTTCAGCTATTTGCATAGCTAATTCTCGAGTGGGGGTTAAGATTAATATTCTTGGAGGTCCAGGTTTTCGACGCGGAAAATCAAGCAGATGTTGTACTGCTGGAATTAAAAATGCCAATGTTTTACCTGTTCCTGTCGGAGCTGATCCTAGAACATCTTTACCGTCTAGGGCTACAGGGACAGTTTGTGCTTGTATTACTGTGGGTTCGTTAATGTTTTGCGCTTGCAGATTTTCAATTAAAATATCATCTAACTGTAAATCAGAGAAAGTTTGCGTTGTCATAGTGCTCTTCTAATCTATCATTTTGCCCCACATTATAACGGCAATCGCTATAACTACAATCTTTATCAGCAACCAATCATATTATATGAAAGTAAAAATTGTTTTAATTGCAGACGCTTTATTTGATAGGCAACTACTGGCGTATGAGCTTATCATAAGCTGGGGATTATGATAGAATTATGATTTTTAGAAATTATAAAATACTATTCACTCTTTATCAAAATTGATGGTCGAATTATAAATATGACAGAATCTTTTTCGAACGATAAATATAACCAGCAGTTACAAAATAAAATAATCAATTTAAAAACGATATTATCTGATTTTCAATTACCCGAGTTAGTGACTTATTCTTCACCTATTAGTCATTATCGAATGCGTGCTGAATTTAGAATTTGGCATAATGGTGATGAGCTTTATCATATAATGTATGATAAGAAAAAAAGAGTCAGAATAGATAGTTTTCCTATTGCCTCAAAACTGATTAACAAGGCAATGCAGTCAATTTTACCTTTAATTCAATATAACGATAATTTACGTCATAAGCTTTTTCAAATTGATTATTTCTCTACACTTAGTGGGCAGTTATTAATAACGCTTTTGTATCATAAAAAATTAGGTGACGAATGGATAATTGCTGCTGAGCGTTTAAAACAACAATTAGCTGAACTAGGGATTAATGCTAATCTGGTTGGTCGAGCAAGTAATCAAAAAATTGCCATTGATGCTGATTATGTTGATGAGGTTTTACCAATATTTGATAAGACTTTTAAGTATCGACAAGTTGAAAACAGTTTTACTCAACCTAATGCGGCTATCAATATAAAAATGTTGGAATGGGCTATTTCGGTAACTAAAGAGTCTAAAGGTGATCTTCTAGAGTTTTATTGTGGTAACGGTAATTTCTCTATTGCATTGGCTCAAAATTTTAATAAAGTCTTAGCAACTGAGATTGCAAAAGCTTCCGTCTATTCAGCACAACATAATATCAAAATCAATAATATTGATAATTTAATTATTGTGAGATTATCTGCTGAGGAGTTTACTTCTGCCATTAGGAAAGAGAGGGATTTTAATCGATTAAATGGTATTAATTTAGAAGATTATCATTGTCAAACTGTGTTGGTAGATCCTCCTCGAGCGGGATTAGACGATAAAACGATTAATATCATTCAAAGTTATGATCGAATTGTCTATATTTCATGTAATCCTTATACTTTAAAAGATAATTTGCAACAACTTACTCAAACGCATTATATAGAACATTTTGCTATGTTTGACCAATTTCCTTATACTGATCATATTGAAACAGGTATTGTATTACGTAAAAAGGAATATCAATAATATTCAAAAACGGTTAATCTGGTTTAAATAAGATAAATTTTATGCCAAATTAACTGTTTTATTCCAATTATTTCATATTAAGTGGTTTAAAAAGCAAAAAAAAACCCTAGATAAACTAGGGCTGCATTAAATTGCAAGGAATGGATGAAAGGAAATAAAACAATGAAACAATACTGTCTAGCCTCATGAATCATTGTGGTGCTACTATAGCAAACCTAAACAGACGTTTTAATGACTGCAAAATTACAAAATAGTCACTGAAATGTCATGATGTCATTTGACTTCCTAATATATCCTATAACTGCATTATGCAATTTCGATAACCTGATAAAACATTAAGGAATATTCAATATGAAATTGTTAGTTGTTGAAGATGAACAAAAAACCGGTGAATATCTTCGTCAAGGTTTAGTTGAATCAGGATTTATTGTAGATCTTACTGATAACGGACTCGATGGTTATCATCGAGCAATGACTGAAGATTATGATCTGATTATTCTTGATGTAATGCTACCTGATATTGTGGGTTGGAAAATTGTACAGTCTTTGCGTGAAGCAGGGAAAGATACTCAAATTATTTTACTTACTGCAATGGGAAGTGTTGAAGATAAAGTGAAAGGACTCAATTTAGGCGCAGACGACTATTTAGTTAAACCTTTTTCTTTCGCTGAATTGTTAGCAAGAATTAAATCCTTATTAAGACGAAACGTTCCACAAGTCAATAATTATCAATTAAGCATTGCTGATTTAATTATGGACTTACCTAAACGAACAGTAACCCGAGGTGATAAAAGAATTGATTTAACGAATAAAGAATTTTTATTACTAGAATATTTTTTACGTTATCCCGGAGAAGTTTTACCAAGATCCCTTATTGCTTCACAAGTATGGGATATGAATTTTGACAGCGATACCAATGTAATTGATGTAGCAATTAGGCGATTGAGGAACAAAATCGATGCCGATTTTGAACCTAAATTAATTCATACAGTCCGTGGAATGGGATATAAATTAGATGTCTTGGATGAAGCAGAGTAACTTCATATCGTTTCGTATACCACTTATCGTATGCCTGCTAACCTGCGGGCTACTTTATTGTTTCAGTTATCTTATTGAACATACGTTTGAAAAAATTTCAATTCAGCAAAATGTTTCGGAATTGAATTCAGTTATTACCTCAATTGAACGTGAACTTACCTATTATTCACCCGATGAAAATCGAGATGAATTCTTTCAAAATCTACTACTCATTTTGACCGGTCATCATCATCTATTTGTTTATATCATTGATGATTCAGGAAAAATTGTGTATCGCACTCGTGGTCCTAATTTATCTATTGCTTTATCACAAGAAGATTTTGAACGATTGATTACCGAAAATAGTACGGCGATTTGGAATATCGATAAATCATCTTATCGTATCGGGGCTTCCAGAGTTCTACTGGATGAAGGGCGTCAATATACGACAATAGTTGCAGTAGCACGTAATTTACAGCTTGAATTTATAAATCGATTGAGAAATGGATTAGGTTTACTAATTGCTATCTCTTGTGTGTTAGCATTGATTGGATCGTTAATTTCCATTTATTACACACAAAAACCAATTAATCGTTTAATTAAAAAAATTGAACGAATTAATATGAAAAGCTTAAATTATCGTATTTCAACAGCTTCGGTTCCTGTAAAATATGTGAGTTTGGTTAAGGCGTTTAATGATATGCTTCATCGAATGGAAGATGTCTTTGAACGACAACGCAATTTTACCGCAGATATTGCCCATGAAATGCGAACACCAATCACAAATCTAACGACACAAACGCAAATTGTTTTAAATAATGCGCGCTCTACAGAAGAGTACCGAGAAATTTTATATTCTAATTTAGAAGAGTATGAAAAAATGTCTCAGATGATCTCGGATATGCTTTTTTTAGCACAAGCCGATAATCATCAGCTAGTACCTAATCTTATCGATATAGATTTACATTCGATGATTAGTTTAATGTGTGAATATTTTGAACCTTTGACTGATGAGAAAAATATTACTTTTGAACTTGAAGGTAATTGTTCTCATATTCAAGGCGATAAAATGATGTTAGGGCGGGCGATAAGTAATATCATCTCCAATGCGATTCGTTATACCCCTGAAAATCAAACAATTAAGATTAAATTGGGTCAACTTACACAAAAACGAATTCAAATTATCATCTCTAACCCTGGTAAAAAGATTGAAAGTCGTCATTTACCTCATCTTTTTGACCGCTTTTATCGAGTTGATGAATCGCGTCATCGAAATAACAAAGATAGCTCAGGTACCGGAATTGGTTTGGCTATTGTAAAATCGATTATCGATACACATAAGGGGCATATTTATGTTGAATCAGATGATCTGTCTACACGTTTTATAATCAATCTTCCGACCGTTATTTAACATCATAATCACTTATTAAGAGATTAGCTGCAGCGTATGCGGCTTTTTCTCTTAGATCTTGCGGTACTAGTTGATTATCGACTACTTCATTAAGTACCATCATTACCGCAACTAACGCATCTTCAATATAACCTAAATCATTACTGCCAATTTGAGCATATCTTTCACGAATTAGCTCATGATATTTGTTCATATTATTATCTTCCTATTTTTTGAAACTCAAATACAATTTAAATAAACGCAGTTAAAATTTGATAAACTTCATTGGATGTGATTGATTGCATCGTTTTATCTTTTGAAATGATGCTGTGTTGGTTTTTGCCATATCCTCCAATTAGGTTTGGATCGGTTTTTCCAAATAAAGTTATATTAGGACGATCTAGTGCCGCTGTTAAATGGCTTAATCCTGTATCTACTGACACTACAGCTTTTGAACCCGCAATAACCGTTGCGATTTCGTTAAGAGAAAGCTTTGGTAATACTTCAACGTGATTAAATCCTTGTGCTAAGCGTAAAGCCCGTTCTTGCTCATGAGGAGCTCCCCATGGTAGTTTAATCCTTAGTCCTGTTGGTTGAATTAATTTAATTAATTCTCGCCATGCTTCTTCTGTCCAATGCTTTTCTTCACGAGTAGTAGCATGAAGGAAGACTAAATAGTTTTGGTTATCATCAGGTAACGCAGATAAGAAATGACGAGCAATAGCATAATCACCGATTGAATCAGGCTGCAAATAATTAAGACTTTTAGCAAACAACATACGAACACGTTCTATCGCATGCATCTGTTTAGGGACATGATGTTTAACATCATAAAACCAACTAGCGATGGGTTCTTTGATGCTTTGACGATCTAAGCCATGCTTAATACCTCGCGCTTTACGAGTAATTAAAAATGCGCTTTTTATTAAACCTTGAGCATCAATAATGCAATCATACTGTTGTCGTCTTAAATGTTCTATAAATTGGTGACGTTCTTGACGAACCGTTTTAGCAAACCAGTTTTTTCGCCAACGCCTTATTGCAACTGGGATAACTTCATCTACAGCAAAATGCCAACTTGGAATCTGTGAAAAGTTTTCTTCAACTACCCAATCAAATGTAATATTTGGTAGATTGTTGGCGGCATCGGTTAAAGCCGGTAAAGTATGCAACACATCACCCATTGATGAAGTTTTAACAACCAATACACGCATAATTAATTACTCTTTTCACAGCGAACGATAAGTTTCATCAATGTTTCAAAAACATGATCGGGTTTTATATCAATTAGACTTTGATGATAACCTTGCTCACTATCACCTTTACGGACGCGGTGGTAGCCAGTAATGAGTCTAATGACTTCTGCTTTATTTGATAATGGGGGAGTAAAATCAGGGCTACTTGGTCCATAAAGTGCAACTAAAGGCTTATCAAGTGCAGCTGCAACATGCATTAAGCCTGAATCATTAGTGACAATTGCTTTACATGCCGCAATCAAGTTGATCGCTTGTTCTAATTTTGTTTGGCCAGCAAGATTAATACACTGATCACCATGCGCCATTTTGGCAATAATCTGTTCACCAACAGCTTTATCTTTTTCTGAACCAAAGATAATAATTTTAGCATGTTGTTTTACTATCAAATCAGCCAATGCAGCATAGTGATAATCAGGCCAACGTTTAGCAGGGCCAAATTCAGCGCCAGGACAAAATCCAATTAAAGGAACATCTGTAGGAATATTAAAGTTTGATAATGCTTGCTCAACCTCATCCTTTTCAACACTCAGTTTTGGCCATAAAATTGGTTGAGGAATATCTTTTGCTGAATGGATATCTTGTTTAGGGTAGGCAAGGGCGACATAACGTTCGACCATTAATGGAAAAGCTTTTTTATCAAGTATGCGCATATCATTTAATAAACCATAACGCATCTCACCCTTCCAGCCAGTGCGTTTAGGAATTTTAGCAAAGAAAGGAATCAGTGCTGATTTAAATGAGTTAGGTAAAATGATTGCTTGGTCGTATTGACGTAATTCTTTGCCTAGTTGGTAACGTTTAGTTAATGCAAACTCCCCATGATTAATTGGCATAGCAATTGATTGATTGACTTCAGGCATTTTATTCAATAAAGCACGGCACCAAGCTGGTGCCATTACATCAATTTCAATACTTGGCTCTAGATGCTTTAAAGTGCGATATAAACTTTGGGACATCATCATGTCACCAACCCAAGATGGACCAATAATCAGGGTTTTCATTGTTGTTCCTCTTATTGCTCGTTTAACCATTTCATATATTCAGTTGTACCTTGTGCAACTGTTTTAAACTCAATTGGACATCCTGTTTTTCTAAATTTAGTCAAATCAGCTTGAGTAAAGCTTTGGTAACGTCCTTTCAGGTGATCTGGGAAAGGAATATAATCAATTTCACCTTTTTGATGATAATTTAAAACGGCATCAGCTACTGATTGGAAAGATTCAGCTCGTCCAGTTCCACAATTAAAGATGCCAGAAACATTATTTTTCCAGAACCATAAGTTTACCTCAACGACATCTCCAACATAAATAAAATCACGTCTAAAATTATCACTTCCAGTAAATAATTTAGGTTTTTCCCCTTTATTGATTTGTTCATTTAAATGGAATGCGACGCTAGCCATGCTACCTTTATGGTTTTCCCGTGGACCATAAACATTAAAATAACGAAATCCACAAATTTGTGAACTTGCTTGTGGTAATATTTCACGGACATATTGGTCAAATAAGAATTTTGAATAACCATAAACATTTAATGGTTTTTCATAGGAACGCTCTTCAATAAAATTATCGCTCCGACCACCATAGGTGGCAGCTGAAGAAGCATATAAAAAAGGAATATCAAAATCTAAACAATAATGGAGCAAATCCTTAGAATAATTATAATTATTTTCCATCATAAATTTGCCATCCCATTCAGTTGTGGATGAACAAGCACCCTGATGGAAAATAACATCAATATCAAGATTTTCGCCAGATATTATTTCTGCTATAAATTCATCTTTATCCATATAATCAGCAATATCTAAATCGGCTAAATTTGAAAATTTAGTACCATCAGTTAAATCATCTACCACTAAAATATCTTTGTGCCCTAGATCATTTAATCCTTTAACGATATTACTTCCAATAAACCCAGCACCGCCAGTAACAACAATCATAATCACAACCTTTAACTAGTAAAATTGATATAATAACGATTTATTGGCAAATTTTCGAGTATTCATTTCTACATCTTAGTTTTGTTGCTAATGAAATTATGATAAAAAATGACACGATTTAATGGTATATATCAGTTATGTGAATCATACCTATGAATTTTTTATTAACATCAAGTACCGGTAAAACTGTTATTGGTCTTGGTTTGTGTTGTTCCATTATATTTAAAGCATCTGATAAGGGACTACGCTATCTCAAAATCTTAATTTAATAATTTTGCAGTAACTAAAATATATCTAGCTAAGTTAATATAAGGTTCGCTTTGGCAGTATTGTTTTTCAATTTCTAATAACTGATCAAAATGAGTTTCTGCTTTTGACTTATTAGTTAAATAGTCATGAAAGACTCGGATTCCTGTTTTATTCGTAATCTCAAAACTTTGTTCAATTAGCCATTGATACACTTGATTTGGATCACGAGGATAATCAGGCGATAAGGTTTTCTTTTTGCGTTTAGCAAGTCCTGATTGAGTATATCCAAAGTTACCTAATGTCACCGTTTTAAATAATAGTCCATGATAGTTATAAAACATTAAAGATAAATAACCTTCTTTTTTTAGATGTCTTTTTAAAGATTGGACTATCTGTACAGGATCAGCCACCCACTCTAATACAGCATGGCAAATCACAAGATCAAAAGGTTGATCGATAAACTGATCAAGATTTTGAATTGAACAATTAATAAAGTTTAAGGTTAAATTTTCTTGCTGCGCTTGATGGCTAGCTAAATCAAGCATTTGTTTGGAAATATCACAAACAGTTATATTGTGTCCTAATTTGGCAAGTCTACGCGCTATTTGTCCTTGACCACCACCAGCGTCAAGGATGTTGATAGGTTTAGGATATTTGGCCAATATGGTTTCAAGTTCTTGCCAAACAATAGCTTCTCGGATTTTGCCTTTAGTTGTACCATAAATATTTTTAGCAAATTTATGGCTAATATCATCAAAATTACGATCGTTAACAGTCATATTTATTATTTAATTTAGTTACTTCTAAATTAATTTGAGCAATTTTTTCTGACATTTGTTGATAACATTGTTCCATCAAAGTTCTTGCATCTTCTTTACGTAAATTTTTTGTTTCAATAGGTGATAGCATTTCGACAATCATATGACCATTATTGAGGCGATTTAGCTTAATGTTATTCGTATCCGATACACAAATTGGCACAATAGGGACTCCAGCTGCAATAGCTGCTTTAAATGCGCCTGTTTTAAAGGGTAACAAACCTCGCCCTTTACTACGGGTTCCTTCAGGAAACATCCAAATTGATATACCACGTTTTTTTATTTCTTTAACGACCAAATTAATCGTATCACGAGCTTTTGATTTATTGTTACGGTCAATCAAAATATTTCCTGTAAGGTAATAAAGTTGACCAAAGAATGGAATCAAAGCAAGACTTTTTTTGCCTACTGTAACTGTTTTAGGCTGTACAATATCAGCAGCGACAACCATATCATAATTATTTTGGTGATTAGCAATAAATACACAGCTACCTAAATTTTCAATTTCGGGGTATTTACGAGTATCGACTTTTACTCCTAATATTGGTTTAAAGAAAAAGCTGAAAAGATGGGCAAATCGAGCCACATTTTTGGGGTTGCGAGGATTGAATAAGCAAAAAATAACGCCTAGTACACAAGTTAAAATACCAATAAATAACACGATGATTAAGCGAAAAAGAAAAACCATAATTTACCTCATAAGTTAACTTGGCGTATTATATACGTAATCTATAAGAATATACAGTTTGTTAAATATCGCTTTGAAGGATGTTTATGCACGAATCAACAATCATTTGGGATGAAAATCAAACCCCAATTTCTCGTTATTTTGATGATATCTATTTTAATACCAACGGCGCAATCGATGAAACACGTTATGTGTTCATTGAAGGAAATAGTTTATATGAGCGTTTTTTGCAACATCAGCGCGAAATCTTCACTATAGCAGAAACAGGTTTTGGTACAGGTCTAAGTTTTTTAATTGCTTGGCAGATATTCAAACAATTTAGAGAGAATAAACCTAATAGTCCTCTTAAAAGATTGGATTTTTTTAGTGTTGAAAAATATCCTTTATCTGAAAAAGAAATGTCAAAAGTTCATAGTAAAATAATCAACAGTAATGATTCTTTGAGTTTACTAGCCAAACAATTAAGAGATTCTTTAAACGAGTCTCAAAGTATTGTTTTAGATGATACTCATTTAGTTATTTGCTATGACGATATCACTCACTATCCAAAGTTTTTAAAACAACAAAATTGTTTGATTGATGTTTGGTTTTTTGATGGTTTTTCACCTGCAAAGAATCCTGAAATGTGGTCGGAATCGCTTTTTAAAAAGTGCTATGACTTAACGAATGAAGGAGGTTCTTTTGCTACTTTTACTGCGGCAGGATTTGTTCGACGTAATTTAATCAATGCAGGTTTTAATGTCAAAAAACATAAGGGATTTGGGGTTAAGCGAGAAATGCTTATTGGTAGTAAATCTTAATTTAGTTTGCCAATTTTGGCAAACTAAATTAGATGTTTGAAATTAATTAAATTCAAATTGATAAATAAGATCTAAAGTTTGTGCTAGACCAGAAGCAGCTTCCACGTATAAATTTGGTAAAAGTCTATATCGTAAGGTAAACGTTGCTAATGAGTCAAAAATACCTACACCATATTTTAATTGTAGATTAGGTAAAATATAGCCACTTACTACCACTTTTGAATTATTACCTGCTCCTTGAGTATTTAAAGTAAGATTTTTAATTCCAAAAGCATTACCTATATCACCGATGAATTTTCCTGTTTTTGCTGTCCCAACACCGACTAAAAATGCCGTCATCATATCGTTGTCACTCTGATCGGAGCTATCAAGACCTTGACCTCGAATTAAATAAGAAAGTGCTTCTTGTTGTGACATAGCTGGATCAGAAAATATTTCGATCTTAGGATCTTCTGTAGATCCTTTAACTCGAATCCCTGCTGTAATATTGCTATTATCCATTGAGTCAGGATTTCTTATTGCTTCTATGTCTAAGATAGCTTGATCGGTTGGTCCTGAAAAAGTGACAACGCCTTTGTGGATAATTAAATCCTGTCCATAGGCATGGAATCGACCATTAGGAATAAGAATTTCACCATGTAAATCCAACCCTTTATTAGTCTGTGTTGCGATCAATTTCCCTTTTAATGATGCTTTTAATCCAAATGCATCGACCGTGACGTTATCACCAATATTGATTTCGATATGACTATTAATTTTCATACCAAAGTTTTGTGGTTGAATTTGTTTATAGTTCCTATCCAACATTACTTCATCAGGAGAAACATCAATACTTGAAGGCGGAAGTGAATCAACCGTAATTTTACCTTTTGGAATTGAAACTTTACCAAGTACCGTTAGTTCATCTTGCGTTGCCTCGATCTTAATGTCTGGAATGACAGACATAACAATCATTGGCGGTACAGTAACCTCCATAGCGGCACCATTTACAGTTATATTAGCTTGCCATTTTTCGAAGTTATTCCAACTAGCTTGGCCATTAATATTGATATTTCCAGATTTAGTTACTAATACACCTTTTAATGTTGATGATTTACCATTAAATTTAATATCAACCATAGCGGATTTTACATCAATTGGTAATTGATAAGTCTTAATATCACTATGTCTTAAGTTGATGCCACCATTTAAGATTGGGTCCATTAATGAGCCAGAGAATTTGATATTACCATTGATAGCGCCTTTGGCATATTCATCTTTACTCAATAACGGATTCACAATCGCTAATGCCAAATTGTCAATATTCAATTGGCCACTTAACTCTTTTTTGGCGGTAGGATCTTTAATTAATAAATCACCAGTGATTTTTCCTAATTTATTTAAACTAAAACGCCAATCTAGCTTAGCTTGTTGCTCATTAAATTCTGCATTGATATTGAATAAATCAAATGGAATCGGCAAAGCTTGATTAGTGATCATTTGTTTAACATAAACTTTATTACTAGTTATATTTGCTTTGATACTTGGAATTTTGCTTGAGTCATCAAATTTAATATTTGCCTTTCCATTTATGAAACCATCAATTTTAGTTTCACCATCATTTGGAATAGGTAACTTAGCCAGATCAATATCTTTTAATGTAATTGATGTTTCATTATTTGGCGCAATAGAAAATGATTTATCTAAACAGATACTTGAAATATTATCACGCCAACAATGAGCGCCAATAGTTGGAATTTCTTTAGTGATATCATAAGAAAGACTGATCGGCTTGGTTAATTGCCAACGGCTCTTATCACCTAATGTTATTAAACTACGTGGTATATTTCCAGTCCATATAATACGTTCTTTATCAAGTTCACCTGTTAAAGAAGTTGTCATGGAAAGAGGGCTACCATCAAGATTGATGGTTAATGTGTGATGAGCTTCATTACCTGAAAGTTCTATGTTAGCTTTTTTGATACTTTCACTTGTAATATCGATATTTTGACCAACTAGATTCAATTGACCACTAAATTGATTGGTATATTGAACTTTGCCAGTTAGGTTTGCCTTGGCTATCGAAATAGTTTCATAACTTAATGCGTTAATATTTAAGTTCGTGTTAATAACAGGGGAAGCACTATTTCCTGTCATTTTAATATTACCTACAACAGCACCATTGAGATTATCAGCCAGTAATGATAAAGCACTTAAATTAAGTTGCGCAGTCAAATTTCCCTTATCTGTAGAACCATTGATGTTAATTTGGTTTTTACCCCAAACCATTTCAAGGTTATTGGCTGATATAGCGTGGTTAGAATCGGCAAACAAATTACCATTAGCTGAAAAGTTTGCTTGTTTTATATTACCTTTTAACTGCATATCCGGTATATTTAATTGCCATGAATCCTCATCGAATGCCCCTGTGGTTTTTAATTGTCCGGCTAAACGAATAGGGTAGGCAGGTAATTCTTTAGTAAGATCAACATTATCTAATTTTATATTAGTATCCCATTTTAAAGCTTTTTGCCAATCTAAATAACCTGTAATATTAATGCTACCTTGAGGTAATTTAATATTAGCATGATCAAAGGAAGCTGATTGATTTGTTCCATTACCAATAACGTCGAAACTGGTATCAGGTAAACCTTCACCTTTAATATCGCCTTTGGCTAGCATATTATATTTTTCGGTATTTCCATCTAATGCGATATCAAAATTATCTAACTGATATTGTGGCTTACCTTCAATTGGCCATTGAATATGTTTACCATTGATTTTAGCCATTAATGGTAAATATTTCTCAATAAAGTTAATTTGCCCATCAATAGTAATTTGATTCAATCCGTTAATATTGGTGTAAGTGGACAATTGACCTAATAATTTTCCTGAAAACTGTCCATTAAGATGATTACTTTCAGTATCCACTTTCACTAAAGCAAAAATAGGCCAATCATCGCCTAAGGTAATCTGCCCTGATACAAAAGCATGTCCATTGGCATATGGTGTTATAGCATCAGTTTCAACTTGTTTTACAATAATATGATTATTAATCATATCCGTTTTAATATTAACCTGGTTGAAATGGTAATCTTGACCACCAATATGTAGCAACCAATTGTTACCGGTTAAACTAGTAACATCAAAATCTAATGGAATATTAACTTGTGGTAGTGACGTAATTAGAGGTTGATTAAATATTTGGTTAATTTTTTGATTTAATGGTAAATCATCATTTGAAGTAGTAATTGATTTATTATCATCAGTATCGGCAAGGATAGCTGATAAATCCATAGCAACTGATGGATAAACATAAATTTTTTCATTCACCCATCTAGCTTTACCTGTAAAGTCTGACATGCCAAATTGCATATCATTGACTTTTACATTGACATTAGTGATATGGGTCTGCTTAAGATCAATTGGTAGTGGTGTACTAATTGTTTCTCGTTTTTCGGGAATAGGTTCATCTGGTGAACGATTGATTTTGTCAGTATCAATAATAACGCTTACACCATCAGCATCAAACTGTTTGACACAAATTTTGGTTTGAATCAAACATGAACCATTCAATTTGAATTTTGCATCTTTTACTTTAACATCAATGCCCGGAAGTTCTAATGACAGCCCTTGAAGGTGTAAATTATGAAAAGTGCCATCTACTTGTTCAATTTTTAATTCGGGTAAAAACTTATTAAGTACGTAAGTTGTTAGTTTTACACCTAAACTGGTATAGATCATCAAAATAATAAAGGTGATGAGAAAAACAAAAATGGATAACACGACAATACTGCGTTTTTTCCACTTTCGGATTCGCTTTATTTTTTCAGCTTTTTTTACTCTATTTGGATTTTTTGCCATTTTATAATTCGCTTCCCAAACCAATATATAGATGTATTGAGCCTTTATCTTTTTTGTTTAGAGGTGTTGCTAAATCGAACTTAATTGGGCCTACCGGTGAAGCCCATCGAACACCTAAGCCTGTACCTGTATAAAACTTAGCTTTATCGACTTTATCTATCGCTTCACCCGTGTCAATAAATGCCGCTCCCCACCAAGAACCAGTAACATTGTATTGATATTCAGCAGAACCGGTTATCAGTTTTGACGCGCCTTTTAATTTACCTTTTTTATCTTTAGGTGATATGGATTGGTAACTATATCCGCGGATGCTTCGGTCACCACCAGCAAAAAATCTGAAAGAGGGCGGAACTCGTTCAAAGTTACTGGCTTGGATAATGCCGAAATTACCTCTAGCAATGAATCGATGAGATTGATTTATTGAACGAATCCAAGTTTGTTGCGTTTGAAAACGCACTAAATTGATATCAGATCCTAACGCATCAGCACCGCCTTCAATTGAAAAACGTTGAGAATCGCCCCACATAGGCAATAACTTACCATCATTACGAACACGCGAAATACTAACTGATGGATAATATAAGTTGGTTTTGTAACTGTCATCACCTTGGGTGAAGTTGTCTCGCAACATATTTAAGCCTAATGCTGTTTGCCAACCATCAAAGTTATCCCAATTACGAAGCACGCCAAATGTATAAGATCGAGAATAAGTATCGTTATTATCGATTTTCTTATAACCACCTTGAATCGTGTAATATTGTTCAATCGGATTTTTTTTCAATGGGATTTTATAGCTCATCGTAATAATCTGTTCAGGCGATGAGAGGGATAAGCTACTTTGAAAACTCTGTCCTCGGCTATTAATCCAAGGTTTATTCCAACCAATTTTACCATGCACACCATTATCGGTTGAAAAGCCTAAACCTAAGTCCATTGCATTTCTTTTTCTAGGTGTTGTTGCAACTTCAATGGGTAATGCTTTATCTGCTGTAAGATGAGGAAAATCTGGTGTAACCACAACAGAATTAAACCAGTTAGTTGAACTAAGACGGCGATTTAATAAAGATAAATCTTCAGCAGAGTATTCATCACCTTCTTTAAACGGTACAATATTTTGAAGATAATCCTGACGGATTTTTGCATTAGGAAAATTGACTTTACTAAATTTGTAACGCTTACCTGTATTAAAGTCGATATTCCAAAAAGCTTGATGATCAAATTGAGCTATCGCCAATTGATGAGTAGGCATATCTGCGTCAAAGTACCCTTTTTTTAACGATATGCTTTGTAATCCTTTCTTGAAATTCTCATAAGTGCCATGGTTCAACACATCACCAATTTTAGGTAATTGTGTCGCCATTAATTCTTGAAAATCTTTATCTTGTTTCCCTTCACCATTCAGATTGATATTTAATTGTTTTATTCTAACAGGTTGTCCAGGAGTTATTTTTACTGATAATACTTTAGGATCGGTTTCATCATATTCAAAAGTAGGGGAATAATAACCTAAAGCACGTAGTGCTTTTTGCGTTTCACTCTCAAAATAACGTTTGAAATTTGGCGTATTATTAATCTTATCTGGCGTAATTAAAGAAAGGCGCGCGTCGACATTTTCTTCAAGCTCTCCAGACAATCCTTTAATGGATAACTTCATATTTGCATAAGTTGATGCTGTCGTAACCATTAAAAGTAAGCATAATGAGCGAGAAAATCGTAACACATACACCTCGATAATGTTTAAGATTCAAGTAATTTCACATGTCCAATATAAGGTAAGTGGCGGTAATGTTGTGCATAATCGATACCATAACCAACCACAAACTCATCAGGGATGGAAAATCCAATATATTTAACAGGTACTGCTACTTCACGCCGAGATGGTTTGTCTAGTAATGTACAAATTTCAATACTACGCGGATGACGCAACTTAAGTATTGCCATCACTTTGCTAAGCGTATTACCTGTATCAATAATATCTTCGACAATTAACACATCTTTGTCGCGAATATCTTCATCTAAATCTTTTAATATTTTAACATCTCTATTACTTACCACCGCATTGCCATAACTCGAAGCCGTCATAAAATCGACTTCATGCCCGACAGTAATAGCACGGCTTAAATCAGCCATAAAAATAAACGAACCTCTTAACAAACCAACTAATATAAGCTCGTTTTGACTTTGAGCATAATCTTGGCTAATTTGTTGTCCTAATTTACTTACTCGTGTTTGGATATCTTCAGCCGATATCATCGTTTCTAATGTGTGCTTTTTCATCAATAATGCTCAGTGTACTTTAAAAAAATCAGAACAGATTTTAACAATTTTCATAGGTAAAAAGAATTAATTTTTTATCAAATAATTAAGAAATGATTAAAAGAATTTTCTTTTAAATATTAAATTAATCTTCAATTGTTTTGAGGATTGATTGTTTATTCTGCTTTTTTTGTTGGCGGCGCTTCTGAAAAAAAGCGCTTAACATTGAACTACACTCATCAGCCAATACGCCACCAATGATTTGAGCATAATGATTAATTCCTGTTCGGGAAAGAATATCAATGTAAGAACCTGCCGCACCAGTTTTAAAATCACTTGCTCCATAGACCACACGCTTGATGCGACTATGAATGATTGCACCCGCACACATGATACAAGGTTCAAGGGTGACATATAAAGTTGTATTTACTAATCGGTAATTCTTTTTATGCTGACCGGCTTGTTCTATTGCCATAATTTCCGCATGAGCAGTTGGATTATGATTAATTATTGATTGGTTATAACCTTCACCAATGATTTGGTTATGTTCATCAACAATAACCGCTCCAACAGGAATTTCGCCTAGTGATTCTGCGTGTTTTGCTAATTCTAATGCTCGTCGCATCCAAATTTCATCTAACATACTCAATATTATAGATTGTTTAAATTAAGCACATCGCGCATATCATAAAGTCCTTCAGGTTGCTCAGCAAGCCATAATGCAGCACGGACTGCACCATTGGCGAACGTCATTCGGCTTGAGGCTTTATGGCTAATTTCGACTCTTTCGCCAATATCGGCAAAAATAGCCGTATGCTCACCAACAATATCACCAGCACGAATAGTTGCAAATCCAATAGCGCCTTTTGGTCTTTCACCGGTATGTCCTTCTCGGCAATAAACTGCGCGGTCGTTTAAATCGCAGCCTAAAGTATCAGCAATTGCTTCGCCCATGGCTAGTGCGGTGCCAGAAGGTGCGTCAACTTTATGACGATGATGTGCTTCTATAATTTCGATATCAGTATAACTACCCATAATTTTAGTCGCTTTTTCAAGTAACTTGAGCACTAAATTCACGCCAACGCTAAAATTTGCAGCAAATACTATAGCAATTTGCTTAGCGGCTGTTGCAATAGCTTTTTTGCCTGCTTCATCAAATCCTGTTGTACCGATAATCATCATTTTCTTATTGTCTGTACAAAAAGCTAAATGAGCCAGTGTGCCTTCAGGACGAGTAAAATCGATTAATACATCAAATTGGTCTTTTGCCTGTTGTAGATTATCAGTCACTTTAATTCCACAGGCCCCAATTCCGGCAAGTTCACCAGCATCGCTACCGACCAATGATGATCCTTCTCGTTCAAATGCTGCACCTAATGTAACCCCTTCTATTTGTGACACAGATTGAATAAGCTGTCGCCCCATTTTTCCACCAGCGCCAGCAATAGCGATACGAATCATACTTGTAGCCATATAACTTTCCTTAACTTTTTTATCAGATATTTATAACAAATTATTATAGCGGAAAACTTTCAAGTTATATACTTAAACAAAATGATATACATTTCATGCTTTATGAGACTAAGTCGAAACTAAATAGCAATAACGGATGCCATAAGACGGCACTTTTAACCATATTTTTAAGAGGATTGATTTGAAGGGGGCATTTTTGCCTATTGCTGATAATTTACACTTTAGTCAAAAAGCGTTGTCTTATTTTATAGATAATACTTGCTTGGTATATCCATTTTTTATTGCGAAATATTGAGAGATCAAATAAAGCAATTGATTTGCGATTGAACTTGATAATATGGACGCGAATGCGCCCATATAAACTTATAGCACTTTTAATAATTCTACATCGAAAATTAATGCACTATAAGGAGGAATTGAAGCGCCAGCCCCTTGCGAACCATAGGCTAACTCTTGAGGAATATATAAACGCCATTTTGAACCTTCTGGCATTAATTGTAATGCTTCAACCCAACCGCGAATCACACCATTGACAGGGAATTCAGCTGGCTGTCCTCTTTCAACTGAGCTATCGAATACCGTACCATCAATTAACTGTCCAGTATAATGGACTCGAACACGGTCTGTTGCTTTAGGGAATGCACCATCACCTTGTTTAATAATTTCGTATTGTAAACCAGATTCAGTCGATTTGATGCCATCTTTTTTTAGATTCTCAGCTAAAAAGTCCTTACCTGCTTGGGCAATTTTTTCTGCTTGTTTAGCTTTTTCTTTAGCTGCTTCTTCATGAACATGACGAAGGGCATCATGCAATTCTTGTAAAGGTAAAGCCGGTTGATTACCGCTTAGCACATCTTCCATAGCAAGTTTCAATGCATTTAACTCTAAATTATGTAAGCCAGATTCTTTTAGCTGTTGGCCAATTTGAAGTCCAATTGCATAACTTGCTTTTTGCTCAATTGTATCTAATTTCATTTTTTACCTGTCATTTGTTGAGAATAGTTTTTTATTATAGAGCATTAACATTCGAGATAAAAAGTAAAATATTAACAGTTGTTAATTATCATCAATATAAGCAAACATTTTATATCCTATTACCTAAAGTTTTTTTTATTTTATCTAGCGCTTAGTCAAAATATCAGCGATAATAAGCGACATTATATATTTGAATGGATTAATTTAGATGTCGTTTTTCAAACTTATTCCGCTTGCAATTGTGACTAGTATATCGATAACTGGTTGTTCACTTGTTGACCGTTTAGTTTATAGACCTGATATCAATCAAGGTAATTATATCTCTCCAGAAGCGATTGAATTATTACAAGTTGGTCAATCCAAAGATCAGGTCGTATTTATTATGGGCTCGCCAATGTTAACTTCAGCTTTTGGTGGCAATGTTTGGTACTATGTTTTCCGTCAACAACCTCAACATGGAAAATTAAGCCAAATTAATTATGCTATTTACTTTAATGAGATGGGTATAGTTACTGATATTAAAACTTCGTCTTTAGAAGGTTCTTTATCTTTAGAAGAGATGAACCAACAGGGTATTTCAGACCCAATTAATATAAAATCTGATGATGATCAACCGAATAGTTCACGTCCGCCACAAGCCCCTGAAGAGTAACAATCGGAATATAATTTTCAAAAAAACCTCGTCATTCTGCGAGGTTTTTATTTATTTAATTCGATAAATTATTACTGTGGAAATTATTAGTGATTAGCTATAGAAGCAATGATTGAAAAGATGATTAAAAAGTAGATAAAGAAAAGAATAACTGTACATATAATTCCAATTAATACATATTTCCAATACCCATGTAAATTTCTGATAGCTTCAGTAAAGTCTTCTCCTCTACCGAGGGCTGCTGCTAGACTAAATGCACTACCGGATTGAAAAAGTTTAACTCCGTTGATTATTACTGGAATACCAACAATAGCTGTAATTATACCTAAACAGCTAATTGCACCTATAACAATATTTACTACGCCAAAGATTTGTTGCATAACTCCAATAAATCTCAATTGGCTTTTTAACAATTCTGTTGATTTAATTAAAATAGTATCTGTATTATCTGTTAACATTTCCATTCCTATCACTACCAATTATTATATTTAAAAAAATGCAAGTCAGAATAACACGTTATTTACCTATGTCGAGGTAAATTTGTTTAAGAATTGTACATTGTTAACTTTTATATTAATCACATCATTCAAAGGTAAACCCCTGAAATAACGAAACGACTAGCTCCAACGTGCATTTGAGTAAGATAATTAAATGAAAAAATAGTACCACTGGGAATGATATTAGAAAAAGACTTTAAACATCTTAAAATTAGCTGCTTAATGCCTGATTGAGGCTAAAGTGTATTTACAATGAAGGTTTAAAGAGTGTAGATGAAGTTGTTCCAAGTATAATAATATTTTAATATAACCAACAAAGACAGTTTTAATCACCGGTATATCAATGAAATCAACCTTAAATAAATTTTCTATAGCTCCAATGCTCGATTGGACTGACAAACATTGTCGATATTTTCATCGAATATTAACTAAACAAACATTACTTTATACCGAAATGGTAACCACTGGCGCAATTTTATATGGTAAAGGAGACTATCTCGCTTTTAATGAACAGGAACAGCCAGTAAGTTTACAATTAGGTGGAAGTGATCCCATAGCTCTGGCTAAATGCGCTAAGTTGGCAGAGGAACGAGGATATAATGAGATTAACCTTAATGTAGGTTGCCCATCAGATCGCGTTCAAAATGGTATGTTTGGTGCTTGTTTAATGGGAAAAGCTGATTTAGTCGCA